>JAHEYP010000014.1:0-7070 GCA_023251535.1 Bacteroidota bacterium
TTTCAACTCTGCTGCAAATGCCATAATTAAATGTGTAAGTGCTTCGCTTACTATCTGGTAATAATAAGTCGTATTGGTGGTTGTCGAACGACTTAATATTTATCCATTTTCCGTAGGTGTCGGAATAAATTCTTTTTCTTTTATTCGGCTCATCGAAATATAACATGCAAATATCATAATCAATTGATTTCTCCTTCAATTTACTATTTCCTGTTAAGGTGTAAATTTGATATTGATTTCCATCCCACGAAGTGCGCGTATCATTTTGTACTTTTCCGTTAATAATCTGTTTATTCGACGACTTAATCATTTTTCCTCTGTGGAATTCGGCAGTGCTTTTAAATTCCACCAACATAGAAACGATTTTATTAACGGTTATTGTACTTTCGATAGTATAACTGACATGTTCTTTTTGAGTAATCTTAAGCACTTTCATGGTGCCGATTTTCTCATCTTTCATGAGGACATCATAATTCAATTGTTGAGTTTGCGCCCACAACTGAACAGGAATCAAGAGAAAAAGAAAGATTATTTTTTTCATCAGAGGCATTTGTTTGGCATCCTAAAAGTAAGAAGGCGCCACAATATATTTGCAGCGCCTTCTTTTATTTATTAACCGTTTTATTAGTTGAAAACTACCTTTCCTGTAGCTTCACCTTTATCGAACGACATTTTCACAATGTATAAGCCCGATTGTAATCCGTTGCGCTCTAACGTAAAACGATCATCATTGATACCTTCTTGTGAGTAAACCTCGTTTCCGATGATATCATATACACGAATTGTGCGAATATCTCCTGCTAATTTATCTGCAGAAATTACAGTACGATCAGCTGAAGGATTTGGTTGAATGTTTACGTTAGCTGTAAGATTGCTAACAGTATTTAATCCTGTAGTTAATCCTAAGCAATAAACTACACGAGGATTTAAATATCCCATGATAGTATCGATATAAGCTACTGCTT
The DNA here is from genome assembly GCA_023251535.1 of Bacteroidota bacterium. GTDB lineage: Bacteria > Bacteroidota > Bacteroidia > AKYH767-A > OLB10 > CAINEC01. Next base: position 966 of record JAHEYP010000014.1, read on the forward strand.
TTGCTTTCGACATGTCAGGGTTAGTTAAAAGTGAGTTAGTGTAAGCTGAAGTACCTGCTGAAGCTGGATATCCTAAAGCTTGAGCTGTTAGTACAGTGATTGTTGAATCATACCATTCCCAAGGACCAGCTTGTTGTGCAGGAGTAGTATAGAAAGGATATAATCCTTCTAAGTTTCCTGTATTAGCCATTGCATAAGTGGTAAGGTTATCAGTAAACCCTGCATTAATCATACAGTTGTTATTTCCATCAGCGTTAGCTAAGGCTGCTACGCTTTGGCTTCCTGATACTTCAACAACGAAATCACCTGTAGTTGGAACTACAACGGGTCCAATTCCGTAAGGAGCAAATGGATCGCCAACAACGTGGAAGTTTACCATTGGTGCATCACCCGGCTCAACCCATGAAGAGTCACCCATAGCACCACCAGCATTAAATACAAACTGAATGTTAGAAGTATATCCAACGCTATTGTTTGGATTGTTATATCCTGCAATTCCACCGTATCCTTCAAAGTCTCCTAATACTGCTTGATTAACATAACTCTGTCCCGCAACAAAACCATAAGATGCATTTGTTGTGTTCGCTAAGAATTTCGTTAATGAAATTTCTGCAGGGTTGTTAAGGGTAGCATAAGCTAAAGCGATGTATCCACCTGTTCCGAATCCTCCTAAGATGATTTTGTTAGTGTCGATTCCGAATGAATTACCATTCGTAGCTACATCTTTTCTGAAGTAACGTACGCAAGCTTTTGCATCAAGAATAGCACGGTAAACGGCATTCAATAATGTTCCTGTGCGAATGTCTTGTCCTGCTGCTCCTGTTGCCGCAGGATTCCATCCTAAACGATAATCAACTGCTGCAGCTACATATCCTCTACGAGCAAAGTCTGTACAAGCTTGTACAATTGTTGAGTCACCTTTTGTTCCTGTTGGTTGTCCGTTTACTACTGGAGGAAGGAAGCTTCCTGTGTGTAAAACAATTACTAGCGGACGCTCAGTAACTGGATCTGCTGCTCCTGCAGGTTGATATACGTCCATTTTCAAGTCAACAGCAACTGGAGTTCCTGTTAATACTTGATAGTTATTTCCGTAAACTACATTGGCCGTTTTTGATGCCGAAGGGAATACCGGCGTTAAATAACGTTGAGCTTGCGCCGTGGTTATGCTTGCTAGAGCTAAACCCGTAGCAAAAATGTTGAGTAACAATTTTTTCATGCGGTCTGATTTTGTGTTTGGATGTAAATATAAGCAGAATATCGTTTATCGGTCATAAATGAATATTGGTTTGGATTTTGCTTGCCATTTTTAAGGACTATTTCATTTTTGAGTGGTTTCAATTTGTATTTTTATGTCCGATGTTGAAACGCATTCATAATCTGTTAAATACAAAGACACTAGTGATTAGCTTGCTGATCCTTTTAGGAGGGATAAGTAGAGGTAACTGTCAGTGTATCAATGCCTTTCCGTATTTGCAAGATTTTGAATCTGATAATGGAGGATGGATACCGGGAGGATTTAATATCGACTGGGCTTGGGGGGAACCACTTAAAACTAATATCACTCAGGCCGGAAGCGGTAGTAAATGCTGGATTACTGGTGGATTAACCTTCCCGAATTATTTTGGTGGCGAAAAATCTTATTTAACGAGTCCCTGTTTCGATTTTTCTTCACTCGTTAATCCCTATATCGAATTCAAGATTTTTTGGGATACCGAAAGGCAGTATGATGGTGCTAATCTTCAATATACCCTTGATAATGGGGTTACATGGCAAAATGTGGGTAGTATTACTGATCCTGTAGACTGCCGAAATAAAAATTGGTATAACAACGGAAGTATAGGTAATCTCGGCGGATTGGCATACCCTCAAAGTGGTTGGTCGGGGAATACGAAAAGTACACAAGGTTCATGTTTAGGTGGCAGTGGCAGCGGACAATGGCTTACTGCTTCACATTGCATTACCGATTTAGCTGGCGAGTCTTCAGTTAAATTTCGATTCACTTTCGGATCAGGCATTGCATGCAATGACTACGATGGGTTTGCTTTTGATAGTTTATACATAGGCGAATCTCCTCAACCAGTTATTGATGTCAAAAATGTTTGTAATGGTGATTTATCGCTTAGCGTTACTGCAACATCTGATGGATGTCCTTCTCAATATTCATGGGATTTTGACGACGCTGGTTCCTCTGGAAATTATATTACAGGAATAAATGCCGATCATATTTTTACTAAGGCAGGAACCTATAATATCAAACTAACAACTATTCATCCTTGTATTGGAGCGGTAGTTGTTACTAAAACAATTTCATTTCCCAATGTGCAATTGCAAGTTGGTGATGTTACATGTAAAGATGGAAACGACGGATATGCATCAGCGTTAGTAATTAGTCCAGCGAGTACAACATTAATTTGGTTGCCATCATCAAGTCAAGACGATACACTTAAGCATATCCCAGTAGGGACGTATGCATTAACAGTTTTAGGAGGTACGAATGACTGCAAAGCAACAATTCCTTTTGAAGTAAAGTATGGACCGGATGCATTTCCCTTGCCTGAATTAGGTGAAGATCGATTTATTTGTCCTGGGCAATCGTTGAATTTGACGCCCGGTATATTTGCAAACTATCAATGGAATACGGGCGAATCTAGTTCAACAATTGTAGTAGATAGCGCTTCTACGTATATGGTAACAGTTACGAATGTTGCCGGTTGTACCGAGCGCGATACTGTTAAACTAGAACTTGGTTGCGGAACTGATATATGGTTGCCGAAAGCATTCACCCCCGACGAAGATGGTGTGAACGATTTCTTTAAAGCAGAAGGCGTAGATGTACCATCTTTCAGCATGAATATTTTCAACCGATATGGACAGCAGATTTTTAATTCTGACAATATCAGCGTGGGATGGGATGGCAAATTCGACGGTATTGATGCGCCGATTGGAGTTTACGGCTATGCCTGCCGTTATACTTTCCGAAACGGAGAGAAAGGAGTGAAGCGAGGTAGCTTTTTACTGCTACGTTAAGGCTTACTTTTACTCATTCGCCAAGCTCCGATTCCTGAGAATAAAATTCCCATGAAAGCAGCACCGATTAATGATTCGGTGACATAGTTGTTGAAGTTAAAATATGCTTCTGCTTGTTCCCTTGATGCATGATTGCCGGCAACTGCATTTTCGATCATAGCGTGAAAAAAGTTGGGATTAATATAGTTACTGAAAATGTATTGCTCCACCGGCGACAAAATCGTTATGATAAGCGAAATCTTTAATCCTTCAATGAAATAATATCTGAATGGTAAAGGTTCATTACTTGAAGCTTTGATTTCCAACATTGCTCTCCTGAAAAGTATTATTGCGGGAATTAAAATAAAATTGGTCACTATCGGATGATAGTTAATTAAGGTAGAATGGAATCCTGCTAAATATTCGAGCGTTAACCAAGTTAACGTCATCAATGAAAACAGGATTCCATATTTAAATGCAATCTTCATATTATTAAGGTTTGGGAATATGAAGATACAACTTTACAATGATTCTAAGAATTTAATTAGTGATTCACGTTGAGATGACGATAAAGCTTTTACATAGTTCACTGAATTTGTTGCTTCGCCTCCGTGCCACATAATTGCTTCCATCAGGTTTCTGGCCCTACCATCATGCAAGAAATTGCTATGTCCGTTTACCACTCTCGTTAATCCGATTCCCCATAATGGTGCCGTTCTCCATTCTGTACCATTTGCTGAAAATTCCGGACGATTATCAGCCAAACCCGCACCCATATCATGCAATAATAGATCGGTATAAGGATGTATAATTTGATTGCTAACAGATGGAACTCCAGAGAGTGTAGAAGTTACAATTGTTTCTCTGTGGCATGCATTACATTTCGCCGCTCTGAAAATATTTTCACCTACAATAACTATGCTGTTAGTTGTATTTCTACGAGCAGGAACAGCAACCGACTTAGTATAGAACGATGCTTCTTCAAGAGTCTGTGCATTGATTTCGGGATCGTCGCCTGTTAAATCGTCTTGTGGCTGACCAACACTATTTTCGTGTGTAAATAAAGGATTCGTAATTCCCATATCATTTACATAAGCTGCTGCAGCTTGTTGCGTAAGATTTGGTTGTCCTGCTTTCCATCCGAATTTTCCTGGCTTCATACTATTTGCTTGAACATCCCATACATAATTTAATTTTCCACTGATTCCATCACCATTTGCATCACTTTCATCGGCGAGAGCCAGTAATGTTTGTTCACTCACCGCTTCCAATAATCCTAATCCAATAATTGGAGGAGCAATACGAGGCGAGATGAGCATTGGTCCCGATGTTAATGGAGTATAATGATTACTCAAGTTGATAATTGGTTCTCTCAATTCATAAGAAGTTCCATCCAGGAATTGTTTTATTTGTAGTGCTTCGGTTAATGTAACATCAGCCTCTGGAGCTTTGCCAAAGACTGCACGATTTTGTAATTGTCCGCCATAGCCTGGATATGCCAAAGGACCACCATGTGGATCGGTTCCATTCATGCTGACACGGATTAGTAGTCCGCCGAGATCACTCGAAGAAGTAGGGTAGGGAGCTCTTCCATTTTTTACATGGCATGCTGCACAACCTGTATTATTAAACAACGGACCTAAGCCGGGGTTATTAGTAGCAGGAGCCGTAATGAAAGTGGCTTCAAAGGCTAGGTTTCCCCGGACATGTAGATCAGTTTCAACAGCATTTAAATTCGCAGAAGGATCTTCAAATGCTAAGCTTGTAGAATTTAATGTTGTGGTTGCTCCGCCGCTGTTTATATCAATAGAAGATGTATTCGATTCAGCTTCGTTATCGTCTTTCGTACAAGAAGATAAAAATGCAGAAGCAAGGAAGAGAAAAATAAATTTTTTCATAACTCTTATAAATTAATAATAGTAGTTAAAACATTTTGCTGTAATAATGTTTGCAATTCGGATACTTCGTCGATTGCATTTTGAACTCCTTGAGGGTCGTTTGTAATTGCACTTGTGAAAGTGCCTTGGATAGCCATAATAGCATTGATCGATGAAGTTATTTTGGCTTTGATTTGAGCATCAAGGTTAGCATTTTTAGAAGCGATAATTGTGCTGATACCTTTTCCATTACCTCCGCTGTTAAATGTACCTAAATAAAGATTTTCAACACTTCTGATATTGTCGGCAAAATCTTGTTTTGAATTTACACTGAAGCGTGATTCTTCTAAGGTTATATCCTGTTGAGAGAATGGTTCAAATAACTTTCCGTTGGCCACTTCATTGCAAATTGCAATCATGCCATTTACGACTTCTTGCAATGATGCTTTTTGTGAAGGATAATAAGGATTCGAAGAATTAGCATCATATAAAATTTGCTCGAAATTTTGTCCGTTTGCTTGCCATGCATTGTACAGTTGTAATGTGGCTCCTTGTAAACTTTCAGTGCACCCTACTAGATATTCAAATTCGCGATTCGTGAAATCACCAATTTGCTTATTGCTATTGGTTCCCCACAATAAAAATTCGATGGTGTGAAATCCTTTCAATGTTCCATCAAGGCCATCGATATAAGTTTTTGTTAAATTGCCAGTACCTGCTAGTACATTTTGCAAATCGGTAACATTCACGGGCCAACTGTCGATTGAAGGATCTATTCCTTGTTGCTCAACGGGACCGAATAAAAAGGCTTCACTTTGTTCCCATGGCAGACGTGTTTCTCTCCAAGCTTGTCGCGCAGCCTCTAAAGTGATTGTTGAAGGATTATTTTTTAAATTGGAAACTGCTGTTACTAAATCACCTGCTTCGTTATTCAGATTTAGATAAGTTGCAGTGATTACTAATTGAGAAATGTTCTTCAATTCCGGTTGATAATCAACTGTTGTAGGAGTTGAAGAATTGTCATCATCCTTATTACATGATGCAGAAACAAAGATGCATGAAATTAAAATTAATAGTTTGTAGGTTGTTTTCATAATTATAAAAGTGATTGAATGTTATTTTAATCTTTTAGTTGATGATAAATGCTACTCCGGCAACGATTGTTTCTTCTGTTGTTCCACTGTCGGGTGTAGTTGCTGCAGCGGCTCCGACTTCTCTCGTA
>JAHEYP010000014.1:7080-82040 GCA_023251535.1 Bacteroidota bacterium
GCATGAAATTAAAATTAATAATTTGTAGGTTGTTTTCATAATTATAAAAGTGATTGAATTTATTTTATTTGTTTAGTTTATAATAAAAGCTACTCCCGCAACAATGGTTTCTTCAGTAGTTCCGCTATCGGGAGTGGTAGCAGCGGCTGCACCAACTTCTCTTGTAGAGTATTGCAGTTTTAATTGTATGTCGCGGTGGACACTGCATTTAATTCCTCCGCTAATTGCTGATCGTTCCCAACGTGGATTGTTGTAAATCTGACCTTGTGTACTATACATCGAATCATAAAAATCATATCGACCATACACAACGAAATCAGCGCCTTTATTTTGTCTTTGAAAGAAAGGAACTAAGCTTAAGAAGTCATATCCAACTTCACCATAATATCCCAAAGCAGATGCACCAACAGGAGTACGTTTTACATTTAAGTTATTAGAGAGATTTCTATTTGCTTCTGATAACGCTTCTGAATTTTGAATTGTTCCGTAAACAACGCCTGCTCTGACATACAATGATTTTTCTTTGAATCCCACATGTGCATCAAGCAATTGAACAACTGCATGTTTTTTAAAATCGGGTTTCGGACGATTATCACGCGTATCACCTCTGTAAAATGAAACACCAGCAACGCAATCATATCCCCAATTATAATCGATTCTTCCAGCAAAAGCCCAATTTTCTGCATTCACTTGTTCGAAGCGACGTTGGTTTCCGCGTTTAATAAAATTAGCAGAAGAAAAAGCTGTTCCATCGAGACCGTTGATATATGCGGCATGAATTTTCCATCGGTGTAATTCGCCTAATGTATAATGAGCTGAGACACCATATTCAGTCCAGTTTGTTGGTAAAAGGGTAGCTTCTGTTTCTGGTAACATGGCTGTTAAAAAATCAGTAGGTTCATCTAAAGTATACTGTAATGCAAAAGGCACTTTAATTCTTCCGGCTTGGATTTCCAAACGATCGGTTGGTTTGAAACTTAAATTCATTTCTTCCATCCATATTTCACCGCCTTTTGAAATTTCATATTCGAACTCACCGAACTCTTCAAATTTGTCGAATTCTAATTCAGTTCCAACACCGCCATGCTCAATTTCGAGTTCAGCATTTAAGCTGATTTTAGGCGTCCACTTGTAATTGCCTTCAATAATAAAACGCTCACCATCTATCGCAGCTCTTTTGTCGGTCCAAGTATCCCAATTAAACTTATAGTAGTTCAAATTCCCGTAAACACTGTAATCCCATCGCTGTGATTTTGTAAGTGTTGAATCGGATTGCGCTTCAGTTTTATAACTGTAAATAACTAACAATAAAGTTAGTATGAATAATTTATTTTTCATTTGGTCGTAAAAGCAACACTGTTTAGAATGATTCTAATTAAGACTGCGAAGAAAGTAAATTAATTAGAATAATTCCAAATAAGGATATAACTTATTGATGGGTAATGATAAAAATCATGCAAAATTGTGGTAAAATGAAAGTGCAAATCAGGGATTTTTCATGAAAATAATACGAGTAATGCAACTTAAGTAATTGACAATTAATTAGTTGTGAGTTTTTCATGGCTGAAGTCATAAATGATCGGAAATGTTTTTCATACTTTAGCATCGTGAGATCACAATTCATCGTTGCAATATTTTTGATCCTTGCCATTTTAACAGAATCGGTAAGCAGATCCATTATTGTTATTGACTTTGAATTGAATCGTGATTATTTCGCGAAAGAGCTTTGTGTTAAAAAAGACATTCCCGATAACTGCTGTAAAGGTTCCTGTGCTTTAAAGAAGGAATTGAAGCGTGAAGATGAAAGGGAGAAATCTCCATCATCAGGCATTTCTGCAAAAAGCGAAATTGTTTATTTTCTACAAGATCAATATTGTTTTCATTTTTATCGCAATTCAACTACAGTATCAGCATCTGTAGATATTCAGCCATTGGAAGAAGGCATTTCCGGTGCAATATTTCATCCACCGCTCGTTTAATTGAATACTTAGTGGATTAATTCTTTAATCCATTTTCTTTCTGGTGAATTCATTGGTTATTATCAATTTCATATTGATAATCTACTTGTGGTATTCATCCTCTATGTATTTACTATTAAACAAAGCCAAAATGAAAAAATCAATTTATTTATCACTCTTTACATTATCTACAATGTTCTTTATTGCATCATGTAAGCATGATGATGATACAGCTACTCCTGCATCAACTTCTACAACCTACGCAGCAGGTGAAGTAACTCTTGAATTCGACAATATTGCAGGCACTACTCACTTAGATGTATCTGGTGCAACAAACTATACTAATGGTGCAGGCGAAACATTTACAGTAACAAAATTCAAGTATTATGTTTCGAATGTTTCTTTGATTAAAGAAGACGGTTCGATGTATGATGTACCTGATCAAGTTTTCTTGATCGATGAAGCAGATTCAAATTCTATTTCAGCAGTTCTTGAAAATATTCCTGGTGGAAAGTATAAAGGTGTTGAATACACAATTGGTGTAGATAGTGCACGAAATGTAGCAGGATCTCAACAAGGTGCTTTAGATGCTGCTAACGGAATGTACTGGGGATGGAGCTCTGGATTTATCTTCTTAAAACTGGAAGGCGTTTGTCCGGCAGCTGGTGGTGATTTTATGTATCATATCGGGGGATATAAAAACTCGAATAATACTAATGCTCAACGTCGAGTACATATCGACTTTGATCCATCAACATTAATTGTCGACGGTAATAAACGCGAAACTGAAGTGCATATGTTGGTTGACGTACTCGAATTTTTTAAGAACCCTATTAATTACTCAATAGTTTCGAATGGTACTGTAATGTCGCCTGGTGGACAAGCAATGACATTAGCAAGTAATTACGTTGACATGTTCAGTTTCGATCATATTCATAATGATGTTAAGTGATTGAAGTCACTAGCAATTTTATCTTTCTAGATTCTTTAATATCTTTGACGTATGTCGAAAAACCTCTACTTCTGTCTTACGATTGTCTTTGCCTTTGCATTTTTATCATCTTGTAAAAAGTCAGATGATGAAACTACAGAAACGCCTAAGCCTTTGTTTTACGTACCTGATGGTTTTCCGGCACCTTCTGGGCAATTGCAAAATAATCCTGTAACAACAGCTGGTTTTACACTTGGTAGAAAGTTGTTTTATGACCCTGTACTTTCGAAAGACAGTACCGTTCATTGTGGTACATGTCATCAACAATTTGGTGCATTTGCTCAAGTAGATCATAAAGTAAGTCATGGTATAAATAATTTACTAGGAACCAGAAATTCACCTACGCTCATCAACTTAGCGTGGCATAGTGAATTCTTCTGGGATGGTGGTTCAAATCATATAGAAGTACAGCCTATCGGGCCGATAACGAATCCTGTGGAAATGGATGAAACGTTGAATGGAGTAATTGCCAAATTGAATCGTTCAACGTTTTATCCTGCCATGTTCCGATCGGCATATGGTAGTGACACAATTACTTCTCAAGGAATATTAAGAGCATTATCACAGTTTATGTCGTGTTTGATTTCTGCCAATTCAAAATATGATCAGGTTCGCAACGGACAAACAACATTTACAGCAACCGAAGATAGTGGATATACTATTTTCAAAAGCAAATGTGCTTCTTGTCATAAAGAACCTTTACTAACGGATCTGTCGTACCGAAATAACGGACTTGATGCACATTTCACTGATCCAGGTCGAGCTAGAATAACAACGCTAGCTGCCGATTCAGGGAAATTCAAAGTGCCTACTTTAAGAAATATTGTCTTGTCGTATCCTTATATGCACGACGGTAGATTAAGTTCTATAAGTAAAGTGATCGATCATTATCGTTCAACAATCGTTCAAAGTTCAACAATTGATCCACTGCTTTCAAGCGGTAATATGTCGATTTCTGATGCAGAAAAGGCACAACTTATTGCTTTCTTAAACACTTTAACTGATCAAACTTTTATCACGGATAAAAGATTCTCAGAACAATAAATAATGAAAAAAATAATAATGTTGCTGATGGTTTTCGTACTAACGGAAACCACAGTAACTGCGTGTGATGTATGTGGCGCCTATATGGGCATAATGCCTAATGAAAAGAATAGTTTTATTGCTGTTTACAATCGTTATAGAGCATTCAAAGGTGATTATTTCACGGGCTCAAACGAATTGTTTCCCGACGGATCTTATTTCAAAACAGAACATGCTGGTCATGGTGCTGCCGGCGTTTCAACTTATGAGGTGTTTAGGGTCACCGAACTCCGTGCACGCTATTTCGTCCATCCGCGCATTGAATTAAATATGGTACTTCCATATGCAACCAACAAAGAAGTAGTAGGTTCTTCTTCAACAGTTGCAGAAGGATTAGGTGACCTTACCTTGACTGCGGGTTATCATCTATTTGATGATACCATAACGTCCGATCTTAAACATCGATTAATTGTTGGGGCCGGAGTAAAGTTAGCTACTGGCGACGATCGCGATAACGGAAACGGGCAGCGTATCACCATTCTTAATCAACCAGGCACAGGAGCAAATGATGCAATTATTATGGCCACCTATCTAATGGGCTATAAGCAATGGGGAATCATGTTAAATGGAATGGGGAAGCTGAATGGCACTAACGCATTTAATGAGCGAATTGGCAATAGTATTTCGGCGTCATCATGTTTGTTCTTTAAGATTGACATCGGTTGCGGATTTCAAGTACTGCCTTCGATATTGGTGAATTATGAAAAGACGAAGGGTGAGTACCTGAAGGATGTATTGCAGAGCCGTACAGGAATGCAAACCCTATTAGGTGGAGTTGGAGTGCAAGTATCATACAGGAAATTTGCTCTTGATATTATGGCACAGAAAGCTATTAGCGAACCGAAGTCGAGCAATACGATGTTTACCACATTACGATCGGTGATAGGTTTAACCTATAACTTCTCGCAGGACAATTTTATCTTCCAAAAAAAAGATTAAAAATAGTCCAATCGAAACAGGGCAGGGGATAAGTAGTTCTCCTGCCCTGTTTATTTAGCGATAGTTGGCAATTGTTTGATGCTCCCTTTTTTCGTAATATTGCAATACACAAAGTCAATCCATGAAAAAGCAAAACTCCCTACTTCTATTCATTAGCGTGTTATTGATAACCTTTTCGGCATGCAAGAAAGACGATGAACAATCGGGAGGAACAGGAAGCAATACCTCAACAGGATCAGCCAAAATTATCTTCAATAACATGGCAGGTTCGGTTCCTTTGAATGTTGCGGGAGATTCGGTTTATACCAATTCATCGGGTGAGACTTTTACGGTTACGGCACTTCGATACTATGTTTCTAATTTCTCTTTTGTAAAGGATGACGGTACTGTAGTTACTCTTCCAGCCGATTATTATTTGATAGATCAGTCGGGCAAGACGGGCTTCAAAAGAACCATCAGCGGACTTCCTGTAGGCTCTTATAAAGGTGTACGATTCCTAATAGGAGTAGATAGTGCGAAGACCGTTCAAGGAGCTCAAACGGGCGATTTAGATCCGTCGAACGGCATGGTTTGGGACTGGAATACCGGCTATATCTTTGTTAAATTGGAGGGGAATTCTCCGGTTGCAGGAACAATTGATAGCACTTATCAATACCATATCAGCGGATATAAAACATCTAATAATACCTATGCTTTGCATTGGGCTGATATCTCATTTGGCAGTCAGCCGTTAGTTATAACAACAACAACTTTACCTCAACTTAACCTCAAAACGGATATTCTGGAATTTTTCAGAAATCCTTATGATCTCTCAATTGTTGATAATCCTGTAGTCACAGCGAGTGGAACAACTGCAGTAAGTATTTCGAATAATTATGCAGATATGTTCTCATTTGACCATATTCAAAACTAGTTGACCATTACTTTTTAAGAGGCGTTAAATGCAAATTGCGAGGGAGCAGAATATGCAGTTTGTTGGTTTAAATCAAAATTTAAATTAAAATATATCGAGAGGTCACTCTGCGAGTTTTAATTTATTTCATTCATTAAATTAATATATATATTCATAAAATATATTATTTAGTGTATTCGTATTTTCATGTATTCTATTAACATTGATATGTAGATAAGTGCATCACTCACGGTGTGCATTAACGAAGTCATGTGACGTAGCTTTGAGAAACTCCGGTACATGAAACGTGTTGTTAGCTCATCGATTATTTCAGTTGTCATCCTTTTGTTGGTGGCAGGTGGGTTTCTATACTATCAATATTACCGTGGTGAGTCGTCGAAAGCCTTCGAGGCAGTTCCATCTGACGTAGCGTGGTTGATCTCAGTTGATCCTTCATCAGGGAACTTACAACAGTTAGCACGCACTGGATTTTTTAAGGAGCATGATTCCGTTCCTGTTCTTGATTCATGGTACAAAAGTTTGATTCGTCTCGATTCGGTGATGGTGAACAATAAAGTGATGAAGGATATTTTTAAGGATAGTCCTTTAATCATCTCAGGACATGTTACCGGTCCAAATAGCTTTAGCGAGTTGTTTTATATCCGCCTAGTGGGTGCCAATCCCGATGGCGAAGCCGATGAATTAGTAAAAGCATTACTGCATTCTACCGATGATATTCAACTAAGAAACTATAACGGGGTTGATATTCGCGAAATGACTACTAGTGATCGTCAGACATTTTCGTGGACGGTTTCAAAAGGGATGTTTATTGGAAGCTATACTCCATATTTAGTAGAAGATGCCATACGTCAGCAGCGTTCAGCTAAGAGTCCTTCGCCTGCTTTGCGTTTGCTTCCTTTCACAGAAGGAAAAGAAAAGAGTTTATTGGTTGCGATTCGTTACTCAGGATTTTACAAGTGGGTAAGTTCGCAATTGAATGTCCAGGCAGGCATAAAAATGGATGCTTTACAGAGAGTAGGGGATTGGTCGATAGCTAAAATGGATTTGCATCCTAACCAAATCACCTTTCAAGGTACAACGATCGTAAACGACAGTATTCAATTTTTATCGTTGTTTAGTGAGCAGAAAAGCGTTCCTATTAAAGTTACTTCGATCATGCCATCACGTACGGCTGCAGCGGTAGTATGGGGAATTAGTGATCCTCAATTATGGTTAACGAACCTTGAGACCTATTTAAATCGCAATGCATCGGGTCCTGATGAGATAAAACGTAATGCAGGATATCGCAAATATTTTTCTGGATGGATGGGCAATGAAATTTCACTTATTGTGACTCAGCCTGTATCGACTGGAAACGACAATCATTACTTTACTGCTATCAGTGTAAAAAACGAAGCTGTTTGTAAGAAACAATTGAGTGATTTATCGGCAACCGTTGCTGGTAGTACCAATGCTGAAGAATCATATAACGGCAATGCTATACGTTATATTCCTGTTCCCGATGTGCTTCCTTCAGTTTTCGGGCCTTTATTCGGACGCATGAATCGTTGTTATTATACTATCATTAATGGATACTTCCTTGCATCTAATCAAGTCTCGTCGCTAAGAGGTTATATTAATGACATAAAGACTAACAACCTCTTAAATTCTGATCCTCGTTTCTCTTCATTGGTAAGTGCTGTTCCTCAGCAAGGAAGTTTATTCTTTTATGGTAGTATACCTCAAAGTGAAAAAATATTCAGAAGCGTTGCAGCTCCTCAATGGGTAAGCTGGTTAGCGAAATACAGTGAGAAATTGAAGAGCTGGAATGGACTCGTATTAAATATTGCAAGTAAAGACGGTGTATTTAATACCAATGGCTGTTTAGGATATTATGATGATGGAGTAAAAGGTCCACATTTAGTATGGAATACGAAGTTGGATACAACTATTGCAGCGGGTCCATTTATTCCTGTTAAAGAAGGTGATTTAATCTTTGCGCAAGATGAGCGTTTGCAATTATATGCTATAGGAAGGGATGGAGTAGTGAAATGGAAGAAAACCTTAGAAAGTACGATAAAGGGAAGCGTTAATGCAATAGATATGTATGGTGCAGGTGATCACCAATACCTTTTCAATACGGGTTCGTTTATTTATCTACTTGATTCGACCGGCGCTAATGTTGGGAATTATCCGATTCGATTGCCAGCAGGTGCGTCAGCAGGAATGTCGTTGCTACCATTAAATCCTTCTGTAAACGGACAATTCTTTATTCCATGTTCCAACATGCGTTTATATGGGTATTCTTATACTGGGAAGCCATTAGAAGGCTTTAGCACCGTTAAATTGCAAGATGTAGTACAGATGCCAGTTTGGTTATCAACGTTAAATGGAGTTAGTTATTTAACGATAAATGATAAATCGGGAACTTGCTTCTTTGCCGATAAAAAAGGTGATCGAAAATTCACGCTAAAGGAAAAGTTAGTGGACATAAAAGAGAGTGCCATTTTCGCACCTGCTGATACATTAAGCTTATTCATGTTTTCACAAAATGGAGCAGTGAAGGTTGCTAAGGCTGATGGCATAACAGCTGATTTATTTATTACGGAGCAAACAGATATTTCTTCAATATTACCTATTGATGTTAATGGAGATAATGAAAATGACTTTTTGGTTTTCAAGCCGGGTGAAATTCAAGCAACAACTGCTGATGGTGTTGTGATTTTTAAATACAAAACCGATGCAGGAGAGTTGACTGATGCATCCATTTTAACATTACAAGGTAAGTCGTTAATTACTTTCCGCGGAGTGACCGACAACCGTTTTTACCTCTTAAACAGAAACGGAACGGTATACGAAGGTTTCCCTCAAGCAGGTATCAGTATACCGATAATTGTATCGGATAGTGAAATGATGTTTGTTGTGAAGTCGGATGAAAAAAGCTTGAGTTTATATCAAGTAGATTAAGCACTTAAAAAATTACATTGCATCGAAACACTTATAAAGTGTATTGATGAATTTCTGTTCCGCTTTAGCTTCATATTCATCGGGGGTAATCCATGATTTATCGGAAATGGATTTAATGTCGAGTGAAGTTTGCGTGTCTGAAACAGGCTTAATTTCTAATTCGATTTTAATCGATGGTTTTAAAAGTTTTTTCTTGGTACTTGCCTTTATGATACCAGTGTTTTGGTCCATTTCCTCAATAATAAAGTCGCGCTTAACTAGCGCTTTCAAACTCACCTTGTAGACTGAGTTTGAGTCGTAGAAGAAAGATATTTTGCTCATAAAGAAATTGCCCTGAAACAAATGTAACAAACTAAGTTCAACATATCAACAACAAAAAATAATATTTGTTTCTTTCAAATGAAACAGGGAACGTTTGAAAAGAAAAAATCCCGAGACAATTGAATGTCCCGGGATTTTTATTTTAAGCTTTTCAGCTAAATTCTTGAATTATTTTTGATCAACAGCGAAATCAACGCGGCGATTCATAGCGTTCAACTTGCTAGCCATAGGATCTTTTTCTCCTTTACTTTCAGTTGTTAAGCGAGCTGCATCGATACCAAATTCGCTTACTAAGATTTTCTTCACGTTTTCTGCGCGACGTAGTCCTAGTTTTTGATTTTCGTTATCACCACCTTTCACATCGCAATTACCAGTAATAGTAATTTTAAGATCTGGGTTAGCCTTCATTACTTTAGCGATTACTAAGATACGATCGTGGTAGATATTTTTAACTCCAGCATTTCCTAAATCGAAGAATACGCTAGGTAAGAATCCTGTTCCGTTTTTACCGTTAGATCCAGATCCTGAAAGACCATCTTTACCAAATTCACCTGGTTTAGCTAAAGTAATACCTTGGAAGTTTACCAATGAACCTTGAGGAGTTCCTGGTTCTAAGTCGCGGCTATCAGCAACACCGTCACCATCAGTATCAGTTTCAGCACCATTTGCATCAACTTTAGCTCCTTTAGCAGTAAACGGATCAGCATCTTTACTGTCAATTACACCATCACCATCAGTGTCAACTGCAGTTCCGTCGCCATATACTTTCGCACCTTCCGGTGTATTATTGTCTTTGTCGAATAAGTCAGATACTCCGTCTTTGTCTTTATCTCCTGAAAGGATATCGATTTTCTCTTTCATGTCGGCAAGGTCGTTGTAAACAACTTCCATAGGGTTAACCCATTCCATCGGTTTGTTTTTCTTACCGAATGTATAGTTTACACCTGCTGTTAACATTAAGTAGTTATCGTATTCAGAGAAAGTTTTTACTGTAGCATCTACATTATCGGTGAAGGATTTTCTATATTCAAAAGCCATTCCTACATCAACTTTGTTGATTTTGTATTTAAATCCTAATGAAACAGGTACCATTAATTCAGTAATGTTACCAGATTCACGAAGTATTCGGCTTCCTACAGAATCTTCCTTTACAGTTGCATCGAAATTGAATAATCCAATACCTAATGTGGCTACCATATGAAAATTCTTATTTCTATCGAGGAAACTGATATTTCCAAAGTTATAAGTCATTTCTAATGAGCTTTCAAACATTTTACTTTCCATTACTTCACTGATAGGATAAGTAGAAGAGTGATTAGATCCTCCAATAGAAACTGGTTGATTTGTTAATGTATCGAGATAATCAGCATCTCTTGCTCCAAATTTCGAAACGATTCCGCGAGCACGTAATCCGATTGAGTGAGTTAATTGGTAGTGTACTTGGGCACCAAAAGCAGGCTTCATTTCAGCTTGCTCTAGGAAACGATTGTTATTTTGTTTGCCTTTCAAAAGGTCGCCTAACAAGTGACTAACGCCAACTGTTACTCCTGCCGATAAACGGTCGTATTCCTTCGTTTTTGGTAGTCCGTAATTCGTGTTGCCCGACTGCGCAAACAACTGTCCGCCGAAACATACTAACAGGACAAGTGGTAAGTGCTTGATTTTCATTAATATCGTGTTTTTTGGTGATTTGATAGTGCAATAATAAATAAAAGTTGGATAAATGACCACATTTCAGCGCTTTAAGTGGCTGATTAATGCATTTTTCATCCCAAATCAGGCTTGATTCTTTGTAAGCCTTTAGGGTGGGAATTTTGAACAAGTTCAAGTAAATACCTCAAATGAGCTGGTTCTTCTACGAAATCGAGATCATCACTTTCAACAATAATTACAGAATCTGAAGGACTATGCTTTAGATGATGCAAGTACTGACCAGTAACTTTATCGAGATACTCACCTGGGATCGATTTCTCATAATCTCGTCCGCGTTTGGCAATATTGCTAAGTAAAGCAGGGGTCGTTTTATGAAGGTAAAGTATTAACTCAGGTTTATTTAACGATTGATTAATCATCATGAAAAATCGTCGGAATAAGTCCAATTCATGATTACTCAAATTTACTTGCGCAAAAAGCATCGATTTCTCGAAGATATAATCACTAATTAATAAATTATTCTGAGCAGTGCTTAATTCTTGTTGTGATTTTAATTGCTGATATCGTTCTGCTAAAAATGACATTTCTAGAGGGAATGCAAATCGCTCAGGATTTTCATAAAATTGAGGCAGAAAAGTATTGTCGGCGAATTCTTCTAATGCTAAATCGGCATTGAATTTAGTCGACATAATTTTAGCCAATGAAGTTTTTCCTGCTCCAATGTTTCCTTCTATGGCAATATACGAATATGGTAAAGAGGTGTTCATGGTTAAGGTTGACTAAATAGCTTTACTTCACTTTGATCGTTGCATAAATCTAATAATTCAATATTACTTTTTTTTACTATCGGATGAATGTAATCGGCAGCAATATCACATAATGGCACTAACGTAAATCGTCGGTTGGCGATTTCAGGATGAGGAACGGTAAGATTTGTTGTAATAATGACTTCCGTGTTGAAATATAAAATATCGAGGTCGATGGTTCTTGGGCCCCATTTCTCGTGCCTTACTCGCCCCAATTTTAATTCAGCTTCCAGTAAAATATTTAGCAGCGCTTCGGGAGAATGTGGCGTTGTGATTTTAATTACTTTATTCAGGAAGGAAGATTGATTGGTATTTCCCCAGGCTGCAGTTTCATAAACTTTTGATACTGCAGAAATTATACCTGCATTAGTTGCAATTAAGGCTTCTGCATCTAACAGCATTTTCATCCTGTCGCCAAGATTACTTCCCGATAAAATGTAAGCAGTAGATTGCATAATGCAAAAGTAAGATTCGATTTCTTTTTTTAGATTTGTACAGCTGTTTATTTTAGCCTTCCAACAGTTAATGATATTAGTTTATTCATTTATAGCCATATTACTTATTAACATTCAAAGTATTTGAAAAAGTCATTGTCGGGCATATTTTTGGTGATTCTCCTTCTTCAAGGAGGCGGATTTATGCTGCTATTACTTTTTCAACAACAGGCACTTAAATCCGAAATTCATTCGAAGATGAATCGTGGTGAGGTTGATTTCGAACAGATCGTTTTATCAAAAGCCGATTATCAAAAAGCTTTGGTCGAAGAAGGGGAGATTCTTATTGATGGAAAATTGTTTGATATTCAAAGTGAAACCATCATTCATAATAAAATTGTTTTAAGTGTTGTTTTTGATGAGAAGGAAGATGATGTTGTAAATGAAATTAAAAGCTTCATTCGAAGGAATTGCAGAAGTAATAAGTCTCTTCCCGATACTAGTGCGCATTTGTTTTCGTTAAGTTTTATCGGCACTACATATGCTTATTTTGTTCCTCTTTCATTTTCTTGTGAATTATATTCTTTGAGAAGTAAAATATTTTTCTCTTGTCCTTCTTCTGAGGTTTTTACTCCTCCACCTCAGTTAATCGCTTAATATACTGCTTTATTCACTTCGTGTATACGAAGTGTTGGTCTATTATGTCTGATTAAATCATTACTATGAAAAAAATTACATTCTTAAGTTCTATATTACTTAGTTCTATGGCTTGTGCTTCTTATGCACAAACTGTAAATATCGATACCACTGTGTCGAAAAAAGTCTCTTTAAAAGAGGTCGTTATTTCAGTGAACAAAACGGAAGAGTCGCGAAAGACGGTTTCTCAGGAGGTGAAAGTTTTAACTTCTTCTGATATTGAAAATTCTCATGCACAATCTACAGGCGATTTACTCGCTAAGCAAGGTCTGCAAGTGCAAATGAGTCAGCAGGGTGGAGGTAGTCCAACTTTACGCGGATTCGAAGCCAGTCGTATCGGATTAGTAATCGATGGTGTTCGTTTGAATAATTTAATTTATCGTGCTGGTCACTTGCAAGATATTATTAAAACCGATAATAATTCCTTAGATCGCGTTGAGATTCTTTATGGACCTTCTTCTACTATCTATGGTAGTGATGCTTTGGGTGGAGTGATTCATTTATACACTAAAAAGCCAATGCTCGCAGGAGCTAACGGAAAGGCTAATATGAAGTTAAATGTATTTACTCGATACGGTTCAGTAAATAATGAATCGACTTCTCATCTCGATTTCAACTATGGAGGAAAAAAACTCGCATCAATGACTTCGTTTACTTATTCAACTTTCGATGATTTGATGGGAGGGAAAAACCAGAATCCTTTCTACAATGGTTCTTATGGCGAACGTCCGTATTATGTTGAACATATCAATGGCGTAGATTCGTTAGTGAAAAATAGCGATCGTTATCTTCAAGTGGGAAGCGGATATTCTCAATATGATTTAGTGGAGAAGTTATTGTTTCAACAAAATGAACATATCAGCCACGGATTGAATATTCAATATTCAAATTCTACTGATGTTCCTCGTTATGATCGTTTGACAGATCCAAAGGGTAGCGGATTGAATTCTGCTGAATGGTATTATGGTCCCCAAAGCCGTTTGTTAACTGCTTATGATCTCAATATAAAAAATGAAGAATCGTTATTTCAGCAAATTCATTTCGGATTGAATTACCAAGCATTGGAAGAAAGTCGTCATAATAGAGGATTCGGAAGTAAAAACAGAAATAACAGAATCGAAAAAGTTGGAGTAGTGGGAGCGAATCTCGATTTGCAGCGTTCAACTAAAAACCATGTAATTCGTTTCGGACTCGATGCTCAGTTGAATAATTTAAAATCAACTGCGAACAAAGAGAACATCGAAGATGGATCAACAGTTGCTTTAGATACTCGTTATCCAGATGGTAAAAATAACATGAATAATTATGCTGTTTATTTCTCTCATACATGGACGATCAACGATCAATTAACATTAACTGACGGAATTCGCGGAGGCTATTCAACTTTGCACTCAACTTTGGTTGATACTGCATTGTTATTCCATTTGCCATATACTGATATCGAACAAAAAACTCCAGTAGTTTCAGGAAGCATCGGATTGATTCATTCTCCTTCTGATGATCTCAAATTATCGTTGTTATTATCAACAGGATTCAGAGTTCCTAATGTAGATGATATGTCGAAAATATTTGGATCAGCTCCAGGAATGGTTATCGTTCCGAATGTCGATTTAAAGCCTGAGAAAACTATCAACTATGAGTTAGGAATAACTAAAATCTTTAATGGTAATTCACGTTGGGAAAACACCATGTATTTCACTACTTTCAAAGATGTAGCTGTAGTTGATACATTTACATATAACGGAAGTGATTCATTGATGTATGACGGAACAATGAGTAGAGTATATGCTAATCAGAACAAAGATAAAGCGTATATCTTCGGATTCTCATCGAACTTCATCAGTAAACTTGATGATCATTTTATGATGTCGTTGGGATTAAATTACACGTATGGAAGAGTGAAAACAGATTCAACAGATGCACCACTCGATCATATCGCTCCATTCATGGCTCGCACGTCATTCAGCTATTCGAACAATAAATTCAATGCTGATTTCTTTATCAATTTTAGCGGTGCTAAATTGTTAAAGAACTACTCTTTAGGCGGAGAAGATAATGAGCAATATGCTACTGATATGGGAATGCCGGCTTGGTTCACTTTAAACTTAAGAGCAGGATATCAAATTTATAAAGGCATCTCAATTCAAGCGGGTGTCGATAATATTTTCGATCTTCAATACCGTACGTTTGCCAGCGGAATTAATGCTCCGGGAAGAAATGTATTTGTATCATTGAAAGGAACATTCTAAAAAAAAAGTTCATTAAAATAAAAAGGTCTCGTAACAATTAACGAGACCTTTTTTTATTGCTTTTTGAATCTTTCATAAATGAATTCAATTGTTTTAGTTCCTCCGTTTTCATCGGGACCACTTATACTCGCTTTCATATGGTTAATGTCGGTGAGCCAATATTCGATTGTTTTCGGGAAGTCGTGTGAGTTATTTGTAAATCGCCAATACGATTCTTCTTCCTTTTCTAGCATAAAGGGAGTTGATTTAATTTTCCCATTCACACGTATCGAAGGAATATAAAATGTCATTCCTCGGATGATCGATATCTTTAATGATTCTGTTTGAACGGTATCACCTTTTTCATTGATTGTTGCGCCGCTGCCATACATCAAATGGGGATTCACATACATCCAACTTTCGAGAACTTTCGATTGTCCGCTTGTTCCTACCCAGCCACCCGCAAGTTTTTTAAGTCCTGCCGGAAGTTGATTCTGAGCTAGTCCGCTTTGGTAAAATAAACAGAATAGGATAGCGATATACAAGGTTGTCTTTTTCATGAAATCGAACTTAAGATGATGCGAAAGTAGTTATTTGATCGTCTATCTCCATATCCCTTTGAAAATAGATATAATATTACCCTAACTTTGCAACTAAATTTTGTAGCTATGTTGGTAAGTTATATTGAAGCAGCTGCGGTTGTGGTTTCTGCTTTGTCGGGAATGATTAATGCTGCCGAGAAGAAAATGGACATCGTTGGCGCATATAGTTTGGCCTTGATAGTAGCCTTTGGTGGAGGAACCTTGAGAGATGTTTTACTGAACCGTAGGCCTTTTTTCTGGGTAGAACACGAGGAATATCTTATTGTGGTATTAGTTATAACAATAGCTTTTGTTTATATACCGTTGTTTCATCGATTAGCTAAGAAGATGCATCGCCGAACAAATACGGTTGAAGCAATCGGACTTGGATTATTTTCGATGGCGGGATTGGTAGCTGCATTGAATGCAGGATTGCCTATATTTCCCGCTTCATTAATGGGAGTTATTACTGGAGTAGCTGGAGGCGTTTTTCGTGATATCGTAAACAATGAAATGCCTGTTATTTTTCGCCCTTCCGGCGGATTATACGCAGTAGCATCATTTGCTGGTTGTTGGTTGTTTTTAGCGATTTGGATGCTTTTTAAGGCAGCCTTCATCGGATTTGTATTAGGAGCAACCTTTATTGTTGTTCTTCGCTTAGTATCGATTTATTTAGGTATACGCTTACCTAATCCACTATGGGTAGAGGATAAATAAAAAACACCGCTGATGTTATTCGTCAGCGGTGTTTCTATATTGATTGAATAATTATTTTCTTCTTCCGAATAATCTTAAGAGTAACAAGAAAAGGTTAATGAAGTCGAGATAGAGTGAAAGAGCACCCATTATCGACGCTTTTTGGTAATTCTCGGTATCGTCAGGTGAAATTGCAGCATACCCTTTGATTTTTTGAGTATCGTAAGCAATTAATCCTGTGAAGATTAAAATTCCTGCATAAGTCGTGATCCAATAAATAGTTTCACTTTTCATGAACCAATTAGCAATTGAAGCGATTACCATTCCAATTAATGCCATCATTAGGATTGATCCTAATTTACTTAAATCGCGTCCCGTAACGAATCCCAAAACAGCCATTACTCCGAATGTTGCTCCAGTGATGAAAAAGGTTGAAGCAATAGATGCGGAAGTGTAAACGACAAATATCGTTGAAAGTGTTATTCCTGTTAACGTTGCATAAAGGACAAATATGAAGGTCGCTACAGAAGCCGATAGTTTGTTAACGAATATTGCTAAAGATCCTACTGATAGAATTTGAGCAATAAATAATCCAATTACAACCATAGAATTACTGAAAATCAAATTCATGATTTCAATGTTTCCTGATATTAGAAATGATATTCCACCTGTAATGATTAATGCAAGCGTCATCCAGCTGAATACTTTTGCCATGAAACGGGTTTGTGCCGTTGCAATGGCTAATTGTTGTTCGGTGAATTGTTGTTCCATATTATACTTTGTTGTTATAAATTATTGAGGATAAAGTTAGTCATTTTTGTATAAAGATGTAATCGCGCACCACCGCCACTAATTCCGTGGTTACGGTTAGGGTAGATGAAGAAATCGAATTGCTTGTTATTCTTCACGAGAGCATTTACGAAGTCCATTGAGTTTTGCATATGTACATTGTCATCTGCTGAGCCGTGAATCAACATGAAGTTTCCTTTAAGTTGTTTAGCGTAGGTGATAGGGGAGTTCTTATCATATCCATCGGCATTTTCTTGAGGTGTCTGCAAATATCGTTCCGTATAAATATTATCGTAATATCTCCAATTGATTACAGGAGCCACAGCGATTCCAGTTTTGTAAACTGTATTCACTTTCGTCATTAAAAGCGAGGTCATGTATCCTCCGAAACTCCATCCCCAAACTCCTACACGGTCTTTGTTGACATAAGGCAAACTCTTCATGTAATTAGCGGCCGCTACTTGATCTTCTACTTCTAATTTACCCATGTCTTTGTAGATGCAATTAGCAAAATCAATTCCTCGTCCAGGGGTACCTCTATTGTCGACACTAACAATGATATATCCTTTTTGTGCTAAAAGTTGATGCCATAAATAGTTTGGACCATCCCAATCGTTCGTCACTGTTTGTACTCCGGGACCTCCATAAACATTGAATAAAACAGGATAAGTTTTAGTGCTGTCGAAATCAGGAGGTAAAATCATCCAACCTAATAGTTCGGTTTGATCGGATGTTTTGAATGAGAAGAAACGATATTTTCCAAAGCGGAATTTCTGCATTTCTGCACGCATATCGCGATTGTCTTCTAATGTCCTTAGCGTTTTACCTTTATTACTTATAACAGTACATGTAAACGGATTTCCGAATGATGAATAAGTGTCGACAAAATATTTACATCCTTCGCTGAATTCTGCATTGTGAACTCCTTGCGACGGTGTTAAATTAGTTTTCTTTCCTGTTAATGTGATTGAATAGATATTTTTTTCAGTCGGACTCATCTCGGTACTTTGATAGTAAAAAGTTCCGGATGCTTCGTCAAATCCATAGTAGTGAGTTATTTCAAATTTACCAGAAGTGACTTGTTTTACTTGCGTGCCATCGAGGTTGTATAAATAAATATGGTTGTATCCGTCGCGCGCCGATGTCCATATAAACTGCTTGCCGTTCGATAAAAATGTTAAATCATCAGTGATTTCGATAAATGATTTATTTTCATCTTTTAAGATTACTTTCGATGATCCGTCAGTAGCATTACAGAGTAATAATTCCAAAACATTTTGATGGCGATTGCTACGTTGAATACTTAAAGTGTTGGCGTCTTTTGTCCATTGTATACGAGGAATGTATTCACGCTCAGAGCCTGTCTCAGCCTTAATTGTTTTTCCTGAGACTATGTTAGCAATATAAATATCTACCTTAGAATTATCTTCACCAGCTTTCGGGTATTTATATTTTTCTTCACGCGGATAAAGTTCTCCATAGTAAGTCAAATTGAATTCTTTTACATTGCTTTCATCGAATTTATAAAAAGCAATTTTTTTTCCGTCAGGCGACCATTGAAAGGCCACATCCATGCTAAATTCTTCTTCATATACCCAATCGGTAGCACCATTTATAATTTCATTCTTTTTTCCGTCGGTAGTTATTGCAGTTTCTTTCCCGTCTGACAAATTATAATAATAAAGGTTATTATCTCTCACATATGCCAATTTGTCGTTTTTAGGCGAAAAAGTGCAGTACATCATTTTGCCGTTTTGTGAGATCTTGCGAATATTTCCCGTAGTTCTGTTTAGAACATAGTAGTCGGAACGGCTTGAATGACGGTATATGGCTTCGGTATTGGCAGATAATAAAACCAAGTTTTCATCGGGACTAAAAGTGTAATTCACGAAGTCAACAGTATCTTTTCCATTGATCAATTGACTTGGCTTTACTAGGGTGTCAATAGCCTTTCCGGTAGCAAAGGAGTATTTAACAATATATGTGCCTGTCGATCCATTTGCGGTGTTGGTATAGAAATCTCCGTTTTTCATCGAACTAAAGCCTCCTTCCGTTTTGGCAAATAATTTCGGGCTACCCCATATATCTTCCAATTGAATTGCCCCTTGCTGAGCCTGTACCGTAGTTATGGAAAGCAATATTATTCCACAAAGGTTTCTCAAATTAGATTTAAACATAATATCATGTATTTTATGGGGATAAACCTACAAATTTTATATTGATTTTTGCAGTACTGCGAATAATTTTTACCTTAGCAAAAAATTAGCATTTCGTCGATGAATCGCATTTGTTTTTTGGCAATCTTTTTTGTCATAACTTTATGTAATAACGTTGTTGCTCAAATTAGTGAAGGTAAAATAACATATTCTTTATCTTATCCTGATTTAGATCTCCCTGCTGCTCAGAAGGCATATTTGCCGACCGAGTCAGTTACCTATTTCAAAAACGGTAAAAGTAGAAGTGAATCAGAAGGGCTGATGGGAATGAAAACTGTTACCATAAGTACCGACAAAGAAATAATCATGTTGTTGGATGTGATGGGGAATAAGTCGGCTATTAGGAAGGAAATTAGTGCTGCAGAAAAGCCAAATAAGGTTGATGTTACTTCTGAGAAAAAGAAAATTGCCGGGTATGATTGTCAAAAGGTAATTATTTCAACTGGCGGAGATGATAAAATAGTTATGTGGATTACCAAAAGTATTATCGGTGGCGGAAATTGGGGTGGAACATTTGATAAAATTGAAGGAGCTCCTATGGAATTTTCCATGAGTAATGGAGGATTGAACTTTAAAATGACTGCCGTTTCTGTGAAAGAAGAGAAAGTGAATTCTAACTTGTTTAGTATTCCTGAGGGTTATAAAGAAATGACCGAGGATGAACTAAAAGAAAATATGTTTAATAAGTAGTAAATTCTAAATTTTGTTTTAATTATTTTGTAATGAATATAGTTTTGTTGTCTTGCGTCTTTATTGTGCTGATTTTATTCAGTATTGGTGTTAAATTTAGTCTCGATCCAGGCGACGTAGGAAGTTATTTTGCGTATCGAACGAAGAACAGTATGCGAAGTGAACATACTTGGGTAGATGGTAATAATTA
The DNA here is from genome assembly GCA_023251535.1 of Bacteroidota bacterium. Lineage (GTDB taxonomy): Bacteria > Bacteroidota > Bacteroidia > AKYH767-A > OLB10 > CAINEC01. The sequence goes on from JAHEYP010000014.1 coordinate 27,211, forward strand.
TGCCGGACGATGTTTGATGATTGCATCGCCATTGCAAATAATTTTGTTGATTACATCTGAAAATTATCTGCCGCTGCATCCCACACGAATTTTTGTGATTTTAGTATCCGGTACTATAATTTCTATCCTTGCTACTCGAATACTAACAGAAAATCGTTTGTCACGTCTGTATTTTAAAGATGGCAAACGCCGACCAAACTCTTTGTGATTTGATCTTTGTTGATTTTTTGTTTTAAATTTATCCTGTTAAAAATCACAGGATGTTTAAAAAAATTATTGTAGGATTTCTGCTTATCGCTTGTGCTCAATTGTCAAGAGCTCAGGATTACAAGCTTATTTTTGATGAGCCTCAAACTCATTATGTAACTGTACAAATGAGTCTTAACGCCAAAGGTGGTGACCTCGAGTTACATATGCCTGTTTGGGCTCCTGGTTCTTATTTGGTTCGTGAGTTCTCTAAGAATGTTGAAGCCTTTTCTGCTAAAAATGAAAGTGGCAATTCATTAACTGTTGTGCGTAACAGAAAGAATTCATGGGTGATAAAATCAGCTAAGGGGAAAATTTCTATCTCGTATAAGGTCTATGCTTATGAGTTAACTGTGCGTACAAGTTTTATTGATGCCGACCATGCTTACTTAAATGGCACTAGTATTTTTATGTTTGTTAAGAATCAGTTGCAGTCGCCTTGCACAGTAGAGGTAGTTCCTTTTTCGAAATGGAGTACTATTTCTGTAGCCTTAGATCCTGTTGATGCAGCGAATCCTTGGAAAGTTAAAGCCGATAATTACGATGATTTAGTTGATGCACCATTTGAGATTGGGAATCACAAGGTGCTTAAATTTACTTCTTCGGGCGTTCCTCATGAAGTTGCCATGTTTGGTGATGCCAATTACAATGCAGAGAAAATTACCGCCGATATGGCTCGCGTTACAGCTGAATGCGCTAAAGTTTTCGGATCACATCCTTGTAAACGTTATTTATTCATTGTCCATAATCTGAGTTCGGGTGGCGGTGGACTAGAGCATAAAAATTCAACCACATTACAGACTTCTCGAACTGGTTATGGTTCCGAGTCGGGGTATACCGGTTTTATGAATCTCGTAGCTCATGAATATTTCCATTTATGGAATGTGAAGCGTATGCGTCCTGCAGAACTAGGTCCGTTTGATTACGATAATGAGAACTATACAAACATGCTTTATGTTTCTGAAGGATTCACAGCTTACTACGATGATTTGATTACTCGTCGCTGTGGATTTTACAGCGATGCTCAATATTTCGAGAAGGTAGCATCAGGATTTTCTTATTGCATGAATCAATTGGGTGCAACGTTGCAGCCTGTTAGTGAATCGAGTTTTGATGCATGGATTAAGTTCTATCGTCCGAATGAGAATTCAAACAATAGTACAGTGAGTTATTATACTAAAGGAGCAGCTGTAGGCGCCGTTCTCGATATGATGATTAGAGGTGGCTCTAATGGCAAATCCTCACTCGATGATGTAATGAAGGCGATGTATGATTTATATGCTGTAAAACTCAATAGAGGCTATACTGACAAAGAGTTTATTGATTTGGTATCAAAGTATGCAGGAAGTGATATGCAATCGTTCTTCGATAAGTATGTTTACGGTGTTGAAATGATGCCATTTGCCACGGCACTAAAATCGGTTGCTTGCGAAATCACCACAACAAATATCAATTCTCAAAAGACATATTTAGGTATTGCAGTTAATTCAAAAAGTACTATCACATCCGTCGATCGCAATTCACCTGCTTGGATTGGCGGATTAAACGTGAACGACGAAATTATAGGTATTGACCAATATCGTTTTACTGACGACATCTCAAAATATGTAGCAGCATATAAACCGGGTGATACCATGAAAGTTTTGGTGAATAGGGGAGGACTGCTTCGATCTATCGAAGTGAAATTAACGAAATCTCCTTTTGTTGAATACCTTATTACGGATGCTGATAAGGCTAGTGAAACAGCTAAGAAAAATATGTTGAATTGGCTTGGTAAGTAAGATGGTATAATAAAAAGTAAAGGTCAATTCTAATATAGAGTTGACCTTTTTTATTGCTTTTTTATTTGCTTAAGATTACAAATTCAGTTCGTCGGTTTTGTGCTTTTCCGTCTTCACTATCATTGCCGGCAACAGGCTTTGTTTCTCCAAAGCCTTTATATGATAATCGCATTTTTTCTATTCCACATTGCGCTAAAAAATCATAAACAGATTTTGCTCTATCTTCCGAAAGTTTCATGTTGTCTGCGGGATTTCCTGCATTATCTGTATGTCCTTGGATAGTTACTTTTAATCCTTGATTTAATTTTAAATAATCACTAAAATCGGTAAGTATGTTTTTGTCTTGAGGATTTAATTCCGATGAACTTGTTGAGAATAAAATATTATTGAGTTTATAGCTTTGCCCTACTTCCGTTTTCTTTAATTGCAGATTTACTTTCTTTGGCGCTTCTAAAGTACTGTCTTCTTTTGAGAAGTAGGCTGAGTTATATGCGTAACCTTGTTTTTTAACGGTCAACATCAAGTCGTCGTTAAAGGCAACTACCGATGCATATTTACCAGTGATGGTATCATAGGTTACTTCGTAATTCTCTTTTCCTTTCGCTTTCTTTAATTCAATTTTAGCAGAAGCAATGGCATCTTTATCTCCTTCAACTTCTCCTTTTATGAATAGTACTTTTTCGGGACGAACTTTTTCGGGTAAGTCGAATTCATAAATATCATAACCTCCGATTCCTTTTAGGCTGTTTGATGCGTAATATCCTTTTTTACCGTCGGTACTAACAAAAAAACCTACTTCATCAGCTTCGGTATTTATTGGATATCCAACGTTTATTGGCGTCGACCAGCCGCCGTCTGCCTTTAATTTGGTCATGTAAATATCGTACCCTCCCATTCCAGGTAATGCATCTGAACTGAAGTAAAATGTTTTATTATCGGGATGCATAAACGGAGTTTTTTCATTCCCTTTTGTATTGATAGGAGCAGGTAACGGTTGCGGCTTACCCCAATTTCCTTTTTCGTCTTTTTTCGTGACATAAATATCACTTGTCATGTTAATTGAGTCACGGAAACTGGCGAAATAAAGCGATCTTCCATCAGGAGCAACACTTGGTTGACTATCCCATAATTTCGGGTCATTAACATTACTTCCGATACTTGCCGGTTCTGTCCACTTTCCTTTTACTTCATCACTTGTATAAATGTCGAAGTTACCTGATTTGTTTACGGTAAAAAATAGATGTTTGTTATCGATTGTTACAGTTGCTCCGCCTTCGTTTCCGTTTACAGCTTTATTGAACGGTGGTGGCATAGGCTCACCTTTGTTGAATTCGCCATTGGTACGAGTCGCCATCATGAATTTCTCAACGTTGCTCGGATATAACGATCCTTTTTTTACTTCATCAAAACGACGCGTGAAAAAGCAAATTTCTTGATCGGGTGAAATCACTGCCAAGTATTCAGGATCACCACCTGAGACATTCTTCAACGGTACTGGATTAAATGGCACAGGATTCGACATGATTTTCGCTCTCTGAATTTTCTGAGCTGCATCTAATCCATTTTCTTCTTTTACTTTATTGAAGTCTAAAAACGATTGTAAATTGTCGATTGCCGCTTTATAGTTTTTAGTTTGGTATTGATAATTCCCTAAACGATAATAAGCTTCGGCACTGGCATCAGGACAAATTTCAATAACCTTGGCATAAGCTTTAGCCATGTTTTCATCGTCATGGTTAGTGAAAGCAATATCGCCATAAAGCAACCATGCATTTCCATTTAATGAATCTTCTTCCAGCGATTTTAATACAAGTTCCTTAATCTTTTTATAAGGATCTCGTGATTTCTTCGCGTCTTTGGCATCATCTAAATATTTGTTCGATTTTTTAACGGTCGATTCAGGACACCTAGCCTTATTTTGGGCCGAAACGGGTGTCGAAACAAAAATGAATATTGCGATGAAACTGCCTATAACCTTAAACATGTAGCTCTAACGTAAATGAGCTACAAATATTGAGACTAAACACGCTCTCTTTCCTGTTTCTTCATAAAGTCTTTCAACAGGTTGAGGTGCATAAAAAAAGGCCTCTGAATAGGAGGCCTTTTCTATGATATAATGCTAATTATTGTTTAGTGATTTTAATATCGGTGCTCGTTCCGTCCGATTTCATCAATCTTGCGATGTATAAACCTACAGGTAATGTTTTACCCATTTCAACTTTTTGATTGCTTCCCATAACTTGGATTTGCTCTAAAACGCGTCCTGTGATGTCGGTAATAACCAAAGTCGAAGCTAATTTATCGTTACCCGCTAAGGTAAACGTAATGCTGTTTGTAAAAGGATTAGGGTAGGCATTAAGAATACCATTGTTGCCGTTAACTGTCGATAAACCAACTGTTTCGTCGATTTTGAAATTGTCTAATCCACCTTCAACAATATTGAAAACCGGAGCTGGGTCGCTAATATTCACAATCAAGTGCATATTGTTCGATAAGGTAATATAGTTGCTTAAAAGGTAACTCTCGTTTACCCATTGGCTTTGTAAAGGTTGTCCGGCATACGTACGTCCTAAAAGAACAGTGCTTGTTCCGTTAGAAATATAAACGCTCATCGTATCATCCGGTTGACCGTTTGTAGTGCCACCGTTATAGAACCAACGAGCATAAGATAATCGTGGAGCAGTATATAAAGTTCCATCAAATGAAGGTGAAGTAAGGATCGTAGCTCCGTTATCAACATCGTTATCCCATGGACCACCACCTCCATTATCTGTAACAAATGCTAAATCTCCACAATCTCCCGTTACATCACTTCCTGGATTAGCCATTGCTGTGTTATTCATTGTAGCAACAGGTAATGCGCGTTCCCATGCATTAGCTGAAGGACCTGAAACTGTCCATCCGAAATCAAGCGCGAAATCGTCGTAATAACCTGGTGTTAAATAGATAGTTAAGGGAGTAGCAGTTACCGCTTGGTTGCTACAATCGTTACGGAATCCCCATTTTCCTGCAGTAATATCGTACGTTCCTCCATAGAAACTATTCAAAGTATATTGTCCTGATGCATTAGTTGTGGCAGTAACATCGAATTGAGAGTTGCTGAAGTGGATAGTTGCATTAGCAACTGGTGCGCCTGTATTAGAGTTTATAACGGTACCTGTAGCCGTAATTGTGGCAAAGCTTGCCAACTGAACATTTAGATTCGTTAAAACACCATTTTGAAGTGATACACCTGTAATAGTTTTAGTAACATAACCTGCTTTCGAGAATTGAACATCGTATGTTCCTGCTGTAGCTAATCCGGTTTTGTAATCACCAGTAATTTTAGTTTGCTTGCTAATTGATGTAGTTAAGATTGTTACCGTAACTCCGTTTAAAGGAGAACCGCTAATCGAATCTGTTACATTACCTTCTAAATAACATCCTCGTATATACGTCGGCGTTAGTACATATAGTCCGTTGTCGATATCTGACACTACTAAATTTCCTGAAGGTAAATAAGGGTAAACTCCCCAACACCCGTTAAATCCATCTCCTGATCCTTGAGCATAAGTATCATAACTTCCTGTAACAATCATGTTGTCGGGGTGACTTGCATCTACAATAGCAATTCCGTCTTTGTACCAGCTCACCACTTCATAGTCGTTTATCGTATGTGTATTATGAACAATTGATCCCGATCCAGGAGTAAGTTGAATTCGGTTAAGTTCGGTGATATTGTTTAAGTCGGAGATATCGTAAGAAGCTAAATAAGAATCACTCACTTCATCAGTCGTAAATAGCACATTGCCTGCATCATTTAACCACGAATTATGCGTAAATAAATTTGGAGTGTTTTGAGTAGTGATAGTTACTGGATTCGCTTTGTTCGTTACGTCAATAACAGAGAAGTATCCATCATAAATATGACATCCGTATAAAGTATCATTGCGAACATATCCGTCGTGAATATAAGTTCCTGGGGAATGGCCTACATAGTTAGGTGACCACGGGTTACTTAAATCTAAAATTACAGCTGCACCGTTAAAAGCACTACTTCCGTAAATGTAAGCATAACCTGCATCAATATGTAAAGCATGAATAGTGTTCAATTGATTATTAACAGCACCGTTTCCTTTGTAATACTTCATCGGAACTGAATCAGGAAGATATCCTAAGTTTAAAATTTGCAATCCGTTGCAGCATCCTTCAGTAGTAACATAAGCGTAGTTCTGCCATGTTTTAACTTCTCTCCAGTCGCTATTTGTTCCGGGGATGTTAAATTTAATAACGGGATTAGCAGGGTCAGTTACATCCACAATTGATAATCCGTTATAAGTACCTACTAATGCATACTCGTTGCCTGAACTGTCAACATATCCTCCGATATTCGATAATGCTACCGAAAATGGTAAATGCGATCTCAAAGTGACATTTAGCTGTCCAAATGAAATCATGCTGATCATCATTAAGATGACCAATGAGTAAATTTTCTTCATGGTTAATGAGGGGTGATTGGGTAGTTTTGGTCTCTCAAAATTAGCTGAAATACCCCAACATGGCAAATTGCTGTTTGTACTTTTCGGTAAAACGCTTGTGTATAGGGGTGCAAAGGGTCATATTAAGCTCAAGATGAAATTTTCTTCATCAAAACTTCCTTATAAGAGCTGCCGATGGGGAGTCGAACTGACTTTAATTCAAGTTCGTTGCCGCTAATTGATTTTATGGCATCTAAGTTTACAATGTACGACTTATGTATTCGCATGAAATTGCCTGCGGGAAGATTACTCTCGAAGTATTTCATAGTATGAAGAGTTACAATCATTTTCTCTGTTGTATAGATCTTCACATAGTCTTTCATTCCTTCAATATAATCGATGTCGCTAAATCGTATTTTGATGAGTTTTTGATCACTCTTAACAAACATGTAATCTACTTTGGTAGGCTTCACTTCTTGAGCGGGCAAAGGATTAATAGCTTTAATACGTTCTACAGCTTTGTTAACTCCTTTCATGAATCGCTCTAATGAGACAGGCTTCACGAGGTAGTCGACAACATCGAGTTCGTATCCTTGTAATGCATAATCGGGATAAGCGGTGGTAATAATTACAGCAGGTGCTTTCCTTAATGAACGCAAGAAATCAATTCCTGAAATTACAGGCATCGAAATATCTAAAAACATTAAATCGATATGTTCGGTATGAAGCACTTCAAATGCTTCCAATGCATTCGAACACTTTTTTACCAATTCAATTTCTCTGATGTTTTCGAGATATCTTTCCAATACTTCTTGCGCCAATGGTTCATCATCAACGATAATACATTTTAGCTTAATCATGATAGTTGAAGTGATAAGTTAATTTCAAATGTTTCTTCTGTTTCCGCAATTTTTAGTTGATGCGATTCGCCGTAAATGAGATCTAAACGCCTTTGTACATTTTGAAGTCCGATGCCTTTGCGTTTGATATTTCCTGCAGGTAAATCTTCGTCGTTTTGTCCTTTTGAATTGACTACAAGTAACGTTACTAAGTGGTTTTCAATAGTGAACTTAGCTGACACAAATCCGTCGTTAAATCGTCGTTCTAGTCCGTGTTTAAATGCGTTTTCAATGAAGTCAATAAACAAAAGCGGTGCCACTTTTAATTCTCCAAAATCACCTGTAGTTTCAAACGTAATGCTGTATTTATCTTGATATCGGATGCGTTGTAAATCGACATAGTTTTTTGCGAATTCTATCTCTTTTTTTAAGTCGACTTGTTGCTCGTTTGCTTGATATAAAACATAACGCATAATGTCCGATAGCTTAAGAACTACTTCTGATGCTTTCTCTGAATTTTTAAGCGTTAAAGAATAAAGGTTATTCAAAGTGTTGAATAAAAAGTGCGGATGTATTTGTGCTTTTAATGCATTCAATTCAAGTTGCAATTTTTCTTTTTGCAACTTCAACAGTTCTGTTTGTGTGATAAAGGCAATTAATGTATACTTCAATGCATAAGTAAGAATCACCACTATCATGCCTTCTAATAAATCGAAGTTAGGTTGAATCCTACTTAAAAATCGCAACATGATATCAGGCATACCTTCACGTGGCAAAGCCATCAAAATGCTGTAATTGCAAAATGAATAGAGATAGATTAGCGATCCTATGCTGATGAAATGAGCAATATAGTGCCGCCTATTTAATAGCTTCGGCACCAACAGATAAAGGTGGATATATACTAATGGTGCTTGGCAAATAAAAATTACTCCAATGTATAGCAAACTCCAATTCCATCCCCATAAATCTTTGATGTCGTACATAGTACGCGATAGCCATACAAACCAGAAAAGAGAGTGGAGAAGGATACTTCTCAATTTCGGATTGGGCAGTTGTCGGTTGTAATGATCTAATAATCGGTCTATCATCAATTCAAAGATAGCTTTAAGGGTGATTGTAATGTGCGAATTTCGCTCAAATCGACAATCATTCCGATCAAACCGTTTATTTATTCGACAAGACAGTTTTTCAGGTCATTTTGAGTACTTTATCAGGAAAATAGGGTGAATGGTCTAAATGTTTTGCTTTCTATGAGATTGTTTTATTACTTCGGGCCACAAATAAAAAGGATCGATGAATAAAATGAAAATGTTAGCAGGCTTTGCCGTTACTACTGGTGCGGCGTTAGCTCTTGCATTTATGGCTGATCAAACATCTTTAAAGGGAATCGACTTCGATTCTATCGATAAGACTGTTAGCCCTAAAGATGATTTTTACCATTATGCAAATGGTAATTGGCTGAAAAATAATCCTATACCAGGCGATCAAAGCCGTTGGGGCAGCTTCGATGTATTAGCCGACGAGAATAATAAGAAGATTCGATTAGTAGTTGAATCGGTGGCGAAGGATACAAAAGCTGCTCAAGGTACGCTTCACCAAAAGTTGCGCGACTTTTACTTGATGGCAATGGATTCGGCTAAAGCTGAACAACAAGGCATTTCGTTGATAAAGCCGGATATCGATATGATTGGCGGATTGAAAACGAAAAAGGATATCGCTAAATGTATGGCAGAACTAACCGTTAAAGGTGTTGATAATGCATTTGGTTTTTATGTAGCTCGCGATTTAAAAAATAGCAGTGCTTATGTTCTTTATATTTCGCAAAGTGGACTAGGATTACCTGATCGCGATTATTATTTAAAGTCAGATGAACGCAATGTTAACTATCGTAAGGCTTATGTAGAGCACATGACTAATATGCTTACGATGATTAATTATGCTAATCCTAAACAAACAGCAGAGAATATCCTTGCTATTGAAACAGAATTAGCTAAAATTTCAATGTCTCGTGTGGAGATGCGTGATGAAGAAAAAACGTACAATCCGCGTACATATGCTGAGTTAACGAAACTTACTTCATCGTTTGATTGGGATGTATACACTAAAACCAATTCAATTCCTACCGACGGAAAAATCATCGTTAACCAACCTGATTACTTTAAAAGTTTCAGTACGATCTATGATTCGGTTTCTGTTGACTCATGGAAGGCTTATTTAACTTGGCATTATGTTACTACGTTCGCTAACCAATTAAATAGCGCGATGGTAAATGAGAACTTTAATTTCTACGGCAAAACATTAAATGGTACTCAAGCAATGCGTCCTCGTTGGAAGCGTGCCCTAGGAGCTTGCGATGGATCATTGGGTGAGGTTGTAGGACAAATTTATGTCGATAAGTACTTTAGCCCGGATCTCAAAGTTCGTGTTCAGGCGATGGTTAAAAATATCCTTGCTGCTTATAAAATCAGAATCAGCAAACTGGATTGGATGAGTGAAGAAACTAAGAAGAAAGCGCTTGAGAAATTAAGTCGTTTCAATACTAAGTTAGGATATCCTGACAAATGGAAAGATTATTCTAAACTAGAGGTGAAGGCCGATGCTTATGTATTAAATGTAATGCGTGCAGAAGAGTTTTCATATCGTACGATGATTGATAAGTTAGGTAAGCCTGTTGATAAAGCCGAATGGCAAATGCTACCTCACCAAGTTAATGCTTATTATGAGCCAACCTTGAATGAAATCGTATTCCCTGCTGCTATCATGCAACCTCCATTCTATTATCCAGAAGCTGATGATGCAACTAACTACGGTTCGTTAGGCGCTGTTATCGGACATGAAATCACTCACGGTTTCGATGATCAAGGATCGAAATACGACGGCAGTGGTAATATGATTGATTGGTGGACAGATAATGATCGTAAATTATTCGAAGAAAAATCGAAAGTGCTTATCGAGTGCTTTAATAAGTTCGAAGCGCTACCTGGAGTATTTGTAAATGGTGAATTAACGATTGGTGAGAATATCGCGGATTTAGGCGGATTAAGTACTGCATACCAAGCATTGCAAATGGCGAAAGAAGGCAAGACATCTTCTGTGATTAATGGATTTACTGAAGAGCAACGTTTCTTCCTTGCCTTCGGACAAGTTTGGAAACAAAATATCAAAGAAGAAATGTTACGTAAACGTATCTTAACAGATGTTCACTCTCCTGCTAACTTCCGTGTTCTTGGAACATTAGCTAACATGCCTGAGTTCTACAAAGCATTCGAGGTGAAAGAAGGTAACGGAATGTACCGTAACGATAAAGACAGAGCTAAAATCTGGTAATAGTTTATTGCAAATAAAACGTACCAAGTTCTTATTTAAGCGGGATAATTTATCCCGCTTTTTTTGTGACCTATACGAAATAAAAAAGGGAGCTGTTGAGCTCCCTTTTTGGTATTTATAGAATGGTGATTAAACCGTTTCTTCTTTCTTCGACATTCTCTTTCTCGTATTTTCATCGAGGTGAACTTTACGCATTCTCAATGATTTCGGAGTGATTTCTAAGTACTCATCTTTCTCGATATATTCCATCGACTCTTCTAATGAAAACTTAACAGCCGGAGCAATACGAACGTTATCGTCGCTACCAGAAGCACGCATGTTCGTGAGTTTCTTTGCTTCGCAAACGTTGATTACTAAATCATCGGGACGAATATGTTGTCCGATAACTTGTCCCGCATAAACTGCTTCACCTGGATCAGTAAAGAAGAATCCGCGATCTTGCATACGATCGATAGAGTAAGGGGTAGCTGTTCCTGTTTCTTTCGCTAACAATACTCCTGAAATACGTCCAGCGATTGGGCCTTTCCAAGGTTCGTAGCTTTTGAAACGGTGAGCCATTGTTGCACGTCCTGCAGTAGCTGTAAGTACGTTACTACGTAAACCGATTAATCCGCGAGCAGGGATTTCAAACTCAAGATGCTGAAGGTCACCCTTTGGCTCCATGATTTTTAATTCACCTTTCTTCTGCGTTACTAATTCAATTACTTTACCTGCAACTTCTTCAGGAGTATCAACTGTTAAATGCTCAACAGGTTCGTGACGTTGTCCGTCGATTTCTTTAATGATTACTTGAGGTTGTCCTACTTGCAATTCATATCCTTCGCGGCGCATCGTTTCAATCAAGATCGATAAGTGAAGTACTCCACGTCCGTATACTAAGTATGAATCAGGTGATTCAGTCTCAACTACACGCATCGCTAAGTTCTTCTCTAACTCTTTGTATAAACGATCACGAACGTGACGAGATGTTACGAAACGACCTTCTTTTCCGAAGAAAGGACTGTTGTTGATGGTGAAAAGCATACACATTGTAGGCTCATCAACAGAGATAGGAGTAAGGGCCTCTGGATTTTCAAAGTCAGCAATAGTATCACCGATATCGAAATCTTCAATTCCCGTTACAGCACATAAGTCACCACATGTTACGATATCTGCCTTACGACGACCTAAGCCTTCGAAAACGAACATTTCTTTTATACGTGATTTCTTCATAGTTCCGTCGCGCTTCATTAAAGTTACCGGTTGGTTTTCTTTTAATGATCCGCGGCTGATACGTCCGATAGCAATACGACCAACGTATGAAGAGAAGTCTAATGATGTAATTAACATCTGAGGCGTTCCTTCAACGATTTCCGGTTTCGGAATGTAATCGATGATCGTATCTAATAAAGCCGTTACGTCGGTAGTAGGATTTTTATAATCGTAACTCATCCAACCTTGTTTCGATGAACCGTAAACAGTAGGGAATCCTAACTGATCTTCAGTTGCGTCGAGGTGGAAGAATAAGTCAAATACTTTTTCGTGTACTTCTTCTGGGCGACAATTTTCTTTATCTACCTTGTTGATAACCAACACGGCACGCTTGCCCATTTCAATTGCTTTTGTAAGTACGAAACGCGTTTGCGGCATCGGACCTTCAAAGGCATCAACTAACAAAATTACTCCGTCAGCCATGTTCATTACACGCTCAACCTCACCTCCGAAGTCGGCGTGGCCTGGTGTATCAATGATGTTGATTTTATGTCCTTTGTAGTTAACAGAAACGTTTTTAGCGACAATGGTAATTCCGCGCTCACGTTCAAGGTCGTTGTTGTCAAGAATCAAATCTCCCGTTTTTTCATTGTCACGGAACAATTGAGTTTGATGTAAAATTTTGTCGACCAATGTAGTTTTGCCGTGGTCAACGTGGGCGATAATGGCGATGTTGCGAATTGATTGCATGGGCGATCTGCGATGCAGTATTGATTTTTTGTTGTTTTACTCCCTAAAACTCAAAGTTATTGTCGATTTACTATTCTTTTATCGCTTATTGATTAATCCTCAATAAATACAATAGGTTGAATTTCAGTCGGCTATGCACTTCATGCCTTTTGGGACTGCAAAGGTACGGCTTTTCCTTGGCACCTGATACAAATCAGTGAAATTGAATTGACATTTCTTTGACAAAACTCGAAAACTTTATTGGTTTAAGTTTTGTTTAATATTTTAAGTAAAAAGTTAAACAAACCTAAAAACAAACAAATTAAACCCCACAAATCAATTCATTATGAAACAATCAATTTTAAAATTTTCAACTTTAGCGCTAGCAGCTGCTGTAATTATGACTTCATTTTCATCTTGCAAGGATGACGACGATGACACAGCTACACCATCATTAGGTACTGCAAAAATGATGGTAGTACATGCTTCTCCCGATGCTCCGGGCGTTGATCTTTATGTTGCGGGATCAAAAGTGAATACCGATCCAGTAGAATTCCTTGATGCTACAGGTTATTTATCTGTAACTGAAGGCACTAGAAATGTAAAAGTGAATGTAGCAGGTACTTCAACTACGGTTATTAATGCCGATTTACCTTTCACTAAAAATGTGAATTACACACTTTTTGCAGTCGACAGCGTTTCTAAATTATCAACAGTACGTTTGACCGACGATCTTACTGCTCCTGCTGCAGGAAAGGCTCATGTTCGTTTCGTTCACCTTTCACCGAATGCACCGGCAGTTGATGTTGCTGTTACAGGCGGAGCAGTAGTATTTGCGAATAAGTCGTTTAAGCAATCAACCGATTTTACGCCGTTGGATGCAGGTACTTATAACTTAGAAGTTCGTGTTGCAGGTACTTCTACGGTTGCTTTAGATCTTGACCCAATAACATTAACAGCAGGTAAAATCTATACTGTATATGCAGGCGGATTTTTAGGTGGAGTAGGTAGTCAAGCTTTATCAGCGAATATCATCGTTAACAATTAGAGTTCTTATAGGTAGGTTGAAGGGAGTTTGGCTTAATTGTCATTCTCCCTTTTTTTATGCGGCTAACTTTATGCAATATTTTGATTGGGTTCTTGTATCTTTGTCCTCTCTTATATGAAACTCCAGAAATCTTATCCGCTGAGCGAATTAGCTGCTCTTGTTGATGCCCGCGTTATTGGCGATGGCAGTATGTTGGTTACAGGTATTAACGAAATTCACCGTGTAGAAGCTGGTGATCTTACTTTCGTTGATCATCCGAAGTATTATGATAAGGCGCTGAATTCTGCGGCTACTTTTGTGATCATTAATAAAGAGGTGGAAGCTCCTGCGGGCAAAGCACTCATTTTTTCGGACGATCCTTTTAGAGATTATGTTTGGCTATGCAAGAATTTCATGCCTTTCGTGCCTTCTACTTCTGCCATTCATCCTACTGCGAAAATTGGTGAGGGTACCGTTATTCAACCTAACGTTTCTATAGGACCCAATGCCGTTATCGGAAAAAATTGTCTCATCCACAGCGGTGTCGTTATTTACGATCATTCGGTTATTGGCGATAATGTAGTTATTCATGCTAACGCAGTTTTAGGTGCTGATGCTTTCTATTTTAAACGTCGCCCTTCGCATTACGAAAAAATGCATTCTTGCGGTCGTGTAGTGATTCACGATGATGTTGAAATCGGAGCTATGTGTACGATCGATCGTGGTGTTTCTGCAGATACTATCATCGGACAAGGTTCTAAGCTCGATGATCATGTGCATGTTGGTCACGATACGGTTATCGGTAAGAATTGCTTGTTCGCTGCTCAAGTAGGTATTGCAGGTTGTGTGAATATTGAAGATGAGGTTATCTTATGGGGACAAGTTGGCGTTCAGAAAGATTTAACGATTAGCAAAGGCACAGTTGTCCTAGGACAAAGTGGTGTTCCTAAATCGCTTAAAACAGGAACGTACTTTGGTAGTCCGGTGAAAGAAGCTCGAGAGAAAATGAAAGAACTAGCACTCATGAATCGCTTGCCTGAGCTTGTTGAAAAGTTAAAGTAATATCCATCACCAAAGGTTTATCTTGTATGTAGTTTCGTACAATGACCTTGGTAAAAGAACCTGCATTGGGATCGCATTCAGAATTGAACGTAAAAAAGCTGCAATTGCACTGGCTCTTGCAGATTACCAAGGCAATTAATTATAATTTGCCGGCGGCTCAGCTTTTTGAAATTTACGAGACCGTTATGCGTGATCAGCTGAAGGTTAAAAAATTATTGTTGTTCATTCATGAGCAAACGTGGCATAAAATGCTATCGTACGGACTCGACGAAGATTTTCATGTTGATCAAGTAGAAGAACGGCTGAATGAAATCAGTCAGATGCAACTCAATAATGTGGCGATGCCAGATTGGGTGCACGGATTCGAAAGTATCATTCCCGTATTTCATAATAACCAAGCCCTTGCTTATGCATTTATCGGTGGTACCGAGCATGAAGAGATTACGGGATTAAAAGAAGTTTTGCCTTTCATTCATACTATTACCAATATTATTGTTGTAGCGATCGAGAACAAGCGTTTAACACGTGATACTATTCGACAAGCTCAAATGGAGAAGGAGTTAGAACTAGCGGCACGAATGCAAAACATGTTGTTCCCTGCTCACCTTCCCTCGAATAAAAAAATCGATTTAGCTGCGACGTATCTTCCACACGAATTAGTTGGTGGTGATTACTACGATTATATCGAATTGAATGAGCATGAACTGATGATTTGTCTAGCTGATGTTTCAGGAAAAGGAATTTCAGCGGCTTTGTTGATGTCGAATTTTCAAGCCAACTTAAATGCAAAAGCGCTTTATTCGAATTCATTAAAAGAGCTGATTCACGATTTAAATAGTAGTGTAAATAAATCGGCCAAAGGCGAGAAATTTATTACCGTTTTTATTGCGGTGTTGAATACACAAACGCATATTGTTAAATACATCAACGCGGGACATAATCCTCCGTTCATTTATGCCGATGGTGAATTTGTTTTACTCGATAAAGGAACTACAGGACTAGGCATGTTTGAAGAGTTACCATTTATCCACGAAGGAATGGTACATCTGAAACCAGGATCTACTTTGTTTTGCTATACCGATGGAGTAGTAGAGCAAGAAAATGAAAGAGGTGATATTTTCGGAATGGAAATTTTAATGGATTTAATTAAAGATAATGCCGATGCTTTTACCATGAAAGATTTGCATTATAGAATAATTGAATCCTTTACTAAGTTCAAAAACAACACCGAAGCAATTGATGATGTTACGTTGTTAAGCTGCCGATCGCTCGCTTAATTTTTGAGCCGTATGGTCGTCGTAGTAGATTTCTAAAGCTACTAGTGCAGCTATGAATCCCCAAAATGGAACCGCCGCTTTTTCAGTATCAAGGAAGTAGTTTAATCCTCCGTGTATCCAATAAGTTACTAATCCCATTAATAGTCCTTTAACTAATCCTCTTGTGCTTTTGTCGTTGCAGCGACGCAAGAATTTAGCTGATCGTTGAATAACGACTGCGGCTATGAGAATAAAAGTGATTGGTCCAAATATGCCTTGCTCCGCTAATGGCCCTAAGTATTCGCTATGTGATCCTCCTCCTTCAGCAAAGTTGGTACTGATGCCCGAACGTTCTGAGTATTTTTGATAGCGTCCGTATTGGAACATGTATGTCCCCGGACCATATCCAAAAATCGGTTTGTCTTTAAACATCCTCAACGCACACGACCATCGATTCAATCGTTCAATATTTGAGTCGTCGGTTGAGATATTTCCAATCGATTGCACGTGCGCCGAAAAATCGGTCGATGATGTTTTGTCGTTTCTTTCAAGGTACATTGTGATTTGTACATGAAATAACGCGTAGGTAATTACTACTAATGCAATTCCGGTATAAACCATCCAGTCTTTAATGCGAAATACATAAACCAAATAACAAGCTAATCCTCCCGCTAATGCTACCCATGCCGCTCGCGTATAAGAAAGTACAATAGCAGTTACTAATAAGACAAACATTAAGATGGCATTGGTTCTTGCTTTCTTAGTCTCCTCGGGGTTAACAATTAAAGCGATTAACAGAGGAATAAAGAATGCAATTACTGCAGCGTAAGCCGTATGATCGTTGTAAAACGGAACCATGGCAATATGTGCGTTTTTCTCTGTGAATCCTGCGGCTGCTTGATTAGCCATTGTAATCAAACAAACTATTCCTAAAGGAATCATGTATAGCCACAAGAATTTCTTGATGTTCTTGTAGTACGAGAATAAATACAATACCATGAAATAGAAAACCGAGATGTAGCAGAATCGTGCTAAAGTCGATTTAAACGATACCATTGGCATTGAGCTCGTTGCTGTTGTAATCGAGTACCAAAACAAATGGAAGAATATCATCCAAGTTACAGGGTGATTCGTGATGCGTTTGTCTAATCCACCTTCCGATAAAATCTTTAACCAGAAGACAAGGAATAATCCAAACATGATTGGCTCACTTGGTAAACTAACTCCAATGCCAATACTCGTTTTAGCAAGATTGATTGAAAACGGTGTTACAAATACTGCTAAATAAACTACTAAATCGAGACGAAATATCGTCATGAGTAGTAGGATAAGTGCAAAGGGTAGTCCGACTGAAAATAAATATCCTTTAATCAATCCGTACCCAATCACAGCACATATAAGTACTGTAATCGCATAAAACCAGCGAACCTGATTTTTGTCGAGTTGATAGAAAGATGATTTAAGCGGCTGCACCGTTTTTTACGCTTCTAGTTGTTGTAAAAGTCGGTCGCGGTATTGCTCTTGATATACAATTACAATAACTGCAACTAACATCGCCGCCAATGAAAACATAATCATAATCAACGCACGCTTAGGTGAATCTTTTTTCTCTGGCACTAGCGGAGGAGAAACGGTATTGTGGAAATCAAGATCTTTTTGAGAGTCGTTTATTGCAGCTTCGTAATTCTTTCTGTAATCGTTATAAGTTCCGCGAACTCTCCAAAGTGTTTCTTTCAAGAACATATATTCTGCACCTTTTTCTTCGAAGTTCTTTTGCATTGTAGCCATCTTCGCATTTGCTCCGCCTGACGCCATCACTCTGTAATATTCACGGGCGAAACTTCCAACTTGTTGCTCGAAATCGGTAATACCGTATTCTTTACGAATAGTAGTCATTTGAGCATCCAATGAATCCAAAATCAATTTCTCATGATCCATCATTTCTTTATTTACTCTCGCTGCTTCTAAAGCGCGAATGTGAATTAACGATTTCGCTTTTTGATCCATGAAATGAATTAATCCTGCACAAAGTTGTTGAGCCATTTTAGGATCTTCATCGAATACAGCAACTTCAATAGCTTCATATTGATTTTTTCCAACGCTGATGTTGTCATCCATGCGTTTCATCATCTCGTACCATGGATAACCATTTACTGAGTCAATGCCGTAGTGCTTATAAAGATGATAGGTCTTAACTAAGCTGTCTCGCACATCTTCCGAGCTTAGAAGCTGTACCATTTGTTCCGTAGGCGTTTCTTTCGAATACGGTGATAAATTGGCAGGGTAAAGCACTGCTGATGATTTATACATCGGCTTCATGATAAAAGGAAGCGTAATGATGAATCCGGCAATAGCCGATGCAACGAAAATCTGAAGCAGTTGCTTTTTCCACTTCTTCAAGATTCGTAGTAATTTAATGGTATTCAACTGATCGGTTTCTGGCGCCGCGTTGTTCATGGTACTGTAGATTACATATTAAGGGTCGGCAAAAATAACGTAAAAGAGGCTGCTTTCCTTGCCTGAACTGCAAAATAGATTTGTATGAAAATGAAGATTTGAAAGCGTAAGATTATTAATTAACGAAAAATCGTAAATGATTGATAAACAATATTATGCTTGTTCTGATTTGATTAATTTCACTAGCTCCCGTGGTCTGATGAGGTATAAAAGGAGCGAAATCATGAAGCAAGATGCTACTCCCAACATTCCTTTTATCATCCAATGGCCTTCTGTTGAGTGCAGGAAAAAGAAGATTCCAAAGCTTAATCCGATGAATAATAAATAGCGCAAGCCTAAATTCCACTGGAATTTAAATTTGAAAACGCGATGTGCTAACCAGATTTGTAATCCCGCCGTAATGAATTGAGTGGTCATACTCGCCGTAGCCGCTCCCAGCGATTGCATTTTCGGTATTAATATCAAGTTAAGTGCAATGTTCATGATCATTCCCGACATCGCTACTAAATTCAAATATTTAAGATTACCGTTTGCTGTTAGTAATGTCCCGAAAATATAAACAGAACTTATTGCTAAAAAGCAACTCATAATTAGTCTGAATACTGCTGCCGATTCAGCTACATGCGCATGGTATAATAATCCCATTATGTCAGTGCTGAAGAAGAAACAGAATGATATAACTGTAATAGCAGGAATTGCTATAAATGAGAATGATAATTCAACTAGTTCTTCTAGCGGTTGCTTCTTTTTTATCATCTGTGAGAACATAGGTAATAATAACCCGCTGAAGAGATAAGCTATCATATTGGATGCATCTAACAGTCGATAGCTTTGGGCATAAATACCTGCTTGCTCGGCTCCATTCGGCAAAAGTCGTTCAAGCATAACCGAGTCGATTCGGTTATAGAAGGTCATCAGTAAAATCAAAATTGCAAAGGGATAGCTTTGCTTAAGGATAATTAAGAAGAACTTAGGATTCCATTGCAAACGGTTGAGCTTAGCTTTGCTGCTAACGATCAGGAAGGTGACCAAAATGGTAATTAGGTACGCAAAGGTCTGCGCCCATACAAACCACTCAATCCGGAATTGTCCCCCAGTGCAGTTGCCCCATAATAAAACCGAACAAATAATGATCATAATGGCTCTGTCGAGTACCGAAATCATACTGTCGATACGGAATAAGTGGAGGCCGGCGATATTAGAACGGAGGTAGAGGATAAAGGAAATAAGCCCTTGATTCAATAACAAGATTCCTAACATCCATAGCTGAGATCCTTTATATCCGAGTATCAAGGCAACGCCTAAGCTCACAATCGCATATACTCCTGCCAATACTAAGCGAAGCATGATAATTCCGCTTAAGTGCTTCTGCAGTAAGTGATTATGTTGAGCAATATTACGATTATTGAAGTTCGTGATCCCTATATCCAGTAAAATATTGAATAAAAAGCTGAAGTTGAAGAGGGCAGAATACAAACCATACGACTCGGCACCTACAGTATTTTGTACCGCACGGTCGATGCCTAAAAGCCAAAAGGGCTTGATAAGCAGGTTCAACAGTAGCAAAAATGCCAGGTTGGTGATAAATTTTTTCTGCATCACTTGATTCGGGCGCAAAAATACATCAATTTAGAGGAGATTTTGTAGAAAATCGATAGCAAATGCTCAATCTTCATTATAATAACAGAGTTTTAGAGGCCGGTATCGACGAAGCGGGACGAGGTTGCTTAGCCGGCCCCGTGGTTGCTGCTGCTGTTATTTTACCTGTAGGGAAGAAGCTCGATTGGTACGAAGCGTTGAATGATTCAAAGCAATTACCCGAATCGATGCGTGATCGCTTGCGTACGCTCATTGAGCAAGAAGCTTTGTCATGGTCGGTCGCAATGATTAGTCCCGAGGAAATCGATCGTATTAATATTCTCAATGCAACTTATAAGGCTATGCATACCGCAATCGCCGGATTAAAGGTAGAACCCGAGTTATTATTGATCGATGGTAATCGCTTTAAACGGTACGCTGGTATCGATCATGTAACCATCGTTAAAGGCGACGGCAAGTATCTTTCAATTGCTGCTGCATCGGTGCTAGCAAAGACTCATCGCGATGAGCTCATGAAAAAGCTGCACAATGAATTTCCTCAATATGCATGGGATCGAAATAAGGCTTATGGTACGGAAGTACATGTGCAAGCAATCCATAAATACGGATTAACCCCACATCATCGTAAAAGTTTTCAGTTGAAAGAACAACAAATGGCGTTGTTCTAATATCTATTATTCTACAATTAGTTTTTGAGTGTATGTAGAATTTTCAGTTGTCGTTACTTTAACTAAATAAATTCCCGGCGATAAATGGCTAATATTTAACGTCGACTTTTCTTTGTTAGTTAAAGTGAAAGCTGATTGCAGTTTTCCCGTGATATCAAAAATGGCAGCTGACTGTAAATTCAATTTACTGCTGATATTTATCTCTTCTTGAGCAGGATTCGGGAATAGTTGGAAACTATTTTCTGCAGTAGCATTTTCTATTACTGATGTTGCAGAGTTTGAACGAATAGCAACTGCTTCTTTGCAATTGTCGAAGTTTCTAAACATATCAAAGTACTGCGCTCCGTTGAAGATGAATGGCAAATTACTAGTTACTAATCCTGTTACCATTGATACTCCAATCATGTTTGTTCCGTCGCTGTAATAGTATGTCATTGTGAAAGGATCGATGGCCGCTCCTCCGTTTAATACATATCCACCTTTTGATGCTGCAATTGGTGAAATGATAGTAACAGCGCCAGTCGATGGATTTATTTTTCCCAACTTAATTGTTGTTGAATCTACATGTGCAACTGAATCACCCGGCACCCAAGGGCTAGGAGTATAGCTGATATGATTTGTTCTTACTAAACCATATAAAGCAGTGTCAGCGCAACTATAAGTGAAATTGTCGAAATATTGATTTGTTACTGTTCCAATAGTGGCATTGGTATAGATGCTTCCATTATACATATCGAGTCCTATCAGATTTGATCCTGTAGAATAGTAATACACCATTTGATATGGATCAATGGCACTTCCTGCCAATGCAAATCCTTGTCCAACTGATGAAGGTGAAATTTCTGTAATCACCCCTGTATTCGTATTGGCTTTCGCTAAATAAAGCGCCCCAACTGTCATCATTAATGTTGAATCGAAATAATTTCTTCTGGCAAGTCCGTACATAGCACTGTCAGAATTACAGAAACGGAAGTTGTCGAAGTAACTAGCGCCATTCGGATTACTTAATGTCGCTTGATTGATCAATTGTCCTGTGCTCAAATCAAGTGTATTCATCTTTGATGCACCAATGAAAATATAGGTATTGTCATATGGATTTAATGCTGCTCCAGTAAGATTTATGGCATCGTTAAATCCTGTTGCACTAGCCGGTGTAACCACACCTGTAATGGTATTGTATAGTCCTAAGCGTATTGATGTAGAATCGTAAACCTGACTGATAATTGTAGAATCAAATGGGTTTACAACATACGAATAATAGTTCTGACGAGCTATGCCATAAATCGTATTGGCTGTTTGAGCCATTGCGAAATTTGCAGTAAGTAAGATTGACAGAGAGAGTAGGATTTTTTTCATGGTGTTGATTTGGCTTATCAAATATAAAACAAAATGTTTTAACAAAAGGGAGAGGGAAAAGTTTTTTTGATGATAATATTTGAGATCGTCCCGGTTAAATTCGGTTTTGTGGCTATTTTCGCCCTATGAATAGAGAGGAGTTGATGGCATTAGCGCCCAGTGAAAAGGTGGTTTTTAAGCAAAGATTTATCGATCATTGCCATGCTATTTTGAATAACAGGGTGGCAATGTTGGAGGAGGCCGTTAAAGATGCCCAGGATTCAGCCAATAATGAGGATAAAAGTTCGGCTGGCGACAAGCACGAGACCGCTAGGGCCCTTAGCCAGAATGCTCGCGACTTAAATGCTTCGGTTTTGGCCGAGGCTTTGCGTGAGCGCGATTTGTTGCTAGGAGTGAAGGATGCCGATTGTGCAGCATTTGTGAAGAATGGCGCTATTGTTCTGACTTCTTCATTCAACACTTTTATTTGTGTTAATTTAGGGAAAGTCGACTTTGAAGGGCTTTCAATTATGAGTATTTCTCCTTCAGCTCCCATTGCTCAACAGATGTTGAAGCTTAAAAAGGGCGACAAATTCAATTTTAATAACCGCGAAACGATGCTATTGGATGTGTTTTAATAGCTTTGTATCGGAAAAAGATTGCTTATGCTAACCAATAACGATATCCTTAAGAAAATTCGTGTAGCCTTAGAGCTGCGTGACGACGATATTATTGAGATTTTAAAATTGAATGATTTCGAAATTACGAAGAGTGAGTTGAACGCTTTATTTCGAAAAGAAGATCATCCGAATTATGTGCCTTGCGGCGATCAGTTGCTAAGGAATTTTTTAAACGGACTCATTACCTATAAAAGAGGGCCAAAGCCTGATTCAGCAGCAAAAAAAAGAGGTGATTTATAATCACCTCTTTTTTTGTATTTATTGTTTATTTTTCGTCAGCACTCGGGCCATATAATCCCGGTACCGCTACATCATTAAGACGTAAATAAACCGAAAGTTGTCCACGGTGGTGAATAATATGATTGAATACCATCGTTCTCAATACAACTCCTTTCGGTAATGTAAAGATAACATGCTCTCCGTTTCTTAATGTCCACATTTTACCGTATTCTTCGTCAGAAGCTCCGCTAAAAGCAGCCTTCGCTTGCTGATACATCTTTTCGTGTAGAGCTAATAACTCTTCAGTATTGTGAACTTCTGGAGTAGGAATATAATTAACAGAGAAATCAAGTTGATCTTGATTTATGGTTACAGCAGCCCATCCCCATAATTCGGCAACGTGACGAGCAAGGCGCTCCATCGACATCGATTTCTCATGCGGTTTGTAAGCAGGATCATTAAACGGTACTCGTTCTAGTATTCTTTTCGAACTTGCGAATTCATGCTCAAGTTCTGCTAGGTAGGATTGACTTAGTGACATAGTGATATGTTTTATTTGTGCAAACATACATTTTTTTCTTATTCTTCTGCTTTATTCAGCAGCTTTGATAGAAGAGCATAGGAACCTTTGCTTACCACTTTGATTCCTTCTTTGATTGTCTCTGAGGACATTAATTCCGTAAATCCATTTTCGGTAACGCCTGGCTTTACTTGAACTTTCCTGTATTTTAAACTACTTTCTTCAATAAATACAAAAAAGTCGTTTCCATGTTGAGTCACTGATTCATTAGGAACTGCTATCGCCATGCGCATTTCGGAAGCGATTTTTCCTTTCATCGTCATTCCGGGAATAAGGTCTTTATACTTTTTCGCAAAATGACAATGTAGTTCAGCATTATGATTCTCATCGAGGTTTCTGTTGATCATATGCACTTTGGCTTCAAATTGCTCGTTTGGTAACGATGTTGTTGTTGCCATTACAGTCATACCTTCTTTAATCAAATGCAAATCATTTTCGAAAACATATAGCACCAAATGTGTATCACTATCGTCGATGATTTCAAATAACGTATTCGATTCGTTGATTAGTTGCCCGGTGTTGATGCTGACTTTCGAAATAAATCCATCAGTAGTTGCCTTGATTTCTGCAATTGATGATAAATTGTTTTCCGTTAGCGATTTCGCATTGACGCCTATTAATGAAAGGCTTTCAATTAATGATTTTAAATGCAACTTTTCAGTCTCGTATTCATTCTTTGCCTTTTCAAATATTTTATCACTACCCGTTTTGTCGGAGTTTAGTTTAAGTTGGCGATTATATTCCGCTTCCAACATTAAAACTTTCGATTGACTACTTAAATATTCCTGTTGCATATTTAGTATACCTGAGTGTTGAACAATCGCAAGCGTTTGTCCTTTTCTAACCTTTTCTCCTGGTAAAACGTTTATCTTTTTTACTGATGCAGGAATTGGAAAGCTTATATAGATCTCGTTTTGTGGAGGAAGTTCTATTTTCCCATTCACAGAAATTTCCGGCGACATTTCTCTTAAGCCCGCCGAAACTGTTTCTAATGAGATAGTGTTCTTTTGTGCAGCGGTAAGTTGCACTATAGTTTCATCTTTTTCCGATAATGTTTCTTTAGTTGGAGATGATTTATCACCACAAGAAATAAAGATGATGGATATTAGAATATATAATATGTTCTTCATTGTTTTAGTTGTTTGTATAGAAAAGAATTTCGTTTAACGATTCACGTTGATTTGTCCAATTGTCGATTGTAGTTAAATAGGTTCGCAGAATTAACTCACCGGTAAGTACCCATTCGGTATAGTTGATTTCTCCTTCGTTGAGTTTATTCTTTAATCCGTTCTGTAATTGTCCAACTAATAGTAAGTCGGTACTAAGCGACCTTTCCAATATCGCTGTGCTAATTCGATATTTCGACAGCGCAATATTGATGTCATTGTCGATTTTTATACTCGATTTGGTTTTGTTCAGTTCATTGATTCGCAATCTGGCTTTCGATTTCTTTAAACCACTTCCGTAGTTGAAGCAAATCAACGGAATTTGTATTCCCGCATCAAATGATTGGTAGTTGATATTTGATAGGTAAGAAGAGGAAGTGCCTTCGCTGTTAAATGACTGTAACGAATATCCTGCTCTAAACTTGGGGAAGAATTTAGCTTTTTCGATTTGGATAGCTCTGTTTAGAATTTCACTTTCTAATGTTATATGTTTTATCGATAACTGTTCGGATTTTGAAATTGAGGATGTATCAATTTTCTCTATTGATAGTGATTTTAACATCGTAGGCTTAATGTAGTAATCAACTTGTATCAATGATCTTAAATTACTTCCAACTTCAAATATTTGCTGGTTATTGTTTTGTAATTCGTTTAACAGATTATTTCTCCTTAGTTTCATTTGCAGTAATTCTCCAACTCCGATTTCTCCTGCGTCGAACATTTGCTGGAATCTTTCTTGTGCTTTTGCGAATAAGCTATCCGTTTGAGTGAGTAAGGTTGCTTTGTATTGTAATGCGCTTAATTCATCGTAAAGATTTCGCACTGATTTGCTGATTTCTTTTTCGAATAATTTTCGCTCGTTTTCATTCTGTAAAAGCTTTATGTTGTTTTGCTTTTTAGCGGCAATAATTTCAGGGATATTTGGAATGTTTTGAATGAAGGTTATCCTGCTATCATTTGTGTTTCCATTCAAGTTTCCGAAGGATGTCGATATATCTAATGGGTCAAATTTTGAATTTGATCTTGATTCGGAATTCATGATTTCAGCATTTAATGAAAACGCTTTTAATGCGCTGTTGTTTTCAATTGCAAGCCGAACGGCTTCTTCTTTTGAAACTACTTTTATTTCTTGTGCTTCTGCAGTGAAACCGATCATTAATGAAATTGCAATAATCCCTGCCTTGCTGAAATTCAAATTCCTTATTTTAGGTTTTCTTTGTTCGAACATCACATAAAGTATTGGTAATACAATTAAGGTTAGTAGCGTTGCAGTTATTAATCCCCCAATCACCACCGTTGCTAATGGTCGTTGGACTTCAGCACCCGCACCATTGCTTAATGCCATTGGCAAAAATCCTAATGATGCTACACAGGCAGTCATTAATACAGGACGAAGTCGAATAGATGTTCCTTTTAGTACCAATTGCTTTGGATCTTTCATGCCTTCACGTTTTAATAAATTGAATTCGGTTATGAGTACAATTCCATTGAGTACTGCGACACCAAACAGAGCAATGAACCCTATACCTGCTGATATACTGAATGGCATATCTCGTAGCCATAAAGCGAATATTCCTCCCATTGCCGACAAAGGAATAGCACTAAAGATTAATAGTCCTTGTTTAATTTTGCCGAAAGCAAAATAGAGCATTAGCAAAATTAGAAGAAGAGCAATTGGTACAGCAATCATTAATCGTTGCCTTGCTTGAATTAGATTTTCAAATTGTCCTCCGTAGGTAATGTAATACCCAGTCGGGAATTTAATTTGATTTTCTGTTTTTTCTTTTAATTCTTTTACGATACTCTCGACATCTCTTCCTCTAACATTAAATCCGATTGTTATTCTTCGGTGAGCATCTTCCCTTTGAATTTGATTTGGACCAACTTCAATATTTACATCTGCAACTTCTCTCAAAGGGATTATTATTCCATTGTTTTTAACGATTGGTAACGATCCGATATCTTCTGTTTTTGTTCGCGAAGTTGAATCGAGACGGATAGCAATGTCATAACGTTCTTCGTGCTCATAAACTGACCCTGCTAAATATCCACTGTATGAAGTAGCTATCGCTTTGTTAACTTCTTTTACTGTTATGTTGTGCTTTATTAATCCATCGCGGTTTACTCTAATAACTAATTGTGGTAATCCTGTGGTCGATTCAACATATAAATCGCGTGCTCCATCAACAGTATTGATTATTCTTCCCAGATCATCAGCATATTTACTTAAGCTATCCAAGTCATCGCCGAATATTTTACAAACTACATCTTGGCGTGCGCCCGTCATAAGTTCATTAAATCGCATTTGCACTGGATATTGAAATCCTGTTGTTACACCCGGCAAATCTTCAACAGCTCTACTCATTTTCTCAGCTAATTCGTCGAAAGTTTTAGCGCTGGTCCATTCTGATTTGTCTTTCAGAATCACCATCATGTCGCTGGCTTCAATGGGCATAGGGTCGGTTGGAATTTCTCCACTTCCAATTTTAGTTACCACTTTTTCGACTTCCGGAAATTTAGACTTTAATATTTCAGCAGTTTTTTGTGTTGCTTGTATAGTTGTGGTTAATGAACTTCCTGTAAGTGTTCTGGTGTCGACAGCAAAGTCTCCCTCTTCTAATTCAGGAATGAATTCTCCTCCAAGTTGTGATAGTACAACAACCGATAAAACAAATAGAATAATTGACGCTGCTACAATTTTCCTAGGTATTAGAAGTGCTTTTTCTAAGATTTTTTTGAATTTGCGTTCAATGGCGATAATTATTCTTTCTGATAAATTACTGCCTTTTTTTATTTTGCGACTTAATACCAATGAACTCATCATTGGGATATAAGTCAATGAAAGTAGAAATGCACCTAAGATGGCAAACGATACTGTTTGTGCCATAGGCTTAAACATTTTCCCTTCAATTCCTTCAAGTGATAAAATTGGGAGGTATACAATTAGAATAATGATTTGTCCGAATACCGCTGCATTCATCATTTTTCCTGATGAAGTACGAACTTCTCCGTCCATTTGTAGTTTGCTTACTTCGGTTAATTCAGCGAATTGTTTATTATGGTGAAGTCGATGTAAGATGGCTTCAACAATAATTACAGCACCATCAACAATTAGTCCGAAGTCGAGTGCTCCTAAACTCATTAAGTTTCCGCTCACACCAAAGACATTCATTAGAATTATCGCGAACAACATTGAAAGAGGAATTACTGAAGCTACCAATAATCCTGCTCTGAAATTGCCTAAGAATAATACTAAAATCAATACTACAATTAGTGCCCCTTCAATCAAGTTTCGCTCTACAGTGGAAATGGCATTGTTCACCATTTTAGTTCTGTCGAGGAATGCTTCGACTTCGACTCCCTCGGGTAAAGTTTTGTTGATTTCTGCGATTTTTTCTTTTACTTTTTTAATAACTTTAGATGAGTTTTCGCCCTTTAACATCATTACAACTGCTCCGCATACCTCACTTTTATTGTTGTATAGTACTGCTCCATATCGAACCGCAGAACCAATTTTCACTTCAGCCACATCTTTAACCTTTACCGAAGTTCCATTGCTGGTTTGCTTAATTGGAATGGATTCAATTTCTTGTTGATTTTTTACAAGTCCCTCACTGCGTATGTATAAAACACTTGGACCCTTTTCTATATATGCACCTCCTGTATTTTGATTGTTTTGTTCAACCGCATCAATCACATCTTGCAATGAAACTTGAAGAGATTTGAGCTTTTCAGGATTAATGGCTATTTCGAATTGCTTTAATTTACCCCCGAAAGAGCTGACATCGGCAACACCTTCGGTTCCGAGTAATTGTTTACGGATAATCCAATCTTGAATACTTCGAAGTTCCTGCAATGAATATTTGTTTTCATATCCTTTAGCAGGTTTTACTACGTATTGATAAATTTCTCCTAGACCAGTTGTTACTGGACCTAATTCAGGTCTTCCTACTTCAGGAGGAATTATTGAGGCGACTTGTTGGAGACGTTCGTTTACTTGAGTCCTAGCCCAGTAAATATCAGTTTCGTCTTTAAATACTATCGTAACAACTGATAATCCGAAGCGAGAAAACGATCGTTGTTCGATGATACCCGGTATGTTTCGAGTTACTTGCTCGATAGGAGCAGTGATGATTCTTTCTATATCGGCAGCGCCATAAGAAGGAGATGATGTAATAATTGTTACCTGATTATTGGTAATATCGGGAACGGCATCGATAGGAAGTTGAGTAGCATTATAAACTCCGCCCACTATAAGTAGTAGAACAAATAAGCCTACAATCAACTTGTTTTTTATCGATAGCCGGATGATTTTTTCCAGCATTGAATAAATAAGTTAAGAGTAATTAAAATGGAATTCCAAAGCGCTAAACGGCGCTAATTTGCACTTAATAAAAATTATGCACGCGGCGGTTGCCAAACGGTATTCGGAATATGAATAGTATTATGTTCCTGATAATCGAAAAACAGGGTGGTTTCTATGTCATTGAAAACAAAACCGGGGAATTCTATTTTTTCTGTATTAGCAATTGGAGCAGATGCGAAATTGTACTCGAAACTTTTAAATGGAAGCTTCATGTCTTCATGTGCATCGCTATCGTAGTTCTCTAATTCACGGTAATGGAGGAACAAAAACTCTGCAATGCCCAATTCTGGTTCAGTAATTCTATGTTCGTTAAAATGATGCGTAAGTGCCGGCAGCTTCATTAGCTGATACAATCCCGCTTGAGGGAAAGCTACAGCTAACAATAAAAATAAGGCTATGGCACGCTTCATAATCGCAAATATAGTGTCTATAGACTAATATGTGAAATAAAACTTCTGAATCGGGAAAATCTATACTTGAAACTTATTTTTTACTTGACAGATGAATGTAAAATGTATGATCCAAACATTTTCCGTTTGTGTCTGAATGTATTTTAACCTTATGTTGTCCGCTTTCGTCAAGGACATATTCTTCCATTTCTTTCAACTCGGGCACGGGCTTGTCAGATTTTATAACCCATACTTCTGTATTCGTTTTCACGTGGTCTTTGTAATAAGATTTGTAGGTAATACAATCATTCGGACTATAACAAGTTGTATTTAGAAACTCATTTCCCAAGCTATCCAATACTATACGTTGTTCAACGGTAGGAATTGAATCTCCTTTAAAACTCCAATAAACAATCCATCCCCTTGGCATTGTATCCTTAATACGCATTAAAGCCATGCTAAAACTACTATCGGCATTAAAAAGACTATCGGCAAACCACTCTTGATTTGGTTGGTAATACACTTTGTTGAACTTCTTTAGCTTCCCGTTTTCGTCAAAAGATGTCTTTTTATACAACTTTCCCGAAGAATTATAATAGTAATAAAGTGTAGTGGGAGGGAAGTCGCGCCTTACTTTCTTTACAAGCTGTTCTTCTCTGTTAAAGTAACTCACCGAAACAGTATCACATACCTTTTGATCACAATCGCATTTTAGCTCATAAGTGATTTTTTGGGCATTGCTTTGGAATATACCCAATGTGCAAAATAGAAGAAGTAAAAGAATTCGTTTCATAGGGTGGCAAAAATAGCGAAGGGGAATAGATTCATTCGATTTCCTTTGTTATTTGAATCAGATTTGGATAAATCTTGGTAAATAGGTATATTTACGGCAAATAGCTATAGTTATGGAGAATTTAACCGATATTAAATGTCCGAAGTGCCAGTCCTATAGGGTCATTAAAAGTGGAATTGTTAATAGTAAACAGCGCTTTTGTTGTAAGAATTGCAGTTATTATTTTACGGTTGATAAGCTGGGCAAGCGTATCGATTCATATTATGTGACCAAAGCTCTGCAGTTGTATATCGAAGGACTTAGCTCTCGAGAAATTGAACGTTTGTTAGGTATTAGTCATGTTTCTGTAATGAATTGGGTGAAGCAATATGGTTTGAAACGTCCGGTGAATAGTCAGTATCATCCAAGCTATAAAGTTTTGAATCATTCCGAGTTGGTGGAGTATATGAGTAAAAAGGAGAATCTTAGTGGTGCAGGATCGGTAATTACTGAGTTGGGTGATAAGTTTATGTTGATTAAATGGGAGCGGTTTAGATCCTGATTTTTTAAAATTTGAGTTTTTACCTCTTAAAATTGTTGTTTTTTAAGTAACTATTGTAAATTAACAAATAGCTACATTTAATTTGCAAAAAGAGGGTAGGTGTTTGCACATTTGGTCGTCGGGTCCGGACTCCCAACCAATTAAAACATCTAACCATGAAAAAAAATCTATTAACTATTGCCGGTGTTTGCTGTCTGTTGTTAAATGCATTCGTAGCTTCTGCTCAAGGAGGCGAAGGTTATGGCAGCGGAATCAAAATAAATTTGGATACCACCGGTACCCGATTTATTCGAATTATAAATTGGCACCAAGTCTGGGTTCGATATAATGAAAACAATCCCGGTAGTACTGCTAATGGTGAGGCTTCAAATAGTCAAGTTGATTTCGCTATTCGTCGCTCTCGTTTTTTATTCATGACGCAAATTAGTCCGAAGTTTTTAGTAGTAACTCACTTTGGTATCAATAATCAAACCTTATTAAGCGGGGGCGCTTCGGGACAAGGAGCTGCCGGTACTGATGGTAAAAAACCTCAATTGTTTTTACACGACCTATGGGCTGAATATGCCATCAAAAAAGAGGTGATGTATTTCGGTGCAGGGTTGAATTACTGGCAGGGTCCTTCCCGAAAAGCGAATGCAAGTACACTAAATTTCATGACGCTCGATGCACCGATTCATAATTGGTATAATATCGATGCTACAGATCAATTCGGACGTTATCCAGGTATGTATATCAAAGGAAAAATCCTAAAAAGCAGAAAGCTTGATTATCGCTTAGCATTGAACTTTCCTTTTGCTATGCCTGCTGCAAATGCGCTCACAAAACTTGATACAACTGCTGCTAAAAACAATAAAGTAATAGCTTCTTATCGTGGTTTAGGAATGCAAAAAACAATGACTACAGGATATATCATGTATCAGTTTAAGGAGAAAGAAAGTAATGTTCTTCCTTATACTGTCGGTACTTATTTGGGTTCAAAAAAAGTTATCAATGTAGGATTCGGAGGAAGCTATACTCCTGAAATGATGTGGGCACTTCAGAAAAATTCTTCTACAGGAAAATTAGATACAGTTCGTCAAGATCAACTGCTTTTGGCTGCCGATTTTTTCATGGACCTGCCGCTTAATAAAAGTAAAGGAACCGCAGTTACTTTGTATGCTTCTGCTCAGTATTGTAATATGGGCGATAACTTCGTTCGTTTAGTGGGATTATCGAATCCTACTAATGGATTGAATTCGGAAAGCACTTATTCGGGGACTGGCAATAATGTTCCTGTTGTTGGTACCGGTACAATCATGTACGCTGAAGCAGGTTATCTTTTTCCTGCAACAAAAATCGGGAAATTTCAACCTTATGTTGCTTGTAACTATGCACAATATGATCGGATATCCGATGCCGTTATGATTAATGATGTTGGTGTAAATTACTTAGTGAATGGCCATCATGCAAAAATTACACTCAATTATCGCTCTCGCCCTTATTTCGATTATAAAGATCCAGCTGTTAAATATGGTGATATCGTGAAGAAGGGAAATAAGAGTGAAATTACTATGCAATTCCAAGTTTACTTGTAGGAGTTCTTACCTCAAAAAAATTAAATTATGTCAGAACAAGCATTTAAAAAGACAATACGTAGTGTAATTGCCGCAAGCTCGGTGGGTACACTTATCGAATGGTACGATTTCTACATCTTTGGTAGTTTGGCTACAATCATTTCTACACAGTTTTTCCCTGATGATAAATCTTCAGCTGCGTTACTTTCTACTTTAGCAATATTTGCCGCCGGCTTTATTGTGCGCCCTTTTGGTGCATTAGTATTTGGACGTTTAGGCGATATGATTGGGCGTAAGTATACTTTCTTGTTAACCCTTGTATTAATGGGCGGATCTACTTTCGCTATCGGATTAATACCTACTTATAAAACAATTGGTGTTGCCGCTCCTTTGTTGGTGCTATTGCTTCGCCTCATTCAAGGTTTAGCTCTTGGTGGTGAATATGGTGGTGCTGCTACTTATGTCGCCGAACATGCTCCTGCTGGTAAAAGAGGATTCTATACCAGCTGGATTCAAACTACAGCAACTCTAGGATTATTCCTTTCATTAGGTGTGATCCTTACTACAAGAACTACCCTGGGCGTAGAAACATTTAACGATTGGGGATGGAGAATTCCTTTTCTCGTTTCTTCAATCTTGGTTGTAGTTTCCATCTACATCCGCATGAAGATGCATGAGTCGCCAATGTTTACTAAACTTAAAAAAGAAGGAAGGATTTCTACTAATCCTTTGAAAGAAAGTTTTGGTAAGAAGGAAAATCTTAAGATGGTTTTATTGGCTTTATTTGGTGCAGTTATGGGACAAGGAGTAATTTGGTATACTGGACAATTCTATGCTCAATCATTCATCGAAAATACTTGTAAAGTCGATTTCGCTCAGTCACGGACAATGTTACTTTGGGCTATTGCTTTCGCAACTCCTTTCTTTGTGGTGTTTGGTAGTTGGAGTGATAGAGTAGGACGTAAATGGATTATGTTAGGAGGGATGTTCCTCGGATTGATTTCTTACCGTAGTATCTATCAAGAGTTGTTGGATGTAACTAACGATAAAAACAAAGTGGAAGTTGTTGCTGAAAAAACACAATCTTACGAATCAAAACTCGTAACAGGAACTGCTGATTCATTAACCAAAACGATCACTATTCGTAAGTTTGAAGATGGTGCTGTGTTCAAGGAGACTAAAACAGATACTTTATATGCTGAAGTAGGTAAAGTTACTATAAAACCAACCATTAAAATGGAAAAGACTTTGGGTAATCATGATTACCGCTGGATGATTTTCTTGGTGTTTATTCAAATCATTTTTGTTACGATGGTATATGGTCCTATTGCTGCCTTCCTCGTAGAAATGTTCCCAACGCAAATTCGTTATACTTCAATGTCACTGCCATACCATATTGGTAATGGTGTCTTCGGAGGATTGGTACCGTTTATATCAACTCTAATTATTGAGTACACTAAAACACCTGATAATCCCGCAGGACAACCTTTAGCAGGGTTGTGGTATCCAATGTCAGTTGCTGCTATCTGTTTAATTATAGGAGTCTTTTATCTGAGCAATAAAATTGATCAGAATGTAAAAGATGAAGAAAATGCTTACATCCACCATCAATAAAATCACTTTGCTATGTCACAGTTAAGGAAAATATTAGGCATCGTATGGATGCTTCTAGGGCCGGCTACTATTATATTTTTAATCAGTCAGGCTTCGCATAAAATCTCTCAACCTACAAGTACAACAAACGATGTGCTGCAGTGGGGAATCATCATCACCATCTTTGTTCCAATAGCTATCGGACTGATGATATTCGGGTACTATGCCGTAAAAGGAGAGTACGCAGAAATAGAAGAATAAATTAGTAATTACAATCAGGCCGGTATCGTCGCAGGTCCGGCTTGGTTGTTCTTAATTTATTATGTTGAATTTTGTTTAAATTAGTGCAATGAATAATAGGGTGTCGTTGAAGCTTGGCGTTTTAGCAGTAGTTGGTTTATTACTGTTCAATTTTCCGTTGCTGAAAACGGTTAATTCTGCTGCCTTTTCTTCGAATTTACCGATGATGCCTATTTATTTGTTTGTTTGCTGGATTCTTTTTGTCGCCCTCATTTTTTTAATCGTAAGGAGAAAGATATGAATCCGGTGATATTATCGATCGTATTTGTAGCGTACTTGCTATTACTGTTTTTCATCGCCTTTAAAGCTGAAGGATGGAAGTGGAAGGGACGAAAGATTACTTCATTACCTTTAGTTTATGCTCTTTCCGTTTCGGTGTTTTGCACGGCGTGGACTTTCTATGGAAGCTTAGGATCTGCATCAACAGG
Source organism: Bacteroidota bacterium (assembly GCA_023251535.1). GTDB lineage: Bacteria > Bacteroidota > Bacteroidia > AKYH767-A > OLB10 > CAINEC01. The sequence goes on from JAHEYP010000014.1 coordinate 61,793, forward strand.
TTCACTTAATTTCTTGGCGGTTTATTTGGGTCCAACCATTATGGCGCCTTTAGGGTTTTTATTACTTAAAAAATTAGTACGTGTTTGTAAATTACAACAAATAACTTCGTTAGCAGATTTGATCTCATCTCGCTATGGGAAAAATATTTCATTGGGTTCTATTGTTACTGTTTGTTGTTTTATAGGTATCGTACCTTATCTTTCTCTTCAGTTAAAAGCTATCTCCGAAAGTTTTAGGATTTTAGGAGGGTATTCGTTCGATTATAAAGGCGTTGATACAATTGCTCTTGTAATCTCTTTCGTCTTAATTGGTTTTACTGTATTGTTTGGGTCTCGTAAAACACTGACTAGCGAACAGCATAGTGGATTATTAGCAGCAGTAGCTTTTGAATCGATTGTTAAGTTATTTGTATTCCTTCTTGCAGGATTAATTATTTCGTATTTGGCATGGAATTCGCTTTCTGTCGGATTGAATTCAGATAGAATTGTGTCGGGATTCGCTTCTTTTTTTAAGGAAAAAGAGCATAGTACTTTTAATTTTGGTGATTGGTTCTGGGTTGCTTTAATCTCTGGATTTGCTTCTATTTTATTGCCTCGAATGTTTCAAATTAATGTGGTTGAGAATGATTCTGAACATAATCTTACGCATTCAGTATGGGTATTTCCTTTTTACCTTTTATTGATTAATATTTTTGTTTTGCCGATTGCTTATGCAGGTTATTTGTTTCTCGGGAACAATACTATAACAGATTATACTTTATTGCTGCTTCCTTTAAAGTATAATTTGCCTTGGTTGGCTGTTTTCGTTTTTATTGGTGGGATTTCAGCTGCTACGAGCATGGTAATTGTAGAAACGATTGCATTGAGTACAATGTTTAGTAATAGTTTAGTAATTCCTTTTTTAGCTCGTCAAGCTAATAGTAATTCGAAGATTTCTTCTATTGGAAACAGTACTTTGTTTATCCGGAAGTTCGGCGTGTTCTTTACTATTTTGTCGGCTTATTTGTATTATGAGTTTGTGAGTCATTATACAAGTTTGATTTCAATCGGATTAATTTCTTTTGTTTCTGTTGCTCAATTTGCTCCTTCAGTTTTTGGAGGATTATATTGGAAGTCAGGAAATAAATACGGTGCATTGTCAGGTATTATAATAGGGTTCGTTGTTTGGTTTTTTACACTCATCGTTCCTTCGCTCGCACAAAATAATATTTTAAGTCGCGATATAATTGATTATGGTTTGTTTCATCTAGCTTGGCTTAAGCCAAATTCATTGTTTGGTCTCGATGGATGGGGTTCAATTGCACATGCTTCGTTTTGGTCACTGTTGTTTAATTTTGGTTGTTATATTGTTGTTTCTGTGTGGACAAATCAAACAGAGGAAGAAAAAGCTCAAGCCGAATTATTTGTCGATATTTTCAAGTATTCTGAAGTGTATGAGTCTTCGGTTGTTTATAAGGGTGTAGCTTATATTCCCGATGTGAAAGCTTTACTTGCGAACTTTGTAGGTGATGTTCGTGCCAATAACTTAATTAACGCCTTTTCTAAACGCCATAAAATTGAAAATGATATTTCTGCAAAGGCAGATCCTCGTATGGTGGCTTTCGTTGAGCGTACATTAAGTGGAATCGTGGGATCGGCATCATCTCGTTTAATGGTTGCTACTGTCGTTAAAGAGGAAGAAGTGAGCGTCCAAGAGTTGATGGGTGTACTAAAGGAATCGCAGAGCCTTATCGCTTTGAACAATGAATTGAAACGAAAAACAATTGAGTTGAATAATACTAAAAGTGATTTGGAGGATACAAATCGTAAGTTAATTCAGCTTGACGAATTGAAGGACGATTTTTTAACTACCGTAACTCATGAATTGCGTACTCCAATTACTTCTATTCGTGCATTTTCTGAAATTTTGTATGATAATCCTGATATGGAGATCGAAGATCGTCAACATTATACTAACATTATAACTCGCGAAACGGAACGTATTACTCGATTAATTGCTCAAGTTTTGGACTTAGAGAAATATGAATCGGGACGGCAAAAATTGCACCTTACTCGATTTGATTTATATGATGTTGTTATAAGTGTTATTGAAGGTATGCAACAGCTGGTTGCTGAAAAGCAAATCAATATCAATGTCACAGAATTTTCTCACTTAGTGATTGCTGATGAAGATAAAATTACACAAGTACTAATCAACTTAATTAGCAATGCAGTGAAATTTGTCCCTCAAAACACAGGAGAGATTTCTATCGAATGTTCATTAGTTAGTGGTATGATTAATTTAGTGGTATCTGATAATGGTAAAGGAATCGATCCTCAGTTTCATGAGTTGATTTTCGATAAATTCTATCAAGCAGAAAATCAAACTATACGTAAACCGAAAGGTAGCGGATTAGGTTTAGCAATCTGCAAAAAAATTATGCAACTGCATGGCGGTGATATTTCGTTGAGAAGTATTCTTGGTCAGGGCAGTGAATTCACAATAATATTTCCAATTAATAGGGAGGTTTAGTTATGTATAAAATATTGATTGCCGATGATGAGCCAAACATCCTTTTATCGCTTGAATTTTTAATGCGAAAAAGTGGATATAATGTGTTTATTGCTCGAAATGGCTCGGAAGCTATGGAAATCATAAATCGTGATAAACCTCAGTTGGTGGTATTAGATATTATGATGCCGGATATTGATGGATATCAAATTTGCACTCATATCAAATCATCAAAAGAACTGTCAGATTGCAAAGTAGTATTTCTTTCCGCCAAGGCAAAAGAAGGTGATATTAAAAAAGGATTAGAAATTGGAGCGGATGCGTATCTGACAAAACCGTTTTCTACCCGTGTATTAATGCAAAAAATAAGTGAACTGTTAAAGTAAAATTCATATCACCATGACACCATATCGTCAATTATATCGTCGTAGTATTGAAAACCCTGAGGCTTTTTGGGGTGAGCAAGCATCGTTAATTAAATGGTTTAAATCGCCAGAGAATATTCTTTCTCGTGATGAAAAAGGACTTTATCGATGGTATAGTGATGGTGTAATGAATACTTGTTATTTAGCGGTCGATAAACATGTGGAAGAGGGCAGAGGTGATCAAGTTGCTTTGATTTATGATTCTCCCGTTACAAAGGTTGTAGAGAAGTTTACTTATAATGATCTGCAAAAAAATGTTTCTACGCTTGCTGGTGGATTGCAAAAATTAGGAGTACAAAAGGGTGATCGTGTTGTGATTTATATGCCTTTAGTTCCCGAAGCTTTATTTTCAATGTTGGCTTGCGCTAGAATTGGAGCCGTGCATTCAGTGGTGTTCGGCGGATTCGCTCCACATGAATTAGCTGTTCGTATTGATGATGCGCAACCGAAAGTAATAATTTCTGCTTCTTGCGGAATAGAAATCGATCGCGTGATTGCTTATAAGCCAATGCTCGATGATGCAATTAGTAAATCGATTTTCAAACCTCAGCATACTGTGATTTTACAACGTCCTATGATGACCGCCGATATGTGGCCCGGTCGCGATGTTGATTATAATGAATTGGTGCAAAATTCCCCTTCTGCAGATTGTGTTCCATTAAATGCGAATGATCCTCTTTATATTCTTTATACGAGTGGAACAACAGGTAAACCGAAAGGAATATTACGCGATAATGGAGGTCATGCTGTAGCATTACGTTTTAGCATGGATCATATTTATAATGTTAAAGCCGGTGATGTGTTCTGGGCTGCAAGTGATGTGGGTTGGGTTGTAGGACATAGCTATATGGTTTATGGTCCTTTGTTGCAAGGCTGCACTACATTGCTCTATGAAGGAAAGCCTGTCCGCACTCCCGATGCAGGAGCTTTCTGGCGAGTTGTGGAACAACATAAAGTGAATATTCTATTTACTGCTCCAACTGCATTCCGTGCTATTAAGAAAGAAGATCCCGAAGGTGAGTTGCTTCACAAGTATGATATTTCTTCATTGCATCGTTTGTATTTGGCAGGTGAACGTTGTGATGTCCCAACTTGGTATTGGGCTACTGAAATGTTGAAAGTTCCTGTTGTTGATCATTGGTGGCAAACAGAAAGCGGATGGCCTATCGTGGCTCAAATGCCTTCTATTGAGGAACATCTTTTATTGAAGCCTGGCTCTGCAGGTAAACCGATTCCGGGATATAAAATTGATGTGCTTAATGAAGAGGGTGAATTATTGATTCCTAATCAAGAGGGATTTGTTGCAATCAAATTACCTCTTCCTCCCGGATGCTTACCTGATTTGTACAACGATACTGATCGTTTCATTTCATCCTACCTTGAGAAATTCCCTGGTTACTATTTAACAGGTGATGGCGGATATAAGGATGAAGAGGATTATGTTTATATTATGGGTAGAGTTGATGATGTGATTAATGTCGCAGGACATCGATTATCTACCGGTGAAATGGAGGAGATGGTGGCAGCTCATCCGTTCGTTGCAGAATGTGCTGTAGTTGGCATAGCCGACGAATTAAAAGGTCATCTTCCTCTTGCTTATGTTGTAGTTAGAGATGGTGTTGTGCCCAACGAATTACTTATCGAAAAGGAATTAGTAAAGTTGATTCGTGATAATATCGGAGCCGTTGCTTGTTTTAAAAATTGTGTTCTCGTTAAGCGCTTGCCAAAAACGCGATCAGGGAAAATTCTTCGACGCTTACTTCGAAATATCGCCGATGGTGAACATTATATTGTTCCAAGTACTATCGATGATCCTCTAATTTTAACAGAGGTTCATGATGCACTAAAGGCCCGCCGTATAGGGCAGGCCTTCATAGGTGTGGTGGATGATGAGTAAAAATTATTGAATCGCAACTCGACTTTGATATAATCCTTTGTCGGTTGTTACATTGATAATGTAAATGCCTTTAGCGAACAAACTCTTGTCGAAGCTAACTGTTGATTCTTGATTCTGTATTTCTGTAATTAAACTTCCGTTGCTGTTGAAAATTTGTGCCGATTCAATTTTGGTTGAGTTCATGGCAACTATTTCAATGCTGTTTGCAAGATTCTTAACAACTAGATTATTGCTGTTGCTGATTTCTTGTATTCCAACGCCATTAACAATTACCGGTGCAGATGTCGCCGGACAACCAATCGAGTCTACAATTGTAACAGTGTATGTTCCGTTTTGTGTTGCAGTATATGATTGATTTGTTCCTGTTACTATCGGCTGACCATTATAGTTCCATTGGTAAGTTGTTGCTGAAGTTGACGTTAATACGGCACCGTTAGTAGTAATAATAGGAGTTAATGATCCTTGATAGAAAGGAACGTTAGTTGATAGTGATCCTGATGTTAATGTTCCCGCATTTCCACTTGTTGTTTGATCAGGAATATTAGTTCCGCTTGCTACATTAAAGTTCCAATACCCCACTAACCCCGGTGATGTTGGTGAAATATGACGATTGTATCCTGCTAAAATTTCAGAACGTGATAAAGCTCGATCCCAAATTCTGGCTTCATCAATTTGTCCACTGAAAAATCTACTTGGTGTTCCACTTCCTTCCGACCATCTTCCTATACATAATGGAAATGCTGTTGATGGAACTATCGATCCTCTAAATGCAGTAGCCCCAACTTCAATTGTGTTTAGGTAGATTTTTAAACTGTCGCCGTCATAAACTCCCGCAACATGTTGCCAAGTGTTTAGCGAAAGTGTGTTAATAGGACTTATTATTTCTTTCCATGTTGCCACTAATCCTGAACTGTCGGTGCCTGCAATTGCAAATGATAATTGCCCCATTCCACCACATCTAATTACATAACCTTGCTTTCCTTGGCTAGAACTGTGTTTGCATATAATGGAATTTGTAAACGACGAAGTCCCGAAAGTTGATGGTTTAATCCATGCTTCTAAGGTTACTGTACTATCAAGTGATAAATTGGTGCTATTTACAAAGGAAACATAGCCTGAAGTTCCACCCAATAAAATCGATTTTGTATTGGCAGTGCATTGTGCATTACAATTTACATAAATTGAGCATAACAATACTAAGGTTGCAAGATGTTTCATAGTTCTTATTGTATCGCAACACGACTTTGATATAATCCTTTGTCGGTTGTTACATTGATAATGTAAATTCCTTTAGCGAATTGGCTTTTATTGAAGCTAACTGTTGATTCTTGATTCTGTATTTCTGCAATTAAACTTCCGTTGCTGTTGAAAATTTGTGCCGATTCAATTTTGGTTGAGTTCATGGCAACTATTTCAATGCTGTTTGAAAGATTCTTAACGACTAGATTATTGCTGTTGTTGATTTCTTGTATTCCAACGCCATTAACAATTACCGGTGCAGATGTCGCCGGACAACCAATCGAGTCTACAATTGTAACAGTGTATGTTCCGTTTTGCGTTGCAGTATATGATTGATTTGTTCCAGTTACAATCGGCTGACCATTATAGTTCCATTGGTAAGTTGTTGCTGAAGTTGACGTTAATACGGCACCGTTAGTAGAAATAATAGGAGTTAAAGATCCTTGAAAGAATGGTACATTCGTTGAAAGTGATCCTGATGTTAATGTTCCCGCATTTCCACTCGATGTTTGATCAGGTAAACTTGTTCCTGCTGCAATATTGAAGTTCCAATACCCTGCTAATCCAGGTGAAGTAGGAGAGATATGACGATTGTATCCTGCAGCTAGTTCAGTTTGCGATACAGCTCTGTTCCATACTCTTACTTCATCAATTTGTCCACTAAAATATCTGCTGGCACCAACTCCAGGATCCGACAACCTGCCAATAACGGCCGGGAATGATGTTGATGGTACAATAGATCCTTTGAATGCATATGCGGTAACTTGAATTGTATTTACAAATAATCGGGCTGTATCACCATCATATGTAGCTGCAACATGTTGCCATGTATTTAATGTTAATGCACTTGTAGGGCTAACTACATTCTGCCAACTAGTTGGTGTGCCGGTACTATCAAGACCTGCAAAATTAAAGGATAGCTGTCCGCTGGCACCACATCTTAAAACATAACCCATTTCTCCTTGCGTCCAACTGTGTTTGCAGAATATGGAATTGGTGTAGTTGTTGGCTCCAAATGCTGTTGGTTTTATCCAAGCTTCCACCGTGATAGCACTGTCAATTTGTAAATTGCTATCTGTCGTAAATGACACATAGCTACTCGTACCATTTAATACAATTGATTTGGTGTTTGCTGTACATTGGCTGTATGCTTGTGTGCCAAATCCTAAGGTTAAAATAAGCAGTAGAATTCTTTTCATGTTCTTTAATATGTTTGGGTGTTATTGTTTAATTATTTTGTGATTATAAGTTTTTCCGTCGACATCTATTTTTATAAAATAAATTCCTGAAGGGTATTTTTCAATGTTTATTTCTGATTCTGTAGTGTCAATTTTCTTCTCTAAAATTAATATCTTTCCTTCTGGATTAATTAATTGAATAGAACTCATTTTTAAAGGTGACTTTATCTTTATGATGCCTGATGAAGGATTAGGTGAAATTTCGAATTTAATATTATCAACATCATTTATTCCGGTTCCAATATTTACCGAATTACCGCATGTAGAATTGTAGAATGAATTCGATACTAGTAATGTCGGGTTATATATTCCCGCGCTTGCATATCGTTTAATGGCAGCTCGTTGAAGTATCGTTTGTCCGTCGTTACATGAATAGCTATATGCATTGGCACCTATTGATTCTACTCTAAATACACAGTAATCGGTGTGATTTGGATCAGGAGTCTCAATAAATGGCATACAGTAAATCATTGTAAGATTGTTGCTCCCCCAACCTCCTGAATTGATATCATAACCATATGTGAAGGTTGAGGATCCAATAATGTATTGCACAGTACCATTGGTAATACTTAACACAGGATTAGTTCCTGTACTTCCTCCTCCGCTTACCCATTGATTTTGCAATGGATCGAATGTTGCATAATGCACGCTGCCTCCTGGTGTAGCATACGCAACAACTCCATCTTGATTAACAATTGTTGGATTTACACCTGTACTTCCACCATAGGTACTCCATTGTTTTGAAATATGGCTATATGCCGCATAATGCACGCTTCCTCCAGGTGTAGCATATGCCACAATGCCTTCTGCTACACTAAGTGCCGGATTTACTCCTGTTGATCCTCCATAGGTAATCCATGCATGTTGTGAATACTCATATATGCCAAATGATACACTACCGCCGGGTGTACTGTATGCCGCAATTCCTTGGTTAAGAATAAGAGTTGGATTTGTGCCCGTAGAACCTCCATAAAAACTCCAAAATTTAATTATAGGATCATATGTCCCAAAATAAATTGATCCTCCTGTTGTAGCCCAACCTACAACTCCATCTTTATTATGTATTACTGTGCTGCTTCCTGTGCTGGTAGATCCCGTTTTCCACTGATGCTCTTCTGTATCATATGTAGCGTATTCCACATGAGATCCGTTTGTGCCAATTACACAACCGTCTTCTATGATATAGCTGGTAATACTACTCATTTGACTAGTGATTATTCCTAAAGCTGGATCGTTTACATAAAGTTGTAAAGTGGAACCTACTAATTGCGCATTGATTACTAAGCCGTATCCGAAGTTGTTGAATTGAGCTTGAAGCAACACAGGTATGAAAATAAATAAAAGGAGTAATCGTTTTTTCATTGGTTGGTTTTGGTAAAATAAAGATAGGAATTTTTACTTTCTCTTCGATGTTTTAAAATTATCTTTGCAAAATGATGCAGGATCCGCGACATTTATCGATACTCAATTTCACTTATGATTTACCCGATCATCGAATAGCTGCTGTGCCGCTTGAATGTCGTTCTGATTCTAAATTATTGATTTTTAAGGGGGAAAAGATATTTTCAAGCTCGTTTTCTGTCCTGAGCAATTATCTTCCGACAAATTCGATGTTGGTTTTTAATAACACGAAAGTAATTTTAGCTCGACTCATTTTTACTCGTTCTACAGGTGCTCGTATCGAATGCTTTTGCCTTGAACCTGAAGCAGGAATTACCCCTGAAGTGTCCTTTCGAAGTAATAGTTCTTGCCGTTGGTGGGCTATGATCGGTAATGCCAAGAAATGGAAGGCCGATGAAATTATTGAAAACCGATTTTCTTTAAATGGTACGGAAATTGTTCTAACAGCTAAGAGACTTGAAGTAAAAGGTCAGGAGTCGTTGGTAGAATTTCATTGGACTCCGACCGATTTTGCTTTTAGTGAAATATTAGAAGGTACAGGTATTTTACCACTACCTCCGTATATGAATAGAGAAGCAAATAGCGATGAGCTAGTTCGATATAATACTGTTTATGCGAAGCATGATGGATCTGTTGCTGCACCTACTGCAGGGCTTCATTTCACCGACGAAATATTGTCTGAACTGCAAAGTAAAAATGTTGAGCTTGCTTATTTGACATTGCATGTGGGGGCAGGGACTTTCAAACCCGTGAAGTCGGATACTATGGCTGAGCATGATATGCATGCCGAAAGATTGAACTTTACCGAAGAGTTTCTTGATCGTTTAATTGCTCAAAAAGCTTCAGGAAAAGTAATTCCAGTTGGGACTACTGCCACTCGTTCTTTGGAGAGCTTGTATTGGTGGGGAGTAAAAATTTTAAATGGTACTGCTATTGGGACTGATATCGATATTCATCAATGGGAACCTTACGATTACGATAAATCGCAACTTCCATCTACCAATGATGCTTTAACAGCAGTGAAAAATCGTCTTAATGAAAGTGGTGCTAACGAACTTACAGGGTTTACTCGTATTATTATCGCACCTGGTTATCAGTTTCGAGTAATTGATGCTTTAATCACTAATTTCCACCAGCCGCAAAGTACTTTGTTGCTCTTAGTTTCAGCTCTAGTGGGTGATGCTTGGAAAGATATTTACAAATACGCAATGGACAACGATTTTCGTTTTTTAAGTTATGGCGATAGCTCGTTATTATTCCCTGCAAAAAAATAATTTTAACATTCAGGAACGTTAACCGAAATGTTAGTTGCGAGTCCGCCTTCTGATGTTTCTTTGTATTTTGAGTTCATGTCTTTTGCTGTTTCCCACATGCTCTTGATTACATCTTCTAAACTAACTCTGGCCGATAAAGGGTCGCTTTCGATAGAAATATTCGCAGCGGTAATTGCTTTGATAGCACCCATGCTGTTTCGTTCAATACATGGTATCTGCACTAATCCTCCTATTGGGTCACATGTCAATCCTAAATGATGTTCCATCGCGATTTCAGCAGCCATCAATACTTGTCCCGGTGATCCTCCCATACATTCTACTAATCCTGCTGCTGCCATAGCACTGCTCACGCCTATTTCGGCTTGACATCCACCCATCGCTGCGCTAATAGTTGCGTTCTTTTTGAATAGCGTTCCAATCTCTCCAGCAGTAAGTATAAAGCGTATTACTTTTTCTTCGTCAAAATCTTTTAAGAAACAGTATGCATACATTAGTACAGCAGGAATAACTCCAGCAGCTCCATTTGTTGGTGCTGTGATGATTCTTCCGAAAGATGCATTTTCTTCATTAACTGCAAGTGCAAAACAACTGATCCATTTATTCACTAAGGTGAAATCGTGACTTTCATTTCTTATTGCTAAAATCCAACTTTCTTTATCTTCAAAAATTCTTCCTCCAATCAGTTTGCTATTGATTTCAGCAGCACGACGCTTTACTTGCAATCCTCCAGGAAGTATTCCGTTTTTATGTGTTCCTCTCCAGATGCAATCTTTTATCTCTTCCCAAATTCTTAACGCTTCATGCTTAATTTCAGCCTTCGGACGCCAAGCTTCTTCATTGATATACACTAAATCAGATACACTTAATTTTAATTGCTCACAATATTCTGTTATACTTCCCGGAACATGACAAGGGTAGGGAGTTGATATAGCGTGTTTGTTGATCGTGTTGTTTTCATCCGTTGCAACAAATCCGCCGCCTACCGAATAGTAATTTCTTTCAAGTTTAGAACCATCTTTTAAATAAGCTTCGAATACCATAGTATTCGGATGTTGAGGCATGCTGATATCTTTATGAAAGAGTAATTCTGTTTCATAATTGAATGCTAATGGTCTTTTTCCCCCTAATAGAATGTTCTTTTCAGCAACTATCTTGTCAAATCGCTCTCCAATTGTATTTGTGTCGATTGTGGTGAAATTTAATCCGCTTAAACCCATCAATAATGCAACATCGGTTCCGTGTCCTTTGCCTGTTTTTGCTAAGGATCCGTATAGATGAATTTTAATTGATTCTACTTGATTAATATCCGATAAGTGATCGATTCTCTTTAAAAACATTTCGGCAGCAATCCAAGGACCCATTGTGTGGGAGCTCGAAGGACCAATGCCTATTTTTATCATTTCGAAAACGCTGATGCTTTCCATTGTTTGCAATTGTTTGGGAGGGTAAATTTAGTGTTTGTACAACTACTAACCGTTGTATTTACCGAATAAATTATCGTTTGCTTTTTAATAATTTGGAAGCCATCTTTTCAGCGATGATTCCCCCTATAATCAGCTGCCCGGCATGATAAATCATTATCGGCAAGAGGTAAATGCCTGCATAAGGACTCCCTGAAAATAGCACTTTCGACATTGTAGTGCCATGAACTAGCGATTTTTTCGATCCGCAAAAAAGGGCTGTCTTGAAGTCTTTTTCTTCAAATTGCAAATATTTACTAGCGAGCTTAATTATTCCCATTGTAGTGAAGAACATTAATAATGTAACCGCACCTAAGATGATTATCGAATTTGTTTGAATCGAAGTGAATAGATGTTGATGGAATGATTCTGCAAAAGATTGATAGATAATTAGCACTATGATTGTTTGATCAAAAAGTTTTAAACGTGATTTGTTTGTATTATAAAATGTGCTTAGTTTTTGATGCAGTATCATTCCGACAATTAACGGTGCTATTACTTGAAGTATCAGTTTGATGATTACATCAGATAATTCAATACTTTCTCCTGGTGAAGAATGCAAATAAATACTCATTATTAGTGGCGTAATAAATACTCCTGCTAAACTTGATACTGCAGCATTGAAAATTGCTGAGGCTATATTTCCTCCGGAAATGGATACCATTACTACCGATGATGAAACGGTAGAGGGTAAACTGGCTAGAAATATAATTCCTGTTTTTAAAACCGGATCAAAATTAGATGGTAATATGTAGGTAATTGCTAAGGCCGTTAAAGGGAAAAAGATAAAAGTGGAACCGTGAATTAACGCATGTAAACGATAGTTTTTAAGATCACTTCGCAATACTTTTCGATCTAGTCCAATGCCATACAAAAAAAATATAACCGACACGCCAATGTTGGTTATATTCTTTATGTTGCTTGTTATTATTTCGATGTTTGATGGCTGATAAATATAGCCAAGTAAAACAGCAGCAAAAATGCTGATTATAAATCCGTTTATACCTGCTTTTTTTAATGTATCAAACAACATTTCTATCGCTTGCTATAGTTTGTTTTCTTTTTGTGTCGGAAGTCTTTTTTCGTGTTTTCTTTTGGCTCTGCTTTTTTATCTTTCTGAGTTAAAGAATTAGCACTATTCATGAACTTTATTTTTTTGCCTATGAGTTTTTCGATGTCTTTTAAACATCCTAATTCTTCGTAGTCGCAAAAGCTGATGGCCGATCCAGTTGCTCCGGCACGTCCTGTTCTTCCTATTCTGTGGACATACGTTTCAGGGACATTCGGTAAATCGAAATTGATTACGTGACTTAAATTTTCAATATCAATTCCTCTGGCTGCGATATCCGTTGCTACTAATACTCTCGCTTCTCCTGCTTTAAATTTACTTAAAGCATTCTGACGTTGATTTTGTGATTTATCACCGTGTATCGCCTCTGATTTAATTCCAGCTTTGTTCAAGTGTTTAGATACTCGATCTGCACCATGTTTAGTACGCGTAAATATAATGGCTGATTGAATATGTGCTTCGCTTAACAGTGAGGTTAAGAAAGTTCGCTTTTCTTCTTTGTCAACATAATACAATTGTTGATCGATGGCTTGCACAGTACTCGATACCGGCGTCACTTCAACATATTTAGGATGTTGTAATATGTTCTTTGCTAAGTCAGCAATTTCCATTGGCATAGTAGCAGAGAAGAATAAGGTTTGTCGCTTATTCGGTAATTTAGTTACTACTCGTCTTACGTCATTAATAAAGCCCATGTCGAGCATTCTGTCTGCTTCGTCTAATACGAAGTATTCAATATGTTTCAAACTTACATGTCCTTGTTGCATAAGGTCAAGTAATCGTCCCGGTGTTGCAATTAATATTTCAATGCCGTTGTCGAGTGATTTTGTTTGCGGATGTTGTGAAACACCTCCGTAAATTACTAGATGTTTGATTGGTAAATGTCGACCGTATGCCGCAAAACTTTCACCTATTTGAATAGCTAATTCGCGTGTAGGCGTTAATATTAAACACTGAATATGATGAGCAGGCTTTTTGTTGTAGATAAGTTGTAAAAGAGGGATAGCAAAAGCAGCAGTTTTGCCGGTTCCTGTTTGAGCACATCCTAATAAATCGTCATGTTGTAAGATAACGGGAATAGCTTTTTCTTGTATTGGAGTAGGTTCTGTATATCCTTCTTCGCTTAAGGCTTTTAGGATAGGAGTTATAATGTTTAGTTCTTGGAATTTCATAGAATGTTTGCACGCATTTTTATCGCTGTGCATTTAAGATGGATAATAGGTAATAAAGAATGGCTACAATAGTCATTGTTTTAAGCCATAATTTGCTTTGGTATGTTTTGAATGTAAATAGAAAACTTCCTGTAAGTAACCCTAGTACTATAAATAGGGAAAGAAGATATTCGTGTGTTGTATTTGGTGGATAGTATGTTTTGCCGTTGCTGAGTGTGTAACTTTTTAAGTAATGGAATAGGGGAGTTTCGTGAATGATAATCGGCATCCCTTCACTTAAAGTTATATCGTGCTTTTCTGCAGCTCCTTCAAAGGTTCGCGTTTCGGTTTTTATTAAGATGTAATTTTGTTGTTCTGTGTCTAGAATTACTCCGTGTTGAATGGTTTCGGGGATTAAATTGCCCGTCATTCTATCGTCAGCAATGATAAGCAGACAAAAGCAGATCATAATACTTGCCGCTTTGCGTCCCCAGAAGATTTTGTGTATCGACAGCCTTTCGTATGCTTTTAAATGCTGCTGCCATTCTTGGTATTTTTTTAGTGATTGTTGTCGGGCTTTTTCTCTGATTTCTTCTTCGTAAGTCCTTGTTGTGCTGAAAACAAAAGTTCTTCCTTCTTTTAAATCGATTAGCCGTTCGTAGGCTTCGGTATAAAGCCTGAATTTCTCAGCCGCCTCAGGTGCTTTGTTCCGGTCAGGATGAAATAATTTGGCTTTTTCACGGTAAGCCTTCTTTATTTCTCTGATTCCGGCAGAAGGATCGATCTCCAATAAATCAAAATCGGCTTGCATAAAGGTTTCCAAAGATAACGATAATTGAGCTAATTAACGGTAGGAAGTTAGCGGTTATTTGATACTTTTGTGGTTCTGATCCCCGAAAATATGGTTATCTTCTCGTATTTGCTCTATTATTTGGTAATTATACCCATTTCTTTGCTGCCTTTTCCTGTTCTTTACCTTTTCGCCGATATCTTGTTTTTGCTATTTTATTATGTGATTGGCTATCGTAAAGAGGTTGTTCTTAGGAATATCAAAAAGTCTTTCCCGAATTTGTCTGATAAGGAGCATCATGTTTTAATGAAGAAGTTCTATATTCATTTATGTGATGTTATCGTAGAAACTTTTAAGTCGTTTACTATTTCGAAAGCGCAAATCAGTAAACGAATGGTGTTGCAAAATCCTGAATTGTTGGAGTCGTATTACAAGCAAGGAAAAAGTTTAATACTTGCCGGTGGACATTATAATAATTGGGAGTGGATTGCTACCGGTATTGATCAACAGATCAGTCATAAGTCTATCGCTATCTACAAAACTTTGTCGAATAAATTTTTCGATGAAAAGATGCGTTCTACTCGAGGAAAATTCGGACTCGATATGATTAGTACAAAACGTGTTGCCGAGGTGTTTAAGGATAATAAAGATGCATTAACAGCAACTATTTTCGCCATCGACCAAAGTCCTTCAAATCCCCGTAAATGTTATTGGATGAATTTCCTGAATCAAGAGACTGCTTGCTTGTATGGAACAGAAAAATATGCGCTTGAATACAATTTTCCAGTGTTATTTGGTACTGTTACTAAAGTGAAAAGAGGGTATTATACTTTTGAATTTAGAGTTGTTGCCGATAATCCTTCAACTACAGAGAAAGGCTATATTACAAAGCAAACTAATTTGGAGTTAGAGAAAGAAATTTTGAAAGCTCCTGAGAACTGGTTGTGGACGCATAAACGCTGGAAACATCCACGCCCTTCTGATATTCCTATGGAAACGGTGATTTAGTAAATTTATTCCCTCCTGCAATTTCTATTGATCCTTCCAAAGTTTAACTTATTTCATGCTTTATTTTAAAACGTTTAATCATACTGATTCTTCCGATTGGGTGGTGTTTGTGCACGGCGCAGGCGGTAGCTCTGCTATTTGGCATAAGCAAATAAGAGCTTTTAAAGAGCGTTTTAATGTGTTGATGGTAGATCTTCGTGGACATGGGAAGTCGAAGGCTAAAGGTCCTTTAAAGGAGAATCAATACACGTTTGAAAGAGTTAGTAAGGATGTGCTCGAAGTACTCGATCATTTGAAAATTAAGCAAGCACATTTTGTTGGTATTTCATTGGGGACTATTATTATCCGAATCATTGGTGAGATGGAACCGCAGCGTATTAAATCCTTGATTATGGGAGGAGCAATTACGCGCCTAAATTTGCGCTCGCAGTTTTTTGTGCAAATGGGAAATGCGTTGAAAAGATTTGTTCCATATATCTGGTTGTATAGTTTCTTTGCGTGGATAATCATGCCTCGTAAACGTCATGCCGATTCGCGCCGTTTCTTTATCAATGAGGCGAAGAATTTATATCAAAAGGAGTTTCTTCGCTGGTTTAAATTAACTGCTGAGTTGAATCCTTTATTACGATTTTTTAGAGAGAAGGAAACTGGATTGCCAATTTTGTACATTATGGGTTCTGAAGATTATATGTTTCTCGCTCCTGTGAAAAATATGGTGGCAGTGCATAAGAATTCTTTCTTGTCAGTTATAGATAACTGCGGGCATGTAGTGAACATGGATCAGCCTGAAGTATTCAATAGAATCGCTATCGATTTTATTGAGCAGGTTTAATTGCTTTTTTAGATATTTCTTGTCTGATTGCAGCTCCTGCGAATATACTTTTGTTAAAGGCACTTAATACTTTTATCTCTTCAATAATAGTGGTTTCTTCCGCCAGAAATTTAAAAGGTAGTGCGTCAGGAAGGTTTTTGAATAAATCAGTAAATACTTTGTATGACGGCTCTTTTTTCTCTCTCAATACTCGTAAAAATACTCTGTCGTAGAAGTGAAATCTCGATGGCTTTAGGTGATTGATTTTCTCAAAAGATCGATTGTTGAGAATGCAATCTACGATGGCAGCACATTGCTTCTGGATAAATTGAAAGGTATATCCTGTCGATGCTTTCGTTGCTCCACCAATGGTTCCGATGTTGATTATTTTGCTTCCATTGTAAGATGGAAATGGTTGGTCGGTCATTGGAATAATGCCAAACTCTTTTTCGGTAATGCTATACGTTAGATTTGGATGTTTTCGTTCAATATAGACTTTGATTTCTCTCTCGTATTCTTCGTCTTTTAGTAGTTTTTCTGAGAATAAAGTGAATTCAATAAGGGCTTTCTTTTTTGTTAATGGTAACTCATACATGAATCTACATTCATTGTGTTGATCTATGGTGAAGTCCATTAGTGTAGCTGTAGTGCTATCAAAAGTGTCGTTTTTAGTTTCAATATACCAACCTTTAAAATGTTGTAATAGCTGGTGATAATTTGAGCTTTTTTGGGTTTGTGAAATAGCACTGTTAAAAATCAAATCTGCACTGTAAATACTATCTGTTGTGATAACTTTTCCTTCATCAGTTATTTCTTGAATAGCTTCGTTTATAATTGTGATGTTTTTAGTAGCCTTAATTTTATTGAAACAGTAAGAATAAAAATCTATTCCACGTATCATTTTGTAGCGATAGGGGAGTAGTGGCAATTTTTTACTGAATTGAGGCGCAAATACCGATACGTGATCCCATTGCTGGATTACACATTCTTCAAAAAGTCCCTTTCCGGTTTCCCAAAAACACCAGGTGCGGTCGTTTTCTTTTTTACTAGATTTATCAATAACAAGAATTTGCTTATCGTTATTTATGCCAGCTTCAATTAGGTGCATAACGAGACTTAATCCCGCAGCTCCAGCGCCCGCAATAATAATCTGATAAGTTTCTTCTTTCAAAAATGTAAGTTGTTTGTTTTTAATTAAACAATCAATTAGGAAATTTGTTATTTCCCTTTGCCGAATTTTTCGCTATAAAAGCGAATACTCTCTTCAATAATTTTTAATGCTTCGGCTTTGTTTAAAAAGCTTTCTACTACTACTTCTTTGTTTTCTAATATCTTGTAATCTTCAAAAAAGCGTTGCATTTCTTTCGTCGTATGCGGTGGTAATTCGTCGATGTCGTTGATGTGATTTACTGAAATATCGTTTAATGCAACTGCAATAATTTTGTCATCTGCTTCTCCTTGATCAACCATTCGCATTACACCAATGACTTTGGCTTCTATTAAACATAGAGGTGGCAATTCAATTGAAGTAATGACTAATATATCTAACGGATCTTTGTCGTCGCAGTAGGTCTGGGGAATGAATCCGTAGTTAGCAGGATAGTGAACCGATGAAAATAATACTCGATCGAGTTTGATAAGCCCGCTTCCTTTGTCGATTTCAAATTTGCCTTTACTTCCTTTTGGGATTTCGATAATCGCATTTACTATTTCAGGCGATTTCTCTCCGAAGTTGATGTCGTGCCAAGGATTCATTGTCGTGATTTTTTATAAAGTTATTGATTTTGTTTCTCCTTTAATTAAGGTGATATGTCCAATAAAAAAGCCCTCTCGCTATTGCTTAAGGGCTTTTGTTTTATGCGTTTATTAATGCCGGATACATCGATGCTCTTAGCGTTTTGATGTTTTCGTCAGCAAGGTATTCATCGTATGTCATTCGCTTGTCAATAACGCCCGATGGTGTAATTTCAATAATTCTATTTGCTACTGTTTCTACAAAGGCGTGGTCATGAGAAGTAAATAATGCTACATGTTTCCAGTCTTTCAGTGCGTCGTTGAAGGCTGTGATTGACTCGAGGTCTAAGTGATTTGTTGGCTCATCTAATACCAAACAATTCGCGTTCGTTAACATCATTCTTGATATCATACAACGAACTTTTTCTCCTCCTGAAAGCACATTCGATTTCTTTAATACTTCTTCTCCTGAGAATAACATCTTTCCTAAGAAACCACGTACATAGGTTTCGGTTTTGTCTTGTGAGAATTGACGTAACCAGTCAACTAAATTGTATTCTCCTGTGAAGAATTTAGAATTTTCATTTGGTAAGAATGATTTGGTAATTGTACTTCCCCAATTGAATTCTCCTCCGTCAGCTTGATCTTCATTCATTAAAACATTGAAGAAGGCTGTTACTGCCATTGGCTCTCTCGAAAGGAATGCTACTTTATCGCCTTTGGTTAAGGTAAAGGTGATATCAGAGAATAATTGCATTCCTTCGCTTGTTGCTTTCGATAGCTTTTCTACATGAAGAATCTGATCGCCACAGTCGCGTTCTGCTTTAAAAATAATACCAGGATACTTTCTATTTGATGGCTGAATTTCGTCAACTACTAATTTGTCAAGTAATTTTTTACGACTTGTCGCTTGACGCGATTTCGATGCGTTGGCGCTGAATCGTTCAATGAAGTCTTGTAATTCTTTTCGCTTGTCTTCTACTTTCTTATTCTGATCACTACGTTGACGTAATGCTAATTGACTCGATTCGTACCAGAAGTTATAGTTACCTGTGTAAAGTTGAATTTTAGCAAAGTCGATGTCGGCAATATGCGTACATACTGCATCTAAGAAGTGACGATCATGGGATACAACAATTACCGTATTTTGAAAGTCAGCTAAGAAGTCTTCTAACCAAGTGATTGTCTCTACGTCCAAGTCGTTGGTAGGCTCATCCAGTAAAAGGATATCGGGATTACCGAATAAAGCTTGAGCTAAAAGGACCCTTACTTTTTCTTTACCGTTTAATTCACTCATCAACTTCAAGTGAAGATCTTCTTTTACTCCTAATTCGCTCAATAGGTTGGCTGCATTACTTTCTGCATCCCATCCATCCATTTCTGCAAATAAGTTCTCTAATTCTGCTGCACGAGCTCCGTCAGCGTCATTAAAATCAGGTTTTGCATAAATAGCGTCCTTTTCAGCTAAAATATCCCATAATTTACGGTTTCCCATAATTACAGTTTGTAATACTTGGCAGTCGTCGAAGGCAAAGTGATTCTGACTCAAAACACTCATCCTTTCGTTAGGTCCCATCGAAACTTGTCCGGTTGTTGGGTCGATTTCTCCCGAAAGGATCTTTAAAAAGGTAGATTTACCGGCACCGTTGGCTCCAATAATTCCATAGCAATTTCCAGAGGTGAACTTTAAATTCACTTCTTCAAATAATACTCGTTTTCCGTATCGTAACGATAAGTTTGTAACCTGCAACATGATCCTTTCTTTTGAGGGCTGCAAAGATACGTCTAATTTGTCTGAAAAGCTAATTAAGAAAAATGCATAAATGGTTGAAAAATAAGTAGTTAAAAAAGCCGTTCTGTGTGATTAGAACGGCTTTTATGTAATTGCTAATTTGTAAAGCTTATTTACTGAGGGCAGTAATTTCGAGTCGAAATAATTTGTTGTTCTTTGCGCGGATCTATAAACTGGTAAATAGCGCGCATTAGTGAATCAAATTCGTTTCGACTACATCTATTGTTAAAGAGGAATTAAACCGATAGCGTTTCTTCCCCTTTCTGCCATCCGCAAGGTGTCAACTCATCCGTTTGTAATGCATCTAATACGCGAATTACTTCCGCAACATTTCTTCCTACAGATAAATCGTATAATGATACCCAACGAATGATTCCTTGAGGATCGATGATGAAGGTAGCACGGTAAGCGATTTTTTCGTGTTCTTCTAAGATTCCTAGTTCTTCAGCTAATGATTTTGAGGTGTCA
>JAHEYP010000015.1 GCA_023251535.1 Bacteroidota bacterium
TTCAAGTTTCGCTTATCAACCCGATGGTGTTTATATTATTAAATTGATTTCAGATAAAGAAGTGTTAACAGGTAAGTTTGTGAAAAGGTAAAATTGATTTTGGATTTGGGATTTTGAATTTAGGATTTCGCGAAGCGGATAGAGAGATGTTTATCGGATAGAGTTGAGGGTAAAGGATTGAATTTTCCTTTGAATTGGGAGTAGGAAAAAAAGGTTCTTGGCTTGCCATGCAGTGTGCTTTTTCAGCTCTACTGCATGATTCGAGGCTTGCCATGAAGTGTGCTATTTCAGCTCTACTTCATGGTCATCGAGCGGAGTCGAGATGCCCAACCCTCACGAATGAAACCGTTCGTGGAATGCCGCCTCTAAGCGTTCACGGTCGTCGGGGTGCGCAATGTTGATTAATGCTTTTGCTCGCTGACGTAGGTTCTTCCCAAATAGAAATGCTGCCCCAAACTCTGTCACCACATAATGTACATGCGCTCTCGTTGTAACAACGCCCGCACCTTGATTTAAAAATGGCGTGATGCGCGATACTCCTTTATTTGTGCGCGATGTTAATGCAATAATTGGCTTTCCGCCTTTTGATAGTGCCGCACCTCGCATAAAGTCCATTTGTCCCCCAACACCCGAGTATTGGTACGTACCAATGGAGTCAGAACAAACTTGTCCCGTTAGGTCTATTTCAATACAACTATTAATCGCCACTACCTTCGGATTCATCTTAATTACCGAAGCATCGTTCACATAATCGATGTCCAAAAAGGCGAAGGACGGATTATCATCAATATAATCGTAAAGTTTATGTGTGCCTAAACAGAAACCGGTAACGGTCCTGCCTGGGTGACGAGCTTTCATCGAATTATTGATAGTCCCGTTTTCGATCAACGGAATAATGCCATCCGAAAACATTTCGGTATGAACGCCTAGGTTTTTATGGTTGGTAAGCGATTTGAGTACGGCATCGGGAATCGACCCAATTCCCATTTGAAGGGTGCTGCCATCTTCAATGAGTCCTGCAATATGATTTCCAATTTTAATGTCCTCAACAGTAGGGTGGGCGGCATAATCCACTTCATGAAGATCGTGATCGGCATGCACCATGGCATCAAAACGGCTTACGTGAATCATCCCGTCGCCATGCGTTCTCGGCATTTTGGGATTCACCTGAGCAATAATTTTCTTCGTATTATTTACGGCAGCGCGGGCAATGTCAACCGAAGTCCCTAACGTGCAATAACCATGATCGTCGGGCATCGAAACCTGCACAATAGCAACATCTAAAGGCAAAATTCCATTGCGGAATAAGTCGGGGATCTCGCTCAAAAAGACAGGGACGTAGTCGCCATGACCCTCCTTAATCGCTGATCGAACGGGAGTTGAAACAAATAAGGCATTTATTTTGAAAGAATCCTTTAAACGAGCATCGGCCACGGGGAAGTCGCCAAGGACGCTAATGAAAACGAGCTCAACATTGCTCAACTCGGGACCTTTTTCGGCTAATTTTTGGACAAGATAAGTAGGGGTAGCGGAGCTGCCATGGATAAAAACGCGGTCGTTCGATTTAATTAAACTTAAAGCGTTTTCTGCGGACGTGAAATTGTAATTAGAAGTCATAATATTTTATACGCAGCAAAAGTACGGAAGGCTGGACATTGGAAGTTGACATTCGTCAAAACAAGAAGCACATATCTCATAAAAAAACCTGCGAATCATCAGTAAACACCCTTAATTTGTCTTATTAAGTTGAAATACAAGCAGATAGGAAGAATAACATTAAATTTTCATGAAAAACGAGTAAAAACGGACAGGCATTGACAAAATGTCACCTTTTAAAAACAGAAACGCGATTTCCGTAAATCATTTAATTAATTCATTAAATGGAACTTATTAACAAAATCGGCAAAAAAATGGCAAGCGGCGGGTAGGGGAATGATCCTCTAAAATACCATTCAAAGTATTGGTAATCAGCCACAAAAAAATCACAATAGGCATTAAAGAAAGAAACTTAATAAACCTGTTGGCAGATCTTTTCGAAATTATTTACAGTTAGGCCTTGCTTTAATGAGAATGATTTGTATCTTTGCGCTCCCTTTTTAGGGGTATAGTGTATTTATTTGAACCGATTCTGAACCAGAAATTACTGCAAGAATGCCTACAATACAGCAGTTAGTACGTAAAGGCCGCGAGCAACTCATTGATAAGAGTAAGTCGCCAGCATTAACATCATGTCCGCAACGCCGTGGCGTTTGCACACGTGTGTATACAACAACACCAAAGAAGCCAAACTCGGCTATGCGTAAGGTTGCCCGTGTGCGTCTTACAAACGGATTCGAGGTTACAGCTTACATTCCGGGTGAAGGTCACAATTTGCAAGAGCACTCGATCGTAATGATCCGTGGTGGTCGTGTGAAAGACTTACCGGGTGTACGTTACCACATCATTCGTGGAGCTTTGGATACTTCCGGAGTTGACGGTCGTAATCAGCGTCGTTCGAAATATGGAACTAAACGTCCTAAACCAGGACAGGCAGCTGCCACAACTAAGAAGAAAAAATAATTAAGTAAAATCATTCGTAGCGATAATCTCTCATGAGGAAGTCAAAACCAAAAAAAAGAATCCTTCTTCCGGATCCTAAATTCAATGATCCGTTGGTAACACGTTTCGTTAACAATCTAATGTACTCAGGAAAAAAAGGAACTGGTTTCCAAATTTTCTATGATGCACTTGATAAAGTTGAGTCACGTACAAAAGAAAACGGTCTTGAGACCTGGAGAACGGCTCTAAACAATGTAATGCCAGCGGTGGAAGTAAAAAGCCGTCGTGTAGGTGGAGCAACATTCCAGATTCCTTCTGAAGTTCGTCCTGACAGAAAAATTTCTGTTGGTATCAAATGGATGATCCTTTATGCAAGAAAGAGAAATGAAAAAAGCTTTGCAGATAAGTTAGCGGGAGAAATCATCGCTGCTGCAAAAGGTGAAGGTGCTGCTGTTAAGAAGAGAGATGATACTCACCGTATGGCTGATGCTAACAAAGCATTCTCACACTTTAGAGCATAATAAACAATTAATTTAAAAGAAAAGAGAAATTCCCAATACAATGGCGGAAGTTAGAGACCTCAGATATGTTAGAAATATCGGTATCGCAGCACATATTGATGCCGGTAAGACGACTACTACAGAGCGTATTTTATATTACACTGGAGTAAACCACAAAATTGGTGAGGTGCACGAAGGTGCAGCTACAATGGACTGGATGGTTCAGGAGCAGGAGCGTGGTATCACAATTACTTCAGCGGCTACTACTTGTTTTTGGAATTACCGCGATAATAACTACAAAATTAATATCATCGATACGCCGGGTCACGTGGATTTTACGGTTGAGGTAAATCGTTCACTTCGTGTATTAGATGGTCTAGTGTTCTTGTTTTCTTCAGTTGATGGTGTTGAGCCTCAGTCTGAAACAAACTGGAGACTTGCAAATAATTATAATGTAACTCGTATCGGTTTCGTTAATAAAATGGATCGTGCAGGTGCTGACTTCTTAAACGTTGTTAAGCAAGTACGTGAAGTATTAGGAGGAAATCCATTACCATTACAATTACCAATCGGTGCTGAAGATAGCTTCAAAGGCGTAGTTGACTTGATCAACAACCGTGGTATCGTATGGAATGAGCATGATAAAGGAATGACTTTCCAAGAAGTTCCTATTCCTGCTGATATGGTTGAAGAAACTAAAGAGTGGAGAGAGAAACTTCTTGAATCTATCGCTGAATTCGACGATAAATTAATGGAGAAATATTTCGAAGATCCTAGTTCAATTTCGGAAGGAGAAATTTTGGCTGCATTACGTCAGGCTTGTATCGCGAATAAAGTGGTACCTATGTTATGCGGATCTTCTTTCAAAAACAAGGGAGTTCAAACGATGTTGGATTATGTAATGGAGTTAATGCCATCTCCAATGGATAAAAACAACATTATCGGAACAAACCCTGATACTGAAGAAGAAGTTCAACGTCGCCCAGATGTTAAAGAACCATTCACAGCATTAGCATTCAAAATCGCTACCGATCCTTATGTAGGACGTTTAGCATACTTCCGTTGCTACTCAGGTAAGTTAGATGCAGGTTCTTATGTATTGAACACTCGTTCAGGACAAAAAGAGCGTATCTCTCGTATCTTCCAAATGCACGCTAATAAGCAAAATCAAATTCCTTTTATCGAGGCAGGTGATATCGGAGCAGCAGTAGGATTTAAAGATATTAAAACAGGAGATACTTTATGTGCTGAAAACGCACCTATCGTTCTAGAAGCAATGAACTTCCCTGAGCCAGTTATCGGGTTAGCTATCGAGCCTAAAGCTCAAGCTGACGTAGATAAATTAGGAGTTGCTCTAGGTAAACTTGCTGAAGAGGATCCAACATTCCGCGTGAAGTCTGATGACGAAACTGGTCAAACAGTAATCAGCGGTATGGGAGAGCTTCACTTAGAGATCATCGTTGACCGTTTACGTCGCGAGTTCAAAGTGGAAGTAAACCAAGGAGCTCCTCAAGTAAACTACAAAGAAGCTATCAACGGTACTGTAGAGCACCGTGAGGTTTATAAGAAACAAACGGGTGGTCGCGGTAAGTTCGCAGATATTAAATTCTTTGTATCGCCGGCTGACGAAACGTTTGAACCAACAGATAAAAACGGAGGATTACAATTCGTTAATGAGATTACAGGTGGTAACATTCCTCGTGAATTTATCCCTTCAGTAGAGAAAGGATTCCGTCAGGCAATGGTGAACGGTGTATTAGCCGGATTCCCAATGCAAACGTTGAAAATCCGCTTAGTAGACGGATCTTACCACACTGTCGATTCAGATTCATTGTCGTTCGAAATCGCTGCTAGAACAGCATTCCGTGAAGCATTACCAAAAGCAAAACCTGTTCTTCTTGAGCCAATCATGAAGTTAGAGGTTATCACACCAGAGCAAAACATGGGTGATGTGGTAGGTGACCTTAACCGTCGCCGTGGACAAATGGAAGGAATGGATAGCCGTGCAGGAGCTCAAGTAGTAAAAGCTAAAGTTCCACTTTCTGAAATGTTCGGATATGTAACAGTATTACGTACTATCACTTCAGGTCGTGCATCTTCAACAATGGAATTCTCTCACTATGCTGAGGCTCCAAGAAACGTTGCTGAAGAAGTAATCGCAAAAGCAAAAGGTAAAGCTGCAACTAACGCGTAATAGCTAATTACCTCTCAATATTACCATATATCGTTCTTTAAATAATATGAGCCAGAGAATCCGAATAAAATTAAAGTCATACGATTACAACTTAGTCGACAAGTCAGCTGAGAAAATCGTAAAAACTGTAAAGCCTACAGGAGCAGTAGTGAATGGACCAATTCCATTACCTACAGAGAAGAAGATTTATACGGTACTTCGTTCCCCACACGTTAACAAAAAAGCAAGAGAGCAGTTCCAATTATGCAGCTACAAGCGATTATTGGATATCTACAGCTCAACAGCAAAAACAGTTGACGCTCTAATGAAATTAGAGTTACCAAGTGGAGTAGAAGTAGAGATCAAAGTTTAGTTATCTCAACAGTTCGTTCTTTAAAAGAATTCAATTCAACCGATCACGATCAATAGATCGTATAGGAATATAATAATCAAATTAAGACCAAAACAACTAATACTAGTTAAGATGGCAGGTATCATCGGAAAGAAAATCGGCATGACCAGCATCTTCGATGCAGAGGGAAGAAATATCCCATGCACCGTAGTTGAGGCCGGACCATGTGTTGTAACACAGGTAAAGACGGTTAACACGGATGGCTATTCAGCAATCCAACTCGCCTTTGGTGAGAAAAAAGAAAAAAATACGCCCGCTCCATTGCAGGGCCATTTTAAGAAAGCAAACACAACGCCTAAGCGTAAGCTTATTGAGTTCACTGATTTTGAGCAGGAGTTCAATTTAGGTGATGTTGTTAACTGCGACATTTTCCAAGAAGGCGATTTTTGCGAAGTAGTTGGTACTTCTAAAGGAAAAGGTTTTCAAGGAGTAGTTAAGCGTCACAACTTTGGTGGAGTTGGTGGTTCGACACACGGTCAGCACGATCGTCAGAGAGCTCCCGGTTCATTAGGTGCGTCATCTTGGCCTTCACGCGTAATGCCTGGTATGAGAATGGCAGGACATTTAGGAAACGTTCGCGTTAAGCTTCAAAATTTACAAGTAGTAAAGGTGCTTCCTGAACAAAATTTATTGTTCATCAAAGGAGCAATCCCAGGTCATAAAGGTTCAATTGTAACGGTGTTGAAATAATCATGGAATTAGCTGTATATAACATATCCGGTAAAGAGACAGGTCGTAAGGCAATTCTTAACGATCAGATCTTTGGCATTGAGCCGAATGATCATGCAATTTATCTTGACGTAAAACAATATCATGCGAATCAACGTCAAGGTACGCATAAGTCTAAAGAGCGTAACGAAGTTTCTGGTACAACCAAGAAGCTAAAACGCCAAAAAGGTACAGGTGGAGCCCGTGCGGGTTCAATGAAATCACCTGTATTCGTAGGTGGAGGACGTATTTTCGGACCACGTCCGAGAAATTACTCTTTCGATTTGAATAAAAAATTAAAGAGACTTGCACGTAAGTCAGCTTTAGCGTATAAAGCTCAGGCTAACGGAATTACAGTGCTTGAGGACCTTAATTTCGCAGCTCCGAAAACGAAGCAAATGATTGAATTGGTAAATAATTTGAATTTATCAGATAAAAAAACATTAATTGTTGTTGCTCAATCAAATAAAAACGTATATTTGTCGTCCCGAAATTTGGAGCGCAATAAAGTTGTAACCGCTTCGGATTTAAATACTTACGATATTCTGCATGCTCAGAACCTAATTGTAACAGAAGGTTCACTTTCAGTAATCGAAAGTACATTGCTAAAATAAATCACGTTTTGACTTAATAATAAGGTAAGTTAAGTCATTTGAAAGTTTAATAATTAAGTGCTCTGGCACGATAAACCAAGAGAAGAATAAAATGGAAATTCTGAAGAAGCCGGTCGTTACCGAAAAGATGAACCGGATCACGGAAAAACAGCCTCGCTACGGCTTTATAGTAGACAAACGCGCTAACAAGATTGATATTAAGGTAGCGGTTGAGTCTATGTACGGTGTGAACGTTGAATCTGTGAATACAATGGTGTTCCGCGGAAAATCAAAATCACGTTATACAAAAACGGGATTTGTTACCGGAGCTAAACCAAATTACAAGAAAGCTATTGTGACCTTGAAACAAGGTGAAATCATTGACTTCTTTAGTAACATTTAATCGAGAGAATAAGAGCAATGGGAACAAGAAAACTTAGACCAATGACCCCGGGTCAGCGTCACAAAGTAAGTAATGACTACGCAGAAATTACTACAAATCAGCCAGAGAAGTCGCTAATCGTTTCGATTAAACGTAGTGGCGGACGTAACCATAGTGGTAAAATGACTATGCGTTATATCGGTGGTGGTCATAAAAAAGCATACCGTATTGTCGATTTTAAACGCGACAAAGAAAATATCCCTGGAAAGGTAATGTCGGTTGAGTACGATCCAAACCGTACTTCTTTTATCGCATTAGTAAACTATTCAGATGGAGAAAAAAGATACATCATTGCACCAAACGGTTTAAAAGTTGGTCAAGATGTAATGTCAGGAGCAAATGCAGCACCAGAAGTTGGAAATGCAATGCAACTGAAAGATATTCCTTTAGGAACTTTAGTACACAATATTGAAATGCGTCCCGGACAGGGTGCTAAGATTGCACGTAGTGCAGGATCTTATGCTCAGTTGGCGGCACGTGATGGAAAATATGCGACTATCAAAATGCCTTCAGGTGAAACCAGAATGATTTTGGTTAACTGTATGGCTTCTATTGGAACAGTATCCAATTCAGATCATAACAAGGTTAGTAGTGGTAAAGCGGGACGTAATCGCTGGAAAGGAAGACGTCCACGCGTACGAGGTGTAGCTATGAATCCAGTAGATCACCCTATGGGTGGAGGTGAAGGACGTGCATCAGGAGGACATCCTCGTTCACGTAAAGGACTTCTTGCAAAAGGATACAAAACACGTAAAAAGAGTAACCCGACGGATAAGTATATCATTGAACGTCGTAAGAAATAATTGATTAAAGATCACCAAGATCAATACACATGAGCCGTTCGCTTAAAAAAGGACCGTACATCGATTACAAGCTCGAGCAAAAAGTGCTCGCGATGAACGATAGTCAAAAGAAAACAGTGATCAAGACCTGGTCTCGCCGGTCAATGATTTCTCCAGAGTTTGTAAACCACACATTCGCTGTGCATAATGGAAATAAATTTATTCCTGTTTATGTAACTGAAAATATGGTAGGACATAAATTAGGTGAATTCGCCCCTACTAGAAATTTTAGAGGACATTCCGGAAGTAAAGATAAAGGTAAGAAGTAATCATGGGAGCTAGAAAACGTAACGCAGCAGATGCTCGCAAAGCTGCTCAAAAAGAGGTGGCTTTTGCCAAACTTAACAACTGCCCTACATCACCGCGTAAAATGCGTCTTGTAGTAGATATGATTCGTGGCAAACGAGTTGATCACGCTTTAGCTATGCTTCGTTTTAGTACGAAGGAAGCAGCGGGTCGCTTAGAGAAGCTTCTCTTATCTGCACTTGCTAACTGGCAAGCTAAGAATGAAGGAAAACGAATCGAAGATCAAGAATTGATTGTTAGTGAAATCAATGTTGATAGCGGAAGAATGTTAAAACGTCTTCGCCCGGCTCCACAAGGTCGCGGATACAGAATTCGTAAACGTTCAAACCATATTACAATCTTAGTTGACACTAAGAAAACTGGAAAAAAAGAATCAACCGAAACTACAGCATAACGAGTAATGGGACAAAAAGCACACCCGATTGGTAATCGTTTAGGGATTATACGTGGATGGGATTCTAACTGGTTTGGAGGCAAAAATTATGCTGACAAACTTGTAGAAGACGAAAAAATCCGCAAATATTTACTTGCGCGTCTTGCGAAAGGAGGAGTATCTCGTATCGTAATTGAGCGTACCCTAAAATTAATCACAGTAACTATTCACACTGCTCGTCCGGGTATTGTTATCGGAAAAGGCGGTTCTGAGGTTGATAAGCTTAAAGAAGAGATTAAGAAACTGACTCGTAAAGATGTACAGATCAATATCTTCGAAATTAAGCGCCCTGAAATGGATGCACAGTTAGTAGCAGACGGAATTGCTCGTCAGTTAGAAGCGCGTATCTCTTTCCGTCGTGCAATGAAGCAATCAGTTGCTTCAACGATGAGAGTTGGTGCTGATGGAATTAAAGTAGTTTGTTCAGGTCGTTTAGGCGGTGCAGAAATGGCAAGAACAGAACAATATAAAGACGGTCGTGTGCCTCTTCATACTTTCCGTGCGGATATCGATTATGCAGTTTCGGAAGCGAATACTACATATGGTATCATCGGAGTTAAAGTTTGGATTTGCAAAGGTGAAGTTTACGGTAAGAGAGATCTTTCTCCAAACGTAGGATCTAATGCAAGTACAAGCGGAAACGCACCAAAAGGAAGAGAAGGACGTGATGATCGTGGCGGACGTGGAGATCGTGGAGACCGTAAAGGTGGACGCGGTGGACGTGGAAATAACAACCGCGGCGGTAACAAAGACTGATTAACCCGACCCAATTAACAATTATTATTAACCAGAACAGCTTTAGCTGAAGATTATATAGCTCAAAAGAGTCATGTTACAGCCGAAAAAGACAAAGTTCCGTAAGCAGCACAAAATGGTTCCTAGCGGAACTGCCACGCGCGGTACTTCATTAGCCTTCGGTTCCTTTGGAATCAAATCGCTTGAAACTTGTTGGATCACATCCCGCCAGATAGAAGCAGCTCGTGTAGCGGTAACCCGTTATATGAAGCGTGAAGGTCAAATTTGGATCAGAATTTTCCCTGATAAACCAATTACACGTAAGCCATTAGAAGTACGTATGGGTAAAGGTAAAGGAGCTCCTGAATTTTGGGTGGCAACTGTGAAACCTGGAACTGTAATCTTCGAAGCTGAAGGTGTTCCTATGGATGTGGCGAAGGAAGCCCTCCGACTTGCAGCTCAAAAACTGCCGGTTACTACTAAATTCGTAGTTCGTCCTGACTATCAAGCATAATTAAAAAGAACAACATCGCCATGAAACAGGACATCGTAAAAGACCTGACTACAGACGAAATCCGAGATAAAATCAAGGAGGAGCGTGCCGGATATGTTAAAATGAAAATGGCCCACGCTGTTTCCCCGATTGAAAACCCAATGAAGCTTCGTGCTGCACGTCGTGTAGTGGCACGCTTAGAAACTGAGCTTCGTAAAAGATTGACCCAACAACAAGCTGCCCAATAATGATTATGGAAGAAAGAGCGCTTCGTAAGGAACGTATAGGTGTCGTTACTAGCACGAAAATGGATAAGTCTATTGTAGTGTCTGTAGAGAGACGTGAAAAACATCCTAAATACGGAAAATTCATCAAGAAAACCAAGAAGTTTATGGCGCATGATGACAAAAATGAGTGCGGAGTAGGTGACACCGTACGTATAATGGAAACAAGACCAATGAGCAAGCTTAAACGCTGGAGAATGGTCGAAATTTTAGAAAAAGCCAAATAATCTGTATCCGGCTGTCGCGATTAATTTAAATGACAGCCATACAACCTGATAACGGACTGAGAATATGATACAGCAAGAGTCAAGGCTCGTAGTAGCCGATAATAGTGGTGCCAAAGAGGTACTGTGTATCCGTGTGCTGGGCGGAACAGCGAAGCGCTATGCATCGCTTGGAGATAAAATAGTAGTTTCTATTAAAAGCGCTATCCCTAGTGGTAACGTGAAAAAAGGAACAGTTTCCAAAGCAGTAGTGGTTCGCGTTGCCAAAGAAGTACGCCGCAACGACGGATCTTATATTCGATTCGATGATAATGCAGTAGTTCTACTGAATAATCAAGATGAAATGCGTGGTACCCGTATCTTCGGGCCCGTAGCTCGCGAATTGCGTGAAAAACAATTTATGAAAATTGTATCATTAGCACCGGAGGTGATCTAGAAATGGAACGTAAATACAATAAACAACCAAAGCTTCACATTCGCAAAGGCGATCAGGTGAAGGTACTCGCCGGAGGATCAAAAGGTCAGCAAGGTAAGGTTTTAGAGGTATTCCCTTTAACTCGTACAGCTATCGTTGAAAAGGTGAACATGGTTTCTAAACATACGAGACCAAACGCTCAGAATACTCAGGGCGGAATTATAAAACAAGAAGCTCCTATTAATATTTCGAATCTTCAAGTTATTGATCCTAAATCAGGAAAAGGAACTCGAATCGGCCGTAAATTGGTTGACGGAAAATTAGTACGTATCGCTAAAAAATCTGGGGAGGTTATCAAGTAATGAGCTACGAACCACGTTTAAAAGCTAAATATCATAATGATATTAAGAAGGCACTACAGGAAAAATTCCAGTACAAAAGCACAATGCAAGTGCCTCGTCTTACTAAAATCTGTTTAAATCAGGGATTAGGAGATGCTGTTGCAGATAAAAAATTAATCGAAGCAGGAATCACTGAGATGACTACCATCACAGGACAGAAAGCTGTTTCAACAAAATCACGTAAAGATATCTCTAACTTCAAGTTACGTGCAGGTGTTCCAATTGGTGTTCGTGTAACACTTCGTGGCGACAGAATGTACGAATTCCTTGATCGTTTAATCGCTGTTTCTTTACCTCGTATCCGCGATTTCCGTGGAGTTAACGATAAAGGTTTCGATGGCCGTGGTAATTATACTTTAGGAGTTACTGAGCAAATTATCTTCCCTGAAATCGATATCGATAAGGTGAACAAAATCCAAGGTATGGACATTACTTTCGTAACTACGGCTACTAAAGATAATGAGGCTATGGAACTATTAAAAGAGTTTGGTATTCCTTTTAAGAATCAGAATAAATAATCTTTCGAACGATGTCAAAAGAATCGATCAAAGCGCGTGAATTGAAACGCATCCGCGCGGTTGAAAAATATGCTGAGAAGCGTAAAGAATTAAAAGAGGCAGGTGACTATGATGCTTTACAAAAGCTTCCTAGAAATGCTAGCCCTTCTAGAGTTCGCAATCGTTGTAAATTAACCGGACGTCCACGTGGATATATGCGTCAGTTCGGAATTTCAAGGGTAATGTTTAGAAAACTTGCACTTGAAGGTAAAATTGCCGGTGTAACTAAAGCTAGCTGGTAATTTACCGAAGGAAATCAACTTATCTAATCCCGTTGAATTAACAATCCATGTATACAGATCCTATCGCTGATTACCTTACGAGAATCCGCAACGCAGCTAAGGCCAATCACCGTGTTGTAGAGGTGCCTGCTTCTAATATGAAGAAGGAAATGACCAAAATTCTCTATGATAAAGGTTTTATTTCGAATTATAAGTTCGAAGAATCAGAAAATAAACAAGGCTTAATCAAAATTGCCTTAAAGTATAACCCAGTTACAAAGATGCCAGCTATTAATACGATTCGTCGTGTTAGTAAACCAGGTCTTCGTAAATATGTAAACGCAGAAAAGCTTCCAAGAGTAATCAATGGTCTTGGTATCGCTATCGTTTCAACCTCTCGTGGTTTAATGACCGATAAAGAGGCACGTCAACTTCATGTTGGCGGAGAGGTAATCTGCTATGTTTCTTAATATTAAATTCAGACAAAGAAGATGTCACGCGTAGGAAAACTACCCATTCAGATACCCGGAGGAGTACAAGTAAGTGTAAATGGCACTGAAGTATCCGTTAAAGGTCCAAAAGGCACATTAGTTCAAAAAATCGACGATGGAATCAATGTAAATATTGATGGATCAGTGGTCGTATTGACACGTGCAACTGAGCAGAAACGTCATCGTGCAATGCATGGTTTATACCGCGCATTAATCAATAATATGGTTACCGGTGTTTCTACAGGTTATAAAATTGAACAAGAGTTAGTCGGTGTTGGTTACCGTGCCACAAATCAAGGTAATACCCTTGACTTGGTGTTAGGTTATTCTCACCACGTAGTGTTCGAACTACCTGAAGAAATTAAAGTAGCTACACGTCAGGATAAAGGTCAGAACCCGATCATTACCTTAGAGAGTCATGATAAGCAATTATTAGGACAGGTTGCAGCTAAAATTAGATCACTTCGTACTCCTGAGCCTTACAAAGGAAAAGGTATTAAGTTCGTTGGTGAGACGTTACGCCGCAAAGCTGGTAAGTCAGCCTCTAAAAAATAATTTCATTCAGAACCTAATTAAGTGGTTATTTGAACCATGCAAGATCAAAAACTATTACGCAGGACTAAGATACGCGCTCGTATTCGTAAGTCTATAAAAGGTACTCCAGAGTGCCCTAGATTATCAATATTTCGTTCTAATAAAGCGATCTATGCACAGATAATCGATGATTTAAAAGGTCATACAATCGTTGCCGCTTCTTCAATGGAAAGTGGTGTAGATGCAAAATCAACGAAAGTTGAACAAGCTATTGCTGTAGGTAAAATTGTGGCTCAAAAAGCTGCTGCAGTTGGAGTATCAACTGTAGTATTTGATCGCGGTGGTTACTTATATCATGGCCGTGTGAAAGCTTTGGCTGATGGTGCTAGAGAAGCAGGACTTAAATTTTAATATTAGAAAACGTTAGACATCTTCATAATACGATGATTCAGAACAGTAAACGCGTAAAGTCTACCGATACAGAACTTCACGACAAATTGGTGGCCGTAAATCGTGTTACCAAAGTAACAAAAGGTGGTCGCGCATTCGGATTCGCAGCAATAGTTGTTGTTGGTGACGAGAAAGGAGTCGTGGGTCATGGCCTAGGTAAAGCAAAAGAGGTATCTGATGCCGTAACTAAAGCTATCGACGATGCTAAAAAGAATTTGGTACGTGTACCAGTTCATAGAGGCACAGTTCCACATGAACAAGATGGTAAATTTGGCGGAGCTCGCGTATTCCTTAAGCCTGCCGCTCCAGGAACTGGAGTAATTGCAGGTGGTGCGATGCGTTCAGTTTTAGAAAGCGTTGGTATTACTGATGTACTTGCTAAATCGAAAGGTTCGTCAAACCCTCATAACGTGGTAAAAGCGACTATCGATGCTTTAATCAAAATGAGAGATCCTCGTGCTGTTGCATTACAAAGAGGTGTCGATCTTTCTAAAGTGTTTAACGGTTAATTATTCGTATAAAATTCGCGCTATCTGACTATGGCAAAGGTATCAATCACTCAGGTTAAAAGCGGCATCGACCGTAATGAAAACCAAAAGAGAACATTAAAGGCTTTAGGTCTTCGCATGCATAAAACAGTAGAAGTTGAAGCTACTCCGCAAATCCGCGGCATGATTGCAAAAGTGTCTCACTTAGTAACAATAGAAGAAAAATAATCCGGTTGTTTAAACGGGAAATATTATCTCAATATGGAATTGAATAAATTAAAGCCGGCTACAGGCGCGGTTAAAAATAGAAAAAGAATTGGTCGCGGTGCTGGATCTGGACATGGTGGAACTTCCACTCGTGGACATAAAGGTGCTGGATCACGTAGCGGTAACAGCAGAAAAATCGGCTTCGAAGGAGGTCAGATGCCTTTGCAACGTCGTCTTCCTAAATTCGGGTTCAAAAACATTAATCGTGTTGAGTATACCGGAATTAACTTAGACGTGTTACATACTTTAGCTACTGAACAATCTATCACGGATTTCACTAAGGAGCTATTCGTATCTAAAGGTCTTGCATCGAAAAATGATCGTATCAAGATTCTTGGTCGCGGTGAATTATCTGCAAAAGTTAACGTATCAGCTCACGCATTCTCTGCTACAGCTAAAGAAGCAATTGAAAAGGTAGGCGGAACAACCGCAACTCTATAAGCGCTTATGAAGAACCTTATCCAAACACTCCGTAACATCTTCAAAATTGATGATCTTAAAACAAGAATCGTCAATACGATGGTGTTTCTATTGGTTTACCGACTCGCAGCTCATGTGATTCTGCCGGGAGTGGACCCAACTCAACTTGCCGGTCTGAAATCTCAGACTTCAGGTGGTATTATGGGACTACTTGATATGTTTGCCGGTGGTGCATTCTCCCAAGCTTCTATCGTGGCTTTGGGTATTATGCCTTATATCTCGGCATCTATCGTTGTTCAGTTACTGGGTATTGCTGTTCCTTATTTCCAGAAACTTCAAAAAGAAGGTGAAAGCGGTCGTAAAAAATTGAACCAATTTACTCGTATCTTAACAGTTATCGTAGTAATGTTTCAAGCTCCAGGTTACTTAATTAACCTTAAGACGCAATCTCCAGGTGCTATTATCGCATATTCTAATCCTGATGTAATTTCTCCTGCTTTCTTTATGGTAATGGCAACATTAATCATTATCGCAGGTACTTTATTCGTAATGTGGTTAGGTGAGCGTATCACGGAGAAAGGAATCGGAAACGGTATCTCATTGATTATCATGACTGGTATCATCGCTAGATTGCCTTTCGCTTTGAAAGATGAGTTCTTCTCTCGTTTGAATGAGCAGGGTGGTGGATTGGTTATCTTCTTATTAGAAATTGTCGCGTTATTCGCTGTCGTTATCGCAGTTATTCTCCTTGTTCAAGGTACTCGTAAAATTCCAGTACAGTTTGCAAAGAAAATTGTTGGTAATAAACAATATGGTGGCGCTCGTCAGTATATCCCATTGAAAGTCAATGCAGCAGGTGTAATGCCTATCGTTTTTGCTCAGGCAATTATGTTCATCCCTGCTTATATCGCTCAGTTCTTCCCTGAATCAGATTCTTGGAGAGGTTTTGCAGCGAATTTAACTGACTTCCATTCTCCTCTTTACAATATCGTGTTTGCTACTTTGATTATCCTATTTACTTACTTCTATACTGCTATCGCTGTGAATCCTAGTCAGATGGCTGATGATATGAAGAAGAATGGCGGATTTATCCCAGGAGTTAAACCAGGACGTAAAACATCTGAATTTATCGATGATGTTATGTCTAAAATTACCCTTCCGGGTTCTATTTTCTTGGCTTTAGTAGCAATTCTTCCAACTTTTGCTAAAATTGCCGGAGTAAATACTAACTTTGCACAATTCTACGGTGGCACCTCATTATTGATTATTGTGGGTGTTGTATTAGATACATTACAACAAATTGAAAGTCATTTGCTAATGCGTCACTACGACGGCTTAATGAAGTCGGGTCGCATTAAAGGCCGCTCTACGCCTGCAACTGCCTAATTTAGAACTTAATACACTAGCTTGAAAGATGAGTGCGGGTGCTATAGTGTATAAGTCTAAAGAAGAAATAGAGTTATTAAGAATTAGTTCTTTACTTGTTGGAAAGACACTAGCTGAGGTCGCTAGTCATTTGAAACCTGGTGTTACAACCCTTGAATTGGATACAATTGCTGAGCAATTTCTCCGTGATCATGGCGCTGAACCATCGTTTAAAGGGTATCATGGATTTAAACATTCCTTATGTATTTCGGTAAATGAGGAAGTTGTTCACGGTATCCCAGGAAGCAGAGTCATCATGGATGG
Organism: Bacteroidota bacterium; assembly: GCA_023251535.1. Classification (GTDB taxonomy): domain Bacteria; phylum Bacteroidota; class Bacteroidia; order AKYH767-A; family OLB10; genus CAINEC01. The sequence goes on from JAHEYP010000015.1 coordinate 16,617, forward strand.
CGATGTGGTTTCGATCGACTGCGGTGCGTACAAAAACGGATTTCATGGAGATTCGGCTTATACGTTTCCCGTTGGTGTTGTGAACGAAGACGTTCTGAATTTGTTACGTGTTACGAAAACTTCTTTACTGAAAGGTATCGAAAAGGCTCGCAACGGTAATAGAGTAGGTGATATTAGCGCCGCAGTTCAGGACTATGCCGAGTCATTCGGATATGGAGTTGTTCGTGAATTAGTGGGACATGGAGTTGGTAGAAAACTACATGAACGCCCCGAAGTACCGAACTATGGTAAGAAAGGTTCTGGTCCGGTTTTAAAGGACGGAATGACAATCGCCATAGAACCCATGATTAATATGGGTGCGAGACATATTCGCCAGATGAAAGATGGTTGGACAATCATTACACTTGATAAACAACCTGCAGCACACTTCGAACATACAATTTGTATCACGGAGAATCAACCTGATATCTTGAGCTCTTTCCAAGAAATTGAAAATGCAATTAGTAAAAATAAAAATATTACAGAGGTAGTATTAACTCTGAACTGATCTATGTCAAAACAACCAGCAATCGAGCAAGACGGGACAATTGTAGAAGCCCTATCTAACGCAACTTTCCGCGTGGAACTCGAAAACGGTCATGAGATTATAGCTCATATCTCGGGAAAAATGAGAATGAATTATATTAAAATTCTTCCCGGAGATAAAGTGAAAGTAGAAATGTCTCCGTACGACTTGTCAAAAGGTCGTATTACATATCGATACAAATAACAAGGTGTGGTTAATTCCACCGACTAGTAGAAAAGAACATGAAAGTACGCCCATCTTTGAAGAAGCGCAGCGCGGATTGTAAAATCGTTCGTCGTAAAGGCCGCCTCTATGTGATTAACAAAAAGAATCCACGCTATAAAATGCGTCAGGGTTAATCATTTACAATTAAGTCAAACACAAAGTAATTATATCCTTCAATGGCTCGTATATCTGGTATAGATTTACCAAAGAATAAAAGAGGTGAGATCGGTCTTACCTACATTTACGGAATCGGTCGTTCGTCAGCTCAGCAAATTCTAACCGAAGCAGGTGTGAGTTTTGATAAAAAAGTTCAAGAGTGGAACGACGATGAGTTAACTAAAATCCGTGTAATTATCAATGAGAATTACAAGGTAGAAGGTGCTCTTCGATCTGAGACTCAACTAAACATTAAGCGTTTGATGGACATCGGTTGCTACCGAGGCGTTCGTCATCGTTTAGGCCTTCCTGTACGTGGTCAACGTACTAAAAACAACTGTCGTACCCGTAAAGGTAAACGTAAGACAGTTGCTAATAAAAAGAAGGTAACTAAATAATAATTGAATTCTGATAATTAATATATCCATTCTGAAAAATGGCTAAACAGACAAAAGCGGTAAAGAAAAAAATTGTAAAAGTTGAAGCGGTAGGCGAAGCGCATATCAATGCAACTTTTAACAACATCATTATCAGCTTAACAAACTCCGCAGGACAAGTAATTTCTTGGGCATCTGCAGGAAAAATGGGATTTAGAGGTTCTAAAAAGAACACTCCTTATGCTGCTCAGCTTGCTGCTGCTGATTGTTCAAAAGTGGCTTTTGATTTAGGTCTTCGTAAAGTGAAGGTATTTGTTAAAGGACCTGGTTCTGGACGTGAGTCTGCAATCAGAACTTTACATACTTCAGGTATCGAGGTTACTGAAATCATGGACATCACGCCAATTCCACACAATGGTTGTCGTCCTCCTAAGAAACGTAGAATCTAATCTTAGGTAAGTTTAATTTAGTTCAAACAATACAGCGAATAAGCAACAATGGCAAGATATATAGGCCCAAAAACCAGGATCTCCAGAAAATTCCGTGAGCCAATCTTCGGTCCTGATAAGAATTTCGAAAAGCGTAGTTATCCTCCTGGACAACACGGAAATAATAAAAAACGTGCAAAGGTTTCTGAGTATGCAGTTCAGTTAATGGAAAAGCAGAAAGTGAAATACATGTACGGAATTCTAGAGCGTCAGTTTGCGAAGATCTTTGATCGCGCATCACGTATGGAAGGAATCACAGGTGAGAACCTTTTAAAATTAATTGAGTCTCGTTTAGATAATGTGGTTTACCGTATGGGAATCGCACCTACACGTTCTGCAGCTCGTCAGTTAGTTGGTCACCGTCATATTACTGTTAATGGTGAAGTTGTAAATATCTCTTCTTATACTCTACGTTCTGGTGATGTTGTTGCCGTTCGTGAAAAATCTAAATCGTTACCTGCTATAAACGACTCTCTTGCTTCAAGAATGGGTAAGTATGGCTGGATCGAGTGGGATGGAAGTAAGATGGCAGGTAAGTTCCTTAACCCTCCTTCTCGTGAAGAATTAACAGAGAATATTAAGGAGCAATTAATCGTCGAATTATATTCGAAGTAATCCTGAGTCTTGATTGTTGGCCACTTGGCTTCTTCAATCAACTTATAGTTCAACAGGAATATTTAAAACTCAAAAACCACAACAGAAAACATGGCAATATTAGCTTTTCAGCAACCGGACAAAGTGATCATGAATCATGCTACCGAAACTTTCGGGCAATTCGAGTTCCGTCCGTTAGAGCCGGGATATGGTATTACGGTTGGAAATGCATTGCGCAGAATTCTGCTAAGTTCGTTAGAAGGTTATGCTATTACTTCGGTTAAAATTTCCGGAGTAGATCATGAGTTCTCTACGATCAAAGGAGTAATCGAAGATATGACTGAGATTATCCTTAACTTAAAGCAAGTTCGTTTTAAACGTCAAATAGAAGGTACCGAGTCTGAAAAAGTACACGTTACGGTTAATGGTAAAGAAACATTTAATGCAGGTGATATCGCAAAACATACTACCGCATTCCAAGTTCTGAATCCTGATTTCGTAATCTGTAATATGGATCCTAGTGTTAAAATTCAAATGGATGTCACTATCGAAAAAGGTAGAGGTTATGTTCCATCTGAAGAAAATAGAACTAGCACTGCTCCAATCGGAACGATCTTCCTTGATGCAATCTATACTCCAATCCGTAACGTAAAATATTTTATCGAGAACTATCGTGTCGAGCAAAAAACTGACTACGAAAAATTAGTTGTCGAAATTACTTCCGATGGCTCAATTCATCCTAAAGATGCATTGAAAGAGGCTGCAGAAATTTTGATTCATCACTTCATGTTATTCTCTGATGAGAAAATCACGTTGGAATCAAAACCTAAGCAACCAGCTGAGGAATTGGATGAGGCTACCTTACATATGCGTCAGCTATTGAAAACCAAATTGGTTGATATGGACTTAAGCGTTCGTGCTTTAAATTGCTTGAAAGCTGCTGATGTTGAAACGTTAGGTGACTTAGTAAGCTATACTAAGGCTGATTTATTGAAATTCAGAAACTTCGGTAAGAAATCTCTTACTGAGTTAGAAGAATTAGTTAGAAGTAAAAACCTGAGCTTCGGTATGAATGTATCGAAATATATGCTCGATAAAGATTAATTTAAACATTGATAACATTCCTTGTGAAAGGAAAGTTGATAAAAGTAATTCCTATCAAAAATGCGTCACGGTAAGAAAAATAACCATTTAGGCCGTAAGGAAGGTCATCGCGCAGCGATGCTCAGTAACTTGGCTATCTCTCTAATTACGCACAAGCGTATATTTACTACAGTAGCGAAAGCTAAAGCACTTCGTGTATTCGTTGAGCCAATGATTACTCGTTCAAAAGCTGATTCTACGCACTCTCGTCGTATGGTTTTCGCTGATCTACAGAATAAAGAGGCTGTGGCTGAATTGTTCCGTGAAGTAGCTGTGAAAGTTGCTGATCGTCCGGGTGGATATACTCGTATTATCAAAACAGGTAATCGCCCAGGTGATGCTGCTGAAATGTGTATGATCGAATTAGTTGACTTCAACGAAAACTTATTGAAAGATAAGTCTTCTAAGAAAGCTGCTAAAACTACTCGCCGTCGTGGTGGTAAGAAAGCTGCACCTAAAGCAGGTGAGTCTGATTCTTCTGCTGCAGAGTAATTCTTTCGAGCTCTATAAAATAAATAAGGCTGCTTCTTAAGAGGCAGCCTTTCTTGTTTTTGCTATTTTGCTTCTAGCGCTTTCTTTCTCTTGTTCGCTCTTCGCTGCTGTATCCTAAGCCCAATTGGCATTATGAAACTCCATAATGGTGGTATGAATGCTAAATTCGGATCTTCTATGAAGTAGTTCGTAGCAAGCGTCAAAACAATTACGACTGAAAATAATACTACCGAGAATTTCCTTTTTTCATAGTCAATTAAGAACTTTTCTATCGGATGGTCATTCCTTAATTCCGGCTTCTTTATGAGGATGTAATTTTCAATTAAGGTTACAGCACCCAGACATAGTAAAATGATCGATAAGTATATCATTAATGGCACTATGCCGTTCTTAGGCCCTCGTGATACTACAGTTGCCGCAAACGGGAATAACCCTACAAAGAATAATAATATTAAGTTGCGAATAACCAGACCATTGTCGAATCGCTTTAAAAGGGAAAAGATTTTTAGATGTTGATGCCAAACGACTCCTATAAATGTAAAACTGATTGCATAAGCTAAGAGTATAGGCGTTACATGCTTTAATCCATTGTAAAACTCTTCTGTTGTTAGCGACAAGCCATGCGTTTCTGGTAACTGTATTTCTATAGCCATTAAGGTAATCACTATGGCAAATACAGCATCGCTAAACAAAATCATTCGCTCTAACTGAAATTCTTGATGCAGCTCTGAGTCTTCGTGTTTGTCTTTGGTAGGAGTGGTCATCTATAAAAGTTGTTTCAACGAAGATAATCAATGATTGATTTCTTCAAAATGTTGAACTACTTTTTGATGATTTATCTTTCGTGAACGATGATTTCGCGTGCTTGGTCGCCACTTGTCGCTATTGACAAAATGTATCCGTCAATTAACTGAAATGTTTTTAACTGGAAAAAGGTGCCGTTTATCTTTTGTAGCGATTTTGTACTGTCAACTGATGCTAAATCGTCGGGAAGCCCACTTCCAAATGCTTTGTATAAGGCTTCTTTTCTTGTCCAACATTGATAAAAGCATGTTGTTTTATTCTCTTGTTCAATCATTGTGAGCTCATTCTTGTGGAAGTGAGTCTGAATGATATCATCACTAATTTTTCTTGAGTCAGTTTCTTCAATATCACACCCGCATTCATATCCTTTGCTAACGGTGATGGCTATACGAGAATTACTGTGCGATATGCTGAAGTGAATTTCTTTGTTGTCTTTCAAATATGGCTTCCCTTTTTCAGTTTTGCCAAATTCGATTGCAGATAGTTTAATGCCTGTTGTTGCTGAAATGATTTCTCTAATGAATGTTCGTGTGGCAATATACCTGTCTCTGTCTTCAATTCTGTGAAAACGATTTGCTCTTGCCCTTTCTTCTTCTGTAAGTAATGCTATATCGCTATTTATGTTGTAAACTGAATCGGTAATAACAACGCATTTGCCGGCAAGGATTTCCTCGCCGACATTTGTATATTGCGTTGCTTGTTCCGTTGTACTCATTTACCTTTATTTAGCTCCTGCTTTTAAGAGACCTTCGTCGAGCTTTAATGCTAGTGTACTTGCATTCGGATTAAATATCATCGTATTGTGATTTCCCGAGTTCTTTAGAATCGTAAGTTTTCCTTTAATGATGTTTTTCCATCCTAGATCATACGTGTATGTATTGTTGTAATACGTGTCTTCTGTTCTGAATAAAACTACATCACCTTCGTAAATTCCTGGCTTGTATTTCTTAATTACTTGGTAGTTGTTAGATTCAACTGCCTTGAAGTTACGTGTTGCTTCTTCTCCTAATGTGCCCGATAATTTATGTCGATCAACCCACGATTCATATTCGTCGCTGCTTTTCGTTGCTTCTTCTTTTTTCTTTTTCAGATATTCTTTTCGCTCAATTTCGTTCGCTGTGGCAAAAGTGTGGACACGTTTAATTGCTCTTACTGCAAATAACTGTCCTTTCCTGATTTCTCTAATGCCTGGAGGTAATGAGCTTACCGAATCACTCGCTTCTAGATCCAATAATGCCAAATAATTAACTTCTTCATTCATCTTTTTAAGTTGAATGGCCATTTCGTAAGCAATTAATCCCCCGCAAGGGCCTCCTGCAAGCGCATAAGGGCCTTTAGGCTGCATTTTCTTGATCTCGTCGATATGTCGGGCCGCCATTTCTTCAATCGTGCTTAAAGGCCTTTCTTTTCCGTCGAGTCCAACGGCTTGTAATCCGTAGATGTTTCTTTCGGGATTCATCCATGTGGTCAATGTATAGAACTTAAAGATGTTTCCACTGATTCCATGTACGATGAATAATGGTTGCATCGCTTTGTTCGTTCCTTCTCTTAGCAGAATTAATGGTTTCCATGCTGCTTCTGTATCTCCTTCACCATACATCTCACTCATCATTCTCACCGTTCTGTTTTTAAAGAAGGTGGCTAATGGTAAGCGGACTCCGGTTTTCTTTTCGAGTTCGGTTAAGCTTTGTAATGCTAATAGTGAGTGTCCCCCAAGGTCGAAGAAGTCATCGTCTAACCTCGGACGCTTTCCTAAAAATTTCTCCCATATCGAAGCAATTTGTTTTTGCGATTCGGTCATTTCTTCTACTTCTACAACTTCAACAATTGCTTTTAATGGATCAGGAAGTTGTTTTCGGTCAACCTTACCGTTAGGTGTTAATGGGAAAATATTTTGATAAACGAAATGCGATGGAACCATGTAATCAGGAATAAATCCTTTCATTTGTTCTCGCAACGTTTTTAAATCAAGTTCTCCTCCAGTAGTTGTCATGTAATAAGCAGCAAGGTAGTTGTCTCCATCGTTACTTTTACGTACCATTACTACTCCTTGCTTAACTCCTTCGCATTTGTTGAGCGCACTTTCTACTTCTCCTAATTCAATTCGGTATCCTCTTACTTTTACTTGTTCGTCATTACGTTGTATAAACGCAAGTTGTCCGTCGTGAAATAATTTCACAAGGTCTCCAGTCTGATAGAATCGTTCTCCTGAAGGAAGTGTAATGAATTTTTCTGCATTCAATTCATCGCGATTGTGATAGCCTTGCGCTACTCCGTCACCTCCGATCAATAATTGTCCAGGTACTCCCAACGGCGTTTCATTTCCTTGCGCATCGGTGATTTTAATTTTAGTATTCAACATTGGTTTCCCCAAAGGAATGCTTCCGAAGCGTTGATCACTCAACATCGATTCGTTTACAATGGCTGTAGTGCTCCAAACTGTAGTTTCAGTTGGACCATAAACATTATGCACTTCTTTGAAATTGGCAAGTAGTTTTTCTGCAAGTTCTTTTCTAAGCGCTTCTCCTCCACAAAGTACTACGAGATTTTTATCGCCTTTCCATCCTTGTGCAAGAAGTAATTCCCACGTTGCAGGAGTTGCTTGCATGAAATGTAAATCACACCAACGTTTTAACTCGTCGATTGCTCTACCGTCGGTCGACTCTTCTTTTAATCCCATGTAAACAGCTCCGCCACTCATCAGCGGCAAGAAAATTTCTAATACTGAAATATCAAATGAAACTGTTGTTACTGAGAAGAAATTTTGTCCGGGTTGGAAATTTAATTCTTTTCTGAAATGCTCAATTAGATTTACAACTGATCGATGTCGAATGACAACGCCTTTCGGAATTCCTGTTGATCCTGATGTGTAGAGGTAGTATGCAGGTGAATCGGGATTAGTAAATACTGGAAGTTCTTTTTCAACTTCTGGTTCGGCCATCACTTCATCGAGGATGAGTACATTCTCTTTGAATTTTAATTTCTCTGCAATTCCTTTGGATGTAATCAAAACAGCTGCAGCCGAGTCTTCTATCATGAAGCGAATGCGATCTGCAGGAAACTCAGGGTCGAGTGGGAGGTAGCACGAATTTGTTTTTAATACTGCTACTAATGTTGCAGGAATGAAAACTGTTCGCTCTAAACAAACCCCGATTACTGATCCTGGTTTAATTCCTTTCGCTAAGAGCTTTTTAGCAAGCGCATCAGTGTCTTTTTCGAAGTCCTTGTATTTGTATTCGTCGTCACGCGAAATTGCTGCATAATTTACAGGATATTTCTTAGCGACTTTACTGATAACTCCATGTATTCCTGATGAGTAGTCGTATTTGAAATCAGTATTGTTTAGTTGTTCTAGTAATTTCTTTTCTGCTGGTGCTCGAAAATCGTGTGACTGAATTGCTGCCGAAGGATTTTCGATTACTTGTTTGATAAAGATTTCATACTCACGCATTCGTATGCTCATCATTTCCGGCGCAAAAAGGTCGGTGTTGAATGTGCATTCTAATATGATTTTGTTTTCACTGCCCGATGCATTGATGAATATTTCAAAATTTTCATAATGACGTGGGTTAGAATGGAATTTAAAATTGGCTCCTTCAAATCTAAATCCGTCGGTAAATCCTAAGTCAACATTAAATACTATTGGGACTAAAGGGATGCGTGATGGATCTCTCGGTATGCGAAGTTCTTTTAATAATGACCCGAATGTGAAATGTTGATGATCATAAGAGTCGAATAGTGCTTTTTTACGTTCTTGTAGATATTCTGCAAACGATTGCCCTTTGTTAACTTTACTTCTGATTGGTAAAAGGTTAACGCAATGTCCTGCTAATTCTGCAAACCCTTCTGCATTTTGTCCTGCCGATGGTAGTCCAACTATTACATCGTCTTGTCGACTTATACGATGCACAAATGCACTAAACGTAGATAGCAATGCTGTCACCATACTCACTCCTGAACTCTTTGCATATTGCTTTAATGCGGCAACAAGATTTTCGTCGATTAGATGATCTATTCTCTTCGCATTGAATGTTCTATTCGCGGGACGAACTAAGTCTGCAGGCCAATCGGTTACTGGAATATCATCTGAATATTGGTTTTTCCACCAGTCAATTGTTTCTTTTCCTTCTGCGGATGCAGCTAATTCTCTTGTGAATCGTGCATAGTCGTAAAACTTCGGCAGTTGTTGCTGACTAAAGTTTTTTCCTTGTTGCAAATCAGAATAGTAAATGCTTAACTCTTGCATTAACAAGCTCGTCGACCAACCATCGCAAATAATATGATGAGCAGTGAAGATGAAATAGCTTTCATTATTACTCAATTTAGCAATGGAGAATCTCGAAAGTGGACCGTTTAATAAATCGAATTCTTCCGTAACTTCTTCAACTTCTCTTTTCGTGATCCATTCTTTTTGCTCTGCAGCCGATTTGCTACTTAAATCAATCAATTGAATGTTCGCATTACCTTCATTATTGATGAAAAGTAATGTTCCATCATTGTTAAAGGTTGAACGAAGAATATCATGGCGATTAATTAACTCTTGAATCGCTTTATTGAAATTTTCAATATTGATATTTCCATTCAACTGAATGCTTATCGATTCGTTGTATGCGCGACTTGCATCGGCTCCGCCAATCATTACCGACATAAACATTTCTTGCTGTGCTTCAGTGGTAGCTACAGCATAACTGAAAGTGCCTTGAGCAAAAGGATCATAATCGACCTGCTCTAAATTTTGGGGCATTGTCATTGTTGTCATTACTGATTGTTTGTTTTGTATTTTAAAAATTTACCAGGTTCGTTTGGATCAGGGATATACCATCCGGGATTTCCTTGAGGATCTTTTCCTAATCTAGCACCGGGTACCGGAGGATTAATAAACTGATCGTCGGCTTCATGTGTAGCCGATGTTGAAGCAACAGATGTTTTTGCTGATCCATTAATATGATTACTCGTTGTAGATGTTGAGGTGCTATTGCCTGGAATTAATCCTAATGATATTAGTTCTGCAAAAGTCGACTTGAACGCTTCAATAATTTTTGTTACATCTTCATTCGTATGCGCTTCAGTTAGGAAGCAAGGGAATCCGTCGTACATATGAATTCCTTTTAATCTCATCAAAGGATATATCAATTCAGCATTCGCGAATTCATGTTCATATTTAACTTTGAACAGTGATCCGAAGTGAGCAAGCTTCAACGGAACTCCTGATTCTTTGCAATATGCATTTACTTCATTCGCTAGTCGTTCTGTTAGGTTGTTTAATTGTTGTTGCAAAGCAGGACCTTTGGCGATCATATGATCTAAGGATGCTTTTGCTGCCGCTAATGCAAATGGATGTCGTACAAATGTTCCTGCAAAATAAGTTACTCCAATGTCAGGAGTTGAATCATTGCCAAATTCCCAATGACCACCGTCTAGGGCATCCATGTATTCTCTCTTACCTGCAATTACTCCAATAGGCATTCCTCCTCCAACAACTTTTCCGTAAGTTCCTAAGTCAGCTTTGATGCCGTAAAATTCTTGCGCTCCTCCTGGATAAGTTCTGAATCCTGTAATTACTTCATCGAAGATTAAGAGTATGCCTTTTTCAGTACATAATGTTCTTAATTTTTTAATGAATTCGGTTGGTTGAAAATCAGATCGTCTACTTTGTATAGGTTCTACAAGTATTGCTGCTAATTCGCCGCTTCTTTGTTTAAGTATTTCGAATGCTTCGTCGGTTCCATAATCAACTACTAGCATGCTTTCTACTGCATTGTCAGGAACACCTGCAGAGGCAGGGAATGATTTTAATTTTTTTGTACCTCGAACAATCACTTCGTCATTGATTCCATGATATGATCCGTTGAAGCAAGCAACTAATGTTTTTCCTGTAACGGTTCTGGCTATCCGCAAAGCGCCTAATACAGCTTCTGATCCAGTATTGCAAAGCCCTGCTCGGTCAGATCCTGTCATCTTGCAAATTTTCTCTGCTACTTCTCCGGCTAAATTATGTTGCGGACCAATTTCATATCCCGCTTCCATTTGTTTTTGAATGGCATCAACAATAAACTGCGGACTATGTCCAAACATGTTAGATCCAAATCCATTTAGAATGTCGATGTATTCGTTGCCATCAATGTCCCAAATTCTAGAACCTTTCGACTTGTTTACTACAGGTTGATAGGTGATCTCTTTTAAATGCGGTTTAAATCCAGTTACAACTCGAGGATCAGCTAAGTGAGCTCGATGTTGTTGTGTATATGCTTTCGATTTTTCTGTTTGCTTTACGTATCGTGCAATGAATTCTTTGAGCCATTTTTCTTGTTCAGGGGTAAATTGCTCCGTGCTTTTTTTCTCAATTCGAGCAATGGCACCAAATGGTTTTTTGATTTCAGTTAATTCTTCTTTGCTGATTGATGAATTTTTGTCGGCAATTGTTGGCTGAATTGCTTGAGCTGCCGGTTGCTGAAATTGCTGGCCGTTGCTCATATTCATGATTTGCTGCTGCATTAATTGCAATTGCTGCATCATTAATTGTTGCATCGACATGTCTCCATTAGCTGCAGGCATTGCAGTCAAAATTGGTTGCGCTTGTGGTTGTGGCGACGAAGGTGCTGCTGCTTTTATTGCATCGGCCGGAAGCTGTTGATCGAGGAATTCACTAATTGCACCTATCGAAGATAGTTCTTCGTTAAGTTGACGGAACGTGATTTTTACTCCATACTTTCTGGTAAGTGATAATGCCACCTGAGTAAGTAAAAGTGAATCTAAGCCCAGCTCAATAAAATTTGAATCGATCGGAGCATGTTGTAACTCCATTCCCGATGCATCTTCAAGCAGTGTGCGTAATTCATTTTGTAAATGAGGTTTGCGATCTGTTGTCATCGTTGTTTCTTGTTGTAAAGGCAAATTAATTTGTTGTAACGGTTGTGTGTTAAAATATGATTGCATCATCATTGGTTGTTGCTGTTGAGGCGTTAACCAATAGGATGTTTTTTCAAATGAATATAATGGTCCTGCAACATGTTTTCTTTTTTCATAAACATAAAATGCATTCCAATCAATTTCTATTCCTGTTAACCAAAGTTGTCCTACGGCTTGCAAAATATTATTCCATTCTGAATTGTTTTGATTGCTGTCGCCAAGCGATGATATCGCTTTTTGTGCACCCGGCTGCGTAGCTTGTTGTCTTGCTAATGTACTGGCAGTATTTCGTGGTCCACACTCGAGTAATACATAGGTTGGTTGCTCAGTCCATAGTTGCTTAACTGCATCTGCAAATTTTACGGTAGCACGTAAATGCCCCGACCAATACAATGGATCGCACGATTCTTTTTCAGTTAACCATTGTGTTGTTACTGTTGATACAATCGGAATTTGTGGAGTATTTAGTTTAATCTTCTTAACTACTTCGGTGAAAGGTTTCACTACAGGATCCATCATTGGAGAATGGAATGCATGTGATGTATGAAGTAGTTTGCAAATGATTTCTTTTTCTTCTAATGATATTCTGATTTTCTCGATATCATTCTCAGGACCGGCAATCACGCATAACTGCGCACCATTGATAGCAGCTATTGAGCATGTATTTGGTAATTGTGATTCAATATCAGCTGCAGGCATTCGTACGCTCATCATGCTTCCTCCAGGTAAGTCTTGCATGAGCTTACCTCGAGTCGCAACAAGTGTCAATCCGTCTTCTAAGCTAAACACCCCGCTTAGTGTTGCTGCTACAAACTCGCCAATGCTATGACCAATCATTGCCGATGGTTTTATTCCCCAACTCATCCATAGTTTTGCCAGAGCATAGCCTGTCACAAATAGTGATGGTTGTGTATATCGAGTTTGTTTGATTAGTTCTGATGCATTAGCATCATTCTCGTCAGCAAAAAGAATCGTACGAATATCGAGACCCATCAAAGGATTTAAAATTGCAGCGCAGGCATCGACCGCTTCGCGATATACTAATTCGTCGTTGTAGAGTGTTTTTCCCATGCCCACATATTGAGAGCCTTGTCCCGGAAATAAGAATACAATTCCTCCCGGTGTCGCTTTCAGTTGTGCATTTCCTTGAAATAAATTCTTTACTGTTTCATTTTCTGATTTATTTCCCTTTTCTAATCCATCAATTACTTTAAAGTATCTGAATGGCATTGCCGTTCTTCCTGTTTGAAGTGTATAAGAAAGATCTGCAAGTTCTTCAAGCGATTTTGAAGAATAACTTTTTTGTAGAAGTTCTTTGTTTCTGTCGAGTGCTGCTTGGCTTTTTGCAGAGATTGTCATCAACTGCTTCGGTCGAGATGATGATCCTTTTTCTGTAACTGGAGACTCTTCTAATATAACGTGTGCATTTGTTCCACCCACTCCAAACGAACTTACTCCTGCGCGTAGTGGTAGGTTATTGTTTTTCCAAGGTTTTAATTCGGTGTTTACAAAAAACGGACTCGATTTAAAATCGATGGCAGGATTGTTTTCATTGTAAAATAAATTCGGGACTAAAGTTTTATGATGTAAGCACAAAACTGTTTTAATGAATCCCGCAACTCCTGCTGCTGATGTAAGATGTCCGAAGTTGGTTTTTACTGAACCTATCGCGCAGAATTGATTCTTGTCGGTTGAATATCTAAAAGCCTTAGTGAGACCTTCTACTTCTATCGGATCACCTAACGGTGTCGCCGTACCGTGCGTTTCTATATAGCTGATGCTGTCGGCTTTTATTCCAGCTTTAGCTTGTGCTGCAGTAATAGCCGCAGATTGTCCTTCGATGCTTGGAGCAGTGAAGCTTCCTTTGAGCTTTCCGTCGTTGTTTAAGGCCGCACCTTTTACTGTTGCGTAAATTGTATCGCCATCGGCAATGGCATCGCTTAAACGCTTTAAGATTACTGCGCCTACGCCATCGCTAAAGACTGTTCCTTTTGCTTCTTTGTCGAAGGCTCGTGTATGTCCATCGTTCGAATAAATAGCACCTTCTTCGTAACGTTGTCCGCTGTTTACAGGACTAGTAATCGCTGCACCTCCAGCAAGAGCCATGTCGCAACTTTTATTCCATAAACTCTCGCATGCTAATGTGATAGCTACTAAAGATGTTGAACAACCTGTGTGAATACTTAAAGCAGGACCGGTAAGATTAAATTCATATGCTACACGAGTGGCGATATAATCTTTTTCATTCCAAGTCATATTTAAGAATGACCCTATACGATCAACTATTTCTTTATTGCTTAGAACATTATGTTGATAGTAAGTGTTATTGCCCATTCCTGCAAAAACACCTATTGGTTTTTTATAACGGTCAGGGCTATACCCTGAATGCTCTAATGCGTTCCATGCAACTTCTAAAAACACACGCTGCTGTGGGTCTGCTGTTTTAGCGACATTGGGATTTAATCCAAAAAAGGCTGCATCAAAACAATCGGCATTTTCAATGATCCCTCTCGCTTTCACATAAGATGGATCAATTCTTAGTTCAGCCGGTACTTCATTTAATTGTTCATCGGTGAAAAAAGTAATGCTCTCTTTTCCTTCGCAAAGATTTTTCCAGAATTCTTCTATTGAATTCGCTCCGGGAAATTTAACTGCCATACCGATAACGGCTATATCATCATTTTTTCCTGATCCGGTGTCGTTTTTCTGACGATAAGCTTCCCATAAATTTTCACTTTCTTGTTGATCGGTAAGTGAGAACGCTAATGTGCGTATTGTTGGTGATTTGTATATTGCTGTAATGGACACTTGCATTCCGTATTGTTGTAATCGCGAAATACATTGTAAAGCCATTAATGAATTGCCTCCTAATTCAAAGAAGTTATCAAGTACTCCAATAGGTTGAATCATCAATAGCTCTTCCCAAATACTGCAAATATTTTGTTCAACTTCATTGCTTGGTGCTTGATAAGGAATTCCTAAGTCAGGGCGGCGCGTGTCGGGTGCAGGTAATGCTTTACGATCTGTTTTGCCGCTTGGCGTACGCGGAAATGCATCCATACGAACAAATGCTCCCGGCATCATATAGTCGGGGAGATGTTTGTTTAAATGCTTTCGCAATTGCGGTACTGGAATATCATTATTGCTGATATAATATGCAACCAATGTTTTTCTTCCGGGAATATCTTCTCTTACAGCCGCTGCCGTTTGTTGAATCTCAGGATATGATGCTAGTGCACTTTCGATTTCACCCAACTCAATTCTATATCCGCGAACTTTAACTTGTCCGTCGATTCTTCCTAAGTACAATAGATTACCATCGTCTTGTTTTCTTACTAAGTCGCCCGTTTTGTAAGCGCGTTTAGATGCATCAAATGGATGTTTAATAAATCGTTCGTTAGTAAGATCTGGATTGTTGATATATCCATCGGCAAGGCAAGTGCCACTCACTAAAAGTTCACCTTCATTCGAAGGATTAAGTTGTTCGTCAACGATGATCAATTCTGTTTGATCGATGGCTGTTCCGATAGGAGGAAGTGCAACCCATTGCTCAACATCTTTTGGTAGTTGATAAGCCGTTACAACGTGCGTTTCTGTCGGGCCGTAATGATTATGAAGAGTGCAATTTGGATGTCGCTTGAAAAAGTTTTTAATCGCGGGAGTGATTTGCAATTGTTCTCCTGCAGTTATGATTTCTCGGATATGCGTTAACGTTATATTCGTTTTGTCGGCATAATCCATTAGCTGTTGTAATGCAACAAAGGGTTGGAATAGTCTAGTGATTTTTTTCGACTCAATAACCTCTGCTAATAATTTAGGATTCAATCGTTCTTCATCGTTGATTAAGACAATTGTTCCTCCTGTGCTCCAAGTACTAAAAATTTCTTGGAACGAAACATCGAAGCTGATAGGAGAGAATTGCAAAGTTGCATCACCTATTCCTGCAGTACTGTTTTTCGATTGCCAGTTTAATAAATTTACGAGAGCCGCATTCGACATGGTGACTCCTTTCGGTTTTCCTGTCGATCCTGATGTAAACAAAACATAAGCAGCTGTGTGTTTGGCTTCGTCTAGAGTAATTAAGTTTGATGATGAAGTACTTTTAGTTGTGACATCTACAATACTGAAATTCCCCTTAGGAAGCGCCGATTTCATTGCCTGATTAGCAACCATGGTTTTTACATTAGCTGTATCGGCCATGTAGTTTAGTCGGTCTGCAGGATATTCAGGGTCAAATGGGACATAAGCGGCACCTGTTTTCAAGATGGCTAGTATAGCAACCATCAAATCGTACGAACGAGGCAAGCAAACGCCTACGCAGTCTCCTTGGCGGACACCGTTTTCAAAAAGCGTATTAGCGAAGCCGGAAGCATCGGAATTTAATTGGCTATAAGAAAATAGGCTGCTATCATTTACGGCGATAGCATCTGGATTATTTTGAGCAATATTTTCTACCCATTGATGGATAAATCGAAAACCGGTAACAGGTTGATTATTCATTGATTAAACAGTAAAGTGGAATGGTACAGACTTATACGAAAAAGCAACCTTAAAGTTGCATGCCGACATAATGATTTGCCCAATAAAAAACTCTTCAATAAACAATGAAAGCGATTGATAATCAATCGGTAAGTAAAGTAATAGGGATTTGTGGCGTGAAGAAACAACTTAGATTTATTCATAACCAATGAATTAGGTTTAGAATCCGAGGGGCATTAACGAGGTAAATGTAAATAAAACTACTGTTTTTAAAGCGCTTGCTTTATGAAAGAATGAACAGGAGTAAAAGTGATTATGAGTGGTTATGCTGTTGACGAGAAAATCTGATAGAAGATATATTTTATTGGTTTTTAATGTTTTGCAATTAAAAAAGCCGACACTTTTGATGTCGGCTTTTAATAAGATAATTGAAAGTGTTTATTTCACACGCTCAACATACGATCCTGTACGGGTATCGATTTTAATTTTTTGACCTTCTTCAACGAATAATGGAACGTTTACGATTGCACCGTTTTCCATTGTTGCCGGTTTAAGGGTGTTTGTTGCAGTATCACCTTTAAGGCCTGGTTCGCAATAAGTAATTACCATTTCTACGAAAGTAGGAGGCTCAGCAAGGATAGGCATATCGCTTTCAAAAGAAACCTTAACTTCCATCCCTTCTTTGATAAATTTCAAAGAATCGCCAAAAAGTTCACCGGGAACAGAAACTTGTTCGAAATTTTCCTGGTCCATGCAAACAAGGAAATCTCCATCTGCATAAAGGTATTCCATCATTTTGTATTCAACACGAGCAATTTCAACTTCTTCTCCTGAGCGGAAGCGGTTTTCAAGCAATTTGCCGGTTTTGATATTACGCATTTTACCTTGGTAAAACGCTCTTAAGTTTCCTGGTGTACGGTGTTGCCATTCAACGATAACACAAAGTTCACCATTATAACGAAGGACTGTTCCTACATGTACGTCGCCGGTTGTAGCCATTTTTTTAAGGTATTAGTTAGCTTTCGCTTTTGTTCTTAATGAAGAAGGCAGAGTGAAAACCCTGCCTTCTAAGGAATTTATCGTGAAATTATCCTTCAGCTACTTCGAAGTTTAATTTTGCACGGATATCTCTGTGAACGATAACTTCAGCAGCGTATGATCCGGTTTTCTTAATGTGTTCTTCCGGCATTACAATGTGTTTTTTATCGATTTCATATCCCATTGATTTTAGTTTTTCAACTAATTGCTGAGAAGTGATTGATCCGAATAATTTTCCGTTTTCACCCACTTTAGCACCAATGGTTAATGTTACGCTTTCAAGTTTCGCTACTAATGCATCAGCATCTTGACGTAACTTGTTAAGTTTATGTGCGCGTTGTTTAACTACTTCAGCGTGAATCTTCTTGTTAGAATCGTTTGCAATTACTGCAAATCCACGAGGAATCAAGTAGTTAAGGCCAAATCCGTTACGAACTTTTACGATATCGTCGGCGTAGCCCAGGTTTTTTATGTCTTGTTTAAGAATTACTTCCATGGTTATTTGTCCTCCGTTCGCTTATTTGAATAAGTCAGCAACATAAGGCATTAATGCTAAGTGACGTGCACGTGCAATAGCTTGCCCAACTTTACGCTGATATTTTAATGATGTTCCTGTTAAACGACGTGGAAGAATTTTTCCTTGTTCGTTCACAAATTTCGTTAAGAAAGTAGCATCCTTGTAATCGATGTATTTGATACCAATTTTCTTAAAACGACAGTATTTTTTCTTGTTAACCTCTACTGCCGGCGGGTTGAGGTAACGGATTTCTCCATTTACGTGTTGTGTTGCCATGTTCGGTTTCGAGTTTTAAGATACTGATTCTTCTTGTTTCTTTTGAGCTGCGTTTTTGCGCTTTCTCTCGTTGTACGCAACTGCGTGTTTGTCGAGTGCAATTGTTAGGAAACGCATGATTCGCTCATCCCTTTTATACTCGATTTCCATTTTAGCGATCAACGTTGGATCAGCTTGGAATTCGAATAAGAAGTAGAACCCTGTGTTCTTCTTCTGAATAGGGTAGGCCAGCTTGCGTAATCCCCAATTGTTCTCGTGAACAATTACGGCTCCGTTGTCGGAGAGGAATTTACGATACTTTGCAACCGCTTCGTCTACCTGCTCTTGTAAAAGAACCGGCGTAAGTACGATTACGGTTTCATACTGCTTGGTCATTTTTTTTTGAATTTTGTTAATTGTTTTTCAATACCCCGCTTTTACGGGAGCGCAAAGATAGTGAAAATGATATCAATTTCCCAATAAAAAGTTGATTGGGAGTGACGCAACCGCTTTGATCGATAGTTTATCGGTATTTACTCGATTAAGATATTGATAATCAATATCTAATCTATTCGTAGCGGAGGGCTTCGATCGGGTCGAGTTTCGCTGCTTTTACAGCAGGATAAAATCCACTGGCTACGCCAACTACAAAACAGAGCGAAAATCCGACCAGCATCCATAGCCACGGAATGATTAGTCCGCCGCCCGTTGCCGATGACACTAAATTGCCAATTAAGATTCCTAAAACTACTCCTGCAACTCCACCCATCTGACAAATCAAAATGGCTTCCATGAGGAACTGCTGACGGATGTTATGCTGCGTAGCTCCTAGCGATTTTCTAATTCCGATTTCTCTCGTTCTTTCCGTTACCGATACCAGCATAATATTCATTAATCCGATGGCTGCGCCTAAGAGTGTAATTCCTCCAATGAAAATGGCCGCACTTCTCAAGTAAATAAGGTTCTCGAATAACGATTTCGATAGGCTGTCACTCTGGGTGATTTCAAATGAGTTGTCAGCCCCCACAGGATCTTTTCTTATCACTCTCATTCTTCCCGTCGCCTGCCCTGTAGCGCCATCCATGTCGTCAACACTCATGGCTTTTACTGTGATAGAGTAGGAGTTATTGTCGGTGAGGTAATATTGCTTCGCATATGATATCGGAATCAAACAGATTTTATCACCTCCAAAACCCATGCTGCTACCTTTTTCTCCAAGTGTTGCTATCACTCTGAATTTATTGCTGCCTACATTCACAAAAGCATCGATAGCCGATTTGTTCGGGAATAGTTTGTCGGTTACTTCTTTTCCTAAAATACATACCGCGCTGTTTGCTGAAATGTCGTCTTTGGTGATGTTTCTTCCAGCTTCTAACGTATATCCAACCACATCTAGATAGTTCTCGTCGCCACCCATTACCATGATATTCGGATTCGTTTTTTCATTCGCGAATTTTACCGAACCTACAGGAGTAACCATAGCAGAAATCCCGACTGTTCCGGGAAAGTCGAAACCGTCTTTGAATCGAATAGCTTCGTTGTAGGTAATCGGTTTGTAAACTTTTGTTTTTACATGCCCTCTACCCATCTTCATTACCATACTCGAATTACGAATGGTGATGGAGTTGCTACCCATACTCGAAAAGGAGTTGTTGAGTGAGTTGCGTACCGCATCAATCGACGTGAGTGTCCCCACTAGCGCCATAATCCCTAACGCAATAATCAGCACGGTTAATGATGCCCTAAGTTTCTGGCTTTTGATGGCCTGAACCGATATCTTGATGTTTTCTTTTGAAGTCACGTACCAAAAGTACTCTGCTTTATTGAATCCTACAGGAATTTTATGAAGAATTGCTGGATTTTATCGCTGAAGTGTTGTTTTGAGCACCTTTTTTCGTAAAATTGCGTTACAATTCAAATTAAAGATCAAAACATGAAAAAATTATTTGTGATTGCTACCCTGATTGCTTTTTGCTCTGCAGGTGTTGCTACAGCTCAATCGGCTGATAAGGTTTCTCAACAAGCACCAGCTAAAACTACTCAGAAAGATGAGAAGAAAGATGGTAAGTCATGCTGCAAAAAAGGCGGTGATGCTAAGGCTTGTTCTTCTAAGGATGAAAAAGCAGGTGCTTCTAAAGCTTGTTGCAAAGGCGGATCTCACGATCACGCTAAAACTGAAGAGAAAAAATAATTCTCTCCTCGAGAATAAAAAAAATCCCGGTTTTGCCGGGATTTTTTGTTTTATAATAGTTCTTGCAGTTCTTTCAGATGATGTATCGTAATTACATCGCGATGCGCGCTGCCCGTCTTTGTTCCCGACATCAAATGCACCGCTCGCATTCCAGCATTTAAGGCTCCTACAATGTCGGTTTCGTAGGTGTCGCCTATCATTAAACAGTTTTGTGGCGACGATGCTCCTGTAGCTTCCATCACGTAGCGAAATATGCCCGGATCAGGTTTGTTGATGCCTACTACTTCCGATATAAATACATGTTCGAAGTATTTGTGGAGTCCCGATGCTTGCATCTTCGTATGTTGCGATTCTTTGAATCCATTCGTGATAATCGAGAGATGATATCTTCCTTTTATCGATTCTAATAGTTCAATTGTTCCGTCAATTAAATTGCTCTTTCTTGGCGTGATGCTGATGAATTGATCGGCGAGTTTGTTTACTAAATGATCATTGTCGATGCCGAATTCTTGAAAGGTATTCTTGAAACGATTTACGCGAACTGCTTCTTTTCCGATTTTATTTTCAGCATATAATCCCCACAGTTTTTCATTGTTGTTTTTATAGACTTCGTGAAATTTGTCGAAGCCTGAAAAGCCTAAACTTTGTAGTTCTAATTCGTGAAATAATTCCGATAGACTTTCTTCTGCATTGCGATCTGTATCCCATAAGGTATGATCTAAGTCGAAATACAGGTGTGTGATGTTTTTCATTTTATAATTTGTTCCTGCAAGTCTCTTACATTGTTTGCATGGAATATTTCAAATAGTGATGTCATTAATATCGACCATGAAAGAATGGAGATGAACATATAAAGAAAGATTTTCTTTTTGTTGCTTTCAAGGTTGTTGGCAATGAGTGTTCCTAATGGAATTGAAAGGATAATTGGTGTTACAATGGCAATTCCCGATAGCCCGTACTTCAACCAGATTTTTACAATCCGTCGGTTTCTTTTGGTAAAGACTTTTTTTGCTTCTTGCTTTTTGTCGATGTATTCATAATGGATAACAACAGGTACATCTACATCGGCAATGGGTTCAGAAAATGTTTCTTTCTTTCCGAATGTTTCGTTGAATTTGAATTTGATAACCATCCAGATATCGTGCAGTTTTTCTGAGAAGAAAGTAAAAGCAAATACTCCCAACATCCCTCCGAAAACACTATAGCCTACTGTCTCGAAGAAAGAGAAGTTGTAGCGTTGATCGAAATAGGCAAAGGGAGGACCAGCAACGAATTTTACGCTGCTAAGTAGAATTACTTGTATGATCTTCCAAATTTCTCCCATCACGAAAATTGCTTTTTGTTAAGCACTAAATCCGAAGGGTTTTGTTATTCTTTTGTGCCGTAGGCTAAGTCGCCGGCATCACCCAACCCTGGTACTATATACGACTGCGCAGTAAGCTCTTCGTCAACAGCTCCAATCCATAATGTAATGTCAGATGGTAAATGGCTCTTCACGTATTCAACTCCTTGTGCACTTGCCAAGCACGCTACAATATGTGTATGCTTTGGTCTTCCGTGTTGCATCATTTCTTTGAACGTTACTACCATCGACGATCCTGTGGCTAGCATTGGATCCGCTAAGATTAGTATTCTTCCTTCTAATGAAGGACTACTCATATAATCGAGACGGATATCGAAACTTCCGTCTTTATGGTGTTTTCTGTAAGCCGATACAAAGGCGTTGTCGGCATGATCGAAATAATTCAGGATGCCCGTATGTAACGGTAATCCCGCTCTTAAAATAGTACCTACAACTGGCTGCTCGGCAGGAACCGACACAGGCGCAATGCCTAAAGGAGTTGTTACATCCTTCATTACGTACGGCATCGTCTTGCTGATTTCTATGGCAGCAATCTCTCCGATTCTTTCAATATTACGACGGAATCGCATTCTGTCTTTTTGAATTTCAACGTCTCTGATTTCAGCTAAAAACTGATTGATGATTGAGTTCGATTCGCTTAAGATATGTACCATAGTGCTTGTTGTTTCAGATGTATAAACCCCCGTTGTTGTGTAATATTTGTCCGGTGACGTATTGGCCTCCCTTGCTGCACAAATATAGGATGCATTCGGCAAGTTCCTGAGGATTTCCTAATCTTCCTACAGGAATATTATCAATTAATTGTTGTTGCTGATTTTTATCAACTGTGCTAATCATTCCGGCATTGAAGTATCCTGGAGCGATGCAGTTTACTGTTATGCCCGATTTGGCAAGTTCTATTGCTTGTACGCGTGTAAGTCCTTCAACTCCTGCCTTTGATGCAGCATAGGCTCCCGTTCCTGCTAAAGGTCGATGTGCTACAATTGATGAGGTATAAACTATGCTTCCCGCTCCTTGCTTTTTCATGTAAGGAATCGCTGCTTTACTCACTAACATCGGTGCTGTTAAGTTGATGGCTATCACTTCGTCCCACGCTTCTTTTTCTTGCTTCCAGCTGATGCTGCTATGTGAAATTCCTGCGAGGTGAATCAGCGCATCAATTTGTCCGAAATCTGCATTGACGCTTTCTACAAAAGTCTTTATCTCTTCTTCGTGCTTAAGTTGAACTTGGTAGGTTTTAATTTCAACTCCAGCCGATTTTATTTGATTCGTTAATTCTGCAATATTCTCGTTTTGATGAAGATATTGTCCCGCAATAGAATATCCGTTTCGCGCCATTTCTAGTGCAACGATACGGCCAAGTCCTCCCGTAATTCCTGTTATTAACGCTACTTTCTTCGTCATGAGTCCGCTATTTTTTGATCCACCTTATCAGCTTGGGTAGCTTGTTTTGGTGAAGGTGTAAATATACTGAATCCGTAGCTCCAAAGTTTTTATAAAATCGTGCTACCCCCGCAACATTTGATCCGCCGAAGTCGAAAATTTTATTTTCTCCTGCATGCTCTTGTATAAATTGATCAAATAGGAGGTGCATGGCTCCGTTTTTCTTGCCTTCTTCTTTGCTGAATCCTTTCAAATAAATTATTCTGTTGTTGGTTTCCATAAAAAAGGCTCCTGCAATTAATTCGTCGCCTTTTAGCACTCCCATTTTATGCGTTACTCCTTTATCACTTAGCACTTGCATTAACTTGCTTAGAGTGCTAAGGTTTTTTTCAGAGTAGTCGAGGTCTTTTTCGTTTTTTAGTTTTCTGAATTCTTCAATGATTATGCCATGCGAAAAATCAGTGGTGGTTGTATAGCTTTCTGCTGCTGCTTTTTTCAGATTGCGTTTTAAATTGTCAGAGTATTTACTTCTGATTTCGTCTATCGTTTTTCCTAGGCTCAGTTGCTGATGTACTTTTTCTTCTGTTCTGATGCCCGCAATCGCAGCAATATCGTTTTGAATAATTGAATAGTCGATGTAGTTGAATTGCTTTGGCTGCTTTGCCATGAATTCAGCAAAAGATTCTTTGTTGTTCGATTTTCCGTAAACGCCAAAGTGTCGTGTATAATGCGGTTGGTATAAATAGCTAATGCCGAACTTTTGATCCCAAGCTAAAGGGAAAACTGATTCGTAGTCGCCTTTTACGAGCGCACCCCAATGCTTGCAGCATACATCCATATAGTAGCTGTAAACGAAGATTTGTCCGTTTTCAGCTTCGCTGATACATCGATCCCAGCGTGCTATGTCGATTTCGTTTCTTTTTAAAAATCTGATCATATCAATTGCGATCGTTGTTCTCTAAAGGTGGTGAATTGGTGTTTAGCTTTATTTGCTTCAATGAATTTATCGAGCGCTTTTAGTCCAAATCGTGTTAGTGCTTTCGGGTGACCAATAATTACTAGTTCTTCTTTTTTTAATCGCTTGTATTGTCGTAATCCTCGATGTAAAATTGCAGCGTTATATCCGTCAACCGATATCGTGTTATGCGTCCATCGTGTTAATAGCTTGAAGCGTTGTCCAGGTGCTGCTACAGGTACTCCGTCGCCTAGCGGTTTGTGCATATGCGGATTCATTCGTCCTAGTAAAAATAACCTCCAGTAGAATAGGGGAGAGTTGAATATGGTTCCTATCGGGATTTCAGTAAACGGTCCTTCTTCTTCTTTACATGGATCTGCATTGAATTTCCATTTGCTTTTCATGCATGCATTTCTGAAGTCGTAGTTGTATTGCGCCGATTCGTAATGTCCGTTTTGAAATACGCTACTGTCGACTAATACTCCGTGTTTGATAAATTCTTCTCGAAGTATTTCGAAGGGTTGAATGCACCAGCCTCCAGCTCTAAAGGTGAATTGCGCTCCTTTTTCGGTGAGTTCTTCTAGTTTGCCTTTATAACGGTGGAGGATATCCGAAATTTCTTCTTTGTTGAAGTCTGCAAGCTTATAGCGTCTTACATCCATCTCCCATTTTTGTCCGTTGTATTTGCAGTCTTCCCAATGGGGGTGGATATGCAATTGAATATCGTGCCCTTCTTTGTAAAGTGTTCTTACTTGATTGGTAATGGCTTCGTAGTCGGATTCAAGTGAAGGATATTGACTTTTGTATTTTTCGAGCGCAATAATAAATCCTACATCAACAAACTGTACCAATTTAATTTGATGTTTGTCGGCTACTTCTTTTAAAAGTTGGGTAGGGTGTATAATGCAGTTTTCTACACTGCCTGTTCGCTCTCCAAAGTAGAGTTCGTAGTCGAAGGTCAGGTAGATTTTCATACGTTCGATTTAAGTTGTTGATGTTCGCCGTAAGGTGTGTACATCGTTACTCCATATTGTTGGTAATAGGCAATCATGGTGTCGAACATTCCTTGGGCATCGATTAACATTGTATCCGCTTCGCCTATTTTTCCGTTGATCAGTACTTTCTCTTTTTCAAATATCGGCTTCAGTGCATCACAGTTTCTTTTCGCAGAGTAAATTGGATTGTGCACTTTCGTTTTCATAGTACTTACTGCTCCCGTTGCATCAATCATTTTTACTTCAAATATTTTTTCGTAATACACAGGATACTTGAATTCAACTGCATCTTCTAATGTATGTAAGTTTGTCCCTGCTCCGTTGAGCGTTGTTCCCAACATTAATATTTTTCCGTTTTTCGTACAAAGTTTTCTGAACGGTGAGTTTTCAGTATACGGAGTTATTTCGCCGAAGTGTGTGTTGGTGAAAAATTCTGCTTCACTTCCAAAAGCACAAACTGGATCAGTAGGATGAAAGCTTCTTTTCACTCCCGACATCTGTCTGAATAATTCAGTCGCTTTGCCCATTTGCGAGGGGGTGCTTTTAATGTCGAACGCTTCTAGTGTTTCGAGGTAATCTTTATTTCTTCCTGAAGCAGGAAATGATGGCATCAACAGTGTTCCTTTTTCGGTGATAACATTTAAAAGTGCATTGACTAACGTTTGCGCACCTCCGTTAATATAGCCGATTTTGCTCAGCGCACTATGGACTAATACATGATCGCCAGCCTGAATGCCAATTTTTTTTAATTCACTTTCGAGATATGCTTGCGTGTATCCTTTATTGTTTTCAGCTTGTTGTTGCAGCTCGCGATTGCGCATTTTTTTCTTCGCCGATTTCATTTTTTCTAAAATAAAATCAGGAAGGTATTTGATGGCGATATGGATCAGCTTCTGCTTCAAATTATGGTAGTTTTGAAGGGAATCCCGATGCGTAAGCTGCAATTTCTTCGTATACATCGCGCCATCCAGCCCATGCTCCGTTTTCGTCTAAGCTCTGATTATGCCACAGCGTTACGAAGCATCCGTTTACGTTTCGTACTTCATCCACTAATGCCTTTGCACGAGAAATGGATTCTTCTTTGCTCAGTTGCATATAGTCTTTCATGGTTCCGTCCATCAACATAAACGGTATCAGTTTTAATCGCGTTTCTACATCAAGATCGAGGTCGTAAAAGTTGAACGGCGAACAAATGCTTGCGCGGAAACCAATTTCTGAGGCGTAGCCCATCGAGTAGTCTTCTTGAATATCGAATTCTAGGAGATTGCGATAGGTATCGGGGAAGGTAACTTTCAAAAAGTGTTGTCGGCTTTTTACGACTTCTCTTTTTAGTACTTTACTCAGACGTTTTATCTCTTTGCGTATCTGATTTTTATTTAGGTTGCTTGCGTAGGAAGGGTGAATTCCAACATCCGCATGATCGGCAATCGATTTAATTAGCGTTTGGAATTTATGACTTCCTTCTACGGGAATATTTTTATCGTATTCGCCATAGTCGCCGCAGAGGAAAAAGTAAATCTGCTTTAAATGATATTTTTCTTTTATTGCTAATTGCCATTCGTAAGTGTCGAACGGATCGGCTTGCATTCCTAACAACACTTTCCATCGCTCAAAGAATTTAGGGAAATTGAAAGTGAATAGCGCTAGGCTAAATGCTCCCGCGTGACGCATAATTCCTTTTTCGCTGTAGGCATAAGCACTGTCGATATCGAACGTTGATATATACTTGTAGTGCTTTTCTTTAAACGTTAGAAAAGGATATTTTTTGAAGAGTATATCTTTTAATTCTTGGGCCCAAATATTGACTACCGGTTTACTCAGAAATCCTTTTTGAAAGGCGAGGCTTTGCTGAGGACTAAATCGCATATGGTTGTCTTTGATATGCGGTAAATATTCTTCGTACCTGCTTACCAAATAAAATGAGGCTGCAAACGGATCGAAGGGTAGTGCGTATTTAGGATGTGTACCGAAGAACACCGGTATTCCTTTCCAATCAAAAACATTGATTTGCTGATCTTCAATTCCTTTTTCGAATAGTAGACGCGAAGCGTAAATAAATACTTCATCGCTCACTTGCGTATCGCAGTAAGTAAGTTTAGCACCTTCATATTGGCGAAAGGCATGTTTATCGTGCGAGAACTCGTATTCCAGGCCAATGATATCTTTCAGTATCAGGTCGAAGATAAATTTCAACCGAGGGGTCTTTTTCGAACAATAAACCAATAACTGAGTCTGCGCCATGGAGTAGGGTTTTGCTGAGAGGGTAGAAGCTGAACGCTTTTAGGGCAATTAAATTTCTTCCCTTGCTGCAATTTTCCGCTAAAGTAATCCTTCGTCGGCAAAGCTAAAAAAAGAACTGCCTGCAATGATGATATGATCAAGTATTGCAAGGTCCAATTGCAGGGCTCCTTCTTTGAGTTTGCGGGTCAGCTGAATATCGGCTTCGCTGGGCTTATTATTGCCGCTGGGGTGGTTATGGCAGAGTATGATTCCCGAGCAGCGCGCTTGAATGGCTTCTTTGAAGATGATTTTAGCATCTACAACGGTCCCGCTGGTGCCTCCCACGCTGATATTTTTTCGGGTAAGCACTTTGTTGGCTCTGTTGAGCAGGATTACCCAGAATTCTTCGTGTGATAAGTCGGCTAGGTGTGGCTGCATAATGGCTGCTGCATCTCTGCTATTGGCGATTTTTTCGAGGATGGCTTCCGATTCCCTTCGCCGGCGACCCAATTCGAGAGCGGCGCAGATAGTAACGGCTTTCACATGTCCTAGGCCCTTGATGGTTGCCATTTCTTCAACCGATAAACGGCTGAGTGAAGCCAAATTTTGATTGCCGAGTGCGAGAATATCGCGTGCGATTTCAACGGCGTTCTTTTCGCGGGTTCCGGTGCGGATAAGAATCGCTAGTAGTTCGGCATCGGAGAGAGCATTTTTGCCGTGTTGCAGCATTTTTTCTCTCGGGCGGTCGCTTACCGACCATGATTTGATGGGTTGGTTCATAATGTAAAAATTAGAGGTGGCGACATGAAAAATCAACCGATAAATAAGAGATAAACTGAAAGTTTACCCAAAAACAAAAAAGCCTTTCCCGTTTTAGGAGAAGGCTTATAATGTATAAGTAAGTCGTTTTTACAGACTGTTAAGGTGCATTTGCATGCTTGACTTCAAGTTTGCAGCTTTGTTTTTGTGGATCACATTCTTCTTTGCAAGACGATCTAACATTGCTGAAACTTCAGGAAGCATTTTTGCTACCTCAGCCTTATCCTTACTGCTACGTAATTCTTTTAAAAGATTACGAGAAGTTTTTGCTTGATAACGATTGCGTACACGCTTAACGTCATTCGAACGGATACGTTTTTCGGCTGATTTGTGGTTTGCCATTGTTTTTCAATTTTTAATCCGGATGTTACTCCGTCAATATCTGCTATTGTTAGTAGCCCGTACGGGAATCGAACCCGTGTTTCCTCCGTGAAAGGGAGATGTCCTAGACCCCTAGACGAACGGGCCAACTGTTTCCTTAGAAACGGGAGCGCAAAATTAGCTTTTATTTTTGAATTCACAAGGATTTCAGAAAAAAAGCTAATTTTTTAGCTAAATCTCTCTATTTGAGTCAAATTGCTCAAGGTAATCAGCTACACGGCGTAGGAAAGAGCCTCCTAATGAGCCATCTACAACGCGGTGGTCGTAGCTTAATGATAGGAACATCATATGGCGGATTGCGATAGCGTCGCCTTGTGGCGTTTCGATTACGGCTGGTTTCTTACGGATAGCTCCTACTGCTAAGATCGCCACTTGAGGTTGGTTAATAATAGGTGTTCCCATTACGTTTCCGAATGATCCAACGTTGGTAAGTGTGAACGTACCTCCTTGAATTTCATCGGGTTGCAATTTATTTCCACGAGCACGAACGGCTAAATCGTTAACCGATTTCGTTAATCCCATAAGGTTCATTCGGTCGGCATTTTTAATTACCGGTACAATTAGATTGCCCGATGGTAAAGCAGCAGCCATACCTATATTGATATTCTTTTTAACGATGATTTTAGTTCCGTCAACGCTTACGTTAATCATTGGGAAGTCTTTGATAGCGCGTACCACAGCTTCGATGAATACCGGCGTAAAAGTGATTTTCTCTCCTTCGCGTTTTTCGAACGATTTCTTGATTTTATCTCTCCACATTACCAAATTGGTAACGTCAGCTTCTACATAAGATGTAACGTGTGGCGAAGTTTGCTTGCTCATTACCATGTGGTCGGCAATTAACTTACGCATACGGTCCATTTCAATAATTTCTACATCGCCTGATACCGAAACTGCCGGTGCTGATTTAGCAGCTGGCGCTGACGCAGGTGCTGGACTAGCTGCAGGAGTCGCAGTAGCAACCGCTGCAGGAGCAGGTGCTGCTTGTCCGTTGCTAGCAGGAATTGTTGCTTTACCGTTTTTACGGGCGTCAACAAATGCTAAAATATCTTTCTTAGTAACGCGCCCTTCAGCTCCCGTACCCGGAATGCTGTCGAGTTCAGCCTGACTTACTTGTTCAGCCGATGCGATTGTTCTAACTAATGGTGAGTAAAAACGTCCCGCGCCCGAAACTACCTGAGTTGCAACTGCGTGATTTACAGCCGCTACAGGTGCTGAAGCTACAGGGGCAGGTGCTGCCGCCGGAGCTGGAGCTGCTGCTGCCGGAGCTGCTGCAATCGGTGCATCATCTGCGCCACCCGTATTTATAATGGCAATGGCTGTTCCTACCTGAACAACGTCACCTTCGTTAAAAAGTCGTTTTACTAAGGTGCCCGCAGCTGTTGAAGGTACTTCAGAATCAACCTTATCGGTAGCAATTTCTAATACCGACTCATCTGCTTCAATTGTTTCACCTTCGTTTTTTAACCAACGAATAATGGTAGCCTCATGGACACTTTCGCCCATTTTGGGCATCTTTAATTCTACGGTAGCCATCTCTGTATAAAATTGATTTTCGGGAATAATAATCCAGGTTGCGAAAATAGCAAATCCCCGCTTATGTTAAAGCATTTTATGACGAATCCCATCTAAATCATGTAGCTATCAACCGATTGCCGTTGGAGAATTTTGCTCATTCAATCGAAATTCCCCTATAGATTCATCTCGAATCATCTCAACTCATCTCGATGTGTTCGATTCACTTCAGAAGGCACCAGAATAAAATCCAATTAAATCCATTCAACCGCTTGTTCCAATCGAAGAAGCTCGCCGAATGGCGAAAAACATAATCAATCAACCTTCGTCGCAAACAGTTTGTCCCTACGGGGGAAAATCTGTGTAAATCATATTAATCAGTTTTATCTGCGGCCAATCAAACAACGCGTCAGCCCATCCTTTTAAATCATTTTCAAATCCTTTCATCCGCTTGTCCCAACGGGGTGTTCTAATTGAAGTAGCTCGCCGAATAGCAAAAAACATAATCAATTAACCTTCCTCGCAAGCAGCTTTTCTCTAATAGGAAAATCAGCGTAAACCTCTTTAATCAGCGGCATCTGCGGCCCATCAAACAACGCGCCAACGAATCTTTTCAAATCCTTTCATCCGTCTTCAAATTGAAGTAACTCGCCGAATGGCGAAAAAAACATAATCAATCAACCTTCGCCGTAGACAGCTTGCCGCTTTGGGGGAAAATCAGCGTAAACCACTTTAATCAGCGTCATCTGCGGCCCATCAAGCAACGCGCCAGCCCATCCTTTTAAATCCTTTTCAAATCCTTTCATCTGTGTTCAAATTAGCTGTTCCCCATCTCCAAAGCCGAATTTTAAAATCCTTAAAATAAATATTTTTTTCACTCGTCTTCTGCCTACCCACTATGAAGAATCTGATTCTTAACGATATTAGCGCCTTGGATCATAACAAGGGCATAGCGCAAATTATTCAGGCTTACGGACGAAAACTAAAAGATTTCATCCGTCAACGTGTTGCTTCTCAGGAAGATGCGGAGGATATTTTGCAAGACGTTTATATCGATTTGACCGAAACCATGCGTATCGAATCGATTGAACAGGTAACGGCATGGCTATATCGTGTAGCCCGAAACAAGATAATTGACCGCTACCGAAAGCATAAACCGGTACTTTATAATGATCTAGGTAAAGGCAGCGGCGATGAAGACGATGAGAATTATTCGTTTTTAGAAGAATTGTTAGGTGCCGACCACGATCCCGGTTTTTTAAGTAAAGACAATGAGTTGATTCGTGAAACGCTGATGACAGCACTTTCTGAATTGCCCGCAGAGCAAAGAGAAGTGTTTATTCGTCATGAAATAGAACAACAAAGTTTTAAAGAAATAGGCGAGGACCTCAATGTATCTATTAATACATTGTTGTCGAGGAAGCATTATGCCATAAAATATCTTCGTAAACGACTATCAGGATTATACACAGAATTATTCGGTGAGTAAAAAAATAAAGCCATGAAAAAAAGTTATATAGTAAAAGGAATTGCAGGTGTTCTTGTTATTGTTGGAATTGCAGGAGCTGCCGTCATGTATTTATGGAATTGGCTGATGCCTTATTTGTTTAAGCTGCCTACCGTTGATTATTGGCAGTCGCTAGGGTTATTGGTATTATCGACTCTGTTGTTTAAAAGTGGTGGAGGTTGGAGAGGCTCGTTTTGCAAGGATAATATGAAACAGAAATGGGCGCAAATGACTCCCGATGAACGTGAACAGTTTCGCTCTAAATGGGAAACACGTTGTAAGAAATGGTCGGGAGATCCGGAATGCTAATATAGAGCATGAAATGTACAGAGTGATTGTAAATTAATTTATTGGATTTATCTGCCCGACTAAAAATCATTTTTCTTCTTCGCTTTTTGGGAGTGGTGTTTTCTTTGTTGAAATTCCTCCAAAGTCTTTGCTGTTTGTTCAATAAACCGATTACTCATACTCGATTTACTTAAACCAAAAGCTTCGGATGTAATATCCATTATCTTCTCATAATTCCTTGTGCTTAGACCGCTCAGCATGGCTAATCTAACTCGTTCTTCGCCAGCTGTTTTCTTTTAACTGATCGTAAATTTATAGCTTGAATGTTTCCCTGGTAACGTTGTTTTCGATCCGTTGTGATTGGATCGGAACCTTTTGTTCTCTGACCTGAACACTTCTTGGATTGAAGCCAAATCGAGAATATTGGCCATCGTATGGCTTTTGGTGTCTTCCTTTTTCACCTACAAACTCTGCAATCTTTGACTCAACAATTTGATTGATTAACAATTGACAGACTGATAAATGCTGCTGTACCATTGCTATACGGTAATCCATTGGCTGTTCCATTAGCCAATCTAGGTTTTCTCCAAATTTCTTTGCTACTTTTGCTTTCATAGAGGGGGATAATTGAATTTTATTTAGTTTGCTTACAAAATATAACTCTTTTTGAACCCTCTTAATTTTCAACTAGATTTTGGACAATCCAATTTCAATGATAAATTAAAATTGTTGGTAATTAATTTGCATTTTATTATTACTTTTACTTATCTAATGATATATGCTAATGGAAACGAAATTAACTTTACAGAAATCCATTCTAAGTAAAAGATTTGGATTAGCACTTCTTTTTATTTTAGGAGTAAGTTTTACGAATGCACAAACTTATGAAATTTCATTGCCTGGAAATGTAAGGGAAATGCCTGAGGACATTTTGGGATTTAATGGGCAAAATACTTTTGAATCATCAAGCACTTGGGACGAGATTAATTCACATAATCTAAACATATTTAAGCTCTCTCCAAGTACATTAAGATATCCGGGTGGAACGGTAGCCAATTTATGGGATTGGCGGAAAGGCGTATTTCTTAATAAATCAGAGTTCTCAGAAAACATAGACCTTCCTGAAAACTATAAAGGGAAAAATCAATTTACCAATAAAGAAAATGGTATTGGAAACTATTTTTTGAATTGCTTAAAAAACAACTCGACACCACTTTTAGATTTAAATATTTTAAGTTCAAACTTTCATTACCAACTAGGTTCACTTTATGAAGCCAAATTGTATGGTTTTAATAATTTCTATGTAGAACTTGGGAATGAATTTTATCTTGGATCAAAGGAAAACAGACAAGTTTTTCCGACTGTCAAGCATTATATTGACAGGGCGCTAAAATGGACAGATGGATTAAAAAATGGCACATATCCTTTTTTCAACAATATTAAAGTTGCTGTAGTTGGTGCTGAATCCGACCAAACAAATCCTGGCCGAAGAAGATTATGGCTAAA
Organism: Bacteroidota bacterium; assembly: GCA_023251535.1. Taxonomy (GTDB): domain Bacteria; phylum Bacteroidota; class Bacteroidia; order AKYH767-A; family OLB10; genus CAINEC01. The sequence continues at coordinate 49,782 of JAHEYP010000015.1, forward strand.
CAATATACTAAATGAGGTTGTTAAAGTTCCCGAAGTAGATGCAATAACGGTTCATATTTATTTAGACAGCGACATAGCTGATATAGTTAATACCACAAATGGAACAACAACCCCACCATATACATGTTGTGATGCTATACCTGCTAATGCAGAGCAAATATTTAAAAAGGGAATTTTAAATGCATTTCAAGGTACAAATGGCATAATTCAAGATGAAATAGCCGCAATTGGCACGGCAAATAAAGAGGCTTGGATAACTGAATACAATATGCTGAATAGTGACAAGTCAATAGCTGTTAATGGATCTTGGTTTCATGGACTATTTGTAGCAGCAATGACTTTTGAAATGTTACAGAACTCTACAATAACTAAAATAATTCCTCATACGCTAATTGGAGATGGAATATTTAGTGGACTATTTAATGATATACATGGTTTAAATTATGGAAACACTAGTGTATATACTGATCCAGTTCAAGGTGCTTGTACTACATCTTCGCTGACAACAGAAAAATATGAAAGAACAGCTTTAGGAATAGCAATTAGTCCAATAGCGGATGCACTAAAAGGCTGCATAAAAACACAAAAAGTTACTTTATCAGAAGTAAGCACGAACAATCCACCTATGCCCTTAGATGTATCTAACATAAATTATCTTGATCTTCAGGGTATGCAATTTGAAAAAGCAAATGGGCAAGTAGATTATGTATTCATAAATTTTAGTTCAAATAATTCAAGAAGTATTGACTTATCGTCTGTAATTCCACAAAATGCGATTTGTGATTATAATTTCTACATGACGGATAAGCCATTTAATTTTATTACTGGTGAGCCTCTTGATATATTGCTTACCCATACTGACAACAAAGCATATTGTTTTCATGATTATCAAATATTGAACGCAAATAAAATCATAAATAATATTCCTCAATACAGTATTGTGCATGTTAGAGTAAAGCCAACTGATATTTTCATAAACTTAGATCAGATAGAATTATGTTGTAATTCATGGAGGACCTATTCAGTACCGAAAGAACAATGGAGAGAAGGCTGGCATTGGGAAATAGAAGGACTCCCGAATTCAACAGACAATCCTTATGTAATTAATGCCAACCAATTTGAAGCAAATGCAAATAGATCAGTTAAGTTATTTAATGAAGAAAATAGACTAGTTGGTGAGGGAACATTACATACAAATCCATGTATCACTGCACCTATAATTGGAGTAGACAATAATTACACTATTGAAACGAAAGAATATTGCCCAAATGATCCTATGACATTTAGTATGTCAATAGATCCAGCTAGCGTAATAGTAAATCCTTCATATTACTCATATCTGTGGATCGCAACAGGCGAATTTGCCAATCCTCATGCGACAACAACAGAATTTACTCCTCCAAAAACAGGAACCGATGTATATGTTATTGCGACTAACGGAACATGTTGGGAGAAATCAAATACAATTAATTTTAAAAGCTTAATACCTGAAGGAGACATTGTAGTATCAAATGGCACGCTAACGCGTGAAATTGAAAATGACACACTTAGACTGTGTGATAATTTAAGCAGTACAAATTTCCCAAACAGTACCGTTGAGTTTGCATTTGTCCCTTCTAACCAAAATTTAGCAGGCTATAGTATTAATGAATCATGGTATTATTGCGATGGTACCGGCAATTCAATACCACTTACAATTCCATTACACGACCCATGTAAAATGTATTTAACAACTACGGTAAGTGGTAATCATACATGTGTAAGCACTAGATCAATAGAACTACTTTCAGAAGACTGTTGCGAACCAAATAGTTCATTAGTTCCAACAAGTGCCAATTTAATGCACTCAAATATTAATGACCTTTATAAGTATTTACAAACAAAATGCCCCACTTGCACACTTAATATTACAGGCACCCCTCTTGACGTTCAATCACTAGTATTTGAAAACATTTCTTCCGATCCCTTAACAATAAACGGTTTATTTGAAGTTGACGGTGACATTACATTAAACAATTGCCATATACAAATGGGGCCAAATGCATTAATAAAGTTAGGTGAAAACAAAAAATTGAATTTAGTGAAATGCATAATAAATGAATGTACAGCAGACAAACCATGGGATGGAATAATTTCAGATGTTGACAATCAGTACATATCAATAATAGGTGACCAAGTTCTACCTGCTACATTGAATTCATCAATAAGTGGCGCTAAAAAAGCTGTTGATTTAAGCAACAATGCAGAATTTTTAATTGCTAACACCAACTTCGAAAACAACCAAGTAAATATTAGTATTCATGATTGTGCCACTAATATTCCACAAAAAGAAATAAACAATTCAGGTAATATCGTACCCTATTCAGGGTTCATTTATGGTAATCATTTTATAAGTGATGAAAATAAAATGAAAACTTTATATGGGAAAGACAATCTTACACATGGCATCTATTTAAATAGTCTTGATAGAATAACAATTGGCACTAAAATGACTTCTATCCCTAATAATCTGTTTGAATCATGTGAAATTGGGATTATAGGCAATGATGCTTCGTTCACCTCCTTGGGTAATAATTTCGATATAATTCACCGACCAACTACTGCTTTAAATAAAGAATTTAGCGCAGCAATAGCAAGCAGAAATACAAGTTATTTTAATGACTCAAAAGTGACTATTGGCGATGAAGTTAATCCCTTTTTAGGAAGAAATGAGTTTAACAACTGTGCGGTTTCAATAGATATTGATGGAGAATTAGAATTGGATGTTTACAATAATTACTTTGATGTAAATAATAGCATGCCTGATCCAACCAATAACATAATAGATATTTTCATCAAAAATACTGGTAAATCAGGCATTCAGATTTTAAACAATAAATTTAAATACGTCAATACTGGAATACATTTATACAAACCAGGAAATTTCTCTACTGCAAACATTTACAGTAATGAATTCTCAGATGAACAACTATTAATTAACAATACCGATTTTTCAAATGCAGCCATTGTAATTAATAGTCCTTTTACTGCACATGCTTCTTTTTTTACAATTGAAAATAATTCTATCAATGGTTTGCGCAGGGGTATTTTCGCTACCAAACAAAAAAACTTAACCATAAAGAATAATTCAATAAATGACTTGTCATACACGAGTCCTAATCCAAACCAATTCCCTACAATAGGAATTGATTTAGCTGATTGCTCCGATTTTGACATAAAAGAAAATATAGTAGCTAGTTCAATTTCAATTAACAACATTTATGAAACCTTAACAGGCATCAAACTTAGCTATGCAAATACCGGAAATGTTCGTTGTAATACCATCTCGAATTTAGGTTATGGCTTAAGCTTAAATGGAAATTGTATGGGAACAGCCATAAGGCAAAATACATTTAATGAATTTAATTCTGGAATTTACAGATTTGCACAGACTACACTAGACAATCAAGGTTCTATTACAGAGCCCACTAACAATAGTTGGAGTTCTTCCAATCTAAATAGTACTCGGTTAGATGCCGATGCTAATAATTTACAGGTAATTTGGTACTATATCGCCCCTGGTACAAGCACTGATCCAAGAATTGGACCTAATTTTGATCCAGTAATTTATTTAGCTACAGAATGTATAAACCCAATTGGTCCTTTATTTTGTATATCAGATCATACTTCAAATTTAAGATATGCCAATATTAATAACAGCTTGCAATTGCTTGACACTTTAACTTCTGATATAGATATCATCTACAATGAAAAGAAAGATGCATATTATCTTTTGGTAAAAAGTAATTACGAACTCAAAGATTCAATAATTCATCTTGCCAATGTTAGCACATTAATTTCCGAAATCGAAAATGGACCGGCAGACGAACTCAATCTAATGGATAGTTTAATCATGAGTAAACCTGATTCAACATTATTTAGTTATTTATCATCAATTCCGGTATCATGGGCGGGAGATTTCTATAAACAACAAGTAAACAGAATTTTATTAAAAGAAACCGAGAAGAAACTATGGGATGCTCAAGATAGTTTATGGCTAGATTATATTGCATCCATTCCTCGTAAAATTGGTGGTGATGCTGTCATTAGTGCCTGTGCAGCACTTAGAAGAGAATGCGCTGAACAAAACACTAACTTAAATACCTCCCGTCTTAATAACTCAAATAAAAAATCTGCAAATCGCCTGATTACTTACCCAAATCCAACAAATGAATTTATTAGCATCCAAAATGGAAATAATGAAGATTTAATACAACTTATTAGCATTTATGATATAACAGGAAGGACGATAAAAACTTTGAATTGTAACGGAAATCAACAATTAAACATTTCAGTTAAAGATTTAGAAAGTGGCGCATACAAAATAGAGGTAATTTATTTGAACAACAAAAAATCATTCTCAACTTTTATTAAGCAATGAAAACCACACACCGGATTATTATATTTTGTTTAATTCTATTAAACAGTTCTCCACTAGTAGGCCAAAAATCACAATATATTTGGACCTTCGGCGACTCCGCCGGAATTGATTTTAACAATTTATCAAATCCGCAACCAATTGTAAGTTCAATGGACTCAAGAGGTAGTTGCACCTCTATTTCAGACAGCTTAGGGGATTTATTGTTTTATGCAGGAATAAACTATTATGATTTAGGATTCTCTACCAATGTATATAACAGCTTGCATCAACAAATGCCCAATGGAGATAGTTTAAAAGGAGTTGCTTGGTATAATGAATTAACTATTGTACCAATGCCTTCAAATGCAAACAAATATTATCTATTTACACTTGATGTAAATTTTGATATTGGATTATACTATTCAATAATTGACATGAATTTAAATGGAGGGTTAGGTGATGTAATTTTAAAAAACCACAATTTAAACTCGAATTATTGGGCAGGTACCATAAAAGCAATTAAGCATGCTAATGGCAGGGATTGGTGGTTACTAACGCGTACTGCTGCAAACAATTTCGACGATAAATATTATCGCTATTTGGTAAGTCCTAGTGGGATTGACAGTATGCCGGCTCAACAAATTGGTACGGGATCACAAACAGGTTTTGTGGAGTTTAAATGGAATAAACAAGGCGATAGAATGGCAATGATAAATTTACCGGGTTTAATTGAGTTATACGATTTTGATAGGTGTACCGGATTATTGTCTAATCCTGTTACAATTAGGCAACCGGTCTTAGTTAACCCTTCACCGAAAATCTGGTCATGTGAATTTTCAAGTACTGGTGATTTTTTATACATAAGCGCAAACCCTATTATTCCCGACTCCTCGAGATTAATTCAAGTTGATTTAAGGAACTACCCCAACAACATTACTTTGGATACTTTATGGTCTACCTATTATCCAAAAGTTACTGCAGGTGAGTTAAAAAGAGGTCCAGATGATAAGATTTACTTCTCATGCTCATTTACTGAAACCCTAAATACGTTTCCATATGATGATACAACATACAACGCTTACAACATGAACTTAGGTGTTATTAATTCACCCGATAGTCTGGGATTGGCATGTAATTTTCAGCCGTGGAGTTTTTATTTGAATGGGAAGCGTACGTATTGGGGATTACCGAATAACCCCGATTACGATATGGGTCCGGTAGTGGGCAGTATATGCGATAGCTTAAGCACAGGAATTGCTTCTATTAATGACACAAAAGGAGTAATAAAAAATGCATTTCCTAATCCTAATAACGGAGCGTTTTATTTAGAACTAAAACAAACATTTTCGGAGGATGTTTATGCAGAATTATATTCGTTGCAAGGTAAGTTATGTGCTCGGCAATTACTCGATAATACCCATTACACTACAGCCATTCGTTTCGATTCTGTTTCGTCAGGAGTTTACATTTTAAAATTACGTTCCCCAAATAGTAATTTGGGAACAATGAAAATTGTAATAGCGAAGTGAGGTTATGAATAAACAAATGAAAGTGTTTTTTATTGTCTTTTTGTTAATTGCGCATAGTGTAAATCTCTACGCTCAAAAAAGCAATTATATCTGGACCTTTGGTGATAGTGCGGGAATCAATTTCAATAACTTATCAAACCCACTACCAATCACAAGCTCAATGGACTCAAGAGGCAGCTGTGCCTCTATTTCAGATAGTTTAGGGAATTTATTGTTTTATGCCGGAATAAATTATTATGGTATCGGTTTCTCCACAAATGTATATAATAGCTTGCATCAACAAATGCCGAATGGAGACAGCCTGAAAGGCGTTGCATGGTATAATGAATTAATTATTTTGCCGATGCCCTCGAGTCCAAATAAATATTATTTATTTACACTTGATGTTAACATAAATTTAGGATTATATTATTCTATTATTGACATGGGTTTGAACAATGGATTAGGCGATATTATTTTAAAAAACCAACAAATAAATTCTACTTATTGGGCCGGCACAATTAAAGCCATTAAACACGCCAATGGAAGAGATTGGTGGTTGTTTATCCGTACTGCGGCTAACAATTTCGACGATAAATATTATCGTTATTTGGTAAGCCCTAACGGCATTGACAGTATGCCTGCACAGCAAATTGGAACAGGTTCGCAAACGGGTTTTGTGGAGTTTAAATGGAACAAACAAGGCGATAGAATGGCTATGGTAAATTATGCAGGATTAATTGAATTGTATGATTTTGATAGGTGTACCGGATTATTGTCTAATCCTGTTACAATTCGACAACCAGTAATGGTTAGCCCGGCTCCAGCATTATGGTCCTGTGAATTTTCAAACAGCGGTGATTTACTTTATATAAGTGCTAGCCCAATTATTCCCGATTCTTCTAGATTAATTCAAGTTGATTTAAGGAACTACCCCAACAACATTACTATGGATACTTTATGGGCAACTTATTTCCCTAAAGTTACGGCTGGTGCGCTCAAAAGAGGTCCCGATGATAAAATTTATTTTTCGTGCGCATATGTTCCTCCTGCCTTTAATAATTACCCCTATGCCGATAGCATGTATAACCAATATAATATGAATTTAGGCGTAATAAATTCTCCCGATAGTTTGGGACTGGCATGTGATTTTCAGCCTTGGAGTTTTTATTTAAATGGGAAGCGTACTTATTGGGGATTACCTAATAATCCCGATTATGATATGGGTCCGGTAGTGGGCAGTATCTGCGATAGCTTAAGTACTGGAATAGCTTCAATAAATGATACAAAGGGTGTTATACAAAAGCTTTTCCCTAATCCTAATAGCGGCGCCTTTTATTTAGAACTGAAACAAACTTTTTCGGAAGAGGTATATGCAGAACTCTACTCATTACAAGGGCAATTATGTGCTCGGCAATTACTCGATAATACCCATTACACTACCGCTATTCGTTTCGATGCTGTTCAAGCTGGGGTTTACATTTTAAAACTACGCTCACCAAATAGTAATTTGGGTACCATGAAGGTGATAATTACGAAGTAAACTATGAAGCATATTGTTAGAGTGGTTTTTATTATATTTTTAATTCTCGGCAATTGTTCTGTACTCTCCGCCCAAAAAAGCAATTATGCCTGGGCCTTTGGCGACAGTGCTGGTATCGATTTTACTAATTTAAGTAATCCGCAGCCAATTGAAACAGGCATGCGATCTAGAGGAAGTTGTGTGTCGATTGCCGATACAAGTGGGAATTTGCTGTTTTATGCAAATACAAGAGCTTCCCTTCCTGGGTATACTACAAAAGTATATAATAAACTAAATCAAGAGATGTCTAATGGGTATAATGTTGCTGGACGTGGATGGTATAAAGAGTTATTGATTATACCAATGCCGGATAATTTTAATAAATACTATTTGTTTACATTAAGTATTTCTACGATTATAGGCTTATATTATTCAGTAGTAGATATGTCTTTGAATAATGGCTTGGGGGATGTAATTGTTAAAAATGTTAAGTTACATGGTGTTTGGATGGCCGATTGTATAAATGCTATTAAACATGCAAATGGCCGCGATTGGTGGATTTTTATGAGGACTACTCAGAATAATTATGATGATAAATACTACAAATATTTAGTAACGCCTTTCGGAATTGATAGCTTACCTGCTCAGCAAATTGGCACAGGGTCCGGCACAGGATTTATTGAGTTTAAATGGAATAAAAATGGTGACCGGTTGGCTATGGTGAATTTTGATGGATTGATCGAGTTGTATGATTTCGATAGGTGTTCAGGAATGTTATCCAATCCAGTTACTATTAGGCAACAAGTAATGGTTTCTCCGGTACCATCAATAAATTTTTGCGAATTTTCAGCTAGTGGAAATTTTTTATATGTTAGTGCAAATCCTGGTCAGCCTGATTCAAGTAGATTAATCCAGATTGATTTAAGGAACTACCCAAATAATATTACACAAGATACACTATGGGCTACTTTTGAGCCAAAATATACAGCAGGAGCTTTAAAGCGCGGTCCAGATGATAAAATTTATTTTTCATGTGCATATGTAGGATCAACCGGTAATAACTACCCTTATGCCGACACAATGTACAACCAATACAATATGAATTTAGGAGTAATAAATTCTCCCGATAGCCTAGGCTTAGCTTGTGATTTTCAGCCTTGGAGTTTTTACTTGGGAGGTAAAAGAACATATTGGGGTTTGCCTAATAATCCAGATTATGATATGGGGCCCGTTGTGGGCAGTATCTGCGATAGCTTAAGTACTGGAATAGCTTCAATAAATGATACAAAGGGTGTTATACAAAAGGTGTTTCCTAATCCTAATAGCGGAGCCTTTTATTTAGAGTTAAAACAAACTTTTATGGAAGAGGTATATGCAGAACTCTACTCATTACAAGGGCAATTATGTGCTCGGCAATTACTCGATAATACCCATTACACTACCGCTATTCGTTTCGATGCTGTTCAAGCTGGGGTTTACATTTTAAAACTACGCTCTCCAAATAGTAATTTAGGGACAATGAAGGTGATAATTACGAAGTAGCTTGAATAATATCTTTAATATCCAATTTGCTTTATCCGCTACAACTTTTTATAAATCGATTTTTCTTGCATCTTCTTGGTAAATTCTGGATTAACTCCAAATCGATATCCGAATGTAAACATGGTGGTGGTGAAACGAGGTGTTATTGATAGCCCTTTTCCTTCGTAAACATGTATGTCGGTGCCCGAGCAAATAAATAAAAAGAATTTTTCGGCATTGTATCCAATCGATAGTCTTAAGTCGGCATTTAATGCAATATACGTTGCTTTGCTATTTTGAATATCGAGATAGCTGTATTTTCTAAATTGCATTGCTAATGAGGGAATAGCAGTTGCATTCACGAAGAATCTTTTAAAAACGACTAACGTTCCCGATAATCCGATGCCACCGGCAATGGCAAAGTTCGAGATCTCATTTAGCGATTGTTGTCCCCCGTAAAATGTTCTTATGGAGTCGGGAATAATACCGCTACTACTCGAAAAACTTTCATAATAACTGCTACCTGCTAACACCCAAGTATAAGCCGATTTCTTTTGTCGGTAGCCACATGAATAAACCGATTTATAAGCGAATTTTTCGTGGTTGGTGAAGTATAATGCCCTTACTTTTATTCGTAAGGCATTAAGGTTGTTGTTGTGGTAATATGGAGTCGAGTCGTTAAAATTACTTAGGTAATACGAAGATCTTGAATCGTAAAAGCCTTCGTATTGTCGATAGCTTCCTTCAAATAATAATTTATTACCTCCAACATTTAATTGGATGTTTTTATAATCGGTAATTCCTTTTTTGGCGACATCCGTTTTGCCCGTTCTGAATCCAACTTGCAGTGAGAATTTATCATAGTCAATTATAAATCCTGATGTGTTTCTTGCTTCAGCAATATAGTTGATAGGTGATAGCGCGTTGGTGTCGGACGTAATGTTTTGTGTTACCCTTAATTCGTAACTTCTTTGCGCAAATAATAATCCGATGCTTAAATTCTTCTTGCACGATTCATAATAGGTGCTGTCAAAATCACTTTGAGCATTTGCAATGAATGCTGTAGTGTTGAGTATTACTAGTAATAGAAGTTTCAGTTTGGCTTGTCTCACTTTCAAATAAAAAAACCGTACTACTGTTTGTAGTACGGTCCAAAGTTAATTCTTATTTATTTATTTTCTTCTGGAGCGGGTGGAGGTGGAGGAGTTCCTTTCTTCATATCCTGACGGCGATCTTTACGATCGTCTTGTAAGTCTTTTAATTTCTGGAATTGATCTGCAGTAAGGATTTTCTTTGTTTGTGCTTCGAAATCGTCGCGCTCTTTCTTTAATTGCTCTCTTAATTTATCACTCGATTTTTCTCTTTCTAAAAGTAGTGCTTTCATTGAAGCTGTTTGCTTTTCATCAAGCCCTAATTTTTCTTTAAACATCGCGGCACGCTTTCCCGCTCTTTCTTCAGGTGATAGCTTCGGACGTTGATTGTCTTGTGGTCCTTTAGGTTCTTCTTGAGCATTTGCCGGTTGCGACAATACAATGATTCCGCAAAGCAGAATAAGGCTTGCAAGTATTTTCTTCATAATTTTTAATTTTGGTTTTGTTGTAGGATGCTTCTTACGTTAAATGGTTTAATGAAGTTTTATTTTTTTCTTTGAAAGTGTATTTTATTCTTCCGAATCATTTCTTTCAGGCTCATTTTAATAATCGCCCCCATATCGGCGCATTTTCGATAGGCTTCGGTTTGATGGTGGTAACAAAGTTCGTTTCGTAACTGATTGATTTTCTCTGGAGTAGATATGTTGTCGCCACTCATGGTATCCAACAGCTCTTTTAACATGAACTTTGCAGCGTTAATACGTTTGGCAATAAGCGTGCGCTCTTCCACTTGATATTGATAAACAGATTCAGGAGTAAGCAACTTTATGCAGAGTTCAACAATAGCGTAGTTTTCTTTGAAATATTGTGGAAGATAGAATGATTTTCTTCCTTCATAAGCTTGTTGGTCGAAGTCGATAGCTCTTATGCGATAATGGACTTCCTCAAAATCGGGAGTGATGTCGATAACGTAATTGTACGATCGCATGTCGCCCAATAATCGAACAAAGCATCGTTCGTTGAATTTCACAAATTCTTTCGCTAAACGAATTGCATTAACATCTTTATTCGATAAATGTTGTTTGATAAACATATCTCCCGGTATTCCCGCAATATGTTCTTCAACCAGCGTTTCTTCATTCACAAAATAGCTAATGCGGTTAGGTGATAATATATGCTCTAATTCTAATCCGTAAATACGCGAAGCATCGGCTTTTTTAATGTAGAAATAGTCGTAGTTGTCGTTGAAGTTATTTACGATACGAATGCGAAAGGGCTTCGAGTTTCCGAAGGTGCAATAATCAACTCGGTCAACATACAAGTGCTCCATTACGCTGATATCACCACCCGTTTTAAGTTGGGCGTAAATACCACTTAGCGCTTTGTTGAGGGATTCAATCTCTCCTTGAGGATATAGTACTGTTTCCCATAGGGTATCTTTCCCTTTGCGATCGTATAGGGGAAATGAGCTTTGGAAGCGAAGCAAATCCTGGTAGTGGATTTCCGATTGCACCGTCCTCCCGTAGTTCTTCAAATATTTCTGAAGACGCTCATAAATAGGGTAGATGGGCTTTTTTTGAAGATCGTCGAACGCTTCCATCGCTGTTATTTAATTCTTTCGATCAAATATAGTCCGTCTCTAATCGGTAACAAAACTTTGTTCGCTCTTTCGTCGGAATTTACTTTTTCGTTGAAGGCTACGATCCATTTTGTATCGCGATCCCAGTTTTTTTCTTCTTTTAATACATTGCCGCTCCATAGAACATTGTCGGCAATAATATATCCTCCAATATTTAGTTTTTCGAAGGCTAAATCATAATAGGTTGAATAGCTTTCTTTATCGGCGTCGATGAAAATAAGATCGAATTTTTCATTTAATCCAGGAATAATTTCTCTCGCATCTCCACAAATAATTTCACTCTTGTTTGTTATTCCTGCTTTGTCGAAATAATTGCTTACCATTTCATGCAGTTCGTCGTTGATGTCGATGGTGATTATTTTCCCGTCGTTTGTTAGTCCTTCCGCTAAACATATTCCCGAATAACCAGTGTAAGTTCCGATCTCGAGTATGTTTTTAGGTTTTATCATTCGACTGATCATCGCTAAAAATCGTCCTTGTAGGTGTCCCGAAAGCATGCGTGGCGACAATACTTTTGCATGCGTATTTCTGTTGAGTTCTCTCAATACCTCACTTTCGTTTGTCGAATGATCTTCGCAATATTTTAATAGCTCGTCGCTGATGAATTCCATATACTTATTTTTTTATTTGCACTGCGATTATTGTTATTCTCCTAATCGGTTTAGTCCCGCTTTTGCTTTTTGGTCGAGACTATTTTGGTATTCGTGATTTTTTATACTAAGCGTTTTTTGGTAGTATTCTTTGGCTTTTTCTTTGTTATTTTCTTCCTCGTAAAGTTGACCTAATAACAATGCTGAATTAGCTGCGAAATAATAGGTTGATGAGCTTCCGTTTTTAATGGTGGACTCATAAAATTCTATTGCTTTCTCTCGTTTGCCGGTTTTTTCGAATATGCGCGCCAGACGATAGGTGAATTCAAGTTGGTCTTTTTGAGAGGTGAAATTACTCATTGGCTTTCCTGCTAATTCATTCAGCGCTTTATTGTAATATCCGCCATCGAATAATAACCTACTGCGTAATAAAATAACGTTGGGAGCGATACCGTTTTTAGCTTCTGTTATTGCTTGTTTGTCTTCATCGGTGAAGTCTTCGCCTTTGTTAACTACTTTGCATTTATTGATGTAGAACTTATAGCCTCTATTGTCACCATGAACTAAGCGCGTCCATGCCAATCGCTGCCATGCCGACTTGATATAACTTTTGCCTTTGTATTTGCTAGTGTATTTTAGGAAGCATGCTTCGGCACTGCCGTCTAAATTGTGCAAGCGTGCATTGCCTTCCATGAAATCGAGGTAGTAAATCGATAATGCTTCTGGATCCTTTTTTCGATTTGATAAAAGTGAAATAATACTATCGTTTTCTGCATTTGCTGAATGAAAAATGCACTTGGCAAATAATAGCAAGGGCTTCTTAGCAATATCGTCGTTGTTTAAAAATCTAGTACGAATAGGAGTTGTGTTTTTGTTTTTACGATCGATATTCATCTCTAGGAAAGTGAGAAGTACAATTGTTTCGTCGCGTAAAAAAGCTATTTCTTCGTTTTTGAATGTTGCCGAATATAGGTCTCTTAATTCGTTTAGCCCTTGCGGTACTGTTCCGTCGAGACCAATCAGATTTCCCGCCCATTGGTACGACTTCGGAATGGAACCTACTGCCGCATGAATTAAACCTAGTCCTCTGAGATTTGGTTTAAAATCGGGATAAGATTTGTTGTTTTCATTCAGCAATTTGTATGCCCTACGTACATCAAATGCGGCCGATACAAACTCTTCGTCTTTTATACGGGAAATAGCTTTTTGCAAGTACATTTCACCCATGAAAAAATTTTTGTAAGGCGAAGCTTCATTGTTGTTTTCGAGGATAGTGATACGTTGATCGTTATGCGTTTTTAATTGTTCGATTGCAACCTTGTCTTCCGATAGAAACGACTTCAAAAAATCCATCTGACTTTCAATATACAATGGAACTAAGTTTTTAGGATGTTCTTTTCGTTCAGCCTTTAATTTTAGTGCTGCTTTCTTAAAGTTTAACTGCTGTAAGGCTGAATAGGCCTCAGAACAAGTTGCTGTCCAACGAAAATCAGCCCGACAAATTCCGGACACCAAAAGTAGGACAACAATTAACCAATTACGCATGCCACGAATCTACAAATATTTGAAGCATGATAGTTGAAAATAGGGTGAATTTATAAAGGCTTCTTATTAGCATTAGCAAACGAAGGCAAAACGGTTTGGAATGGCTGAAGGACTTTATTAAATGAGCTGTATTATTCCTGATTACGGTTGTGGTCAAATAGTTCGTGTAATTTTTGTTGTAATATGTTTTTGTCGGGTAGTTTCGTTTTATATTCTGAAATCATTGTAGGAGATAAGCTTCTGCTTAATGCATATTCTACAACTTCATTGTCTTTGTCTTTGCATAGCAATATTCCGATACTTGGATTCTCATTCGCTTTTTTTGTGTTTCTGTCTAATGCTTCTAAGTAAAAGTTTAATTGCCCTAGATGTTCGGGCTTGAATTTATCTGCTTTTAATTCAAATACTACTAAACATTGAAGTCCACGATGATAAAATAGCAAATCAATGAAAAAATCACTGTTGCCAACTTGAATTTTATATTCTTCTTCAACAAATATGAAGTCTTTACCTAGTTCTAGAATAAAGTTCTTCATTTGACTTACAAGCCCTTTTTGCAAGTCGGTTTCATTATGTGGTTCAGGTAAGTTTAGAAATTCAAAAACATAACTATCTTTAAAAGTGTTGGTTAGGTCAGGGTTTTTTCCTCGTATTCTTGTTGAGAGATTTGATTTTCCTAGTATTGTTCGCTCATATAAGCCCGAAGATATTTGTCTTTCAAGTTCTCTTACACTAATGTTTTCTTGTTTTGATTTTTTTAAATAAAATTCCTTTTCCTCATCTGATTTGCATCTTGAAAATATAGCCAAATTATGTGACCAGCTTATTTCTCTCAACAGTGTTGAGAGTTTTGGATTAGTCTTATAGGTTTCGTAAAACTGCTTCATTCTCCAAATGTTTTTGTCGGAAAATCCTTTAATATTTGGTTCAGACTTTTGAATGTGTTTAGCTAGTTCCTCAACAATTGAATCGCCCCATTCGGCGTTTTCAATCTTTTTGCTAATGTATTCTCCAATATTCCAATAAAGTCCTATTAATTCCGAATTTACTGCCCGTAACGAATTTATACGAGCCTGTTTTATAAGATTTATTATATCAGTAAACCCTTTTTTCATTGTTATTCTTTGCTGTTAATTTAACTGTACGAATTGATTTTGATTATAAAACTTAATGCACTTTAAATTTGACTAGTCTGAATAATTGCAGAATAGAAATTTTGTCTGTTGCATCTATTTGGCAATACAACTTTTAGCTTTTTAGCTATAGAAAAATTAAAGTTTGCTGTCCAAAATCAAAAGTTGGGCAAATTGAGTAATTTCAATCGTTTTATCCATTAAACCTAAGCGGTTTTTATTAACACATCTCAATATTCTTCCACTTTTTAAGGTCAATTTCATTCCCCTTCTTAACTTCGCACATTATCTATTGTCGCATATGAACCTTATACTAGCCGATGATCAGTTTCGTGATCAACTATTGCCTTTCGCTTTCACTCGTCCTGTAGCCGATATCAGAGTTGGTATCTTAACGCTTCGTCATAAATGGGAATTGTTGCTAAAAATTCCTCAAGGAACTTCGGGTTCATTGACTTCTTTTTATCTCTCTGGAAGATTTCCTCTTTCTGAGGGAAAAGATTGTTTGTTGATTAATGGCGCCTTGTTGCCAGACGCAAATACCTTAAAGGCTATTCAGGCTTTAAAGCCGAATCAGCAATTGGTATGGGAGGGACGATTAATTGCGGCTATGCTCGACCGTGAGCAATTGGTTGGAAAAGATCATGTACTGCCAATCGACGAGTTGGAGTCGATTCCGTATGTGGGGACTCCTGATTTATTAAACAATGTTTGGGAGATATTTTCTAAGAATGACGCTGCCTTGCGTGCTGATTTTCAGCTACTCACAAAAGGTCGTCGTTCTGAGGTAATCTCAGGTTCAAATCAAACAGTTCAGCCTGATCAAATTTTTATTGAACCAGGTGCTAAAGTGGAGTGCGCTATTTTAAATGCTTCTACGGGACCAATTTATATCGGTAAAGATGCAGAGGTGATGGAAGGTTGTATGGTCCGCGGACCATTTGCCTTAGGAGAACATGCTGTCTTGAAAATGGGTGCTAAGGTTTACGGAGCAACTACAATTGGTCCGGGATCGAAGGTTGGTGGAGAAGTAAGTAACTCTGTCATTTTTGCCAATTCAAATAAGGCGCACGATGGGTTCCTCGGCAATAGCGTTCTAGGAGAATGGTGTAATCTAGGTGCAGATACCAATAATTCCAACCTCAAAAACAACTATTCGGAAGTGAAAATATGGAATTATCCGGCGGGCGATTATAAAGGAACTGGGCTGCAGTTCTGCGGATTATTCATGGGCGATCATAGCAAATGCGGAATCAATACGATGTTCAATACAGGAACGGTTGTAGGAGTGTTTGCCAATGTATTTGGAGCCGGATTCCCAGAGAAATTTATTCCTTCTTTCTCGTGGGGCGGCACAGGTGAATCAGAGGTGTTCTTACTCGACAAGGCACTTGCTTTGGCGGAAAAGGTGATGGCGAGAAGAAATATCGTGATGACCGAAGCCGATAGGAACATTTTGTCGCATTTATTCATGATGCAGCTGAAGCCGTCAGGCGATAATTAACTTAAATGCCATTGGCATTATCATTGAAAGGCAAGGGAATCGCATCTTAGAACGCGTTTTTCGAGCGATTTCTGTCAATTTGTCACTAAACTAACTATGCAATCAGATCAAAACTTCAATAATTTGCCATTATCTGCCATCGGAATCAACGACGACGAGCCGGAATTAATTCCGTTGCTTACCAACGAAGACGAAGAGCAGATGAATAATGAAAAGATGCCCGAAGTGGTGTCGATTCTTCCTTTGCGAAATACTGTACTTTTTCCGGGAGTTGTTATACCAATTACGGTAGGTCGCGATAAGTCTATCAAACTCATTAAAGATGCTTATGCTTCCGACCGAATTATCGGCGTTGTTTCGCAGAAAGATGTGAGCATTGAAGATCCTAAAATCAGCGATCTGAATCAAATTGGAACCGTAGCTCAAATCCTTCGCATGTTACGCATGCCCGACGGAAATACTACCGTTATCATTCAAGGTAAGCGTCGTTTTAAAGTGAAGGAAATGGTGCAAGAAGAGCCTTATTTGAAAGCTTCTGTTGAGCCTTTTTCTGATTCTGTGAAAGCCGATAAAGATCAAGAGTTCAGCGCAATCGTTGATTCGTTGAAAGATATCTCTATGCAGATCATTCAACAGTCGCCGAATATTCCTACCGAAGCATCATTCGCCATTCGTAATATCGAGAGTCCTTCTTTCCTCATCAATTTCATTTCATCAAATATGAATGCTGATGTGGATAAAAAGCAGTTCTTGCTCGAGATGAATAATCTGAAAGATCGTGCAACGAAAGTATTGGAACATCTTACCAAAGAGTTGCAAATGCTTGAGTTGAAAAATCAAATTCAGAGTAAAGTAAAAACAGATCTCGATAAACAACAACGTGAGTACTTTTTAAATCAACAACTCAAAACAATTCAAGAAGAGTTAGGAGGTAATACTCCCGATAAAGAGTTGAGTGAGATGCGTGAACGCGCTCGTTCAAAGAAATGGTCGAAGGCGGTTGAAGAAGTGTTTAATAAAGAGATGGAGCGTTTGGGTAGAATTAATCCCGCTGCTGCCGAATACTCGGTGACATTAAACTACCTCGATTTATTACTCGAACTTCCGTGGGAAGAATTTACTGATGATAATTACGATTTGAAACGCGCAACGAAAGTGTTGAACCGCGATCATTTCGGATTAGATAAAGTGAAGACGCGTATCCTCGAATACTTGGCGGTGATTAAGTTGAAAAACGATATGAAATCGCCAATCATGTGCTTAGTTGGTCCTCCGGGGGTTGGTAAAACGTCACTCGGGAAATCGATCGCCGAAGCACTAGGAAGAAAGTATGTGAGAATGTCGTTGGGTGGATTACGTGACGAAGCAGAAATCCGCGGACATCGTAAAACGTATATCGGTGCAATGCCGGGACGAATTATTCAGAATATTAAAAAATCAAAATCATCGAATCCTGTTTTCATCCTCGATGAAATCGATAAGTTGACAAACGATTTTCATGGTGATCCTTCATCGGCATTATTAGAAGTATTAGATCCCGAGCAAAACACTGCGTTTTATGATAACTATGTTGAGTTAGAATACGACTTATCGAAAGTATTATTCATTGCAACCGCTAACTCGTTAAGCAGCATTCAACCTGCCTTGCGTGATCGATTGGAAATAATCGATATCAGCGGATATACACTCGAAGAAAAAACGCATATTGCAATTAATCACTTAGTGAAAAAGCAATTAGAAGCGCACGGATTAAAAGCGGGACAACTTTCTTTCTCTCCTGCGATCTTGAAAAAAATTATCGAGCAATACACTTGGGAATCTGGCGTACGTACACTCGAGAAATGCATTGCTGGAGTAGTGCGATCGGTTGCTAAGATGGTTGCATTAGAGGAGAAAGCGCCGACAAGAGTATCGGAAGAATTAGTGCATAAAGCATTAGGTGCTCCGCGATTCATGCCTGATAAATTGATTAATAATGATGTTGCAGGAGTTGTTACGGGACTAGCATGGAATCCGAATGGAGGAAGTGTGTTGTTTATTGAAAGCAGCTTAAGCAAAGGAACAGGGAAGCTCACCTTAACAGGAAATTTAGGTGATGTGATGAAAGAATCTGCTGTAATTGCATTGGCATATTTAAAAGCACATGCTGCTGAATTCGAAATTGATGCAAAAGCATTTCATCAATGGGATATCCATACGCATGTCCCTGAAGGTGCAACTCCCAAAGACGGGCCTTCCGCTGGTATAACCATGTTAACTTCGTTAGCAAGCATCTTTACTCAACGTAAAGTGAAAAATAAAATCGCCATGACAGGTGAAATTACTTTGCGTGGAAAAGTATTGCCGGTAGGAGGGATTAAAGAAAAAATTCTCGCAGCTAAACGTGCAGGAATTAAAGAGATCATCTTGAGTAGCGACAATAAAAAAGATATCGTAGAAATCAAGAAAGATTATATCAAAGATTTAGTATTCCATTATGTAGATACGATGTCGCAAGTAATTGATATTGCATTAACAACTCAAAAGGTGAAAAATGCATTGCAAATTATCGAACCAGATAAGAAGGATGCAAAAAAATAAAATCTAAACTTCACTCCCAAAGCCTCGTCAAAAAACGAGGCTTTTTTATTTTATTCCAAAATTATCTTAGTCGATTTCATGAGGATTGATACATCATCACATAAATATCCCAGCCCCCAAACCCTAAATTAAGTCCAATTTAAAATCTCGCCTTCCGCTTTGCGAAACCGTAAACCGTAAACCGTAAACCGTAAACCGTAAACCGTAAACCGTAAACCGTAAACCCCGAAGGGGCGAGACCGTAAACCTCTTCCTACTTTTCACATTTCTCACACCCCTCATCCTTCCCCTTTTTCTTGAAAAACAGCTTCCTCACTAAAAAATAGGCGGCAGCAACGACAATTATCGAGGCAATGAGGTCTTGGTTCATTTTGTGGATTAATAAGTGCAAAATTCGTCATTTTTGTCCGTTTTCCGCGCTCAAATATGGTATTTTTGCAGTTCTTCATATAAATCATGATTACTTCCGAAACTCCCATTACTTTTCAAAGAGATAGTCTAAATGACGAAACTCTAATCGATCTTTATAAAGCTCTCATAAAACCTCGTCTCATAGAGGAGAAAATGCTCGTTCTCCTTCGTCAGAGTAAGTTGGCGAAGTGGTTTAGCGGCATCGGACAAGAGGCGATCTCTGTCGGCGTGGCTATGGCTCTCAATCGCGATGAGTATATCCTTCCTATGCACCGAAATTTAGGGGTTTTTACCGTTCGAGGCATTCCTCTAAACCGCTTATTCTCTCAGTTTACAGGCAAGCCTGGTGGATTCACAAAAGGCCGCGATCGTTCTTTTCACATGGGAACGCAGGAGTATAAAATCATTGGTATGATCTCTCACCTTGGTCCCCAAATGGGTGTTGCCGATGGTGTTGCCCTCGCCAATGTATTGAAGAAAAAGCCGCATGTAACGGCAGTATTTACTGGCGACGGCGCTTCTAGCGAAGGTGATTTCCATGAAAGCATCAACGTGGCAGCTGTATGGGATCTTCCTGTCATCTTTGTTATTGAAAATAATGGCTACGGACTATCAACTCCTAGCCGTGAGCAGTTCCGCTGTAAGCAGTTTATCGATAAAGCCATCGGATATGGAATTGAAGGCGTTCGCGTTGATGGAAATAATATCCTCGATGTTTATAATACTGTTAACCGCTTAGCAACTTCAATGCGCGAGAATCCTCGTCCTATTTTGTTGGAGTGTGTTACTTTCCGTATGCGCGGACACGAAGAAGCGTCAGGAACTAAATATGTACCTCAGGAATTATTTGATGAATGGGGAAGAAAAGATCCTATTCGCAATTACGAAGATTATTTGTTGAGCGAAGGTGTAATCGATCAGGATTTCGTGAATATGGTTCGCACAGGAATTAAAGAAGAAATCGAACAAGGACTCGAAATCACTTTTAACGAAAAAGATATTCAAGTTGATACTGCTCTCGAGATGAAGGATATGTTTGCGCCTTCTCCAAAAGTTACTATTAAACCTTCTTCTGAAAAGAAAACCGATAAACGTTTCCTCGATGCTATTACTGATGCTATGCGTCAGGCAATGCAACGTCATCCGAATATGGTAATCATGGGACAAGATGTTGCAGAGTATGGTGGTGCATTTAAAGCGACTCAAGGCTTCGTAGAAGAGTTTGGTAAAGGTCGTGTGAGAAATACTCCTTTGTGTGAGTCGGCAATCGTTGGTGCTGGACTAGGATTATCAATAAACGGATATAAGTCGATCGTTGAAATGCAGTTCGCGGATTTCGTTACCTGCGGATTTAATCAGATCGTGAATAATCTAGCGAAGACACATTACCGTTGGGGACAACATGTTGATGTAGTTGTAAGAATGCCAACCGGTGCGAGTGTAGCTGCTGGCCCTTTCCATTCTCAGTCAACTGAAGCTTGGTTCTTCCATGTACCGGGATTAAAAATCGTTTATCCAGCTTTCCCTTCCGATGCGAAAGGATTATTAGCAGCTTCTATCGAAGATCCTAATCCTGTAATGTACTTCGAACATAAAGCACTTTATCGCAGTATTAATGAAGAAATCTACGACGATTATTATACTGTAGAAATCGGTAAGGCTCGAGTGGTGAAAGAAGGAAGCGATTTGTCAATTATCACTTACGGATTAGGTGTGCATTGGGCTTTAGAAGCATTAGAGAAATATCCAGATATCAAAGCTGATGTTGTTGACTTAAGAACATTATTGCCATGGGATGAAGAAGCTGTTTTAGCGTCAGTGAAGAAAACAGGAAAGGTAATCGTGATGCATGAAGACACTCAAACCGGTGGAATAGGAGGAGAGATAACGGCACGTATAGCCGAAAAGTGTTTCCCTTATCTTGATGCGCCTCCAGTACGTATTGGAGCGCTCGATACTCCGGTTCCTATGTCGGCCGTGCTCGAACAAAATTTCTTGCCTAAAGAAAGATTCTTTACAGCATTAAGAACGCTAGCAGATTTTTAATTAAAGATTTGCTTTGCAATAAAAACAAAAAGCAGCGAAGAAATAATTTTTCCTCGCTGCTTTTTAATTTTGTAGTGGTACTAGTATCGCTTTAAAAATGCTTCTGGTCGGTATACTTTTACCGGTAAGATGGTAGTAAGTTTATTTAACGCTTCGCGATTTTCAGTGTTAAGTGGTGCGTCTTTTAGAAAGTTTTTTTCTTTTTCTGTTAAATGCCAGCTAAGTGAAATCTTTTCTTGCGTCTCAGGCATTTGGAATAGAATATACTCTAAGGGCGTTTTCAGAAAGCTACTTGCATATTCTAAGTATCTGTCGAACGAATAGTCTTGCATGATGATAAAGTTTCCACTCACATTTCGCATTGGTGCTAACATTTTTTCGAAAATCGTTTTAACACTGTTGTTCTCCACTTTGGCTTGCTTGTAAGTATCGCGAATCTGAATCATCACAACTCCTGATGTGTTTTCTTGTATCCAATTTCTAAAGATATACATAAACTGAACAGAGTTCATCGTTCCGTAGTTGTCACGGATTCCTGCATCCATTACTTCAATTGCAGGATCACTTGGTAATGATACCGCTGGCATGATATACGGAAATGCTGAGTTCATTCGCAAAGCACTTGTCATTCTAATATTGCTTGCGTCTTGATCTTTGAAAAAGCGACTAAACTCAACCCCGTTAGGAGCTTGTTGTAATGATGAATGCTCGAGTCCCGGTGATTGCAGCATATAGCTGATCGGTTGTGCAGATATGTGTAACGCTCGACCGTCATTAATGATTGTCGGACTTAAAATCATCATTGGAATTTCTGCATTTAATTCAGGCTCGTAATAATCGCGAAGCCTTTTGTTTAATACATATCCAGTGTTTTCATTGTATTGCTCTTCCCATGCATATGCACGATCTTTGATATAACGGTAACGCCCATCCGAAAATCCTTGCATATTAAGGAATAAATCAGAAACTGTTGCACTCACTGAAAGTGAATTAAGTAAATCTTTCCCCGTATTTCTTAGTAGATGATCGTCGCCTGTTGCATTCGCTTTTAAAAGTTCCTCTTTTTTGTCGAGGTATAATTCGCGATAGTAGGTTGCACTTATCATTCCTCCCGAAGATCCGCATATCAATGCGGTATGCTTCATTAATTCACCTCCGTAAACACTGTCGATCATCTGAAGTGTACGGAAAGTGAAAACACAGGAACGTAATCCTCCTCCACTCACATTTAATAATACCATTTTAGGTTTGTCGACTCCTTTAGCAGCCCAATAGGCTTTCCATTTATTTAGGATAGCTTGTGTGTGTTTAATATCGGCTGTTTGTATACTATCGTTTACCGAATTGATAAGCGATTCTTTCGAGTAAATAGCTTTCGTTCCTTTGTAGTTTAATCCGTAAGCTTGACTTCTAGGATTCACTACTTCGAATTTCGAAAGTAAATTCAATAGAATAAAGGTCATGATTAATGCTGTGTTCGCCCAAGCTTTTAGCCAATAGCGAAACACTCCGCTAAGCATGATAAACATGGTGAATAATAGCATCACAGATGCTCCGGCAGGGATTCTAAACCATGCGTAATCTCTGAATAAACCTAAAATGATAAATGTGCTGAATACAACAATTTCAACTACTGCTGCATTAATGTGATTCTGACGAAACACTCGCTCTAACATATAACGTTTATAGTGGCGAGTATCACGTACGATTTTAACTTTTAATGGGAAGTTAATGTAGGTGTCAACTCTCCAGTTATTACGTCGGTTGAATGATGTATCGTTTGTATCGTAGATTCTTACAGGAGCAGTTTCATCGTCATCGGCATGCTGAACACCAAAGAGTTTGTGGATGTCTTTGTTGGTGTGCATGAAGTAACGAAGCGTTAGCGTCATTACTACCATGATTCCTGTTATGAATGCTACTAAGTTGGCACTGATTTCTTCTATTGGCTTGAGCTGATTGTAATACTGGAAATTGATAATCTGATAACAGTAAACAAGAATGAATGCTAAAGGGATAATGAAATTATTATGCGCATATTTCAAAAATGTTCTCGATAGCGTTGCTAAAAACGGAAATCTAAAGCTGTTCAATATGAAACTCGATATATTGAACGACATGATAAATGCACCTAAACTGGTCCCCATAATGAAGAAGGATGTGACTCCCACTTTACCCATGTACTCGGGATCAAGAAATAGAAATGGTACTCCGAATTTTTTGGCAATCGATTCAGTGATAAATGCGAAAAGTAAAAGCCAATACAACATCATAATCTGATTCTTCTTGAGGTGCATCACCACAAGCTGAATCGGAAATGAATAAATAAATCGGTTGTAAAAGGTTTTAAGTGACATTAATGACGAGCGCTAAGCTATTATTATTCTACGTCTAAAACGCAAAAAGGTTAAGCTTTCGTCAGTGTTATGTCAATTAAAAATTTCGAGGTAAGCCCAAATGAACGGAATCGCCAGTAATAACCCGTCAAATCGGTCTAAAATCCCTCCATGTCCAGGTAAAATATTGCCAGAGTCTTTTATGTTTAGACTTCTCTTCATTAGACTTTCTACTAAGTCTCCCAATGTTCCCGTTATCACTACAATCAAAGCAATCACCGCCCAATCTATCGAGCTGAATTCGGTATAAAAATGTGCTAAAATCTGCGAAGCCGCTGTGGTTAATATCAATGCCCCAATAAAGCCTTCCCACGATTTCTTAGGCGATATACGCTCGAATAAACGGCGTTTTCCTAACGACATTCCAACTAAATAGGCAAACGTGTCGCTGCTCCATTGTAATACGAAATAACCGATCACAATATTGCTGTTGTAGTTGATGTGTAATGCGGCTACTTTGTTCAGTAATACAAATGGTATTACTGCGTAAACAATTCCTAAAATGGTTATCGCAATATTCCCGAATGGGTCTTGCTTTTTGCGATATAGTTCAGCGAAAAAGATGATGCCGAATAAGGGATAGATAATCGATAAATAGGATGGAGGTAGGCTGTCGAAACATACTCCCGATGCCAAGATATATGTTACTGCTCCGGCAAAGAGTCCTAGGTTGACATTTGGTTCGCGCTGTTCGGTTTTGATAAGCTTGTAAAACTCATCAAGTCCTAATAAAGAGATCACTAAAAAGAGTACTTGAAATGATATTTGTCCATAGAGTATCGACCCTATCAGAACGGTGATGAAAAGTATTCCTGTAATGGTTCTTTGCCAAAAATTACTCACAACAAATCGTTTTCAGTTAGTATTAATTGAGCTTTGGTTACGTTTTCTTCGGTCACATATAATTCTGCTTCCCCGAAAATGTAGGATGAATCTTTTTTGTCGATTACAAAGGCGTCGATATTGTCTTCTCCTAAAATAGATTTTGCAAATTCTATTTCGTACGGTTTGTTGGTCGTGTATATTTTAATCCAGTTAGGTTCCATGATATTAAACCGTAGCTCGGTCGTCGATCATAAATACATACAACTGCGTTGGACCGTGTGCTCCAATCACTAATTCTCCTTCAATGTCGGCGGTGCGCCCAGGACCAGTTACTATTGTTATCGATGATGGTAATTTCGGATATTTATGTCGAAGCCAATTCATCGCGTCTTTTAAGTCGAGCGCCAACTGACTAGCTTTTGCTAATACTATATGAATAGGAGCGTAAGCTGGTACCGATCGTGTTTGCTCTTTAGAGGTAATCAAGATACTTCCTGTTCGCGATATCGCACATTCACATGTCGATATTGCAACGTCCATCTTGTCTATGTCTTCCGTTAAAACATGGTGAGGTAACTCACATTCAGTAAGCAAATTTGAAAGTCCGTCTTCAACACATACAATGTCTTTCCAGAGATATTGCATGCCTAGGTCCACAACTCCTTCAGCAAATTCTAATTCAGATTCCACCAAAAAGAATTTCCCGCCGGCAGCAGTGAGTTTGTCGGCAAAAACTAATACTGGGTCTTCGTCGGTTTGCGCGAAAACCGGAGTATCAAAGTCGAGTTTCGGGTACGGATTAGGGTTTTTCGTTAAGAGAGCTGCCCTGATTTTTTTCAATACCTTTTCACGTGTGGTACTCTCATCCATTGCTTAAGCTTCGGTTGACGGTGATGTGGTTACGATTTCAGGCTCAGCATTTACTTCAGCAGTTTTGGTTTCAGAAATTTCTTCTTTATCCCATTTTCTCTTGCCGAAAATTCGTTCTAAGTCTTCTTTAAATATTACTTCTTTCTCGAGCAATGTAGATGCTAATTGATCTAATGCACCGCGATTGTTTTTTAACAATTCAATCGTACGTTGATATGCATCGTCAATCATTTTCTTTACTTCATTGTCGATGAGTTCAGCTGTTTTTTCGCTGTATGGTTTCGAGAAACTATAGTCCGAATTTCCTGATGAATCGTAGTAGCTGATGTTTCCTAACTTATCATTCAACCCGAAGATCGATACCGATGCATATGCTTGCTTCGTAACTTTTTCTAAGTCGCTAAGTGCTCCTGTCGAGATCTTTCCGAAGGTCACAAATTCAGCCGCCCTTCCGCCTAATGCAGCACAAAGTTCATCGGTGATTTGCTCTGTGGTTGTCAATTGACGCTCTTCTGGTAAATACCATGCTGCTCCTAATGAGTTTCCGCGTGGTACTATCGTTACTTTTACTAATGGTGCAGTGTGTTCTAATAACCAACTCACAGCAGCATGTCCCGATTCGTGATAGGCAATTACGCGTTTCTCTTCGAGTGAAATAATTTTATTTTTCTTTTCTAATCCTCCTACAATACGATCTACTGCATCAAGGAAATCTTGGTGACTAATAGATGTTTTGTTTTTTCTTGCTGCTATCAACGCCGCTTCGTTACAAAGATTGGCAATGTCGGCACCCGAGAATCCCGGAGTTTGTTTTGCTAAGAAGTCGAGGTCTAAGCCTACGTCTAATTTCAATGGCTTAGAGTGAACTTTGAAGATTTCTTTTCTTCCGTTTAAGTCAGGAAGTTCAACATAGATCTGACGGTCAAAACGACCCGGACGTAATAATGCACGGTCTAAGATATCGGCACGGTTCGTTGCGGCAAGGATAATTACTCCCGAGTTGCTTCCGAATCCGTCCATTTCAGTTAATAACTGATTTAATGTTGACTCTCTTTCGTCGTTGGCACTGAACGATGGTTGTTTTCCACGAGCACGTCCTATCGCATCAATCTCATCGATAAAGATGATACTTGGTGCTTTTTCTTTCGCTTGGCGGAATAAGTCACGCACACGTGATGCTCCAACTCCAACAAACATTTCTACGAAATCAGATCCTGATAACGAGAAGAATGGCACTTGTGCTTCTCCAGCTACTGCTTTCGCAAGTAAAGTCTTTCCTGTTCCCGGAGGACCTACTAATAACGCTCCTCTTGGAATTTTACCTCCTAACTGAGTGTATTTCTTAGGATTTTTTAGGAAGTCAACAATCTCCATTACTTCCACTTTCGCTTCTTCTAATCCCGCAACGTCGTTGAAGGTAACTTTCACATGCAAGTCTTTGTCGAAGAGCGTAGCTTTCGATTTTCCAATATTGAAAATCTGACTTCCGCCTCCGCCTGAACCCATTCTGCGAATAATGAAAAAGTATAAAAAGGCAATTAGCAAGAATGGGAATATCCATCCTAAAATCCAATCCCAGTAGCTATGCGCATTGTTGTCATAGTAAAGGTTAACGCGATTTTCTTCAGGGATGTCTTTCTGAATAGTATTCAACTCGTTTTCAAATGCACCAGCATCGCCTATGGCAAATGAATAATGCGGACCTTCATTTACTCCGTTGCCGAACGATTTGTTGGCTACGTTTTTAAAGTCAGCTTTTGATAACGAATCTTTTTTGATGTAAACGTTAATGAGATCCTTGTTAACGATAGTTACTTTTTCTACGTAACCCGCTTTTACCCAACCATAGAATTTATTTCTCGAAATTTCTCGTGGGTGTCCTCCGAAATCAAATAGGCTAATACCGATAATTACCAGTATCACCAATGCGTAAACCCAGTAAAAGTTGAAGTTAAACTTCGGTGCTTTAGGGTCTTTGGGGAAATTGTTAAAGGAAGGCTTCTTTTTTTCCTCTTGTTGTTGTTCTGACATGATATATTCTTACTCTTAGTAAGCTGTATTGTAAACGAATTGAATGGACTTGTATTTTAACAAAGAATCAATTGTTTAGTTAATCGTTGATTTCTCTGATCTGTGCATCGGCCCAGAGTCGCTCAATTCCGTAATATTCTCGTTGCTCTTGCTGAAAGACATGAACTACGACGCTAATATAGTCGATTAATATCCATTGGGCGTTTTGTTTTCCTTCAATATGATAAGGATTTTCTCCGGTTTCTTTCTCAACCGTCTCTTCTACCGATCGAGTTAACCCTTCAACTTGTGTTGAGGAGTCCCCATGGCATACAATAAATTTGTCGGCAACTGCGCCACCTAGCGCTTCTAAATCTAAAATCACAATGTTTCGGGCTTTCTTTTCTTGAAGTCCCCTGATTATTGCGTCGGTAAGTAGGTCTTTAACAGGTTCTTTAACTGTTTTTGTTGCACGGGCTGTTTTTGCCATTCAGTATTCTTAAATTTGTTGTTGCAAAAGTATAGATTTTTAACGGCTTCCCGTGAACCTTGTTACACTCAATTCGGTAGATTCTACAAATAGTTTCGCACAGCAACTGCTGGCGAACGATTCCGCGCCCGATTCTACGGTGATTCTGGCGCTCGAACAAACTGCAGGTAAGGGGCAGAGGGGGAACGTATGGGAGAGTCGTACGAACCAGGGTTTATATTGTTCAATTATTTTTAAACCTGGCGATTTACACGTTTCTTTTCAGTTTTTGTTTAATAAAGCTGTCGCCGTTGCCGTTGCTTCTTTCCTCGAAGATCGTTTGGGGAAAGAGGTGCGTATTAAATGGCCAAATGATATTCTGGTTGATGGTAAAAAAATTGCCGGTTTACTCATCGAAAATAGCTTGCGCGGCGATCGTATTTCGGCTATAATCAGCGGAATAGGAATTAATTTAAATCAAATTGCCTTTCCCGATTCGTTTGATACTCAGCCTACTTCAATGAAAATGGAGTCGGGCTCCGATTTCGACCCTGCTACCGAAGTTAAAGAGCTTTTCCGCTATGTTTATAATGCTTACCAACAGTTTTTAATGAAGGAGGAGGAGCGGATAAATTCAGCTTATCATCACTTTTTATACGGATTAAATAAACCTCATTCGTTTATTCGCGAGGGTGCTGTCTTTACTGCAGAGTTACTCGAGGTGCGCAATGATGGCTCTGCCGTTTTGTTGTATAACGGATTACCAATGATCATTCATCACCCAGTAGTACGGTTCTTCGCTGTGAGTAAATCAGGCAGCTAATTGCTCGTAACGATGAACTAATAAGTTCAGAAAGTTGGTTAACGGCTTCTCTGCCATCATTTTAAACAAGGGATTTAAGTCGGCGTCGAAAAATAATTGCAGCTTGGTGCTGCTTTCACTTACCGCCGTCATTTCACATATTAAACTGAAGTCAAATGGAGCTTTCCCGTTTTTTAACATCACTATTTTGCTGTCAGGGGTCTTTTCGCCATAGGCTAATCCCATCGATGCCATCCCTTTGATGTCGAAATGGCAAGTTGGACCGTCGGTTACAAAGTTCTCCACTTGCTCAGGCATTAATGTCCCGATATTTTTAAAATCACATAAAAATTCAAACACTTCTTTCGCTGGCTTAGCCAATGTAACTACATCACTTTCAATGCGGGTCATAATTTGAGTTTGTTATTTTTTCCAGGTGTCGGGGTGTTTCCTCCAATCCTGTAAAACCGGTAAATCTTGCTTTTTAACGTATCCTGTAGCTACTGCTTGTTTTATCAATACGTCGTAGTTGCTTAAGGAGTAAAACGGACATCCAGCTTTTCTGAAGGAGTCGGCTGCAGTTTCAAATCCGTATGAAAATATTGATACTAAGCCTTTTACAATCACTCCGTTCTTACGCAGTTCTTCTACTGCCTTTAAGCTGCTTCCGCCTGTTGATACCAAGTCTTCTATTACTACAGCCGATAAATTGGGCTGCACTTCGCCTTCAATGGTGTTTTGACGACCATGGTCTTTGGCTGAAGATCTCACATAAACGAACGGAAGTCCCATCGCTTCCGATACCAATGCTCCTTGAGCAATGGCTGCTGTGGCCACACCGGCGATTAAATCGGGACGACCAAATTTGTCTTCTATCAGCTTCACTAATTCCTGACGGATGAAAGTTCTTACCCTTGGATACGATAATGAAATGCGATTATCGCAGTAAATAGGAGAGTTCCAACCGCTGGCCCAAATGAAAGGCTGTTCTGGCTGCAATTTTATGGCTTTGATTTGCAGCAAGAATTCGGCTACTTTTGACGCTGTATCATCTTGCATAGTTTACAAACCTACACGTTTTCGGGAAATGTAACAAAAAAGGATGATTTATATCTGAAAAAAAAGCCATGTATAAAGTATACGTTAATGATCGATTGGTGAAGTTTTTACCTGCTAAGGACTCTATCAGCGGAGCCGAAATGGTGTTCCGTTTGAAAGGTGATGAATCTGTTGATGATTTAAAGCAATTGATAGGTTCTTTTGAGGCTAACACCTTGCTGCCTGAGTTGTTTTTGCAGTCGGCCGATATCGATCGCACATGGAAAACGTTTACCGATGGCTACCAAATTATGGAAGCTGCAGGCGGAATTGTAGTTAATAACGAGCATTCGCTGTTGATGATTTTCCGAAATGGTAAATGGGATCTTCCTAAGGGAAAAATTGAAGAAGGCGAGGAGCCCGATACCGCTGCCATACGTGAGGTGTTTGAAGAGTGTGGAGTAGGAATGCTCAATTTATCGAAGCAAGTGTCTACAACCTTCCATACCTATCCTTATAAGGATATCAAAGTGCTGAAGAAGACCTACTGGTTTTTAATGGAATCGACCGATACTAATCGCCCAGTTCCTCAACTTGAAGAGGGAATAACCGACGTACGATGGATGACAAAAGGAATGGTGAGAGAGGCAATGATGAATACTTATGCATCAATTGCCGATTTACTAAAGGAACAAGTGTTGGATGCTCCGAACCGATTTTTAGGATAATACCTTAAATGATTCTCTTAATGAGGCGAAGGTTGTGCGAGTAACGCTTGGTTTCGACATTAAAAATCCCTTGATGATCGATATTGTCGATTCTTACTTTTCCTGACGCGTGAATTACTCTGTTTTTTGCAGTAAGAATTCCTACGTGAATAATTTTTCCTTCTTCGTTGTCGAAAAATGCTAAATCGCCAGGCTGTGTTTCGTCGAGCAGGTGAATAGTTTGTCCTTGTTCAGCTTGCATCCACGCATCGCGTTTCAGTGGAATGCCACTTAACTTAT
>JAHEYP010000069.1 GCA_023251535.1 Bacteroidota bacterium
CACCGTTGTTAATATTCAAAACGTGAACTTTTTCTCCTTCTATCATATTGGCAGCATCCATTAAATCCTCGTCAAGAGTGATGCTTCCCACATAGTGTAATTCAGCCTGCGTAATACGCACACGATGAATTTTCGACTTCAATACCTGGATCGTCATAACGGCGCAAAGTTACTGATTCCCGTTAACCCAAATTATACATTGGAAAAAATCTTCGAAATCCGGTGCCATTAGTCCTACCGGGATTTAAGTATGGACCTTTTTAACCACAAAGACCACCAAGAAGGCACAAAGGACACAGAGGCGGCGAAGCCGGTTTTGGTTAACCGCGGCGGTCGCGGGGAAAAGCTTGGTCATGCGTTATGCTACGGATGCTTTTTGCGGTCGCGGCGATTGCTACGCAATTTTATCTCCCACTAGACCTTCAATCATTCAGACCTTCAGTCATCCAATCATCCAGACCTTCAATCATTGAATTCTTCAGCATTAACGAGATCAGCAAATGGGCCGCAGATTGCGCTGTTCTCGTCTTCGACGCGAGGCTGATTTGTTATGATTTTGACGACGGCGAAAGGAAGATTATCGTCTGCGACGATGCGCTGATTCGGCGAAGCCGGCTTTAGTTAACCGCGGGGGACGCCAAGAAGGCGCTAGGGGCGCTAGGATTACTAACGAATTAAATCTCCAACCGGACCTTGATAAAATTCAATCATTCAATCATTCAGTTCTTCAACATTAACGAGATCAGCAAATGGGCCGCAGATTGCGCTGTTCACGTCTTCGACGCGAGGCTGATTTGTTATGATTTTGACGACGTCTATAGGATGAGGAGTACACCAGTATAATTGGAGGCTCCAAAAACTTTGCAGACGAGGCTTGCGAAAATTTTAAAACCGCAGTTTACAAATCGTAAATGAGGATTTTAAAATTTTCGCATAACGAAGTATGCGAAGTTTTTCGAGTCTCCCTATAAAGTATATGCAACATTATCTATCAACCTCGGCCCTTCCGTCAACACCGCAATGCAACCTTGCACCGTCTTCTTTCCTTCCCAACTTGTAATGTCTTCAAGCGTTTCAGGGTCAACTAATTGAAAATACTGAACTCTCAAAAACATGCTTTGCTCTACATAGCGTTTCACAAGTTCAATAACTGCCTCCGGTGTGTGATGAGGAATAAATGCTTCTGCTTGCTTCAGCGCCTTGTATATCAATGGCGCCGCTTTGCGTTGTTCGTCGGTGAGCAAGAGGTTGCGTGAACTCATCGCTAATCCATCGTCTTCTCTTAACGTCGGACAACCTACTATATTGATGGTATGTCCCATCATCTGCGTCATTCTTCGAATGATCGCTAGTTGCTGAAAATCTTTTTCTCCGAAATAAGCACTCGTAGGTTGTACAATATTGAATAGTCGGTCAACAACAGTGGCTACGCCTGCAAAATGTCCCGGACGAAAGGCTCCTTCCATCGTTTCTTCCATCTTGCCAAAGTGAATGTCGAGCATTTTATTGCCATGGGGATAAATATCACTCACCCCGGGAATAAAGGCAATGTCACAACCAACAGCTTCTAACCGCTTCACGTCTTTTTCCGGCATCCTCGGATATTTCTCAAGGTCTTTCGGATCGTTAAATTGTGTGGGATTAACAAAGATGCTGCAGACTACTACATCATTCTCTGATTTTGCTTTTATCACCAACGATTCATGCCCTTCGTGCAATGCACCCATGGTAGGAACAAATCCTATGCGCTTACCTTGCGCTTTCAGGTTGCTTATCACCTGATGCATTTCTTCTACCGAAGAGAAACATTGTATCTTCAAATGGATGATGGTTTAGGAAAAGAGTTATTTGAAATTCATCTTTTCACGCCATTGCTCGTTAAACGATTTAGGAACTACCGTAGGCATTTCTCTTAATCCGCTTCGCGATTTATTCAGACTTTCCATGATGTACTTTCCGGCTTTAATGCCTTTCCAGTTCATGATGTCTCTTTTCATCATCGCTTTCTTCCAGAAGAAATAGAAAAGCTTCTCGGAGCGTGGATGAAATCCTTTGTCGACAAACAATTTTCTGTTTTGCAACAGTAGTCGTGGGAAGTCGATTTTTACAGGACAAACATCACGCGATGATCCGCATAATGTTGAATATTTGATGGCTTGCTCTTGCGCTTCTAAATTGCTCGATTGTAATGGGAGTGTTACTGCTGTTAACGGACTCGAGAATTCATTGCCTCCGGCCGATAAATACACCGGACAGGAGAATTGACAGGCTCCGCATTTAATGCAGGTCATTGCCTGACGTTGAATCTCATGACTCAATACATCACTGCGCCCGTTGTCGAGCAGTATCACGTATAATTCTTCCGGTCCATCTAGTTCATCACTTTGCTTCGGCCCTGAGATAATAGTATTATAAGTGGTAATTTCTTGTCCTGTTCCATAAGTACTGATCAACGGTAAAAACAAATCGAGATCGTTCATCGAAGGAAGAATTTTCTCAATACCTGCCAGTACAATATGTGTTTTTGGTAACGATGCCGTTAACTGTGCATTGCCTTCGTTTTCGGTGAGGACAATAGCGCCGGGATCGGCAACCAAGAAATTACATCCAGTAATTCCTGTTCCTGCTTTCAAGAATTCCCCTCTTAACTTCTGACGAATCTTGGCAACAATTTCATTGGCATCTGCTTTATGCGAAAGCACCATGTCTTTCTTTAAAAGCTCACCTATTTCTTCCAGCGACTTATGAATAGCGGGTAAAATCATGTGCCCCGAATGATCGCCCGATGCATCCGCAATATAATCGCCAGTATCGGTTTCTAATGTGCGATACCCGTCGTTGAGTAATCCGCCTTTTAAGCCGATTTCATCAGCCATCGAGGTCTTAGATTTCAACACTAATTTATTCGCCGACTTTTTCAAGATCTCTTGAATAGCCGACAAGGCATCTGTAATATCTTGTGCCCAGATCACTTTCCCGCCCGACTTAATAAAATTGGCTTCGAATTCAATCAGGTATTTATCGAGGTTTTCAATGGCTTTCCAACGCGTAAAAGCAGCCCGCTCACGAGCCATCTCAGCATTCGAAAACTGCTGAGAACCAACCTTAAAAGCATCGCGATACTGCTGCGAAGCAATTGCTGCCCGCTCAGGCCAGGTGGAGGTTGATCGATTCGTTTTTGCTATGGTTGTTTCTTGCAACACTGTATTTGTAAATAAGAAGCACAAACCTAAGAATTTCTAAGCTATTGAACGCCCCCTATAGGAATTTTACAAAATCATATTAACAACCCATTTTTAAGATCTTAAATGTTTTTCGTGGGAATGAAATTTTAATTTGTCTGTTTGTATTTACAAACATCGCAATCGCCAATTCTAAACTCAGCACCATCTTTTGTTAAGACCCTTCCAAACTCCTTCATAGTGTCTGGAAATTGTTTCAGCCACATGTCCTTGATCACATAAATATTTTCCTGTTCAAAAACCTCATCTACAATAGCGTAGTTTTTTACCGCCCATGAGGTATCATGAGGAGTGGCCTTAATCATATCTGGATTGGGACAAGATGTTATGTACGAATTCCAATATTCAGATATAATACCGATTTTACCCAATTTTTTAAATTCACCTACAACTTCAACTTTAGGGGTCATTGTTTTAGGCCATATGTATTTGATGTTAAATAAGGTCCCAATACCTCCTATTAAAACAGTAAAAAGCATCATAGGATAAATGAACCTAATTTTATTATTGCTATGTTTTGCGGTATCGAATAACAATAAAAAAAACATAGAAAGTGAAATATAAGAACATGTAAAATACCTACGTGGAACCCCGTTTAAATATGTCCAATGTGAAACCAAGACAATTATAAAAAGAATAGATGCATCTAACAAGAAAAAGACAACCCATTTTTTTTGACTTTCATTTATTTTAATATTTTTTCGATGAAAAAAGGCAAATCCGAATACAATAAATACAAGATATAAATATACACTTACGAATGGTTCATTAGCATTAAATTTTAGTAAGTCGAAAATACTCTCAAAAAAGATATTACAACTTTTCTTAATTGTATTGAAATCACTGAAAGAAGTATAATTTATTCTGCGAGCTGAATTACTCTTAGCATATTGAATAAATGAGTAACCTATAATTGAACCTATAGAAATATAGTAAAGTTCTAACTTCTTGAATATTGAAAAATCTAATTTGTTGGATTTTAAATAATAAAACAAGTTTACTGAGAGAAGTATAAATACTGTAACTAAAGCCATATCAGAAACCCAAATAGAGGCAATTAGCAATACTGTTGTAATAAGTAATATTAGATGTCTAAAGAATAAATGGTTTTTCGATTTCAAGTTTTTTTGAAGTGTTATCAAATAACATGAAATAGCAATTAAACTATACTCAACACCTGAATATAGCTGAATTGTATCAATTAGACGAATTGGTGGGAAGAACCAAATTAGGGCAAAAATGATTTTTAAATAATCTGATTTGAGAAAAGTTGAAAATGACAGGAACCCTAATAAAAGAATTGAATAATGAGTAACAGCCTC
>JAHEYP010000070.1 GCA_023251535.1 Bacteroidota bacterium
TTTTGGGATTTAATCATTTATATCGAACATTACTTAGAGCATAATGTACGGTTTATGTGGGCTATTCACGTGAATCATCATTCTTCCCCACATATGAATCTCTCAACTGCGTTGAGATCAGGTGTTTTTAAAGCTGGTTATAGATATTTCTTTTGGATTATTCCAATTATAATTGGTTTTCCTGTTCCAATGTTTTTGGTTGTTTATGGAATTGGAAAGATCTGGGCCTTTTTCAGTCATAGTCAATGTTTAGGTGATTGGAAAATATTGGAGAAGTTTACGATTACACCAACACATCATATTATTCATCATTCTTATAATGAGCAAAATCTAAATAAAAACTTCGGAGAAACATTTTTATTTTGGGATAAGCTCTTTGGTACTTTTAAACAAACCAATGACCCCTTATTGTTCGGTATTAACGAATCGATTGATCCCTCAAATTATAAGGAAGTCGTCTTTCATGAGTTTGATAAAATGAAACGTGATTTGGCAAAGACAAATAGATGGGGAACTAAACTTCGGATTATTTTTGGTAAACCGGATTGATTTGTTTTAAATTATTTTGCTGGTTGTTCCAATAGTTATTAATTTGTAGGTTGATACTAAATTTCAACCTTAATTATTGCAATGGAACTTTCTTCTATTTCTTTACTGCCATCTACCAACGAGGATTTGCTGGCTTTTTATGAATTTCAACTCGATCCTGATGCGAATTTTATGGCTGCATTTACAGCTAAAGATTCTTTTAATAAGTCCGCTTATGTTGAGAAGTATTCGAAGTTCTTGTTAGACCCAACTATTCATATGTGTACTATAAGAATAAATGAAATTATTGTTGGTAGTATTTCTAAGTTTGTGATGTTTGATGAGAGTGAAATCACTTATTGGATTGATAAAAGCTTTTGGGGTAAAGGAATTGCTACAATTGCGCTAAGAGAATTTCTTAAAATTGAACTATCTCGACCTATCTATGGTCGCACGGCCTTCGATAATTTTGGTTCTCAGAAAGTTTTGGAAAATAACGGATTTAAGAAAATAGGAATCGACAAAGGATTTGCCAATGCTAGAGGAAAAGAGATAGAAGAATTTGTCTTTATTCTTGAATAATCACTGAGAATTAGGCCTTATCGGAAGTTTATGATCGCAGAAACTTTTTTTTGAAGTGTTTGTTGTATTTTCATATTTCCTTAAAAAATAATTATGAGATTCATTATTATACTTCTCCTAGCGGTGGTTTTTGGCTCTGTAAACGCGCAGCCTTATCAAATTGGTCATACTACAATTACTTTGATCGATTCTTCTCGATCGAATAGAAGTATTCCTACAGAGATTTACTATCCAGCTGATGTTGCTGGAAATAATGTCCCTGTAACTTCATCGACTTCCGCTAAGTTTCCTTTAATAAGCTTCGGACATGGATTTGTTATGACATGGGATGCCTATCAAAATATTTGGGAAGCAGTTGTTCCGGAAGGATTTATTATCGCTTTTCCAAAGACAGAAACCGGAATTTCACCTTCTCATTCCGAATTTGGAAAAGATTTAGCTTTTGTAATAGCTCAAATGAATCAACTTAATTTTTTAGGGTCTTCTTTGTTTTTTAATCGCATCGATTCTATGAATTGCGTCATGGGTCATAGTATGGGAGGAGGAGCTGCTTTCTTAGCTGCTGAACTCGATTCTTCCATTAAAACTCTTGCCACTTTGGCTCCGGCTGAAACTAATCCTTCAGCCATTAATGCGGCATCCGCTCTTTTATTGCCTTCTCTGATCATGGCGGGAGGAAATGATTGTGTGACTCCTCCGGTAACAAATCAAATTCCGATGTATGATTCTTTGCAATCAAATTGTAAATCATATATCAGCATCAACGGAGGAAGTCACTGTCAAATGGCCGAAACCAATTTCTTGTGCAGTTTTGGTGAAGCTACGTGCACTCCGCAACCTACCATTTCTCGAGCTGATCAACATTTAGTCATTAATCGATATTTGCTTCCTTGGCTAAATTATCAGTTGAAAGGTGATTGTATTTCAGGTACTCAATTTGACTCGTTAATTGCTATCGATGCAAGTATCAATTATCACAAGACTTGCATCTTATGTCCTGTAACTACTTCTGTTGAGGATAAGAATTATTCTAACGTTGAGGTATATCCGAATCCTTTTTCTGATAAAATTACAATTAAGCTAAATCAGCAAGGTCTCAATTATTTAAAAGTGCTTATTTTGAGGATGGATGGTGTAATTGTGCATTCTTCCGATTTTGGAGTCGTGAAAGGAAATGATAAGCTAATTGTCGAGTTGAATAAAAGTTTGCCTTCCGGAATTTATTTGATCAATTTGTGGATAGAGGGAAAAGTCATTACTCGAAAAATTGTTAAGCGTTAATGATACGTTGAATTGACAATACTGTAATTTCTATTTTTTTGACTTTAGTTTATTTTAATATTCTCGTTAGGTGAAAAAATGTGATCTGCCGCAAAAAATCTGCTTGGTTTGTAATCGTCCGTTTACTTGGCGAAAGAAATGGGAGAAAAATTGGGAAGAAGTAAAATATTGTAGCGAACGATGCAGAAGGAGTAAGGTTAAAATCCTGATTTAGCTATTATTTGTGGGTTTTTCGAAAGGGTTTTCAGGCATTTTGATATATTTGGATTTCCAAAACCCTCTCAAATGAAAAAATCGATCTTTCTTGCTTTCGCTTTAATGACCTCTTTCGGCTTAGGCTTTGCATTGAATTCATTTGTGAGACAAGAACCTAAAACTTCTATGGAAATGAAAAAAGTTACCGGTATCGGAGGCGTTTTTTTTAAATGCAAAGACCCGAAGAAAATGAATGAGTGGTATAAAAAACATTTAGGTTTAAATACCAATCCTTATGGTGCAAGTTTTGATTGGTATGAAGAACCCGATAGCTCCAAGAAGGCAATGACTCAATGGACTCCTTTCGCTGAAACAACAAAATATTTTGAGCCTTCTACGAAAGATTTCATGATTAATTACCGAGTAGATAATTTAGAAGCTTTAATTGAGCAACTTAAAGCTGAAGGTGTAACAATTGTAGATAAAATGGAGACTTACGATTATGGTAAGTTTGTTCATATCCTCGATGCAGAAGGAAATAAAGTGGAACTGTGGGAACCAATTGACAGTTCGGATAAAAAATAAATCTAACTTTGTTAGAACAAAATCTTTTAATAATATCTATACTATGAAAACCAGAATTATCTGCACAATTTCTTTATGTCTATTTTCAGTTAACTTCCTTTTTGCTCAATTTATAGCAAAGGATACAACTTATTCTTGTAATAGTGTTACGAATGAAGGGAAGGTATCTGGTTATTCATTTCAAGGGGGACCTTATTCTGTTTGGTTGCCTGATTCCGGAAATGTAATCAATAATATTGGTGGCGTGGCTCCGGGATTCGGTGTTGGTGGACAAGCTCGTTTTTCGACTGATGGTTTGTATTTATGTGGTACAGAAAGTGGTCCTTTGGGAGCCGAAATGGCGCGATATAATTATCTTACTGGTCAATGGACTACCCTTGGGAGCTTGGGCTTTCCTGTTGGAATTGCGTTGAGTGGTGGCTATGCTATTTCAGGCGATGGCAATACCGTTGTGGGTAATTCATGGGCCGATACAACCGGAGGATTTGCTTACACAGATGCAGTGGCTTATAATGCTACTGAAGGATTAATGGACTTGGGAACGTTATTCCCTGTTGACGGCCGAAGTACTAGAGCTAATGCTGCTAATTTCGATGGAAGTGTTGTTGTGGGATGGCAAGATTTTAATGGTCCTTGGAAGTCGGCTGTATGGAGGAAAAATCCAGCAGGCGGCTATTTTCCGAATGAATATATTTTACTTGATTCATTGGGTAGTGCTACTGATGAATACAATCAAATGGGTGAATGTAGCGCAGTATCTGCAAATGGAGAATGGATAGGAGGATACGGTGATTATGCAAACTTAAATCAACCTTGGATCTGGAGCAGAGATTCGGGTGTCATTAACCTCGGATCATTACCACTTACAGGCAATGGTTATGTTTCAGGAATGAGTGCTGATGCTTCGGTGGTAGTTGGCTGGTTCGACGGACAACTGTTCGGTGATCCGCAAACACCTTTTATCTGGACGCGTGATGGTGGACTTCAAGATTTGAATTACTATGTTAATACTACCTTAGGATATTCTACAGGAACGAAACAAATGTATGCTGCTGAATGTATTTCTCCTGATGGGAATTACATTGCCGGTTATGGTGTTGATATGATGACATTCTCTTATTTTTCATATCGAGTAAAAATCGGGAATGGTACTACAGGTATTCAGAACGTTGTTGCTAATAG
>JAHEYP010000016.1:0-3486 GCA_023251535.1 Bacteroidota bacterium
GATTTTGAGTTGGGTCGATTTATGGATTCTTTGACGGTTCTTAATTTAATTGATAGCACCGATTTTATTTTTATGGGCGATAACGGGAATGCTTCTCGCGTAGCGCAGAATGTTGACACTCTGAGAGCGAAGGGTACCATTTATCAATATGGTGTTCATGTGCCTTTTTTTATTGCAGGACCTGATATTGTAAATCCCGGAAGAAGCAGTGATGCATTGGTGAACACACATGATTTATTTGCTACGATTATTGAGTTGTTTGGCAATACAAATTGGCAATCATCTATTCCTGCAAATAAACCTGTTGATAGTAGAAGTGTATTGCCAATTCTTAAAGATCAAGTTAATCATGTGCGTGATTGGTCTTTTGCAGAAATGTTTAAATTAATTCCAGACTCTGCCGATGGGAAAACAATGCGCAATGCAGAGTATAAATTGTTGAGCTTTGATGATGGTCACCAAGAATTTTACAACTTAACAAATGATTACGACGAGAACAATAATTTGTTGAATGGAAATTTGTCGCCTATTGAATTGAGCAATTACAATTACTTATGTAACGAAATGACTTTGCTGGTAGGTGGTTCAAGTTATTGTACTGCAACAGGAGTAGAGAGCGTAAATTCACAGCAAACTATTTCTTTGTTTTATCCGAATCCATTTTCAAATAATTTGAAGTGGAATACTCCGCATGTCAAGGCAAAAATTGAGATGTACGATTTCTGTGGTAGAATAGTTTATTCAGGGAGTAATATCGAATCTGTTGATTTCTCGTTTCTCGAACCGGGAGTTTATTTTGTTCGTGTAAATAATAACACGCAAACACTCGTAAAATTTTAAGTAAGCAATAAATAACTACGTGTCGGTGGGTATATAATATACCCATGAAGCGTGATTGACTTTCATTAGGAAAGCAGAGAACTTTGTTTCTGTTATTCTGCTATGAAAATTAAGCACCTACTTATCTTTTTAATGGTTGTCGACTTCTTGCTGTTTGTCCAAGTTTTTGCATCAGCTACTAGTACACAATCAAATCGTTCCGCTAACGTACATGCGGGCTTAAATGATTTTGTTGTTTCCGAAGGATTCAAAAAATACAAGCATGATCACTTCCCGCGGATTTCCGGTGAGATAATTACGAAAGTTACTTTCCGCAATAGCCTTGTCGTAAATGTTGAAATTGATAGTACTACAATCCGCAATAAGCACTTTTTAAGCGCTTTTTCGAACCTCATTTTAAACTATAAGGTGGGAAAAGCTGAAGAAACGGGTCTAGTTGAGCATCGATTTTTTGTTGATGCAAACTAGAATATTGGCGTATAAAAGACTGGAAAACATATTATTGTAGTAGGAATTGATTTTTTAAAAAAAAATAGTTGTGATTACAACTGTTGATATTGTATATTTGCTGCATGTCACTGGAAGTAGCTATTAATCAACGCAAATTCAATAACGAATTTGAAAAAGCAGTAATCAACATCTTGTATACGGCAAGTTGGCTGGAAGGAAAGAACATTCAACGTTTTAAGCCTTATGGCATCTCTCCTCAGCAGTTTAACGTTTTGAGAATATTAAGAGGAGCTTCTCCTGATCCGGTGCGACTTACCGATATCACCGAAAGGATGATCGATAAAAATTCGAACGCTACTCGTCTGGTAGAAAAACTACGCCAAAAAGGACTTCTTAAACGTGATATATGTAAAGCAAATCGCCGCCAAGTGGATATTACCATTACCCCCAAAGGATTGGAGTTATTAGCTGAATTAGACGTACATACAGATGAATGGAGCAAGACATTTAGTGGAATTCAAGTGTCTGAAGCACAGCAACTTAACTTATTGCTCGATAAAATGAGAGAATAAACAGTTGTATATACAATAAATGTTATTACATTTGTGTTGAATTTTTAACTTTACACTCATTTATTATGAAAAAAGTACTTCACACAGCAGGCTCCCGCGGACATGCTAATCACGGGTGGTTAAATAGTTTTCACACTTTTAGTTTTGCCGGATATCACGATCCTTCTCGCGTTCATTTCGGATTACTTCGCGTATTGAATGATGATGTGGTTGCTCCAGGCATGGGCTTCGGTACACATCCACATGAGAACATGGAAATTGTTTCTATTCCATTATCTGGCGCACTTCACCATAAGGATACTACCGGTCGCGATGAAATTATTCGTAGTGGTGATGTTCAAATTATGAGCGCAGGAAGCGGCATTTCACATTCAGAGATGAATGCAAGTAGAAACGAAGAGGTGAATTTTTTACAACTCTGGATTTTCCCAAAGCTTGAAAACATCACTCCTCGTTACGAACAGAAAACATTTGATAAAGCAGATCGAATAAATAAATTTCAAACTGTAGTTAGTCCGCTAGAGAATGATGGAGCTATCTTTATCAACCAAGATGCTTTTCTTTCTTTAACGGATATCACTACTTCTAATTCCTTAGAATATAATATGCACTCGAGTAATGCAGGCGTTTACGTATTCGTATTGGAAGGATCTGTTACTATTGATGGTGAGAAATTGTCGAAACGAGATGGTTTGGGTATATCCGATACCGTTAGTTTTTCTATTGCTGCAGATAGTGATGCTTCTTTACTGTTGATTGAAGTCCCGATGTTGGGATAATTACTCGAGAGAAATGGAAAGTACTATTATTGTTGAGGCCTTCTCTTCCGAGAACCCTTATGCCACTTCTGTTATTTATGACGGAGGAAAATTAATTGCCGATGAGAAAGTAACAGCTGGTGGTGGTGGATTGGGTCCAAATCCAGGAGATCTTCTAGCGTCGTCTTTAGCAACATGTACTGTTATTACTTTGAAAATGTATGCAGCAAGAAAGGGCTGGTCTGATAGAAATATTTCAGCGAAAATTGAAATGATTTCTGAAAACGGATCAACAAAATTTGTTCGTTATATCCAATTGGATTCAACTCTATCACAAGAGCAACGCGACCGAATGCTTCAAATAGCAGAGAAATGTCCGGTGCATAAAATATTATCAGGTTCAATTTCTATTCAAACTTCATTGACTTTATGAAAGACATAACAAAAAAATACAGCAACGGAGATATTACAGTAGTTTGGAAGCCATCAATGTGCATTCATTCTGCCATTTGTTTTAAAGGATTACCAGATGTTTTTGATCCTCGTAAACGTCCATGGGTTACTCCTGAAGGTGGAACATCAGAAGAGATCATGAAACAGATCGATAATTGCCCTTCTGGTGCTTTAAGCTATTACCAAAATAAAGAAATGAAAACGGAAGAACCTGTTTCTGTAACGGGAGAGAGTATTGTTGAGGTAATTCCAAACGGACCATTAATGGTATATGGAAATCTAAAAGTTAAAACGCATTCAGGTGGAGAAGAATCAAAAAATAAAGTAACTGCTTTTTGTCGCTGCGGACATTCCTCTAATAAACCATATTGCGATGGATCACATCGAAAAGTAAATTTTGAAGGATAAAAAAA
>JAHEYP010000016.1:3586-58459 GCA_023251535.1 Bacteroidota bacterium
GTAGCTGTAACTATATAAACTCCTGCTGAGTTTACATTTATATCTGCGCCAGTTGCTCCTGTCGACCATAAGAATGTTCCAGTTCCTGTCGCTTCTAAATGTTCTATTCCAGGATTACATATTACTCCATCAGATCCAGTAATTGAAATTGATGGTAATGTTCCTAGTGTAAATGTTTGTGATGATGTACTTGTTCCGCAACTGTTGGTTACCGATACGGTATAGGTTCCAACATTATGCACGGTGATCGATGCAGTTGTCTCTCCTGTCGACCATAAAAAACTATTGTTACCAGTTGCAGTTATAATTGCAGAATCACCATTACACAAAATTAATGGGCCGCTAACTGAAGTTGAGACTTGCGGAAGGGGATTAACACTAACCGATTGAGAGGCTGTCGACGATCCGCAGTTGTTACTAACGGTTACCATATACGAACTTGCACTGTTTACATTGATCGATGATGATGTGCTGCCATCTGACCAAGTATAATTAAATCCTGTAGGTGCACTAAGAACTACTGATTGTCCTTGACAGAATGTAGTAGGGCCACTAGCAGTTATTGTAGCAACAGGAATAGGCGTTACATTTATTGTTTGTTGATATGAGTTACTTCCACAGCTGTTTGTATTTGTAACTGTATAAATACCTGCAGCACTCACAACAATCGAATCAGCAGTTACTCCTGTCGACCATTGGAATGTTCCGCTTCCGTTTAATCCTGATGCGATTAATGTTGTTGTTTGTCCCTGACAAATTGTTGTCCCTCCATTCACCGTAATGAATGCGGTTGGTAATGGCAATTCAATTACTTGTTGAGATGCTGTTGAACTTCCGCAGCTATTCGTTACTGTTACTGTATAGATATTTGAAGTTGAAGGACTAATTGCTGCTGTTGTAGCACCTGTCGACCATAAATAACTGCTACCACCCGATGCTGTTAAAGTAACATTGTTACCAGTACAGAATGTGGTAGGGCCTCCTGCTAAAATTGAAGCAGTAGGTAATGGGTTAATTGTTATCGTTTGAGATGCATTAGCAGTTCCACATGACGATGTTCCGGTTACGGTGTAGGTTCCGGCGCTAGTAATGTTTATCGTTGCTGTAGTAGCTCCTGTCGACCATAAATAGGTAGTAGCTCCTGATGCTGTTAAATCAACATTACCACCCGTGCAAAAGGTGGTTGGCCCTGATGCAGTGATATTAGTTACAGCAACACTGTTTACTGTAACTGTTTGTGATGCAGATACGGCTCCGCACGATGATGTTCCCGTAACGGTATATGTTCCTGAATTAAGAACTGTAATGCTTGCTGTAGTAGCACCTGTCGACCATAAATATGGAGCTGCTCCTGATGCAGTTAATATTACAGAATCTCCTTGACAAAAAGTTGTTGGTCCGCTGGTATTCAATACCAAATTCGCGCCCGGGTTAATTGTTATTTGTAATGTGTCATAAACGGTATCATTACAATTTGTAATCACGCCAAAATATAATTCTTCAACTCCGGTAAACGAAGTACTAGATTGATAGGTGCTTCCTAACGCC
The DNA here is from genome assembly GCA_023251535.1 of Bacteroidota bacterium. Classification (GTDB taxonomy): domain Bacteria; phylum Bacteroidota; class Bacteroidia; order AKYH767-A; family OLB10; genus CAINEC01. The sequence continues at coordinate 5,135 of JAHEYP010000016.1, forward strand.
GACGGATTACCGAAAGTACCATGTCCACCGCTCCAAAAATATCCTACATACGATCCGCTATTGATAACGGCATTTACATTGAAAACTGTTCCTGCACATCCTGAAGTTGCAGATGTTGTAACAGTAGTAGAAAGAGGATTAATTGGAGCCTGACATCCGTAGTTAATATAAGTTGCATTTCCGTTCACGTCAAAGTCAACAGAAGCTCCATCAGCTACAACATGGTTACCACTTACATCAGTCAACGAATCAGGAATGTAAGTTACCGCATCAGAGCAAGTACCGCTAAAAGAAATAGTTAATGTTTTAGGTGTATTACCGGGGAAGTTCTTAAAATGCCCTGCATTATTTCCCGGACATTGGAAGATCATATAAATTGTATCCTGCAAATTCGCGAACGAATTGTAAGTAGGATTCATCGTAGTACTGGTAACAAGAAGAACTTTGCTATGTGCAGGCAAAACTCCTCCGGTGGGTTGAAGAATATGTCCGCAGCCAGTAATAGAAGCATTTAAAGTGTTTACAGTAGATGTAGTTCCCGCAGTTTGACAAATACCTAAAAACGGATTACCTGTAGTCGGCCAACTTACATTTATAGAATTAGTATTTACCGGGTTGGCACCTACTTCGAAACGAACCATTTCATTATCCCATTCAGGATTACCGCAGGCATCAACAAGAATACTTCTGATTTGGATACAACCGGTCTGGGCACTCGAATTACCGGCTATTAAGCTTGCTACAACTACTAAAATTAGTCGAAACACGCGATTCAGTCTTTTGATCATATTTCTATAGAACTACCCGAAAACCGGGCCTGCAAAGGTCAGTATTATTCCCATAAAATGCGTCATTTTAGTGTGTTATTTAATCGTTACGGGGCTTGCTGCTATTCGCTAGAGGTAAAGTTACCTCTAAATGGTCTTGAACATCAACAGATTACGTAAGATGTAGGTGGTTTAGGGTAAATCATGATCTTTGTAAGGTAAAAGGCCTTTTAAAACAGGCGAACAAAAATTTGAAAACAGGATTAATCAGGAGAACTATAAATCAATTAAAAAAGGGCTATGTCGTATTGTAATTTTATTTTAACCACCACCGAAGATTCAGTTCACCGTATTTATCATGATACTGAATACGGATTTCCAATTTATGATGATAATTTATTGTTTGCACGATTGGTATTAGAAATAAATCAAGCGGGTTTGTCATGGACAACCATCCTCAATAAAAAAGAGAATTTCTTTAAAGCTTATCATCAATTTAACATTAAGAAAGTCGCTGCTTATAAAGATGCTGATCGAGAAAGATTATTAAATGATGCAGGAATTATCCGCAATCGATTGAAAGTAGAGGCAGCAATTCATAATGCAAATCAAATTTTGCAAATTCAAAAGCAGGAAGGATCATTCTATAATTGGTTAGTGAAATATCATCCTTCAACAAAAGAAGAGTGGGTGAAAATTTTTAAAAAACAATTCAAATTTACCGGAGGAGAAATTGTAAACGAATTTCTAATGAGTACTGGATTTTTACCTGGAGCACATCACGAAAATTGTACTGTGTTTAAAAAGCTAAAAAAAGAAAAACCAATGTGGATGCAAAATAAAAAAAGCGGTACCCGATAAGAGTACCGCTTTTTTTAAGTGGAATAAATTACTTTGTAAGCATTAAGTTTTTAGAAGAGATTACTACTCCGTCAACGATTAATGAATAAGTATAATTTCCTGCTGATAGTTCATTAGCATTTAATACTACTGAACCACGAGCTCTTCCTTTCAAAGTGTAATTTCTCATAGTAACTCCATTAGATGAAGTAAGTACTAATGAAGCACTAGAATAAGAGTCAGGAAGTGAATACTGAATAGTAGTTGATTGACTAAAAGGGTTAGGGCTATTTTGCTCTAAAGTTGCTCCAGCTAAAGTAGCAGTGCTTTTTTCACTAGCAGCATTTGCTAATGATGCTTCGATCGCATTTAAACGACTTTCTAAAGTATTTAACTTAGATTGTAAGTCTGCAATTGCTGCATCTTTAGTAGCAATTTGAGCTTGTTGTTCTTGGATAGCTGCCGTTAATACCGGAACCATACCCATATAATTTACAACTTTGATATCCGCTTCTTGGCTGATTAACTTTCCGTTTTTGTCAACTTTTGAAGGTAAGTGAACATCAGAAACTAAATTCGGGAATTGCTCCTGAATATTAGCCGCCATGAATCCTGTTTGCAAATCAGATGGTAAATAAAGATTAGGATATTCAGCAGTTTTAAAGTTGTAATTTGCAGTTTGTAATTTTGCAACTTTCGATAAAACATTTCCAAGAGGTTGAATGTTTGTTTTCAATCTTGAATCAGATGGAGTATAATATCTCCAAGCTAACATATTTCCTTGGAAATATCCTGCAAAGTCAACAGGAGATGTTGCTGTTGATGTATCTGTTGCAATACCCCAAACTGCGATGTTTTGAACTGATCCTGAAGAATAGCCGAACAATCCGTTTCCGACATTTCCTCCGCTTGCTTCACCGGTAACACCAGTAGGCTCTCCAGTTGTTCCACTGAATCCTGAGAATCCATAAACGCCATAAGTTCCTTCACCACTTACTCCGATGAAATTACCATAGCCATCAACTCCTGTATAGTTTCCTCTTCCTTGAACACCGATACCGTTGGTATCTGACGGCGTAGATGAAGCTGATAATCCAACTACATCAACAGCTCCCGAATATTTACCTACAATATTTACTACCGGTTCTAAGGCAGTTGAAGATCCTAAGATATCTAAACGTGATAACGGAGCTGAATTACCAATACCGATTTTACCGGCACCAGTGAATGTCATGCGGACTACGTTATTGGTTTTAATTTTTAAAGCTTTGTTGTCAGTGGTTCCAAGGAAGTTTGTTGCAGGATTTGTTCCTGTATTTCCCGATAATCCCCATTGAGCATTTGCTTTTTGTGTTGTTGCCATTAACAATACGGCTAAGACACCAGGTAATAGAATTTTTTTCATTTGTTAAGTTGGTTATGTGTTAGATTATTTTTTTAGATACCATGAATTTTTTCATAGTACTATGTATGCTTTTTTATAAACTCGAATTTCGTAATAATTATTTACGTTCATTTCTATCCATCCTAAAATAGTTGAAGATCCTTTGGTGATTTTTACTACCGCATAGCTGATATCGTTTGTTTGCCAGCTTCCCGATTGAACAGACGATGGTAGCCCCATAAACGATGAATTGTTGGATGATGCCAACATTACAGTGTCTACTGAAAAGTTAATGCTGCTTTTGCTAAAAATTGTTCCGTAAGAATATTTTGTCATGCATATGTATGCATATTCTGAGGTGTCAGCATTTGATGGGTAAGAATTACCGGGCACGTAATTTTGCGATTGATAAGCGGTGCCTCCTGGGGTTACTACTGTCCAGCCCACTATGGAATCCACCCGGTTCATAGTAGAAATTTCCACTTCAGGTCTCATACTACCAAGGCCACATCCTCTCACATTAATCCCGCCTGGAGAAATACTGAAAGATGACGATAAATATAAATCGTTAATACCATCATCGTCGAAATCAAACTCTTGTGACGTTCCACTATGCCAAGGAGAAATCACCTCTAAAATAGGCTGAATATTGGTATAATGGATTCCAGCCTCGAGGGAGTCTCCGGCTGTAATTGTGGTGTCAGGAGCAATAAGAATATTTTCGCTAATAACTTCCTTCTTGCAAGCTGAAAAGAATCCTGCAACAACTAAAACAACAACTATGGTAATTCCCCTCCTCATGGATATGATGTTTGTATAAAGATACAAAATTTCCCGAATTTCCAAACATATGAGGACAAGTCTTATATTTGCTATTACTTTTAAATCTTAGGGAAAAACCAAAACCAATCAAATTACATGAAAAAACTGCTACTAACGCTTATCTGTTTAACCTCTCTATTCTCGGCAAAGGCTCAGAACCAGAATTCAATGGCCTTCGATGGTATTGATGACTACGTTTCTGTAGCCGGGGCTTCTTCTTACGTTATTGGCGCCCCGGGAATGTCAATAACCTGCTGGGTTTATCCAACAAATACCGCTCCTGCATACCCAAATTTCGACGGGTTTTCAGGCTTTAGAAATGATGTCGATGCCGACTTTTACATGGTTCAAGTAGGTCCTACTGCTGTTGAGGGCCGTTTTAGAAATGATCAAGGAACTGCCTTTACTATTACAAGTAATATTCTAACCGTTAATACTTGGCAGCACTTGGCTTTAACGTATGCTGATGGTTGGTTGAGAATGTACAAGAATGGCGTACTCCGCGATTCTATGGTAGCAACAGGAGGCATCTCAAACCCTGCTGTAGATTTTAAAGTAGGAACTGTTACTTTCGCCAACGCTGATTTTTTTCTTTCGGGTAAAGTGGATGAAGCTAGCTTTTGGTCTCGCCGACTTACCGATATCGAGTTGAAGTGTATCCCAAGTAATGGTATCGATACTTCTATGTCTGGATTGGAATTATACTATAAATTTAACCAAGGTACTGCAGGAGGAAATAATACTTCTATCGCTTCACTTATCGATGAAAAGGCGCATCAAGATGGTACTTTCAATGGACTTGCATTAACAGGCAATACTTCAAATTTTGTTGCAGGTGCAACAACAGCAACTATTTCTACAGCATACCTTTGTCCGGGAGCAAGTTATACGTATAACGGTAATGTTTTAACGGTTGCAGGTTCTTATGTGGATACACTTATAAATTCACAAGGTTGCGATTCTTTGGTGCAATTAAATCTTGTTCAGTTATTAGTTGATACCGCAGTTACTCAAAACGGATTTACTCTTACTGCAAATCACGTTTCGCCTACTTACAAATGGCTCGATTGCAATAATGGTTATGCAGTTATTCCGGGCGCAACATCTCAATCGTTTACTCCAACTGTTCCTGGTAGCTACGCTGTCGTAATCAGCCAAAGTGGATGTTCTGATACTTCTAATTGTCATGTAATGGCAACTGTGGGACTGAATTCATTAAACGCTATTCAAGGATTAGTTGTATACCCGACTTATACAAACGATCTTGTTAAACTTGAATTTAACCAAACTCGTAACAACGTAAATATTGCTGTTATGGATATCTCAGGAAAAGTTGTTTATAGTGTAACCGAAAATCATATTTCAAATACAAAAATCAGCTTGAATGAAATGGCTGACGGAATGTATTTCATTCGTGTTACTGCCGATAGTGAATCGGGCGTGTACAGAATAGTGAAAAAATAAAATCAATTATTAATTAAAAGAGTCGGGGATTTCCTCGACTCTTTTAATTTAAGCCTGTTTCATAAGTGGCAGGAGTGTTTCAATTTAAAGTATATTTGAAAATCCATTTTAAGAGAAATGAAGAAATATTTGGTTGCGTTAGTATTTGTTTTAATACATGTCACTGGCTTTGCTCAATCTGATACGCTGAAGCCAGATATTGTTATTCAACATACACTTAAAAACGATTTTCCTTCAACTATCGATTCAGCTTTGCTGCCGAAACCAGTAGGGTACTTAAATGATTTCGAAAATATTTTCAATGCTTCAGAGAAGAAGTCGCTCGATTCGATGTTAGTAGCATATGAAAAGGAAACATTGAATGAAATTGTGGTTCTTACGGTCGATTCAAATTATACTACTCCGGAATTACTATACGATTATTCACTTGCCATTTGTTATAAATGGGGGCTAGGGAAGAGAGATTTAGACAACGGAATTTTAATTTGCGTCTCAAAAAGTATGCGCCATATTCAAATTCAAAATGGATATGGTATTTCTCCGATTTTGAATGATGTAGAAACAAAGAGAATTATCGACGAAGAAATTATTCCGTTTTTCCGAGATGGTAAGTTTTACGAAGGATTAGTACACGGAATTAATGTACTCGAAGAAAAGTTGAAACCGTAATTTTTTAATTTTCAACTTTCAGGAATTTCAAAGCGGACAAAGCGTTTTGAAATTTTATAATGTAAATTCCATTTGTAAATTCCGCTACATTAATTCGAATTTGTTTCTGATTACACTTTTCAGCTTTTATTGTACGGCCTGTATTATCTTGAATAATAAAACCTCCAATCGAATTTTCTGAAAGTATGTTTAATTCCTTTGAGCAAGGATTAGGATATAATTTTATTTCTGATGATTTTGAATTTACACTTTGAAGAATTCCTACACTCGATGAAGGAGTAACAAAATATCTACTTAAGTTTTGCCATACATCCCATGTCCCGGAGTAGTTAGCTCTATACTGATATTCGTAAAAGCTATTCGCTTGAAGTCCTGTCAGTTTTTTCATCCCTGTAGAATTATACACGTTCGTCCACGTTGTTGAACCATATAGTCTAAAGCGTATTTGTAAGTTTGTTATTTGTAAACTCGGCTCCCAAAAAATTCTTACCGTTGAATCATCTTCTGCTCGTTCTGCAATGATATTGATATTGTAACTATTGCTTATATAGATTGGATTGTAAAATATTGTATCAGACCACGCGGTATAAATTCCACTATTTACAGAGCGAAGTTGTAGTTGATAATTACTAGTGCTGTCGAGATTATTGATGTTTGAAAAGCTTAAATCGGATGTGAATGTACTCCATGTCAAGTCATTTTCCTTTTTATATCTTATTTCATACGAATCTGTATTTTCAGTTCTATTCCATACTAGGTTCATCGCTGTACTTCCATTATAGACAGGAACAATAATAGTTGGAGGGAAGTCAATGCCAAGAGATAATGTATCTATAATATAAATCGGAATTTCTGTGTTCAACGGATTCCGTGCAACTGTAAAGAATATTTTACTTCCAACACTTCCTATTATTGTATTAAACCCTTGACTATTACTAGAAAACCAATTATCTGTTAAATGTGTTTCTTGTACTATTCGTGGAGGAACTAAGCCATCTGAGTAAAATAGTTCACACCCGTAGATGCTGTCTTTCCCTGCATAAAATAGATAATCCGATAAAAAAGTAAACTTACCTTGATTGAGGTTAAAGTAATAGTTAGATGGATAATTACTCAATGCAAGTGTTCCATTTAAACTATTGTATTGATAGAAGTACGGATATAAGTAATTATTAAAATATAGTTTGCCATTCGAAACAGGTAATGAACAATAACTATCAGGTCCGTTGGTAAGGTTGGATAATGCATAAGTTCCGTTTACTGTTCCGTCACTTCTCCACAGCTGATATCCGTTAATTCCATCTTGAGCTCTAAAAAAAATCGTATCGCCAATATTGGCTATTGAAGCATCTGAATAAAAATCAAGCACGCTATTTCCTGTGGGATTAATTTCTTTTACAATAGCTGTTCCACCTGAAGTTCCATTGGTTTTCCAAAGTTCCCATCCCGAAGAGGTATTGGCCATAAAATATAACAATGACGGTGTAGCGTGGAAGTTACAAGGCAGGCTTGCTCCAACAGCCCCATTTAGATCTTTAAGCAATACTGTTCCACTGGCTGTTCCGTTACTTTTCCAAAGTTCTTGCCCATTATTATTGTTATCGGCCGAAAAATACAAGTTCCCATTGAAAGCACTTAGGTTCGTAGCAACATTAAAACTGCCGAGCAAGGTCGTTCCGGTTCCTGTGCCGTCACTTCTCCAAACTTGTGAACCTGTGTTTGCTGTAAAATAAATGTTTCCGTTAAGGGCTTCAAATTCGCCTACGTTTGAGTCAAACATTCCCGGACTAATATCTTTTACCATATAAGTTCCAGCGGCTGTTCCGTCACTCCTCCAAAGTTCAGAACCAAATAAACTGTCTTTAGCGCGGAAATATAAAACACCGTTTACATCGCAGGCTAGTAAATAAAAATAATCGCCTATGCTACCCGTTGCTCCGTTGTATATATCTTTTACTAGACGAGTGCCTGCAGCTGTTCCGTCCGATACCCATAATTCTCTTCCGTGAATATCATCATAAGCACTGAAGAATAAATTAGCACCACTTTTAACACTTTGAGAGGGTCCTCCATAACTGTCGGTTTGAAAAGACCGAAGTAAATTGGTTTGTGCAAAAGAGGTATTGATTATTAAAAGTAATCCAATGAATAATTTCGAACAGTTCATGTTGGAAGAATAGAAGTTGAATTGCTAATGTATAAAAAAGATTCAAACCCCAAATTTATTTTCGCTATTCTTCGAGTATGTCTCCTGCTTTAATCTCTTTTAGCATATACCTATAAGCTTGACTTAGCACAATTGCATAGCTTTTGCCTTCGAATATTGCACTCTTGTTTCTATTGAACTTATCTTGAATCATCAATTGAAAAAGCCCCTCATCTTCTAAATTGAAAGTGGCAGTATACTTTATTAAGAGATGTTTCAATTTCGTAGTATTCCTCATCGCAAAAACTATTTTTTGATGATGTTTACTTCTGACCAATTCAACCCTTCATCGTTGAAAACTTGAGGCTCTATTTTTTTCTTGGCATCAAATCTTTTTTCTTTAGGGATAGGGGAGGTGCCGTTGATTTTAATTTTATTTACTGTAAACATACTTTCAACTTCAAATAGCGAATGTTCGTTATCGGCAAACCAATGCTTCTTTGTAAGCATAGCTCCTAAGTTGAATGAAATGTTTTTAGGATACCAACGATTGTTTACTCCTTGAAACTCGGTTACAGTTGAATACTTAGCATCGTCAATAGAAAATCCATAAAGGAATAATACGGGACGTAAAGCTAAAGGAATAACAAAGTCACCGCTTTCTTCAATTTTTACAATGGCGTTGCTTGCTATATCAATGTAGATCTTACCAACTTGATGTGAATGATCAACTTTCCCTTTCGATTTAAAATTAATAACCATCAATTCTTTACTGTCGTACGATGATGAAGGCGCGAAAGTATACTCATAATGTTTAAAAGAAGTACTATCTAAATACTCATCACCACTTTTTGATAAATCTGCTTGACGAAGAATGGCTTCAGGTCCTCCGAAGTTGGCAGCAATTCCTTTGCTCTCTTCTTCGGTTAGTATTTTCCCCTTCTTTTTAGCTCTCGCTTCTTTCTTTGCCGCTTTTTTATCGCGTTGCGCTTTCATGAAAGCAACTTCTTTTATATCATCAGCTTTTCTGAATAATAGAGCTTGATGTTGGTTTTTAATCGTATCTTGAAAGCTAGGATAAAATGTTTTAAAGACAGCTTCATTACTTACAATGAAATTGCCGTTTTCTGTCATGATTTCTCGGTAATATGCTTGCGTTTGAAAAGGATCTTTCGGATTCGTTTGTTTTAAATTCGCTATTGCTTGTTTGATATAATAAGTTGGTGGCAACGGACGAATTACAACTTCTTTTAATTCAATATCGCTCTTTAATAGTGATACATTTACCGAATCTTTGATGTCAGATAGCGGAAGAGTAACACTTTGAAAGCCTAACAAAGTGATAAAAAGAGAATCATTAGTTATATCATCGGGATACTTTAAATCGAAAAATCCGTTTTCATTCGTTACTGTTCCAATTAGTGATTTCTTTAAAGTGACAGTAACAAATGGAAGAGACTCTTTTGTTGTTGCATCAATAACGCTACCGCTTATTAGTTTTGTAGATTGTCCAACCGCAGGATTAAACTTTGCTAAAATCAATAGAAGAACAATAAGCGTAAACGAAAGAGATTGTTTTTTTAGAAAGGACATAAATAAGAGGTAGGTGGTTTTATTTTGCTAATATCAGTTATTTCATCCATAGTTGGTACTATGTTAAGCTCATTTCGGTCGATAAATCTGTTGCTTTGTCATAATTGGCTTATTCAAATAGTCTATTTTATTGTTAAAATGATGTAGAGGTAATTTGGTAAATCTATTATCGTTGTTACTTTGAAGAAGCGTCATCAATTATATTCATCAATCAAAATTCATTACCTATTTCGTGCCATTTTAATCTCGTGGAGCAGTTTTATTGTTCTAGAAAATTTAAAAAATACAAACTCGGCTTAACTATTTTGTTTTTTGAAAAGAAACAGTGCATTAAACAGTCAACTGATCTTAATCAGCAAACATGCCAAATCGCAGGTTTCAGGCGCAACTTTTCACACCAATAGCTGTTTCAACACATAATTCGACCCGTTCAGCATTTATTGTTTCAACATCCATTAAAGTGGTGCTATCTTTACTTTATTGATGTGAAAAGGTGGTTTTGCTTGCCCCATCATATCAGGCCTAACCTGCCCTAAATCATGAATTACCTTCTCCGTTACTTCTTTATAATATTGATAATGAGCTTAATGACAAATTTGTCGGTAGCTCAGGAGTCTTCAATTTATACAACTAAAACAAATACAAGGGGGACTTCTGATTTATACGGAACTCGTACCCGATTTGTATCTAATGCAGGTCAATATGGCGATACTTTAGCCGGGTTTTCGAAAATGGGCCCGATCCTTTACGGTTACGAAGGCTTCGATATGCCGGTTCTTTTTACCCCAAAAGGGATCATCCATCTCCAACGTAAAGTAAAACAACCTGGAGAAGAGGAAAGAGAACGCATGGAGAAGAAAGGGATGACAAAGGAAGATATTGCGAAAAAAGTAAAGGTTACTGATAGAGCAATTTCAATTGAATGGGTAAATGCTAATCCCAATTGTAAAATTACTTGTAGCGATTCAGCGCCAGGTTACAATACTTACGGATATCTTCAAGCAGTAGCATATGGTTTTAAAAAGATTACATACAAAGATCTTTATCCGGGAATAGACTTGGAATATTTTTTCGTTGATGCTACTCGACCCGGATTCGAATACCAATTAATTGTTCATCCAAGTGCCGATTTGTCAATCGTTAAATTTAATGTTGGTGGTGATGTAAGATCAATTAAAAAAGATCGTCATGGAAATTTAATTGTTAAATCAGATATCACAGGGTTCAAAGAGTCTCTTCCAGTTTCTTATTATCAATCAACAGGAAGAATTAATTCTGATCAAAATATTGCTTCTAATTTTATAATCAATGATCATACTATTTCATTTCACGTAAATACTGTAATCAATAAATCAGAAACTTTTATTTTAGATCCTTTCGTTTCTTCAACTAGTAATTTAACAGGAGGAAATGCAGGTAAAGCGAAAGATGTTGATTTCGATTATGCAGGGAATGTTTTTGTTACCGGTGGTGGCGATGGTAATATCTATAAGATGGCAAAGTTTGATGCAAACGGTGTTTTGCAATGGACTTTCTCTGGAACTTTAACTGTACCGGCATGGACCTTCGGGACTTACTATGGAGGATGGGTGGTAGAAAAAAATTCAGGTAATGTTTACCTCGGACAAGGCTTTGCACCGACTGGTGGATTTCGTGTGATAAGATTAAATGCAGCCGGACTTTATGATAACTATATCACAACTGCCAATCCCAGCTTCCTAGAAGATTGGAAAATGTTATGGAGTTGTAATAATGGCACACCACAAATTGTAATTGCTGGTGGTGGAACAAATTCTAACATCAATATCGGTGTGTTTTCTCCTCCAAATACAACATTAACTGCGACCAATGTTACTAATGTTCCTTTCATTGGTACTACGGGATGGGCTCAAGATGTTGCGGATATTATTATTGATCCTTCAAACAACGACATGTACACTATTTATGCTTCGCTAATAGGTACTCCAACAATCAGTAATCGTATTTATAAAAATCCTGCACCGTACACTAATACTACACTTGCATGGAATGTTCCTTCTGGTTTTGCAACTTTACAAGAAATTGCAAACCGTCCTTATTTTGTAGCAGGACAAATTGATAACTCAGCAAATTTATTCGCAGTTAATAGCAATTACCTTTTTTACTGGGACGGAAAAAATTTAAAAGCTTTTAATAAGGCGACAGGAGCTGCAGTAGGAACACCATTAGCTATTGCTGCCAATGTAGCTTTGATGCAAGGCGGAATTATTGCCGACGAGTGTAATAATATCTTCGTAGGATTTCCCAACGGAACAATTAAAGTTTACAAATTCAATGGAACTATTTTCGATGATGTGATACAACCAGACATTACTATTCCTGGATTTGCTCTGCAGTCGGTGTACGATTTAGTGCTAAATAATGCACAACATTTACTATACGCTTGTGGCGACGGATTCGTAGCTTCATTCGATATCTCTTCTTATAGTTGCGGTAGCGCTGTGTACTCAGTCAATGTTATAAAAAACTGTAGCACAAATTCTGCTACAGCAAGTATTAGTCCTGCACCACCCGCAGGCTCTACAGTCACATATCTACTCTATAATGGAGTGACGCAAATTGCATCGAATACAACAGGAGTATTTAATAATCTTTCCCTGAATGTAAATTACTCGATGCATGCAATCGTAAATCAAGTTTGCAGCGGAACAGAAACGATAACTGATTTTACTATTGTAGGACCAGTGATTTCTAACACAGTTACAAATACTACTTGCGGAAATGCTACCGGAATAATTAATTTATCATCAACAGGTGGAGTAGGTGCCGTGTCGTATAGCATTAATGGTACTAACTTTTTCCCCTCTGGTACATTTAATAGCTTAACGGCAGGTAGTTATACAGTGTATGCACAAGATGCTAATGGATGTATGAGTTCTGCAATTGTTTCTTTAGCCAATTCAAATGGTCCGGCTTTATCAGTAATAAAAACAGATGCATTTTGTGGTACTGCCAGCGGAACAATTACTATTACAGGTACACTAGGAACTGCACCATATCAGTATTCTCTTAATAACGGAGCCTTTCAATCGTCAAACACTTTTTCAGGGTTATCAAGCGGTAATTATATTGTAACAATACGTGATAATACCGGATGTACTAATAGTACTAATATCACTTTGAATAGTACGGGAGGAACAACGCTTGCCGCAAATCCTCTTCCGGCAAGTTGCGGAAATAGTAATGGAAGTGTTACCGCAGTTGTTTCTGGAGGAACTCCACCATATCTATATTCAATTAACGGAGTGAATTATCAAGTGGGAGATGTATTTACAGGACTTCCTGCCGGTACATATACGTTAACCATTAAAGATGCAGTCAATTGTTTTAATTCAGTTGCTTTTACTATTGCGGATCAACCAGCACCTCTTGTTACGGCAATAACAACACCTTCTTCATGCAGTCTGCCAACTGGAACTATTACAGTTACTTCTAACGGAGGTAAAGCACCAGTCCTCTTCAGCGTAAATGGAGGAGCAACATTTCAAGCTGCATTAACATTCACAGGATTAACATCAGGGTCCTATACAATAATCGCCCGAGATGCAAATGGTTGTCAAAATACCGTTGTAGTTGCAATTGGAGTTACAACTCCCCAAGTGGCTGCAACTACATCTGCAGCAACATGTGGCGTGAATGATGGAGTAATCACAGCAACAGGTACAGGAGGAATACTTCCCTATTTATATTCTCTCGACGGAATTACTTATCAAGCGTCTACAGTATTCAGTGGATTAACATCAGGTACCTATAATCTTATCATAAAAGATGCTGCGGGCTGTACTCATACATTGACTTCAGTTGTTGTTCCTAACGCTAACGGATTAACGATAGCGGCAACTTCAACTGTAACATCATGCTCTGCACCAACAGGAACAATAACATTAGTTGGAACTGGAGGAATTGCTCCTATTCAATATTCAATTAATGGTGTTACATTTCAAAGTTCAGGTTCTTTTACTGCTGTAGCTGCCGGTACATATACTGTTGTTGTAAAAGATGCAGGAAACTGTACAGCTAAAATGATTGTAACTGTTACATCGGTGAATCCTCCTTCAGTTACAGCAACAGCAACTTCTACGTCTTGTAATAATCCGAATGGAAGCATTACTGCACTAGGTTCAAGTGGAACTCTCCCATACGTTTATTCTATCAATGGAGTTACATTCCAAGCAAGTAATGTCTTTTCAGCATTAGCTCAAGGAGTTTATACAGTCACTATTAAAGATGCAATCAATTGTACCGCGACTACAACTGTTATTGTTTCTAATGTGGGAGGAGGATCAGGACCTACTGTTACTGCAACAACAACAGCAGCAGAATGTGGCCAAGCAAATGGAAGAATTGATGCCAATGGAAGCGGAGGAAAAAATCCTAAGAAATACAGTATAGATGGATTAAATTTCCAAGGAAGTACTACATTCAACAATGTTCCTCCAGGGGTATATACTGTTATTGTAAAAGATGATAATGGTTGTATCAATACCGTAACTGTAACTGTTGGAAATATTGCAGGCCCTCAGGTTTCTGCTGTAGTTACTCCAGCTTCATGTGGAAGTGTAAATGGAACAATAAATGCGACGGGATTTTCTGGCACTGCACCGTATCGATATAGTATCGATGGAGGTGTTACATTTCAAACTGGAACATTATTTACTGGTTTGTCAGCAGGTTCATATACCTTAACAGTTCGTGATGCTGATAATGTTTGTCGTAATACAATCATTGTTGTTATTCCTAATTCAAATGGTCCAACTGTAGCAACAGCAATCACAAATGCATCTTGTTCTACTAATAATGGAACCATTACCGTAAATGCCGGTGGAGGTACCGCGCCATATACGTACAGTTTAGACGGGGTTAACTTTCAAGTGAGTAATTTCTTCACAGGGTTAACATCGGGTTCATATTCTGTAGTAGTTAAAGATGCAACTACCTGTGCCAATACTTCAACAGTAACCGTGACAGCTGTTTCCGAGCCTATCATTTCTGTAACACCGCAAGCATCTACTTGTGGAAATAGTAATGGAAAAATTTCAGTAAGCGGGACAAATGGAACAACTCCGTATAAATATTCTATCGACGGAATAACATTTCAGGTGGCCTCTGTATTTTCTGGATTAGCTTCTGGGCCTTATGCGGTAACATTGAAGGATGCTAATAACTGTGTAAGCACAACGAATGTCACACTTGGAAATATTCCTGGGCCTTCTGTTTCAACCACTACAACAGATTCCTATTGCAATAAACCAACGGGAAAATTAATTGCTACAGTTACTTCTGGAACGATGCCTTATCAATATTCTTTAGATGCAATTAACTATCAACCTGGATTTTTATTCACGGGATTAGTAGCAGGCACTGTGACACTTACGGTAAAGGATTCTAATAATTGTATTAGTACTTCATCTGTATTAATTCCAAATGTTCCCGGACCAACGATAACACTAACTGACTCAATTAGTATTTGTGGAACAGGAAATATCGTAGTTACATCTTCTGGCGGAGCGGCTCCATTTGTTTATACCATTGATGGAACCACCTATCAAACTTCAAATGTTTTTCCTTGCCTCGCCGCAGGTTCTTATAATGTGTCAATTAAAGATACTAACGACTGTATTACAACCGGAACAATTGTATTGCTTGGTGCTCCATTGCCAATTACTTTATTGGCATTTGATGCAACAGCCAGAAATCACGACGTGAAATTATCTTGGACAACAGCTACAGAAATTAACAATGATTATTTTACTGTTGAAAGATCATCAGATGCAATTAACTTTTTTGATCTACTCACGAAAGATGGAGCTGGAACCTCTACCATTCTTCATAGCTACGAAGATTTTGACTTACATCCTTTACCAGGTGTTTCGTATTATCGCTTGAAGCAAACAGATTTCGATGGGAAATTTGCTTATTCTGATATTATCAGTGTCAAATACGATCAATCAGGAAATAGTTTTTATGGATTTTATGATCCGAAACATCAATCAATACATGTTGTTTCTTCAAGCGGTGAAACAGAATTAATTTCTGTTCAAGTATTGGACATGGCAGGTCAAATTGTTACTCGAAATGAACATTTAAAAGGAAAGGATGTAGAGATAACAATGCCAGGAATAGCTTCAGGAATGTATGCATTGAAGATTGAAGATCTTTCAGGCCCAAGCTTGTTAAAAATTGTAGTGAACTAAATTCGAAGCGTTAATTTTGGAATAGTGGTTAAAAGTAGGAGGCATTGGTAATTTAAATAACTTTGCAGTCAAATTTCCAATCTAATCAACTACAATTTAGCAACAGATTTAATTATTATGTTGCTGTTACAAGAATGAGTGAATCTCGCCAATCTTCTATGCCCGATATCGGGTTAAGTACACCCATAGTCAGCCTCGATTGGTTAAGAGGGATTGCTTCATTAATGGTCTGTGTTTTTCATGTTAAGAAGTATATTTGGTGGACGTTTAATCCAAATTGGATCACAAAGGCATTTGAACAAGGTTATCTGGGAGTTTACATTTTCTTTATCGTTTCCGGTTTCGTAATACCGTATTCGATGTATGTAAAAAACTATCAAATTAATAGTTTCTGGAAGTATATAGCAAAAAGAACAGTCAGGATAGAACCGCCATATGTAATATTCATAATGATATTGCTAATATGGAATTATTGGTTGTTTCACTTTCGAGGAAAAGGAACAGAAATACTCTATGATGCCAAGCAATTTATTTTGAATGTTACTTATTTAGCTCCTTTCTTCGGAGTTAAATGGATCATAGTTATCTTTTGGACCCTGGCTGTCGAATTTCAATTTTATATTCTCACAGGATTAACTTATAATTTACTCTTGAGAAATTCAGCAATTAGATATGCTATAATGGCAGCCTTAATTGGAATTGGAATGTTGATTCCCGAAAAATATTTTACTGTGCTAAATTATTATATCTTTTTTGCCTTAGGCTTTCAAACATTTTTGTTTGTGATTAGGAAAATCGAGATAAGAGAATATCTTTTTTCAGCAGCTGCAGGAATTCTCTTTATTTATTTTTTAGTTTTAGACATTGCAGCAATAGCCGCCTTATTTACACTATTAGGCATTTTCTATTTCAATGTAAAAACAAAAGTCTCCGATTTTTTCGGAAAGATTTCATACTCATTATATCTGACTCATGGTTTAGCAGGTGGAGCAGTAGGGTTATTCACCATAAAAATGTTTTCACAAGAAATCAGGTTTACACTTGCGATTGTTATTTCGATCGCCTTCGCTTTTATCTATTATGTTAGTGTGGAGAAAATATTTTTGAAAATCTCAAAGAGAATTAAGTACTAGTATTTAGTTCCTTGATTTTTGATTTTACAACTTCTGCAATCGATTTGCTCTGAATCTTGCTTTCAAGCCAAGAAATGAAGTCAAAATATTTGAAAGCCTTAGCTTCATAAGGGTCCTTTACAATTTCTTTCATTTCAATTAAAAGCTCAGCGTAAAATTGACGTATACTCTTTTTAGAACTGCTCTTTGGTAACTTCGTTTGTAAGAAATGAAGAATAGTGGTTTCTGTTTTATACAGACGATTCCTTTTCTTTAAAAACCGGCCAGTCGATTTAATCAACGACGGCAAGAAGTCTATATGATCAAGTTCAAAGTGGATAATGATATTGAAAACCCATGCAATGACATAAAAATCATCTCTCCGATTCCCCGGTGAATCATGAAAGATATGATTAGTCCAGATTAATGCCTTTTTGAAATTCCCAATATAGATATTGGTTTTGGCCAAATTTAAATAAAGAAAGGCAGCATGATGATGTTGAATATTTATTGATTCCAAGTACCTTTCTGCTTCTTCAGAAGCTTGAACAGCTGAATCGAAATCACTTAAATAATATCCGTGTATTATGTTGCCATAAGCAATAGCTAATGTGTCAGCTAACATATTACGCTCAGGAGTATTTAATTCTAGTTCTGATATCTGTAGAATCTTATTTAGTGTAATACGGGCATTCAAGTAATCTTTAAGTTGGCAATATGCAACAACTAAACCGTTTAACTCGAAAATATAAAGCGAGCGATAAACTCTTAGTAAATCGGGGCGCGATTCCATATGCTTTATTAGTAATACTTGATGTTCAGTACATTTTTGAAAATCATTCGTTCTATGATAATACCGCATCCAATTATGATGAAAATGGCAATTTTCTTCGTAGCCTGAATATTTCCTCTCCTCAGTCATAATCGGATTTTTAACGATGGTTTCCCATTCCGATTTTAAAGAGTCGTCCCTAATTTCGCCTTTCTCTAACAATAAAGAAACGTTAAACGTCATGGTGCGTGCAAATAGTAACTTGGAAAGATCCTCTAGTGCTAACGAATGATCGAGTTCAATTTCTTTTGGATTAAAAACCGTTTTATAGTTCCATTCTTTATTTAAAATTTCAAGTAATACTTCTTTTCGTTCATTGTTTTTCGCTAAAGCTTTCGCTTTACGCATTAACTTGTCTCTGATTTTTTCAAGACCCTTTGCATGCATTAAATCAGCTTCCATTATCAAATTGTGAAGTATACTATCAATCGATACGGAATCGTGATGAAATCTTAAAGCTTTAAGTAGAATTTCTTGAACATAATTTTTAAGTACAGGCAATGGAGTAAGAATATTTAATTCTGTTAACCTTCTTTGAATTTTTCCTTCATCGTATTTTTTTTGTGAACTTATTATTTCGAAAAGCACTAAGTATTTCTTACGTGAATCATTACTAAGGTTGGCAAAAAGAGTAAATGTTTTTCGCTCTGCTTTGGTTAAAGAAGTTATCAATTCATATAAATTACTACTATCAGAATTAGCCATTGAGATTCTAATTTATTATGGTTTTAGAAATACTGTAAAGTGCAGATAAACAAACTAATATGAGATTTATGTGCTAAATATAACCATTTTTTGGTTCTAATATAAATTGCAACCTGATTTTATAAACATAATCACATGCTTACTTTTGATTTTAGAAGAAAATTAATTCTTTTTATTTGAATTTACTCTTCAATTTTCTTTACAAATCATCTGCTGAATTATTAGAATCGAAGTACAATAAATTATCCTACAATGAAAATGAAATTTAAAACAGTGGTACTATTACTTGCTTTTTTTATGAAAGTGAGTTTGGAAGGTGCGTATGCCGTAACAGGAAATCAATTTTTACCAGAAAAATTTCCAATGCCTAAAAATCAATTAGGGTTTGAAGAAAATAAAGGACAATTCAATGGTATTGATAAAAAGGCCGCAGATTATGTATTGTTTAAGGCAGCTCTTCCAAACTTGAATATTTGGATTACAAATACTGGGATTACTTATCAGCAATTAAAGTATAATTATAATCCTCAAAAATTCAATGCTGTTATTCAAAAGCATACTTCGGTAGATATTAATTCGTCGATTGAAAGTTTCGAAAGTTATAGGATAGATATGATTCTTAAAGGTGCTAACATTAGCTTGATGAATTCTGAAGCCTCAGCGCCAATCGATAGGGGAATAATAAATTATTATCACGCTTATTGTCCAGACGGGGCTATTGATGTTAAAGCGTACTCATCTATTGTTTTTAAAGAAATTTATAAAGGAATTGATTGGCATTTATATACGGAGAATGGAAATGTAGAATATGATTTTATTGTACATCCCGGGGCAGATCCTAGTTTGATTAATATGATTTACGAGGGAAATGGTAATATTCAGATTGATTCCAATAATATTTCATTTACAACCAATATCGGCAAATTGGAAGAAGGAAATTTATTGTGCTACCAAAAAGCGAAGTCAAATTTTGTGAAGTCAAAATTCGTCGGTGTTGATAATTCGCATATGATGTATGCAGGAGCCGGAATAAATGGAAATATCGCATCATCTTATCCTAGTAATTGCTTTTCGAAATCTGTTTCATTTAGTATTGATAATTATAATTCAGCGGAAAATTTAATCATTGATCCAAAAATAGTATGGGGTACTTATTTTGGTGGCCCTGCACCTGAACATTCGAAAAGTGTTTCTTCTGATAAAGGAGGACAAATATTTATTTCTGGCGAATGTTTTGATGTGGGCTTCCCAACACAAGCTTGGGGTAGTGCTTACTACCAGGCAAATTTCGGATTAGGAATGTGGGATTGTGTTTTTACTTCTTTTTCTAAATCCGGCGTGCTAAATTGGTCTACTTATTACGGAGGTAACGAAGAAGAAGCACCCAATGCTATATTATGTGACGATATCGGACATGTATTCGTTACGGGTTCTCATGTGCTTGCTTTTGGTGTTACTTCATCAACTTTTCCATTACAGAATTTAACAGGAGCTTTTTTTAAAGCGCCCGTATTAAATTCAGCAAATCAATTCTTATTACGATTTAATGCTACCACAGGAGTTAGGGAGTGGGCAACAATGGTAGCAGATGGTGAAGGGAGATCTATGGCGATTGATAATAATAAAAACCTGTATTTAGCTGGAAGCGGTAGTGCAAGTCCTGCAGTATACCGGACAGGTGCATTTAATGATAGTACCTTTGCTGGAGGATTCGATATTACTTTGCTAAGATTTGATTCCTTAGGCGCACTTACATGGGCAACAAACTATGGTGGACCAAATTATGAAGAAGCACTCGACATTTCTATTGATGAGGTCGGTACTGTTTATATTACTGGACCCGCTGAAGATAGCTTGCCGTTATATACGAGAATAGGAGCATATAATTATAGTACTTATACAGGCGGTTTTGGAGATGGCTATTTGCTAAGTTTTAATAGTTCTGGTGTGCTAAGATGGGCAACCTATTTACAAGGAACAACGCAAGGAACAAATGTTGGGTGTGACCATGTTGGAAATATTTATGTTGCGGGTTATGGTGATACTTTAATGGACGGTCCTATGCCGATTGTGAATTTAGTAGGAGCATTCAATCAGAATGGTTATGGAGGCGGATCCAATGATGTTAGCATAATGAAATTTAATGATGGTGGAGTATTAAATTGGTCAACCTATTTCGGTGGCACTGAAATGGACTTAGTAGGTAATTTCTCTTGTGGAGCCGAAATGGTTATTGATCCTTGCGATAATATTTATATTAGTTTGTCGACACTTTCAACAAATCCCAATACTTTACCTACTATCACAAGTTGCAATCAATATGTCTTTACTGGTGTAGCGATGGGTGGATATACCTATATGCTGAAACTCACAAATACTGATGAAATTGCTTGGGCGACTTATTATGGAGGTAATGGCTCGGCTGGGGGTTGGGGATGTCATCTTGCACTCGATTTGAATGATGAATTATTTGCAGTGAAAACAGTCTATGAGCCTATGGTGCAATGGCCACTATTTGACTTAGGTGGTGGGGCCTATTTTGATTCTGTTCCGGATTTCAACGAAGATTTTCATATCGCGAAGTTTGTTCCTATTCCTCCAACATATTCATTGTCGCAAGTTAATGATACTACTTGTAATTGTGGTTCTGCAACAATTACGTTGAATTGTGGAGAACCTAACTTCTCTTACGTCTGGAGCAATGGATCTCAAACTCTTAATTCGAATAATAACACAAATACTATAACAGGATTGTCGGCAGGGACCTACACCGTTACTGTAACTGCTGCATGTGGTGAAACAACTTCAGCTACCTTCAATATTCAAAATGTAGTTACAGGAGTTAATGTTTATGATCTCTCTGAAAGTTTAACAATTTCGCCCAACCCCTCTAATGGAAATTTTATAATTACTTCCACTTCAAATATTGGGAAATTCAATTTGAAAATTTATGATGTATTAGGAAAAATTGTTCATGAAGAAAATTATTCATCAGTTATGCAAAAAGAGATAAACACAAATTTATCGCCGGGTGTATATTTTATCAAATTGAATTCCGACAATAGTACATTTACCTATAAAATTATTGTTGAATAGTTTAATATTGATGTATTAAAATAAAAGTCCGGAAGTTTTTTCTTTCGGACTTTTTAATTTTCAGTAAATGCTATGTTCTGTATCGAAAAATTTATTCATCATGATTTTGATCTTCCCTGTCCGTTTCCACTTTGCGGTGGCCTTCTCTGTGGATGTTTTCGTTTTGGAGCCTCCGAAATAGCTTCTGATACGCCAATATATTCAGGAATAGGAATGAACTCAATGGTATGCCCAATAAGTTTTTCTATGCGATGGAAACGTTGCTTATCATGTGAGTTTACAAATGTGATTGCAACACCAGACTCTTCTGCACGAGCCGTTCTTCCTATGCGATGTATGTAGTCTTCAGGATCAGGGGGTACATCAAAATTGACTACCAAACTAATTCCTTCTACATCAATCCCTCTCGATAACACATCGGTGCCCACTAATACTTTCGTTCTCTTACTTTTAAAATCACGCATCAACTCTTCTCGTTGACTTTGTTCTAAATCAGAGTGAAATGCTGATGTTTTTAGTCCTGATTTTTGTAAAACGATATTTAACTTTTTTACATTTTCTTTCGTTGATGCAAAAATGATAACAGATTCAAATTCTGGATTCTTTAGAATATCGAGAATCATTGGAATCTTTTGTGTATTCTCTATTGAATAAAAATCTTGTCTGATTTTTTCAGCAGGCTTCGATACTGCAATACTAATTTCCTTTGGATGATTCAATATCTGATTTGCCATTTTGCGAATACGCGGTGGCATCGTTGCAGAAAACAACAAAGTTTGTCGTTTCACAGGTAGCTCTTTGATGATGCGAAGGATGTCTTCATAAAATCCCATGTCGAGCATTCTGTCCGCTTCATCTAATACTAAGTGTTTTAAAAAACTGAAATCAACATCTTTTTGTGCCATCAATGCAAGAAGGCGCCCCGGTGTGGCAATGATTATATCAGCCCCTTCTCGTAATGCTTTTTGCTGTTGTTCCCAAGCCTTTCCGTCACCTCCTCCATAAATCGATATTGAACATGCTCTAGTAAAATAACTGAATCCTTCAATTTGCTGATCTATTTGTTGCGCTAACTCACGTGTTGGCGCAATAATTAAAGTATTTAAATGGTTGTGATCTGATCGTGCTATACGATCAAGAATAGGTAGCACATATGCTGCAGTCTTTCCAGTACCGGTTTGTGCACAAGCTACCAAATCATTCCCTTCGAGTATTATTGGGATGGCTAGCTCTTGTATTGGCGTAGGGTTATCAAAATTCATCGCATCCAATCCTTCTTGAAGCGCTGAAACAAATGGGAAATCTTTAAAGTTCAATGGTAATTTGTATAGATAATACTCAAAGATAGGCATAAATGAAGGCAAAATGGTTGAAATGCTAAATGAAGTGACTTGCGAATGGGTTAAACAGCCTTTTTCAAAATCCTGAGGTCATAACATATGATTGAAATCTCCTTTTAACTTGCCATAAAAATCCGTACTTTTGCACCCTCAAATAAATAAACATGGCTTTCGAAACACAATTGAAAGAAAGGAGCGGTAATTCCTGCGAACTTTGCCAATCAACAGATAATTTATCGGTATATACAGTTCCTCCA
This sequence comes from Bacteroidota bacterium, assembly GCA_023251535.1. Classification (GTDB taxonomy): domain Bacteria; phylum Bacteroidota; class Bacteroidia; order AKYH767-A; family OLB10; genus CAINEC01. Next base: position 28,395 of record JAHEYP010000016.1, read on the forward strand.
GATGGAGGTTCTCGTCCCGATACTTGTGTTTTTGTATGCGACAAATGTTTGAATCAACTCGATAAAAAAGTAGAAATCGATGTTAAACATTGGTCTTGTCTAAGCGGAAGTATGTGGAGTGAGGTGCCAGCGGTACAAGTTGTATCGTGGAGAATGTTAAACCGCATGAAGAATGAAACCTGGGCGGCAGATCTTATCGATCAAATGTACCTTGATGATGATAATCTAGAGTGGGCAAAAGCTACTGGCGATCATTTAGAGTCTGATGGCAACGATATGCACCGTGATTGTAATGGCGCAGTATTGGTTACCGGCGATTCAATTACTTTAACAAAGTCGCTTGATGTGAAAGGTTCTCAAATCAATGCTAAAATTGGAACCGTAGTTAAAAATATTAAACTTGTTTCTGATAATACAGAACAAATTGAAGGTAAAATTGAAGGACAGTCAATTATCATCCTCACTAAATTTGTGAGAAAGTCGAATTAATAATTCGCTACATATAAATTATTGCATAGCCACCTTTGAGGTGGCTTTTTTATTAATTTCAACTATTGAGAAAGGTAAATTATTAAAATGTTAATTTTTGTTTGACTTGATGAAAAACAGATAATCCTTGTTTATAAGATTTATTTATTATTTTTAGGAACCATGAAATCGTTGTTGAAATTTACATTTCTGATATGTTTTATTGCAGGTTCACTTTGTGTACAGGCCCAGCAATATCGATTAAAGCACTATGGCGCTTTAGAAGGTTTTACTAGCCGAGGCGCTGACAATGCTGCGCAAGATTCAGCAGGGTTTATTTGGTTCGGAACCAATATGGGCCTTTTTAGATTTGATGGTGTAAATACATTACACTGGAAAATTTCTGATCCTTCAGCTCAGAAAGATCCCATTAAAATCAATTTCATCTCGATCGATCGCTTCGACCGTATTTGGATTTCATGTGTAAACAAACTCTTAATTCTCGATCCAATTTCTAGAAAAACCAGAATAATTAAGAAGTTTATCAACAGTAAAAATGAAATAATCGAAGCACACCCAGATGGAGTTGCAACCGATCAAAATAATCGTTGTTTTGTAACTACAGATATGGGTTTGTTTTCTTGCATTCCAACAGATTCTGTTCTTAAAGAAGTTGTTTTTACGGATGAGGAAGCACCAAATTTTATGCGCCACTGTATTGGAAATAGCATTGATGGAACAATTTATTTTTCATTCGGAGGAACATTGTATTGTAAGAAATCCCAAGATAAAGTTATTAGTGTCTTTTATGACTTATCAGAACATCAAGTAAAAGATGTTTCTACCTTAACTGTTGGAAAAAAAACTGTTTGGTGTGGTAATTACGACCGAAGTGTTTTAATGGGAGTTGATTTAATTACAAAAGAATATCGTGAAATTGCTATAGCAGAAGATAAAAGTGATGAAGATCCTTCGTCTCAAATAATGGCAATTGCTGAAATTAATGATAGTATAATTTGGACTGGATCATATGTTGGCTTCGGTACAGAGAAAAATGCTGGTGGCGTATCCATAATCAATTTAAATACCCAACAAATCGACCGAATATACGCCGATAATATTGCTAATCCCGATGGTTTGCGTAACGCATATTTAGATTGTATTTTTAAGGATAGTCAAGGCACAATATGGTTAATTGGTATTGATGGAGTCGATTATTATCATCCTACTTTTAGTGTCTTTACTATCTATTCTCCTTCTACCGAGCCAAGTAATTTTTCCATTCCGACTTCAGGTGTGTGTGATGTTGATGCAGATGATCAAGGAAATATTTGGGTAGCTACTAAATCTGGAGGATTAGTTCGTATTGATAGAAGTGGTCATGCAGTTGATCGTATTCCTGTAGAAAACACACATCTTGATCAAAGCGGATTTATATTCGGTGTTATTACTTGTGGGAGAAATGGGAAGTTATACATAGCAGCAACATCAACTATTTATGAGGTTGATACCCGATTGCCAAATGCTTTTAATAGAACCCATCGCATAGTAAAATCAAATGTAAAAGCAGTTACACGTATGTTGGTGGATAATCTCAACAATTTGTGGATCGCTACGCATTTTGATGGTTTGTATAAAATCCATCCAGATGGAAAAGAAGAGCATTTTTCAGAGGATGGCGACGATTTTCATAGAATTCCTGAAGGAGGAGTCTTAGGTTTATCGATAGAATATGATACTGTTTTTGCTTGTATCGGAAATGAAGGTGTGTATACTTTCGTTAATGGAAAAGCCCCGGTAGATACATACTCTGCTAAAACATTAAGCAAAAGTGGTTGGACAAAAGCTAAAGTGCGCGAGGTAGAACTTAATAAAGATTGGGTCCTGTTTTCCACCAAGGATAAAGGAGTCCAATATCTTAATAGACATACTGGAGCAGTATCAACTTTAAACGAAGAAAATGGCTTACCTCAGAATACGGTATGCGGAATTGAAATTGATAAAAACGGGGTTTTTTGGATCGCCGATGTAGTTGGTCTAACAAAATTCAATCCGATTACTAAATTTGCAGAAGTGTTTACTGCTAAAAGAACATTGCCTGAAACAGGATTCTTTAACGGTACTCATGATGCCAATATGGATGGCATGATTTTCTTTGGAAATCATGGTCATTTGATTGGAATTAACCCCGATAAATTAGATGTCGGACAAATACCACTGCATCCTTGTGTTTTGTCAGTGAAAGCGAATGGAAGAGAAATATGGAATGGACGAAAATTACCGGATTTTGCATACTATGAAAACAATATTCAAATTGATTTTAGTAGCCAAAATTTTGTTAATCCTGGTGACGATAAATTTTATTATAAACTCGAGGGATTTTCTTCTAAATGGATTCCTGTAGAAACAGGAAGAACACTAATTTTTACAAACCTTGCAGGAGGAAATTATACGCTCAATATTAAAGTTGAAAATGCAGGCTCAAATGCAGCATTGATAGTACTTCCTTTCTTTGTTAAAACGGCGTTTTATAAAACGTGGTGGTTTATGGTATTAGTAATGATCTTTGTTCTAATAGTATTGTATATCGCTTACAAATTCCGAATAAAGCAATTATTAAAAGTTCAGCAATTAAGAAATGAAATCAGTAATGATTTGCACGATGATATTGGAAGCACATTGTCTAGTGTGTATTATTCAGCTGAATTATTGCGTCAACAAGGTGAACAACATCCAGAACTTAAGCAGAAAATTGCCAGCAATATAAGCGAGAATACACGTGATTTAATGGAACGGATGCGCGATATTGTTTGGAGTATACAATCTTATCAAGAGCCATTGCCAGAAATGATTTCTAGAATGCGTGAATACGTAAATAAACTAGATATAAATGGCTCTATCCAATTTGAATTCGATTGTAAGATTGACGATGTGAAAGGTCTACAAATCGACATGCGTACACGACGTAACCTTTATTTGATATTTAAAGAAGCCGTAAACAATGCGATTAAGTATAGCAAGGGAAATCTAATAGTAATTGCTATCAACGCAAACTCTAAAAATCTGTTCCTTAGTATTAAAGATAACGGGATAGGATTTAATGTTGCTGATTCGACTAGCGGAAATGGATTACGTACAATGAAATTGCGGGTCGAAGAGTCGGGCGGAGTATTAAATATCTTGAATTCAAACCCCGGAACTATAGTAGCCGTAGAAATCCCTTTAAAGTAAATACCATAAATATGGTATTCAATACTGCTTAATGATGTATAAATTTGTTCCATGATGCAAACTCCTGTCAGAGTTGTTATTTATGAAGATAATAACGCTTTACGCGAAACAATGAAAATGATAATTGATTATACTCCAGGCTATACTTGCACCGGAGCATATGCAAATTGTTTATCTCTGTTAAAAGACATTGATTCTTCTAATCCTCAGGTTATTCTAATGGATATCGATATGCCTGGCATGAACGGTATCGAAGCCGTTGAAGTGGTTAAGAGCAATCATCCAGGCATTGCAGTCATTATGCAAACTGTTTTCGACGATAACAACAATATTTTTAATGCGATTTGTGCTGGCGCAGATGGATACCTTTTAAAAAATACGCCTCCTGCACGATTAATAAGCGGAATTGAAGAAGTAATGTCGGGAGGTGCTCCTATGAGTGCTAGCGTGGCCAGGAAAGTACTGGAATCACAAAGAAACATCAATCTTAAGCAAGAATCAACACTTTCTGAACGCGAGAAGCAACTCTTGAAATTATTAGTTGATGGATATAGTTATAAGTTAGTCGCAGATAAGTTATTTATTAGTGTAGGTACTGTTCAAACCCACATTAAACATATCTACGAAAAACTTCAAGTAAACTCCAAAGCAGGGGCAGTAGCAAAAGCTATCAAAGATAAATTGGTATAGAAAAATCTCATATTTATGGGATTGCCTCATGAGATGATGGATTAGACCTTTGTGTCAAATAATCACATCACATGAAACCTATTAAAAAATTTATCCTCATCGCTTCCTGTGTAGCAGGATCAGCCTTAAACTCAAATGCTCAAACGTGGAACACTGCGGGGAATGCAGCTGCTAGTGCTGATTTCATTGGCACTACCAATAACTTTTCATTAAAGTTTAAATCAAAGAACACTCTTCGTATGACAATCGATACTACCGGTAAAGTAGGTATCGGTTTAGCTAATCCTTCATCATTACTGCAGTTGTCAGGAACAGATACTGTTAGTCTCTCTACGCATGGTAAATTTTTAATTGGTTTGGTCAATGCCCCTAATTTGGTGGCGGATGAAAATGATATTCAATCACGATCTAACGGAGCATCTGCGCTATTACGTTTGAATAAACTTGGCGGAGATGTTCAAATTGGAGATGGTAGTAATGTTTTCTATTTTAAACAAACAGGTTTATTAGGATTGGGTACATCTGCACCTGCTGCAAAATTGCACATCAATACTGGAACGGCTGCAACTTCAAGTACCGGAGGGTATGCTATAATGGGTAGCACGACTTCAGCAAACCTAGCAATCGATCAGGATGGATTACAGGCACGATCAAATAGTTTAGCCGCTCCACTCGTTTTAAATTCTTATGGTGGTGATATTAATTTCGGACTTAGTTCACAAAATAATATTCTTAAAACATCAAATGGATATTTAGGGTTAGGGACATTAACTCCTTCATCTACTTTGCATCTAGGTACAGGAACACAGATTTCATTAGCGAGTGGCGGTTATGAAACGGTAGGGGCAACTGCAGGACAAAATATGGCTATTGACCCCGATGATATTCAAGCGCGTAATAATGGAAGTGCTAGCACTTTGTATTTAAATTATTATGGTGGTGATATTTCTCATGGAACAGCAGCAAACACTTTTATTTACAAAGCGGCTACTGGGTTTTTAGGTATAGGAAAATCATCTCCTTTAAGCAAAATGGATGTTTATCGCGGTCGCCTAAGATTCTCAGGACAAGTTAATGCCGGTACAGCTTCAGGTATTGAATTTACAGACACTACAGGAACTACATTAAGAGGCTTTATGGGAATGTATGATAATAACAACATGGCTCTTTGGGGCTTTGGAGGAGCTGGATGGAATTTCAAAATGAATGTAAATGATGGTAGAATTTCAATAGGTCAGAATATTAATCCAGCTGCAGGTTATATGTTAGCAGTTGATGGCGGAATTATTTGCGAAGAACTAAAAGTTCAAATGTCTCCTTTCCCTGATTATGTTTTTGCAAAAGACTATAAACTACGTTCGCTTCAAGAAGTAGAAGATCATATTCGCGAATTTAATCGCTTACCGGGAATGCCAGCTGCAACTGTAGTTGATAAGGAAGGAATGAACGTTGGTGAAATGTCAACAAAGCTTGTTGAGAAAGTAGAAGAATTAACTCTATATGTTATTCAACTACAAAAGGAAATTGAGCAGCTAAAAGCATCTAAGAACTAATTCTAACGGTAACGAATATGAGAAAATGGATATTAAAGAGTATTCTGATGTTGATTATGACATCAGGATACTTGCAGGCCCAAGATTCGTTTTGGTCGCCGCAAATGTTGCAAATCGCCGAGCCTCGAAGTACCAGAGGATGGCTCTATTTGAAGAAAAGTGTCAGTCTCCAAAACCAAGAGTTTATTTCGGAATATGGTACTTTACTAGGTCTAACAGCGAATTCAAATTTAGTTGTTGATCGTACAAATACTGATGAATCTGGAATAACTCATACACATTATAAACAGTTAATTGACGGACTACCAGTTATCGGTATAAGGATCAGCTTTCATGAACGTGATAATAGAATTGTTCTTATCAATGGACAAGGAGCAATTCCTGAACCTGTTGGAACAGCAAAGTATGAATCTTCTCAGCTGAAAGCAAAATTGATAAGCTCTTACATTAAAACTAAATATGAGTCTGTCAGCGATGGAGAAGAGGTGTATTTTGCTCAGAGAAATGATGATCGCTCTATGACTGCGAAAAGATGCTTTCGATATTTAGTGCATCAGGATTACTTACGCTATGGATATTATTATATTGATGCTTACACTGGAGAGTTTGTTGGAAATCGAGATGAACATCGTGAATGTAATGTTGGTCCCGCAATTACTGCAAAATATGGAAGTAAAAATATAAGCACTTCAATTTCTGGATCATTATATGTGACAAAAAATGATTGCAATCAAGAACAACTTATAGTATATAATCAAAACTATGATACACTAACCAATAGCTACAATATTTATTCAAATGTTGGGAATAGCTGGGCATTAGGTAAAAGCAGTGGTACACAAACATTGTGGTGCTTGACAAATGCAAATACATATTTTAGAACGGTCCATAATCGTATTTCTATTAATGAACTACCGAGGAATACTTATGCTATGGCAAATTGTTTGTTTAACAATGGTCCGGGAAGTTGGACTGGCTGGGGTGCATTCTTTAGTAACGATATCCTATATTTTGGTGGAAATAGTTCTACTACAAATAGTGATGATTTGGGTGTTTTGGATGTTGTTGCTCACGAATATACACATGGTGTTACGCACTATGCTTCGTACTTGGATTATACAAAAGAGATGGGAGCAATAAATGAATCTTTCAGTGATATTTTCGGTGAAATCGTAGAAAACTGGACACTTGGAAGTAATAATTGGCTAGTCGGAACTGATTGCGGTACTACATTAAGAAGCTTTATAAATCCTAATGTTTATGCTCAACCTTCATCATACCATGGATTGTATTGGCATAATGTAAATGGAAATACAGCAGCCGATTCAGCTGATAATTTTGGGGTTCATACAAACAGTGGTGTTCAGAATTTTATGTTCTATCTGATGGTGAATGGCGGATCCGATACAAATTCAATGGGAGAAGTTATTACTGTTCAGCCTTTGGGCATGACAACTTCACGCACAATTGCTTATTCTGCGTTGCAAGATTATATCGGCCCTTCTTCCGATTATGTTGATGCTCGTAGATCATGGCTCGCAGCAAGTGATTTAATTTATGGATGGTGCTCTTTTGAAAATTTACAAGTGGCATTAGCATGGGATGCTGTTGGTGTGATTGATAATGTTATCGGAACAACAACTGCATGCGGTACTTTTCCGTACAATAATGGCGCGCAGTTGGTCAATGCAGTTACCGAACAGTATTATATTATAGCGGGAGGATCCACTTGTACAAACACAATTATTAATACAGCTCCTGTTTCCTATTCAGCTTCTCAATTTATTCAATTTTTACCGGGATTTAGAGCAACACCAGGATGCAACTTCTTTGCGAAAATAGATGAATGTAATCTAGCTTTATGGAGACCTTCTAATCAAACTAACCCCGAATTAGAGAATGAGGAAAGAGAGACTTTACGTAGCGTTGCAGTAAATGGCGTTTCGGGAAAAGTTGCACCTAATCCTTTTTCTTCTTCTTTTAAAGTCACTCTGCAATTTAATGATGAAGATAGAGAAGGAGAAATTTTCATAACAGATGGCACCGGTCGATTGCTTATTAGAAAAGAGGTTAAAGCAGAACCCGGAGCAGAATACTCATTTGAGCCTTCTACTCATGAATTCCCCGCAGGAGTATACTTTGTGTATTATCGTTCATCGAAAGGTGTTCAATGGCAACAAAAGCTGGTTAAAATGTGATTTTTCAAATGGGGTCGATAATTTTCGGCCCCATTATTTATTCTAAAATGATAATTTTTTTTTCGCTGCTTGAGCGTTTTTCAATAACATGATTTTCTAAATAGAAAACTTTGTAAAAAAGCGAATCTTTTCAAATGAGAAGATTCGCTTTTTATTTGCATGATAGAATTGTTGTGTTTTTGATATGCAGATGCACTCAGAATTAGCAGATTATCAAGCAAATATTCCGATTTGCACACTTTTTGCAGGATTTGACAAATGCTCAAGCTTTAACTTTTCTTAGATTTGAAGTATATTCAAATATTATGATGAAGCATCTTCGATTATTTTTAATTCTTTTTGTGATTTTAATGAACAGAAATGTGTCCGCGCAATCAAGTGGATACCCTGTTTTAGATGCCATGCTTTCTACCACATTAGATAGCATACGAACAGTGTTAAATGCAAAATCATTAAATGCTGCTGTACAATTTCCTGATACTGCTGTGTGGGCAGGAGCATCAGGGATTTCAGGCGCTTTCGTTAACGCAACCACCAATGATGCTTATCTTATCGGTAGTGTAACAAAAACGATTACTTCGGCTTGTATTCTTCAGCTTGTTGATGATGGGGTTTTATCACTTGATGATAGCATTCATCAATGGTTAGATACTATTCAATATATCAATCCCGATATTACTATCCGACAATTACTTCGTCACCAAAGTGGTTTGTATGATGTATTGAATAATCCAAATTGCCAGCCTGCATTAATGGCGAATCAATCGTTGGTGTGGTCGGCAAGTGATTTAGTTAACACTTTTATATTACCTCCTCCAGCTGCGCCTGGTGGAGCATGGAGTTATTGCAATACGAATTATTTTCTTTTAGGTATGATCATTGAATCGGCAACCGGTAATCCATTTTGGGTTGAAATTCGAAATCGATTCTATTCAAATTTCGGTTATTCCACTTTCGGTATACCTGCATTCGAATCATATTCACAGCCTGTAGCACATCTGTGGCTCGATTTAAACGGCGACGGAGTTCTTGACGATGCACATAACTTCTATTTCAATTATCTTGCATTAAACTCAGCCGCTGGGGCCGCAGGAGGATATTATGCAACTGCTTCCGATCTTTCGCGATGGATGAGAACATATATGCGTGGAGATGTTGTTTCTCAAGCAATGATGAATGAAGCTAAAACAGTTGTGAATGCTTCCGGTTCCCAAGGTGGAAAGTATGGACTGGGACTAATGAGAAATACTTTCCAAGGATTAGTAGCATATGGTCATGGTGGTGATTTAGCTTACGCAGCTAGTTCATGGTATATTCCTGATCGAGATATTAGTATTTCAGTTTTGATGAATCATAACGGGTTTACCAGTTGGACACTCTTGCCTGTTGTTTCTGCTTTGTTGAAGACTTATAACACTTGGTTAAATCTTACGTCAATAAATGAAGAAGCAACTTCCATTCAGAAATTAAATGCTTATCCTAATCCGTTTAACGATCAAATTACCATTGATTTTAAAACCTCTTCAAATGTAAATGATCTTCGAGTGGTACTTCGAAATACTTTGGGACAAGAAATCAATAGCACAGCTGAATTTCATTCTTCTAATAACGGATATGTTTGTACTATCAGTAATTTAGATCAATTGCAAAACGGGTTTTACTTAGTTCAACTTGAAGACCAAGGAAATGTTGTAGCAGTTTCTCGCTTGATTAAATAATTTTATAGGCCATATTAGCGGTTTCGTCGTTGTATTTATACCTTCGGTCGTATTTGTTTTAGAGATTTATTGAAAGGTCCTTATATTGGTATTTGATTAATAGCACTGTGTAATCAACCAATGTATTCCGTATTCACAAATACTACTAAGTCTGTAATTAAACTGCCTCCAAGGAGTAACTTAATAAATTATTCTTTGCTGAGTGAATACTATTGCAAGATTCCTTTTAGAAGTTTTTCTATAAAGTACGTAAGTGGCGGACATGAATGTTATACTATAAATTCAACCAAATTTAAAGTGGATTCAGGCGAGTATATTCTTGCGAATAATTTTTCTAATGGGTCGGTAGAGATAGAAAGTAGAGTTCCTGTGACTGGATTATGCATCGATTTATCTCCTGATCTTTTAAATGATGTGATGTGTTCAATCTTGTATCCGAATACAACAAATCCTGATTTATCTACTAAGTCATTCTTCGATTCGGATGAGTTTTTTGAAAGTAAGTTTAAGTCGGACAATACTAATCTCGGTACTGTTTTATCAAAGTTAGATCATCTGCTCTCTAAAAATCCGTATGATAATCACCTGTTCGACAATTCGTTTTATTTCCATATCGCCGAACAGTTAGTGAAGGATTATACTCCAATTGTAAAACAACTTAGGAGTATGAATGCAGTGAAATCGCAAACACGAAAGGAACTATTTAGAAAGTTGCAAGCTGGACATGATTTTCTTGAAAGCAATTTCACTGCTGAAATAAATGTTCCACAGATCGCAATAAATTGTGGATTATCAGAATACTATTTCTATCGATTGTTTAAAACTGTCTACGGGTTGAGTCCAATGCAATTTGTTATTCAAAAACGATTGGACTATTCAAAAACGTTACTGAAAAAACATAGATGTTCGGTTTCTGACGCGGCTCTACTTTCTGGCTTTTCTGATATTCATGCATTTTCAAAAGCTTTTAAGAAAGAATACTTCGTGGCACCGTCGAGAATTGTTTGAGAAATAATCTATATCTACTGTTTGATAAATTGTTTTCTTATTACGGAATCATGAGAAGTATAAACGATTGTATAAATTCCGGAGGGCAGACAAATTGTGCTATACGTAAAGAGTACTCGATTTCCCTTTTTTGATATAGTTGGTGATAGGGTCAATGGTCTTCCTGATATATCAAAAAAGCTGATGTTGTAAAAAGAACTAATAGTAGTTTCGATGTTTAATTGGTCCTTAGAAGGATTTGGATAGATTTTAATTATTGGGCTTTCACTGAAAGTTTCTATGCCTGTAATTGCTGGGAGCAATACTGTACTATCACTCATAAGTGCAGCGCCAAATGTTTGACCTGATTGTTTCATTATAGTCACATCAGATAGTGTTAAGTTAAAATAGATCGGAATATTAATGAATGAACTAGTTTGTATTTCAATAGTTCCAATGCGCCCATTGAAGTTAGTAATACTTGTTTGATCATTTCTTGAAATTCCAACAGATAATATCCCACTTGAAAAATCTACGTGAGTCATTTCAATTAGGTTCATCATAGGGGTTCCTAATGTTGTTGAAGTAACATTGAAGTTTAAATTGCTGTTAGAAATGAGTGTCGTATCAAAGGTTACTGTGAAAGATAATCCTAACAGACTGTCAATAGGTTGTGAATTTGATCCGGCCATCACATCAAAGTATATTATGTCATTTGCATAGGCTGAATCTTGCAATGCCATTAAATAGATGCTATTTAATGATTTATTAATTTCATTATTAGCACTACGATTTGTATGTGTTTGTGCATAATTCAGATGAATTGCTAAGGTATCGTCTAATGATATAATTCCATCTCCATTACAATCTGAATTTTTGTAATTTATACCATTAGCAAATGTCTGATTCCAATTGTTGCCCCAGTAACCATCCCAAGTATTAGTTAAGACTGGTCGTGATAAGCCGCTTGATAAATACCCTTTTGCCAGGTAAAGCAAATCCTCTACATTAACAGAAAGGTCATTATTACAATCGCCTGGCCAAGTACGAGTGGCTACGGAACATGTATCAATGATATTAAAGGAATTGGCAACTGTACAGTTTTGAAAAGAGGCTGAACCAATATAGACTCCCGACAAATATGCATTGATGTTAATAGAGGTATCTTGAAGCGGAACGCTAATATTGTTAGTGTCCGTAAAAGAAATCCAATTATAATTTGGGGAATTAATAGGCAATGAGATACTTACTGTATCATTACAAATAGTATATGTGATATTAGTGTCTCTAGCAGCAGAAATATGTATTGTATCAGTAGAAATGCAATTTGGATTTAGATGTGTTGCCGTTACAACATAAGTTTCATCAAAAATTTGTGAAGCTATTGGGTTGCTAATGTTCGAATCTGACAACCCATTAGTAGGAAGCCATTGATAACTGGATGAAGGGTAATTTGAAATAGCTGTTAGCTGTATTTCTCCTTGACAAACCATTGTGTCTTTTGGGGATGCTTCTACGGAATATAAGTAACATGGGTTATTAGAAGAACTGCTTTTAGCACTAAAAGATTTTATCATTAATGCTGTATTATAATCTCCATCACATACATCAGCGAGGACTATTTTAACATGATGAGGGATAAAAGGATTAATTGGGATTTTGTTTTTAATTAAAGTAGTATAACCATCGTATACCATACTTGCTCCGTTAACATTATCTACATAATAGTTACAATTATTACAAGGGCCATTACTAGCAACACCAAACGGTGCAGGACCATTATTTACAGTGTTCACATTAACGGGAAGCGAAGTGCCCGGTACAAAAGCTATGTTTATGCCATCTACTAAAATTAAAAACGCATCAAAGCAACCACTGTTTGTATACTCGTTATATTCTTCCGATAGATAGGAATAAGATATCTCGAAACTGTCAGATAACACTGTCATATCAAATTCAAGAGTTACGGCATCAAATATTGATGTTATTGGTGTGTTGAAGTATGTTGACAAAGTTTGGTCACCAGGAAGTAGAAAATCTGTAGTCGACAATTTAGTTGGTAGGCTATCGAGATCGTAACATCTCCCAGTGCATAGCATAATCCCTTCTGTCACTGGCATTCCACAATTCGTGCATGATATTTTCGCCTTTGCTCCATCGGCTCCCGAATAAATCGCGTTTGAGATTAATACACCGTGACCTGCAAGGATTTGTGCTAATTGATTTGCACTATAGGTTGTATCTATCGTAGAATATTGTGAAAGTGATTTCTTTGGAATCGCTATGATTACTATCAATAATAGACCAAATATGACCTGTTTCATGAAGTTTAAAATATAATTAACAAATTTGAGAATAATTATACAGACAACCTAAAATTCATTTTTGTTGCCTGATCAATTTGTTATTTGACTTAACTAGTTTAATCGAATTATAGAAGAATTCATATATTAGCATTAAAATATTTAGTCATGATTAGACCCTTTCGCTTCATTATTAGTTTTATTTTAACTCTTAATTCAGTATACGCGCAGCAATCCCCCGCTTTGCGATTACCAGCTGATCGTATCCGACAGAGCTTAAATATCCTCAAGAATTCATCTTCATCAGTAAATTCAATTCCTGTTCCCAATAAGGCATCTGCAGCGCTTCCCGGTGCTGTTATGAGTGCCGTTAATAGGTCAATCGTGAAGCCCGACTTGCAAAGAACCTTCAATCGCCGCTCTTCTATTGTAAGCCCCGCTCAAATAGATACGGCTTTTGTTGGGGCTGTTCCTCACGATACTTTGGTTGTAACAGGCAACTGGACATGCAACGGTCCGATCTATGTTTTTAATGACGGAGTGCTAATATTTGATAATGCAAACGCGACTGTATTGGGAGATATTTATGTTTGGGGCAATGGAACTTTAATTGGTGATTCAACACAATTTCATATTCCTCAAGCTTGGTTCTACCAACGTTCCGTTATGATAGTTGACAGTGCATCGCTTACCTTAAATCAATGCGCTTTCGAGTTCAGTGGAATGTCGCATAATTTTATTTTTCAAGGAGCAGCTCAAGTGAATTTAAATCATATTTATCAAAACGATTGGACAACTGCCGGATTATGGGGCAATCCCGAAGTTAATATCAACGATTGCAATTTAATGGGAGAATATATTATTGCGGGCACAAGTCATTTCCATGTCAGCAATTCTGATACTTTATTGTTATGGCAACAGTATGCCGATTCAGCTGTGATCAATACAACTTATCCTCCCGGATCTTTAATAAATAGTTATACTGTTAATCATTTTCAACCTGGAATCAGTGGAGTAGGGTACGATGTACAATTAGATACTTGCACTAATGTATGGTGGGGACTAATGCCCGTAAATGGTTCTGATGTTACCATCAATAATTCTGTCATTCGAGCTATTGGTTGCTGGTTTCAAAATGGTGATTCAGTAAACGCTTCCGGATTAGTAAATAATTCGGTTTATTCGAACTTTACTGCACCATTGCCCGATCGAAATTTACATTTCAATAATTGTAATGTTCAAACATGGAGCTTGTATGTTTTCGATACCTCTTATTTGCATATCACCGGATGTATTTTAGGCGAAGTGGGTACGCAATATAAGTCGATGTGCCTAGCAGAGAATTTTTTAATGGATGGTTCAGGAGGATATTTCTGGGCAACCGATACCAGCTTTATTGTAAGTTCGCTGAGTAGTGCTTTAACGATTGTTAGAAGCGAACGCAACGGAATTTTTGTTTTCGGATACGGGACTTGTAATAGTAATCCGCCAACTGCTATAGGAAGCAGTGTAATGATCGTCGCCCAAAGTTCTTTGCCACAAGATCCAATTGCACAAGAACACGCGGTTGCTTGGTATGCTAATATCAACGGACCAGCATCATCTTTTACAAATACTTTTGTACCTATTAGCGGCACAGCCTTTATCGATCAAGGACCATTGGGTTCATGGATGGACTTTTACGCTTACAGTTTGTATTATCGAGCTGTAGGTGACACAATATGGCATGCAATTGTAATTGATAGTACGCAGGAAATTCGACATGCTACGTTAGCTAATTGGAATACCATCGGTCTTACCCAAGGTAACTATGAATTAAAGCTTACGCTCATCAGTAATTTGGGCGATAGCGTTGATGCTCAAAAAGGAATCATATTACAACCGGGAATACTTGGGGTGAACACATTTGATAAGAATGAAATGTTTAACATTTATCCAAATCCAACGAATGATTTAATTACAATTGATATAAATAATTTAAAGAAGGGAAATTGTAATGTAGTCATAACTGATAAATTAGGTAGGATTATTAAAAATGGCGATGAGATGATTGATAATAGAATTATGATTAATACTTCTTATTTTAAAGATGGTATTTACTCATTAATTATATCCAATCATGATGGAATCTACTCAAAAAAATTTGCAGTATATCATAAAGAATAGTTGTGTGATTGTTTGTAATATTAATTTAGATCATATTACAACACATTCCTCCTTCTTCCTTTCTTCATGAAAACTTCTTATTTTTATCTTTCTATAATGTGATGTTATGAAAGATTCATTCAAATCAACAATATTGTTATTTGCATTTAGTGCAATTGCATATGCTAATTATGCAGTAGTAAGACCTAAGAAAGATGTGAATAGGGTTAAATCAATTGCAATGGAGGCTCCTGAAGATTCTATTCCTTTAACAATAAAGGATATTGAGGGCAATGTTTATAAAACAGTAGTAATTGGGAAGCAACTTTGGTTTCAAGAAAACTTGCGTACGAAGACCTATCGCAACGGAAAACCTATCTCAAAAAAATTGAGTGATGCGCAATGGAAGGTGAATAAAACAGGAGCCTGCGCCGTTTACAATAATGATACAATAAAGGAGCAAGCATTCGGGCAATTATACAATTGGTATGCAGTTGCTAATCCTGCCGGATTATGCCCTGTAGGATGGCACGTTGCTAAGGATAGCGATTGGAATACTGCAGTTGCATTCCTTGATTCATATGCAGACACAACTGAGCGTAAAAGAATTCAAAGTGAAATAGCTGGCGGAGCTATGAAAGAAATTGGTATTACTCATTGGGTGGCACCAAATACAGGAGCCACTGGTACCGCTAATTTTTTAGGGTATGCAGGAGGAAATAAAAGCCCTGATGGTAAATGTAATGATGTAGGCGCATATGGCTACTGGTGGACATCTACACCTTCTTCTACGAATGAAGCTTATGGACGATTACTTAGCTATTTCAACAGTAATATTGATCGTTATAAAGCTTCTAAAAATGTCGGACTTTCTGTGCGTTGCGTAAAGAATCAATAACTAATGATGTGTAAATAAAAAGCCTTTCATTCTTTATGGAATGAAAGGCTATTTTTATCCTCAATAATTTAGTTTATTTTTTGTTTTGAAGTTTACTCAATGCAAACTGTCGACTCGAATTTGCTAAAGGATCACTAGGATCTAATTCCAATACTTTTGCAAAATCTGCAGCCGCTAATTCCCATTGTTCGGTGTTAGTGTATCCCACACCTCGACTGTAATATGCGCTTTTGTTCTTCGGAGCAAATTGTATTACCGTCGAATAATCTGCAATAGCCTCTTTCCATTTTTTCAAACTTCCATAGGTAATCGCACGATTGTTATAAGCCTTAATATAATTAGGATCTAACTCAATTACTTTTGAGCAGTCAATAATCGCTTTTTCTAGTTCACCTGTACTTCCATAAACAATAGCTCGATTCGAATAAGAATCAATGTATCTTGGATCAATTTCTATAGCTTTGGTATAATCATTAACTGCCTCGGCCCATTGCTGTTTACTCATATAAATATTTCCGCGGTTGTAATAATTATTTTGATTATTAGGATTCTTCGTTATTGCAATTTGAAAATCTGCTAAGGCTTTATCCATTTGATTTAAATTGCCATAAGCTACAGCTCTACTGGCATAGGCTTCTGAATTTTCCGGATTTATTTCAAGGCTCTTCGTATAACTATCGATCGCTTTTTCCCATTGGTTAAAACTAGCATAAGCTACTCCTAAATTGAAATAAGCTAAAGAATAATACTTAGGGTTAAGTTCTACAGCCTTAGCGTAATCTGCTAATGCTTTTTCTCGCTGATCCATGCTCCAATACGCCACCCCTCTATTCATATATGGTCTAGCTTTATTAGGCGATTTTGTAATCACATCATTCCATAAACTTAACTCGTCTTTCCAAACTTTATTTCTTTGGAATGTCATTCCTGAATATGTTGCAATAAGAACAATAAATAAAGCAAGTAGTATCGATTTGTTGTTTTTGCGAAGGAACATGTAACCTAAAGAGCTAATGATAAGGAAAAATCCAAAAGAAGGTAGATAAGTTCTATGCTCGAAAATTAAATCGGCGATTGGTATAATACTCGACTCTACAGCCAAGGTGATGAAGAACCAAAAAATTCCGAATGAAACGATTCTGTTCTTATTGAAGAGGTAAATAGCGAGGCTAATTAATGAAATAAATATCAAGAAGCTGAATAGTGTTCCCAAAGCAAAGAAACTTGTAGCTAAAGGATAATCATAATCAAGATTTTGATTGATTGGCAATATCAGCAAACGAACATAAGTTAAGATAACAGAAAATTGAGTTAGCAAATAGTCCATTGATGATACAACGAAGTTATTCCCTCCCGATGCAGGCAATGGCTTAAAGATACTTCCGCTAAAACTAATCGAAAATATTACTGCCATACTCGCTATTGCAGTTAGTAGAAATATGACACGCTTATCGTTGAAGCGAATTTTTGGAGTGTTGGTAGACAGAAAAAAGATTTCAATCAATACAATTGTAAATGGAAGCGTAAAGGCGTTCTCTTTTGTTAAAAGCGCTAAGATAGCTGCAACGATTGCTCCTCCAAACAAGAAGTATCTCGATACGCCATTATTTTCGGAGATCCTAGCTTTGATGTAAAGGGTTAATGAAAGAAAATAAAACATGGCCACCATCGCCGCCATTCTTTGCACAATATAAGTAACTGATTGCGTAGCTAAGGGGTGAGATACAAATAGTAAGGCGGTAAAAAGTGCAATCGATTTTTTATGTTCTGCAAGTGAATGAGATTTTAATCCCGGAGTAGAAAAAAGAAGCATCGTTAGCCACCAAACAAGTCCGGAAGTTATTAAGTGAATTAGTACATTGACAAAATGATATCCCCAAACGTTTAACTCTCCGAAATGATAATTTATAGCAAAAGATAGGTATGGAATAAATCGACTGTGATTGTAATTCCATATTGCTCCAATATCCGATAAATTGCGAATACTAACATTTTCCATAATGCTATTTCTATCATCTAAGTGAAAAGAACATTTGAAACTGTTAGAATAGATAATCAATCCTACAAAAAATATGATTAATAGCGCAACACCTCCCATTAATCCCTGGCTACTTACAGGTTTTTTAGAAGAAGAATTTTGTGGTCGAAAATCACTTGTATTTGACTTATTTGGTGATTTAGCCTTTTTCATAGTTCTTAATAAGGTTTATTGCTTTAGGCAATTATAACAAATAATTGGTTGGAATGAAAGTAATATTTTGAATTGAATGTAAATGGCTTAAAGAATATACTTAAATATTCTAGGTGTTTTCCATGAAAGGTATACAGCAAGCCTCACATAGATGGGCTCATTTTTCAAATATCGATTGTTGTAATATTCAAGGAAATACTTCGATAAGCCTTCTCTCAATCCCATGAAGGTTTCAAATTTATTATCCGCCTTCGCCATTTTCAATCGGCGCATATTCGAAATAAGTAATTGCTTAATGAAAACAATTTCAAGTTCTGAATAATAAGTTTGTAATTTCCCTTCTGATTGGTAATGTCCGCAAACAGAATCAATAACTTTCATGAAATCACTAATGCTATGAATCGTGAAGTTCAATGACTTCGAATGAATAACATAATTATAAATTGGCTCTTTGCAGAATACAATTTTCGGTGTATGCAGAAACCATCTTAAACTAGCTTCTTGATCTTCCGCCATTTTGCCATTTGAAAAAAGTAGTTTTTCATTCTCGGCAATTATCTCTCTTTTGATGATTCGTAACCATGGCGCACCTTCTGTTTTGCAAATGATTTCAGGATGTGATGATAAACTTACAGGGGTATCGTAAATATTCCAACTCCCAAACGGATATATTTTTTCTAAAAGACTTTGCTTTCGATTATAAATTCTTTGATAAGCAATGAAAACTAAATCGGGCTGATGTTTTTCAATAGCATTAATAATTACATCAAAATAATTTGGTTCAAGGGTGTCATCTCCATCTGCAAAAGTTAAATACTTCCCGACTGCTTTTTTCATTCCAAAATTCCTAGCTTCTCCTGGCCCGCCGTTTTCTTTTATGATAGATTGAATATGGTTGGGGAAGGTTGCTTTATAACGATCAATGACTTGTTGTGTATTGTCAGTCGATGCATCGTTAACTATGATAATCTCGAAATTCTTGAATGTCTGATTTAAAATACTATCAAGGCATCTTGATAGACTGTCCTCTACATTAAAAACCGGAATTACAATGCTTATTAAAATATCAGTAGTCATACTATTTAACAGGAATAGTTTATTCCTGTAAGATTTTTAATTTGAATTGTTCTTTTGGTTTTTGCGAATTAATGTGAGTTGCTCGGCAATTAATCCAAGGAAGAAGAAAATTAGCGATGAAATAAATCCAAGTAATGCTCCACTACTTACTCCTTGTCCACGAAGTATAATTGGAATTCCCCATGCTGCCGATATCAAAAAAGCAATGATAGATACTGGCAAGAATATTTTCATCGGATTAAACAAGAATATCATGTTTACAATTTCCATTATCGTTTCAAACGCTGTCTGAATACCAATCGTACTTTCGCCTTTTAAACGATCATTGACTACAATAGGCTCTTCTAATACTAAATGACGATTACTTATAAAGATCAAAGTAATAATATCACTGTATGGCATATTGTTGGGAGTTAAATGCAAATATTGTTTTGCTAACTCTGTACGATAAATCTTCATTCCCGAATTGATATCATGCACAGGAACTGTTAACATCAACTTAGCAGTAAATCGAATTATTGATTTACCAATAGATCTCATGAAGGACGCATCTTTTGTACCTTTGCGCGATCCAACAATCATATCAGCATCGGTCGATTTTACCAAAGCGAATAACTTATCGACATCATCTGTTCGGTGCTGCCCGTCAGCATCAATGGTTATTACATACTCAGTATCGCTTGCTTGTATTGCACTTTTAATAGCAGCACCATATCCTTTGTTTAATTTATGATGCACAACTTTTAAACGATTAGAGTGCTCGTAATTCTTAAGAACAGCCTTTGTATTATCTTTCGATCCATCATTGGTAATGATTAATTTCCAATTTCGCTTCTCGACGAATGCTATTAAATCTGGTAAGATGATCTTCAGGTTTTCCTCTTCGTTGTAGGCGGGGATAACTATAGTAAGTTCCGGCTTTAATTCCATCTGATTGCTTAAAACGTATAATTCAAGTCGTTATGAGGCTAAAATACTCTATTTATCATCAATTTCATAATGGAAGCACCTCATTTGGATCTATATCGACAAGATAACTCAATTTCTAATCAAAATGCAATTATTTTTTTACTTTAGTACGGCCTTTAAATCGTTTCGTCATTGACTTATAGTAAAATGTGCTCCATTATTATCATACAAAGCATAATATAAGTTGTTGGCAAATTATCATATGAAAAACCGTATTCTCCTTTTATTATTCTACATCTCATTTATACAATTGGGATGTTTGCAAGCAGAGGTTTGGGGGAATAAGAATTTTGTGCGTCTTGATAAAATCTCCAATGTAAAAATCGTACAAGAGCCTTCCTATGTTTTTGGTGAGTTTAGTACTGTCCCTCCTGAAAGGTTATTTTTGCCTTTCCCTAAAGATGTTTCGGCAAATAGTTTCCCGTGGCCTACGAAAATTTCGGAATGTTGGATTAAATGGACGTTAGAAAATACGGGCAAGAGTAATTGTTATTTAGCCTTAAGGTTAAATAGAGGAGCTGGAAATTTTTGTTTGTATAGAAGAGGAAATGGTGGGATAGTGAAATTTACTACTGAATCTAAACTTAGTATAGATTCTCTTGGGCAACCATTTTATAAAGCTTTAATGTTTGAATTGCCGCCCGGTAAATATGATTTCATTCTTTCTACTGGACCAATCTACTATAAAAGTGGAATCAACAATATTGATATCCTTTTGCCGAAAGAATTGAAGGATGATCGTTTTGAATTATTAAATAATGAAACAGATTTTGTATTCATATTGTTTACATTTAATGCTTTTGTAATTTTTCAGTTATTGTATATTTTGATCCAATGGCTCTACCATCGACGTGTTGAATATCTTAATTATCTATGTTATCTTATTTGTATCGAATTATATTTCGGATTGCGATACGAATTGGTTTATAGCCTTCCAATTTTATCAGATATTCATCCCGGAATGAACCAATACTTAAGTAGTATAATGCTATTCTTGCCTTATTACTTCTACTTGGAATTTACTCGTCACTATATCAATATGGCTGAGCTTTATCCTAAAGTTAATCGAATTGTTATAAATATTGAACGACTGATTTTACTCTACTTAGTTCCAGTTTTTGTTCTTAATTATCTCGGTTATCAAAAATTGATAGGTCAATTTTCTCTAGTTTTTTTACTTGTAATTTATGTCTGTACTTTATGGTTAATTAATTTCTTCTATCAAAAGCGTGATAAATTAATTCGATTTATTTTATTGGGATCAGCTTTTGCCGCTACCGGACATCTTTTCGCTATGACTTCTACTATTCTTATGTCGAATAATTGGTGGTTAGCTTTTCCTCCAATTTATTTTACGATGATTGGAATCGTATTTGAAGTGTTTTTCTTTAATACTGGATTGGGATACAAATCGAAAGCTGAACAAGGGGCGAAATTGCGAATGCAAGATGAATTAATCCTTCAATTGGAGGAGAAGAGGAAAGCTCAGGAGCAATTCCTAAACATGAGAAATCGACTGGCTGCCGATTTACACGATGAAGTTGGCTCAACATTAAGTAGCATTATCATTTATAGTGAAGTTGCCGACAAGTATGTTGATTCGGAGCCCGAGAAAGCACATTCTATATTAATGCGAATTCGAAATAGCTCCAAACGCGTAATTGATGCAATGAGAGACATTGTATGGGCTACGCATTCCTCCGATAATGAACAATTGAATTGGTCGATGAAGTTAAGAGAAACTGCCCATAGTTTATTGTACGAATCATCAATTGAATTCTATTTTGAAGAAGAGGGCACACTTGATATGCTAGAGTTTTTACCCGAAGTAAAAAGGAACCTTTTATTGGTTTTTAGAGAAGCTATTTCGAACGCCATGAAACATAGTAAATGTACTAGAATAGATTGTCGGATGAGTGCTGATGAAAATCGCTTTCAACTTTCTATTAATGATAATGGAATGGGATTTGATAATACTAAAATATCAGCTGGTATTGGACTAAGAAATATGAAATCCCGAATGGAAGCTTTTGGAGGTACCTTGGCGATAATTGACTCACAATCTGGTGGGGTTTCAATAAAGTTGAACTGGGAAGGCCAAAAATCTAGACCAAGTACTCACCAAAATTAGGGATATACATTTGCGAATTCATCACTATTTTTGTTTGACCTATGATAAGCGTATTAATTTTTGATGACAATGAGGACCGAAGAGATAGCCTCACTTTATTGATCGAGTCTGTTTCTGATTTCGCGGTTTCAGGTGCATTGTCGCAGGCCAATAATGCGTTGGAGGAAGTTGCTAGACTAAAGCCTGATGTAGTACTCATGGATATTGATATGCCCGGAACTAACGGAATTGAAGCAACACGACTTATTCATGCATCGTTTCCTTCTCTTCCTATTATCATTCAAACAGTATTCGATGATGATGATAAGATATTTCAAGCATTGAAAGCTGGAGCTGCTGGTTATCTTTTAAAAAATGCATCTTCTGAAGTTATTTTAAGTGCCATTCGCGAAGCTCTACAAGGCGGAGCGCCTATGACTCCGGCAATTGCTCAAAGAGTTCTTACATTTTTTAGAAGCGAAAAGTCAGTAAAGCCCGATTATGGCTTAACGGATCGCGAAACCGATGTGTTGAGATTACTTACACAAGGCAATTCGTATAAAATGATTGCAGATCAACTTGAAATCACTTTTAATACCGTTAATTCACATTTGAAGAAAGTCTACGAAAAGCTGCAAGTACACTCTGCCGGAGAGGCCATCGCAAAGTCGGTTAGAGACCAATTGTTCTAATTTTATCCCTAATATTAGGGCTTGAGAACTATATAGGAAAAGGGCATTTTTGTTTTGTTAAAAACACTCATAAACCTTTCATCTATGAAAAGAAAATTTACCCTTTCACTACTTCTATTTTGTTCTCTAATAAATTTAAAAACACAAGCACAGAATCTAGTGCCAGATTCCTTGTATGCTGATCAGTCTGTATTACATTACACCTTAACCTTTGGTAGTTTGACGCCGACGAAATTACTTCGTTTGAGCGGACAAAGAATTCTAATGGGTGGTTATGATGTTGATCCGACAGTTACTACTGGACATGATTATTTAATCGATATGCTCGTAACTGATTTTTGTGGAAATCATGATCCATCATTTGGTGTAAATGGTGAGGTGAGACATGCCTTCGATTATCGTAATTTGGCATACGATTTTGCATTGCAATCAGATGGAAAAATACTTACTTGTGGTACACAAGCATCTTCAAATGCAGGTTCTGGTCAGCTGCCTTTTTTGGCGCGATTTAATGCTGATGGTTCACCAGATACTACTTTTGGAACAATGGGCTCTGTAATGCAACGCTTCGACCCGGCAGCCAGTGGTAAATTGAATAGTGTTCATCAACTTCCTGATGGAAGAATCATTTGCGGTGGATACAGTGCAACGAATATCAATGGAGGTACTCCTGGAATTGGTGCTATGCGATTTTTTCAAAATGGAACACTCGATGGTACATTCGATGGTGATGGAATAGCTCGTTATGATATTAATTCAGCAAATGGAACTTTCTCTCAATCGTACTTGAATAGCAACGATTTGTCATTGGTTGTCACAGGAGTTCGTTATGACGCTTCTTTCAATGCAAGATTTATTGCTGTATGTTTTGATTCTACAGGAGCATTGATGAATACTTATGGAATTGGAGGGGTATTTACGGATGCTTCATATGATGTAAATCCAAATGTGTTTTCAGTACAATTAAATAACAATAGTGTTATTCTTGGATCAACTGTAAATGGCACTACTAATACCGTAGCTTTAATAAAATTGGATGCAAATGGACAAGTAGATTCTACTTTTGGTACCAATGGAAGCACACTAATTAGCGATCCAATGTTGTTGAATTTTAATGGAATGAAATCAGTAGGAGGAAAGATCCAACTATTAGCAGGAGCGGATAATTTACCAGGACGTGGTCTCATTATTCAATTAAATGTTAATGGCTCAATAGACTCAACCTTTGCATCCAATGGATTGCAAATAATCGATTTTCGTGCTAACGTTAGCGGAAATCAAAAACTGGTAAATTATACTACTCTTCCAGGAGGCGAAACTCTTTATCTTGGACAAGGCTTTGGATTTGATGCAACACGATTAACAAATGTTTCAAATGTTCCACATATTAGTTTGCTGAATAGTACTTCGTTTACCACAACAGGTAGCGGAACATACCAATGGTACCTTAATGGTGTTTTAATTCCCGGAGCAACTTCTAACGTTTACGGCTTTACGCAAAATGGGTCGTATACAGTTGAGTTAACAGGAGCTTATGGTTGTACCTATATGAGTGATCCATTTGTACTCACCAATGTTGGTATTGGCGAGTTAAATACTGATGCTTTAAGCCTAATTTTTGATGCAGAGAATCAATTGCTGACAATTAAGAACCTTCCAAATCAAAATTCGCACTTGAGAATCTTCTCAACCGAAGGCAAATTACTTCTCAACAAGGTTGTTTTGGAAAAAAGCGGATCGGCATCTATAAGCACTACATCACTTCAAAGCGGTATGTACTTAGCGGAAGTTAATACTTTAAACACTAAACGCACACTTCGTTTTGTAATTGTTCATTAATCCCGTTTTCAATAACCAATTATGGTTGGGGTTGTTTCACTTGTGAGACAACCCTTTTTTAATGCATTATAATTAGGAAAAGATGGAAATGCTTTTAATTATTTTAAGGTATATGCAACTTAAAATGCATTTTCAGCATCTTTTACATTAGAGCCTTTCCCAACTTAAGCTGCTAGAAAATGAAGATGATTGTATCACGAACTATCTTTAAATGCTGTTTAATTCTTTCATTCTTGGGAGGATTTGGCTATAATGCATGTGCAAGTGACTATTATTGGGTAAATGGTTCGGGAAATTGGAGCGACTTTTCTCATCATTGGTCTACTTCTTCAGGTGGCGCAATATTCCATCCCAGTTTACCCACCCCTTCGGATAACGTCTACTTTGATGAGAACTCGTTTCTAACTTTAGGTGATACCGTATTCCTTGACCTCTCTTTAGCCACTTGCAATACGATGGATTGGGCAGGAGCCCTTAATAACCCTGTATTTCGAGGTAATTCTTCGTATTTGATGTCTAATGTCCTAAAAGTTTATGGCTCGTTAATATTGAATCCGACAATGAGATGGATTATGAATGGAGTACTATATCTTAATTCGTCATTAACGGGGAATAGTATTAATACAAACGGATTAGCACTCATGGATTCTGTTTCTTTTACCCAAATAATCGTTGATGGAGCGGGTGAATGGAATTTAGATAATGATATTATTGCAAGTCAAATTGAAATACGAAATGGATACTTTCATTCGAATAACTATGCAATTACTTCCAATCTTACTTATTTTCCAATATCTGTTAGTACGTCTCATGTTATCCTTGGAAGTTCAATTATAAATGGAGATTTCTACACCAATTCATATATCGATCTCGATAGTACCTTCATTAATTGTAATGTTTTATCAACTACCGCTCCTTTGTTTTTTAATAGTGTAATTTCAACAAGTAATGTATATAGCAATTCTTCTTCTTTTAAATTTTTGAAATGCGCTGGATTTTCAGGAGATAGTAATATTGTTGATGAAATTATTTTAGAGGAAAATAAATATGTAAATGATGCGAGTTATTATTTTTGTTCAATTGAAGGTTCAAATAATATTTTTCAAAGAGCTATTGTTACTGATGATAATGTTTCTTTTTCAGGTAAACAAGTTTTCGATAGTCTGTCCTTTAGTAATGATGGACAAAAAATACAGTTAACCAATGACACGTTAATTGTAAATGATTCCTTCCAATTTAATGGTACCTGTAATCGCTATTCTTCAATTTCATCAAGCTTTATCGGCTCAACTATAATTTTTAATACCCCCGATTTTTCTTGCGATTATGTAGCCGTTAAAAATGTAAAAAAAGATGGCCTAGCTGTATTAACCATAAATAATGGTATAGATGAAGGAGGAAATACCGGCTGGATTATTAATAGTGCCGCATCCCGCACGCTTTACTGGGTTGGCGGAGGTGGATCATGGAGTGATTCATCTCATTGGGCATTGTCAAGTGGTGGACAAGGAGGAGCATGTATTCCCAATCTATTCGATAGCGTTTTTTTTGATGCAAGTTCATTCCCAACAACGGGAGATACGCTTATTATAGATTGCAAGACTGCTTTTTGTGGAAATATGAATTGGGCTAATGTAACTAATGTACCCGTATTCGATAACTCATTTTATGATACAGAATTACATATAAATGGATCTTTTGTATTAAGCCCAGATATGAAATACATTGGCTACGGAAAGATCTATTTGCATTCTGATTATCAAGGGAACAGTATAAATACATTCTTGAATTTTTCGAATTCTATTGGTTCACATTTCAATTTATTTATAGATGGTTCCGGTTCTTGGGATCTATTGAGCGATTTTAATAATGGAAGAATTAATCTGAATGAAGGATTTTTTAGTTCTAATAATTTTAGATTAAAGGAAATATCGATAAGTAATACAGGAAGTGGAACAACCGCTTTTTTGGGCACTTCAATTATTAATGATTGGTATTTGTCGGATAGCTCTAATATTAATCTGTATCTAGATAGTGTAACGTTTGATTGTATATCTTTTACTTCTTTGAAGACATTGCAGTATCATAATGTTTCAGCAGCTGCGATTTATGCTCAAGGATGCACATTTAATAACTTGACGTGCTATAATTTTGGAGGGAATAACAATACAATTAATGAAGTTGTTTTTGGTAGTAATAATCCCAACAATTACGTTTCTGTTAGTGGCAATAATAACTATATTCACAAAGCACTATTTACTGCGCCTATTATAGAATTTAGAGGGTCTAATGCCCCAGTAACCTATTCAATCGATTCGCTATTTTTTGGAATGCCAGGACAATCCGTTAATATGACGAACGGATCAATTATAAGTATAAATGATTATGTTGATTTAAGCGGTTCGTGCAATGGAACAACAACTTACAATTGTTCGAGTGGATTTGCTACTATTCATAAAAGCAGTGGAATTGTTAACGCAAATTATGTTTCACTTCAAGGGATTCATACTAGTGGTGGTGCGGCATTCGTAGCAAATAATGCTATTGATGAAGGTGGTAATGCCGGATGGAGTCTTCAATCTGCTATACCGCGCACTTTGTATTGGGTTGGAGGAACAGGTGAATGGAACGATGTGAATCATTGGTCAGTTTCTAGCGGTGGGAATAGCGGCGCTTGTCTGCCCAATCGCCATGATGATGTTTTTTTTGATGCAAATTCTTTTCTGTCGGCTAATGATTCTGTGAAAGGTATTCATGAGAATATTAGTATTCATACAATGGATTGGAGCGGAATTACTGACACTTCAATTTTATATTTAGACGGTTCTAGTTTATTTGTGTATGGCTCGTTTACTTTGAATGAAAAATTAAAGGTTACAATAAATGGGGGTTTGAATTTTATGTCGGATTCCTTAGGTAATACAATTAATACTTTTGGAAATCAAATTTCGAGTGTTTCTCCTTGGACAACCGTTTTGTTTTTAGGTAGTGGTAGTTGGGATTTATTAAGCGATTTCAATAGTGATTTAATTCGTTTGAGAAACGGTGTATTGAAGACGAATAACTTTTCTATTTCCGGAGATATTAAGATAAATGATGAATTTAATCAGAGTACATCGGCTTCTGTATATTTTGGAACTTCTAATATTTCTGGTGGCATAAATATTTTTGGAGATAGTACACTTATCCATGCTGATAGTTGTCTGTTCAATGTGTACAGTTTTAAATCTGCAGGAGGTGCTAATTCATATAATTGGATCAAAGCAACAAATTATGTTAGTTGTGATAATTCTAAAATTAATTATGTAGAATCGAATAGAATCTATGTAAATTATTGCCAATTCGATAAGGTTCGCATTACGGATAATTTTTCTATTTCGGGAAATAATTGCATTTTCAAAAAATTAGTTCTTCCTGAATCAGGTTACCTATGGGGTAGCAATGTTTTTGATTCTCTGATCCTAAACAACCCGGGGCAAAATGTGGAAATAATAGGATCTCTCATTGTAAATGATTTCCTGAATATTCAATCAGATCCCTTAATTACCACTGTGCTAAAATGTACTAGCGGTAGTGCAACAATAACTAAATTGTCAGATACAGTTTGTACAAATAATATTTGCATAAATAATATTCAAGTTGGAGGAGGAGCAGTTTTTTATGCCGGAGCCAATTCAACTGACCTTGGTGGGAATTCAGGTTGGATTTGGAGTAGCTGTAATTTACAATCTGATAATGTATGGCCAGGAGATGCAAATGCTGACTTGATTTCTAATAATACCGATCTGCTTTATATTGGCCTTGCTTATGGTTATGCCGGACCTGTTAGAGTAGGAGCTTCTATAAATTGGGTAGGACAGCCTTCTACCGATTGGCAATATCAATTTGCTAATGGCGTAAATTGTAAAAATGCAGATTGTGATGGAAGCGGAATTGTTGATGCCGATGATACTACAGCAATTTTTCTGAACTATGGACAAACACATCCATTAAGAGCGACAAATCCGGTTTTTGAATTTAATTCCGGTGCAAATATCTATTTTGATATGCCGTCAGGATCATTAATGCCTGGCACAACCGTTAGTATTCCTATTATGTTAGGAACAGCTTCATATCCAGTAAATAATTTATACGGAATAGCTTTTACTGTAAACTACGACCCCGCTTTTGTACAAAGCGGCAGCATGCAAATAGATTTTACTTCTTCTTGGGCAGCATCGAATGTTAATAGTATTCAATTAGCCAAAGATGATTATGCAAGTGGCATTTTTGATGTCGGTTTAGCCAGAACCGATCATCAAAATATAAATGGATTCGGCGTTTTGGCAACACTAACTTTTATAGTTTCTGGTAATGTTGGGGGAAATTTGAATTTCTCAATTACCAATATAACCGCAATAGATAAAAGTGAAATTCCTATTCCTATCCAACCGTCCAGTGCTTCAATTTATACTTCATTAACCGAAACTCCTTCGTTAGAAAACCTGATTTCGGTTTTCCCTAACCCTGTTTCTTCTATGCTAAATTTAAAAGATCCTAATAATATTATTAGACAGGTTGAATTAATAGATTGCAATGGGAAAGTAGTATATCGAAATGATTATTTAATTGGGAACGATAATATCAATGTGACTTCTTTGTGTGAAGGCCTATTTTGCATGCGTATCAATACAACATTGGGTGTTTTTGTAAAAAAGATTCTAATTAAAAGTTGAATATAAGCTAATTGACGAAGGATAATTTTATAAATCGTATTTGCCATTATTTACGCCTCAATAAAAAATGAAGGCTTTTCTTAAAACAAAAAACCCCGAAGCAAGCTTCAGGGTTTTTTGTTTGATTTATATCCCGCCCTGCAGTAGAGAATCTCGCGTTGCTCGATTCACACTGCAGGGCGGTGAAGCGTGATTGAAGTGTGCTCTGCACACTTCAATCTCTGCTTCACCGCTCCCTCTCCTGGGCTCGAACCAGGGACCCCATGATTAACAGTCATGTG
>JAHEYP010000016.1:58559-75401 GCA_023251535.1 Bacteroidota bacterium
GCTCGATTCACACTGCAGGGCGGTGAAGCGTGATTGAAGTGTGCTCTGCACACTTCAATCTCTGCTTCACCGCTCCCTCTCCT
Source organism: Bacteroidota bacterium (assembly GCA_023251535.1). Lineage (GTDB taxonomy): Bacteria > Bacteroidota > Bacteroidia > AKYH767-A > OLB10 > CAINEC01. The sequence goes on from JAHEYP010000016.1 coordinate 58,643, forward strand.
GGGCTCGAACCAGGGACCCCATGATTAACAGTCATGTGCTCTAACCAGCTGAGCTAAGAAGGAATAATCTTCACTCTGCTTTACAGGGTGAAGACCATCTTTTTCGCTCATGCCATCATGATTTAAGCTTTGCTTAACATCATGACTAAAACACGTGTCATAGGATTTTGACAAGGGACCTTTCCGTTGAGTTGATAAGAACGAGCATTTTTTCCTCAACGGGTTGCAAAAATAAGGCGACTTTTTAAAATTACAAAATGAAATTGATTTAATTACTGCTCTGTTAATCAATAATATGCGAAAAATGGGCGAAATTTTATGTTAATAACCTCGGTTTACGACCCGTTTTTAGACCTTCCTCCAAAGGATTGGAGTTTTTAGCCTTGCTAATACCTTTTTTCTTAGGCAACTCCATTTAATCCTTATCTTTGCACGCCGGATTCCGGTTCCTAATTTCCGGATCCCCTCAAATAAAATTTAAAGTATGAGCCTTCTCGTTATTGGTACGGTTGCTTTCGATGCAATCGAGACTCCTTTCGGTAAAACCGATAAAATTATTGGTGGTGCAGCTACATATATCTCTGTATCAGCATCTTACTTCCGTAAAAATATTAATCTCGTGTCTGTAGTAGGGGAGGATTTCCCGAAACAAACTATCGAGATGCTTCAAAGTAAAGGTATCAGTACCGAAGGTCTTCAAATTAAACAAGGAGAAAAAACTTTCTTCTGGTCAGGTCGCTACCATGAGGATATGAACTCTCGTGATACACTCGATACTCAGTTGAATGTACTTGCTGATTTCAATCCAATTATCCCTGAGGCTTACCAAGATTGCGAATTCTTAATGCTCGGTAATCTTAGCCCATCAGTTCAACAGCAGGTGATTAAAGGTCTGCGTAATCGTCCGAAGTTGATCGTAATGGATACGATGAATTTCTGGATGGATATAGCTTTACCAGAGTTAACAGAAACTATCGGTATGGTAGATGTTCTTACCGTGAACGATGCTGAAGCTCGTCAGCTTACAGGCGAATATTCTTTGATTAAAGCAGCGCGCAAAATTTTAGCAATGGGACCTAAATACCTTATCATTAAAAAAGGTGAACATGGTGCTTTGTTATTCCATGGCGATAATGTTTTCTATGCTCCAGCTTTACCTCTTGAAGATGTTTTCGATCCAACAGGCGCAGGCGATACTTTCGCAGGCGGATTTATAGGTTACCTAAGCTCTACTCGCGATATCTCTTTCGAAAGTATGAAGCGTGCCGTAATCTATGGTTCGGCAATGGCTTCTTTCTGTGTTGAGAAATTCGGATTAGAACGTATTCAGAATTTATCGCAAGGTGAATTGGAAGAACGCCTTCAACAGTTTGTTGATCTAGTTCAGTTTGAAATTACTTTGGTATAATCAGCAAATAAATAAATAAAAAAGCCCCGTAGTGATACGGGGCTTTTTATTGTTTCAATATTTTTTATTTCGCTAATTTTAATTGAGCATTTACTGTATCCCAATTGATTGTATTAAACCATGCATCAATATAGTCAGCTCGCTTATTCTGATACTTTAAATAATATGCATGTTCCCAAACATCTAAACATAAAACTGGAGTTCCTTTTAATTCGCTGATGTCCATTAACGGATTTTCTTGGTTCGCAGTCGACCCAATATTTAATTTTCCGTCTTTCGCTACTAACCATGCCCAGCCTGAACCGAATCTGCTTTTCGATGCCTCAATAAATTTAGTTTTGAATTGATCGAAAGTTCCGAAACTGGCATTGATGGCATCATTCGCTGCTCCTGTCGGTAATCCACCACCGTTAGCTTTCATCATCTTCCAGAATAAACTATGGTTGTAGTGCCCGCCCGCATTGTTTTTTACTCCAGCTGAATAACTTCCAACTTTCGATAAAATCACTTCTATCGATTTCTCTTGAATTCCTTCTTTCGCGCAAAGCTTGTTTAAATTGTCTACATATGCTCTGTGATGTCTGTCATGGTGAATTTCCATGGTAAGCGCATCAATATGCGGCTCCAAAGCTTTGAATTCGTATGGAAGAGCGTCCAGCGTAAATAATACTTCTCCATCTAAGCTGTTTGCAAAAGCGCTAACAGGCTTAATCTGACTTAAAGCAATTGTTCCTAAAGTTGCCATACCCACCTGTTGGATGAATTTACGGCGATTGGTTTTTTTGTTCATGATTATGCCATTTGTATTAATAGTTCGTTCTTTTCTACGGCTTGTCCTTTCTTCACAACAATCTTTTTTACAACAGCGTCTGCCATCGCTTTCAAGGCATTCTCCATTTTCATGGCTTCTAAGATCACAAGCGTATCTCCTTTCTTTACTTCTTGACCTTCTGCTACAGGAATGTCAACTACTAAACCCGGCATAGGTGCTTTCAAATCGCCGATTTTTTGTCCGGCAGCAGCATCAATTCCTAACTCTTTTAATAACTCATCAAAACGGTCTTTTAATTCTACTTCAAGTATTTTGCCGTTGATTTTTAAAGTATGTTTCTTGGTCTTTGTATCACAGATAATAACTTCTACGTTATAACTTTTGTCGTTTAATATCAAATGATAGGTTCCTCCGTTGATATGCTTGATGTCGGCAGGAAATACTTTTCCGTTTATCGCTACTTGGCCGCCCTGCTGTGTCTCTAGCGTTAGGGTCGATTCTCCGTTAATGGTTGCTTTAATCATACAACAAAGGTAATTGTTACTTGCATTAGTCCGAAAATGTCTGATAGAATTCATTTATGCCCACATTATCTCGTTGAAAACTATTGAGAAACATCAAAAATTCATTCGTTCCTTCCTCCTAATTTTAGCTCAATGAGTTTAAACCGACGATTGATTCGATACTTGCTGCTGTCGGTAGCACTGTTCGTCCTTGCTTTTTCGTTAAAGTTGAGAGAGGATCGCCATGCCTTGAATTTTGTGCAGTTAGCTGAAAGGGCACAGTCTAACCTCATCCCCCAAATTGATCGTCTAAATGCTTTAGTTGATTCCGTGCATCCCTTGCTCGACGGAATTTGGCTCAATGATCGTGCTATTGCCGCACGTATCAATGCTGAAAAACTACCCGATGGCATTTCTTTGTTTGTGTATGATCACAATCAAATTAGGTATTGGTCCGATAATAAATCGTGGATCGATACTTCACTGCTTAAAACGATCCGTCCCAATAAAATCAATTTCTTAGGAAATGGTTGGTATTATGTGACCGAATCGGGATTGCAGTCTCGCAAAGTAGTGGGCTTGCTACTCATCAAACATCAGTATGCTGTTCAGAATAAGTATTTGGTGAATAGTTTTAATCCTGTTTTAGAACTTTCTGATGATGCGCGATTAATTACTGCCGATCGTGCAGGAACTAGTATAGTAAACGATAAAAACGGCGAGTTTCTTTTTTCTCTTTATTTTCCTCCTGAGGATGCAACTAGTCCTGATAGCCCTCTTATCGCTACGCTTCTCGGACTTGCCTTCATCATACTTTTTGCCGGAGCACTCGACTGGCTCATTTATTTGGGGAAGAGAAGAATAAAATCAGGAATGCTATTGATAGCCGGATTGTGGCTTTTACGCTACTTGATGATTTCTTATAGTTGGCCTTCTTCTTTGTATAGTACCGAGTTGTTTAGTCCGAAGATGTATGCCATCTCTTTCTTACTAAACTCTCCCGGTGATTTATTGCTTACTATCGCTTCGGCAGTGCTGATGATTGTTTATGCATATATGTTTTTCACTTCATTGATGCGGCGTAAAGAACGACATGTAAATAAAGTCATGTGGTCGATTTATATTTTAGGTATTTTGTTACTCACGTTTTTATCATCTGTTATCATTAATTATTTGATGAGTGGATTAATTATTTACTCTCAAATTTCTTTTAATATCGCCAACGTTTTTGAACTTACAGGTTATAGTATGGCTGGTATGTTTGTGATTGGAATGATGCTCGTGGCGTTGTATTTGATTTGTGATGCTGGAGTGCAATTCATCAAGCGATCGCAATTTAGTTTGGGACGAATCATGATATTGTTCCTTGTTTCTCAGGGATTATTTCTTCTCATTTTAAATTTCTTCCGTTCTTCCGACTATTTCGTTAATTACGGTGTTAGTGCCTTCTTATTGGCAAATTCATTAATCATCTTTATTGGTTACATCAGAGGTACAGAACAGCAATTGTTTTCTTTCACCAGAAATGTTTTGGTGATACTTGCTTTTTCGTTGTATGCTGCGCAGATCATTTATGTTTTCAATCAAGAGAGAGAGAAAGCAAAGAGAATTCAATATGCAGGGAAACTCGAAATCGAACAAGATATCGTTGCGGAATATTTGTTTGATGATATAGAGCAGAAGTTGAAAGCAGATCCTGCATTAGTTAGTTTTTTTACACTTGCTCAACAACAACTTTATGCGAAAACAGATTTTGAAGAGTCTGTTAACCGACGATTAATCCGTCAATATTTCAATGGATATTTAGCTCGTTATGAAGTAGGATTTAAATACTTCACGACAGATGGAATTCCCCTGAATAAAAAGGGCGACCCGACTTATAGTCTTGAATATCTCAATAAAATCATTAGCGAAAATTCTCGTCCAACAGGATCTGTTTCTTTTAATTGTTTAGCTGACCCTTCAGGAAGAATTTCCTACATCGGCACAATAAATGTTTTTAAAGATTCGGTGATGAAAGGTATTGTGGCTATTGAATTAAATAGTCGACGATTCCAAGAGGATAATGGATTCCCTGATTTGTTACTCGGGAATAAATGGAATTTTGATCGTGATGTGAATCATTATTCTTATGCACGTTATCGTCAAGGAAAATTAATTTCACAGGTTGGGAGTTATAATTATTATCTCACTTCAGCTCCGTATGAAGAGTATTATAGCAGAGGGAATGGAGACTATTTTTCTTTCGATGGTTATACTCATTATTTTCTTCCTTATGATAGAGAAGGTTTAATTATTGTGAGTTTGCCTGTTCAGGGAATATGGGTGTTCATTACATTGTTTAGTTATTTGTTTACTGTGTTTAGTGTCATTTTCTTATTGACTTTCCTTTTGTTTAAATTGATTAGAAACGGATGGAAGTTTGAAATTAATTTTAATAGTCGCATTCAAGTGACAATTGTGGCAATCGTTGTGTGTACCTTGTTGCTAACAGGATTTTCTACTGTGATTTACATCTATAAAAATTATGAGCAAGCTCAAAAAACTAAAACGCAAGAAAAGCTAAATAATATTCTAAGCTTGGTTGAAAATCAAATCGGGAATCGTGAGTTAGGTAATGGAAATATTGGCGATGATCTTGTGTTTTATCTAAATCAATTGTCGTCGGTATTAACAACAGATTTTAATGTTTATGGACTCAACGGATTAATGTTATTTTCTACACAACCTAAGATCTACGAACAAGAATTGGTTTCTCCACTCATGAACCGATCTGCATATGTGAAGTTAACGGCCAACCAAAAAGCATTGTACATGCAAATCGAAAAAGTTGGTAAGTTGAGTTATATAGGAGCATACGAGCCTATTAGAAATAGCGACAATAAAATTATTGGGTATTTGAACTTGCCGTATTTTGCAAAAGAAACAGAGCTAAAAAGAGATATTAGTACGTTCCTTGTAGCATTAATAAATATTTATGTGCTATTGTTTAGCTTGGCTATTTTAATTGCTTTCTTGATTTCAAATCGCATGACTGAACCGTTAAGGATCATTCAGCAATCATTGAAACGAACAAAATTGGGCGCATTAAACCAGCCGATTTACTGGAGAAATCAAGATGAAATAGGAGCATTGATTAACGAATATAACCGAATGCTCGAAGAACTTCAACGAAGCGCTGAGCTATTGGCGAAATCAGAACGTGAAAGTGCGTGGAGAGAGATGGCAAAGCAAGTAGCGCATGAGATTAAGAATCCTTTAACTCCGATGAAGCTTGGTGTGCAACACTTGCAGCGTGCGTGGAACGACAATCATCCGAATAAAGATGAAATGATAAAACGTATAAGTAATACGTTGATTGAGCAAATTGAAACTTTGTCAAATATCGCCACCGAATTCAGCAATTTTGCAAAGCTACCTAAGCCTGAATTTGAAGAGGTGAATTTAACAGCAGTGCTACAAGCTACGGCCGATTTATATAACCAAACAGAAAACATGAGCATCACTTTCGCGAAACCGGAAGCAGATGTATTTATCACAGGAGATAAAGACCAGTTGTTAAGGGTATTCTCTAATTTGGTGAAGAATGCGGTACAAGCCATTCCCGATGGGCAGCCTGGCGAGGTAAAAATTCAATTATCTGATGATGGAAGTTTTCATAAAGTGGATGTGGCTGATAATGGGTCAGGAATTCCAGATGAGTTACTCGATAAGATTTTCGTGCCAAATTTCACCACCAAAACTTCCGGAACAGGCCTCGGCTTGGCAATGGTAAAAAGCATGGTTGAAGGGATGGGTGGAAGTATCAGTTTCGAAACAAAAGTCGGCGCGGGTACCGTTTTTACGCTTCGATTCTTGAAATAGATGAAGATAAATACCAATGTTTACGACCTATGTGGTTGTAAATCAATTGGAAAATGCTTTGTCATTTTGCAAAAACATCATTGTGAAATCAGAAAGTTTTAGATATTTTTACTTACCATTCAATTCTCAAAATCACTAAACCAAAATCTTAATGAAAAAAATTTACGCACTGCTTGCAGCGCTTGGCCTTACTGTAGGTGCAGCTCAAGCACAGTATTACAGTGTTCCTTACATTGGAGCTAACACAAATCCGGGCGGACTTAACACCGATACAGAATATCCTGTAGCAGGTGGTCTTGATGTATCATGGGCTTCTATTCAAGCTGGTACTGCAGCTACTCCTGCATGGTCTACTACTGAGACATTGCCTTTTACATTCTTATTTAACGGTGCTGCAGTTACAGATTTTAAAGTATCTACTAGCGGTATTTTAACATTTACAACATCGGCAACTACAATTCCTGCCTATGGAGCATTGACTTTGCCTAATGCAGGTATCCCTGATAAATCAGTTTGTATAACAGGAATTCGTGGTACAGGTACTAACGATAATATTGTTATGAAAACGTTTGGTACTTCACCAAACCAACAGTTATGGATTATGTTCTCTTCTTATTCAACTGCAACGGCTAACGTTTATACGTATTGGTCAATTGTGTTAGAAGAAGGAACTAACAATATCTATATTGTTGACCAACGACACAATGCTACTGTTACTGTATCTGCAGGTGTTCAAATCGATGCTACAACTGCTACGAAGGCTACTGCAACAAACACAATTACTTCTCAAGCAGGAGTAGATCCATCTTCTGCCGACAATTCTTACTATCAGTTTATCCAAGGAACGCAGGCTGCAAATAATGCAAAGTTAAAAACAGTTGCTGCTGATCAATACATTGTTGTACCAGGTACTTCAACTGTTACAGGAAGTATCCAAAACGTTGGTGCTAGTGCAATAACCTCAGCTGATATTAAATATGAAGTTGGAGGAACTACTTACACTCAAACATTAAGCGGATTAAATATTGCTTCAGGTGCATCTTATAATTTCACTCATAACACACCTATCAACGTTGCTAATCCAATGATGTATCCAGTAAAAGTTTGGGTTGATCTTGCTAACGATGCAGATCATACTGATGATACATTATCAACTTTCGTTTCGGGATTAACTTTCCTTCCAACTAAACGAGTTTTAATTGAAGAAGCAACTGGTACATGGTGCGGATGGTGCCCTCGTGGTGCTGTTTATACTGAGCAAATCGATACTGTACATTTAGATCAAGCAATTGTTGTTGCAGTTCACAATGCTGATCCTATGACAAATGCAATTTATGATGCAGGTATCGGAACATTGATCGGTGGTTATCCTAGCGGTTGCGTAGATCGTAAGAGCAATGATGTTGATCCAACAAATTTTGAAACAACATTCTCACAACGTATCAATGATGTTAGCCCTGCTGATGTTGGTGTTAGTGCAACTTTCAATAGCACAACTCGTCAAGTTGACGTAGCAGTTTCTGCAACATTCGCTGCTGATTTATCTGGCGACTATCGTTTAAATTGTATCCTTGTTGAAGATGATGTAACAGGAACAGGTTCAACATATAATCAAACTAACTATTATAGCAGTGCTTCTCAAAATATTGCTTTAGTTGGAGCTGGACATAACTGGCAAACTGAACCTGCATCAGTTCCTGCAGCTTCTATGCATTACAATTTTGTTGGTCGTGATATCTTAGGTGGTTTCGATGGTGAAGTAGGTTCAATCCCTGCAACAATCTCTGCGAACTCAACTTATACTTATAACTTCTCAACTACTATTCCAACAACTTGGGATGCTTCTCAAATGCGTGTTATCGGAGTTTTACATAACGCAGCTACAGGAAATATCTTAAACGTTTTCCGTGGTTCTTATGGTATCACAACTTCAGTTCAACAAATTGAAGCAGATAATTTCTCAATGAGTTTATATCCTAATCCTGCAATGTCTTCATCTCAATTAGAGATTAACTTAAAACGTTCAGGTAGCTACGCAGTTGATATGTTCGATATCTTAGGTCAAAATGTAATGAGCCGTAACTTCAATGGAGCTGCAGGTAAAAACAACATTACTTTAAACGTAAGCGATCTTCATTCAGGTATGTATTTAGTTAGAGTAAACGTTGGCGGTTCTGTTTTAACAAGCCGTTTAATGGTGAAATAATTAAACCAAATAATTTAATCCCCGAAGCAAGGCTTAAACCCCTTCCTTCGGGGATTTTTTTTGCCATATTGATTTTGAAATTATATCGCTAAAAGCAAAAAGACCGACACTAATGGTCGGTCTTTTCTGGGGGCAATAGAAAAGAATAAGAAAAATTATTTTCGACATTCCTAATGAAAGGAATGCCATTAGAATAATCAAATTTCTGTTTAATTTTTCGAACACATTGTTCGGTTGTGTAAAAGTACAACCATAAAGTGTAGCACACAAGAACTTGCCGCCTTTTATTTTTTACACACTTTTAAATCATTCGTGACATTTTATGTTTACCTTACACTAATCTCGTCGCATGGTTCCTTTTAGTTAGGTCCTAAGGTTTTTTGTAAATGAGAGTGGTTAGAGTGATTGTTTACTCAATGCTAAATTTGTTGTGTTTTAGAACAACACGTATTTCAAAAGGTTATGCAACTTGCGACGGGGAAATTATGGCAAGCAAACGCACCGCTTTTGACGAAATTTTAATTGCTATTGGCGATAACATCAGGAGATATAGGACCGATCGAGGTTATACACTCGATCAATTGGGGTGTGATATTGGATTAGATAAGTCTAATATGTACCGAATTGAACAGGGGAAAAATATCACATTGTTAACGTTGATTAAAATTGCAGCTATTCTGGAGGTTACTCCGGATGAATTATTACGCAGTGATATTATCTTGAAACAAGAAGACGCAGAGGCTTTTATGAAGTCGAAGTCGAAGAAAGTTTAGAAGATTGTAGTTATTTGTGATCCCGATTTTTTTCTTCGGTATTTAGTATCTTCTCCTTTTATAGTAAGTCCCGTAAATTGACGGTTGCTCTTATGTCTGTTCCTTCGAACTAAATGGACATCAACTAGTTTCATGCCGATTTCAGCCCGAGTCCTTACTTCAAACAATTTTTACCATTTTTGCAGTATGGAACGTCCGATTCGTGTATTAATCGCCAAAGTAGGCCTGGATGGCCACGACAGAGGTGCTAAGGTTATTGCTTCATTTTTACGAGATGCTGGTATGGAGGTAATTTATACCGGATTGCGTCAAACTCCCGAGATGGTGGTGAACGCTGCTTTACAGGAAGATGTTGATGTAATCGGAGTAAGCATTCTTTCGGGTGCTCACATGACGGTGTTTCCTAAAATCCTAACGCTGATGAAAGAGAAAAAATTGGATGACGTGCTCTTAACAGGAGGTGGAATTATTCCCGATGACGATATGAAAAAATTGGTGCAAATGGGCTGCGGATCGTTATTCCCGCCCGGTACCGATACTAAAGATATTATCTCTTATATCACCGAGTGGGTTAAAACAAACCGCAAATCTTAAAAGACGTAAACGATGTACCAGAATATACTTGCCGAAGTTGCTGAAGGAATTATGACGATTACTATTAATCGTCCCGATAAATTAAATGCACTCAATAAACAAACCATCGCAGAGGTGGGAATGGCTATTGAGACAGCTGAAAAAAATCTTGATGTTCGAGGAGTTATTTTAACCGGATCAGGAACAAAAGCGTTTATTGCTGGAGCCGATATTAGCGAGTTTGCTTCGTTTTCTATTGAAGAGGGGAGTGCACTTGCGGCACACGGACATCGTGTCTTTAATAGTGTAGAAAACTGCTCTAAACCTGTAATCGCTGCCGTTAACGGATTCGCTCTCGGTGGAGGTTGCGAATTAGCAATGGCTTGCCATATGCGCGTTGCTGCCGAGAATGCTAAATTCGGGCAACCCGAGGTAAAATTGGGATTAATCCCCGGCTACGGCGGAACGCAACGTTTGCCTATGCTTATCGGTAAAAGTAAAGCTATGGAATTACTCATGACTGCCGATATGGTTGATGCCAATGAGGCCTATCGATTAGGGTTGGTGAATTATGTTGTTCCTCAAGAGCAATTGTTGGATAAATGCCGCGAAATTTTATCGAAAATTAAAGGACAAGCTCCTATCGCTATTGCTGAAATTACTCGTACAGTTAACGCTCATTATGATTATAAAACCGACGGATTTCAAGAGGAAATTAATCGCTTTGGTGCCTGCTTCGGTACCGAAGATTTTATAGAAGGTACTCAGGCGTTTCTTAATAAGCGCAAACCTGAGTTTAAAGCAAAATAATGCCAGATACAGTATTGAGATATATTAAAGTTAGGGTTCACGGAAAAGTACAGGGTGTATTTTATCGAGTAACAACACAAGAGCAAGCAATCGGCCTCGGGCTAAAAGGCTTCGTAATGAATATGCCCGATGGTTCGGTTTATTTTGAAGCCGCTGGGAGCAATGAGAATATCGAGAAATTGATTTCTTGGTCGTACATTGGTCCTCCCCATGCTACTGTTCTCGAAGTGGATCTCGAAGAAGCTGAACATCTCGATTTGCCCGAACGTTTCGAAATTAGAAAATAAAGGGAATCACTTGTAAGTACCTCATTTTTTTGTTGCATCCGTAGAATAAGTTTGTAGCTTTACGGCTTGATTTTTGGTGCAAATAAAAAATATACCTGTTAGGGTAGCATTTCTTATGCCCCCTAATCATAATGTCCTATTCGCCATCATATAAAATGCATTCACCTAATTTCAACTCAATATCCCGTTTCCTGAGTTATTTTTGTTCTAAATCATTTTTTGCGTCATGTTAAGTATTACTCTTGCTTGTATAACCGCTTTCGTAATCACCTTCTTGGCGATCCCATCGATTATTCGTGTATCGGTAATTAAAAACCTTTTCGACGAACCAACCGAACGTAAAGCCCACGCTTCAAGTATTCCTACCTTAGGTGGCCTTGCCATCTTTGCAGGTGTTGTGTTTTCATATACTTTCTGCTCTGCAGGATTAGAAAATACAGCAACACAGTATATCATTGCCGCTATCATCATTATGTTCTTTATTGGGATTAAAGATGATATCGTAGAGCTTACCGCTCATAAAAAACTCTATGGACAATTATTGGCTGGAATTATAATTGTATTCTTTGCTGATATTCGTATCACTAGCCTATGCGGAATATTTGGTGTTTACCAGATCCCATATTGGTTTAGTACCTCTTTCAGCATCTTTACTATCTTGGTTATTATCAATGCCTACAATCTGATCGATGGTATTGATGGATTGGCAGGTGGAATAGGGGCTATTGCCGCATTTACCTTCGGATTATGGTTCTATAACTACAATAACCTAGCTCTTTGCATTCTCTCGTTTGCCTTGTTCAGTTCACTGCTTGCTTTCTTGGTCTATAATTTCTCTCCTGCAAATATCTTTATGGGAGATACTGGCTCATTGGTGGTAGGTTTAATCTTAGCAGTATTGAGTATCAATTTTATTGAATTGAGCTTTGATGCGCTTCCTTATGCGTTCCCTTTCCGATCTAGTCCTGCAATGGCTATCGCAATTTTGATCATTCCTCTGGCCGATACACTACGGATCTTTGCCGTACGAATGATAAGTGGCAAGTCGCCTTTCCAAGCAGACAGAAACCATATCCATCACCAATTACTCGATTTGGGATTGTCACACCGTGAAGCTGCGTTAACCCTGTATTTGGTTAATATCGGCTTTATTCTCACCGCTTTAGCCCTCAGAAACATCTCCAGCTTGCTACTTTTATACGTTTTAATTGGTCTGGCAATGGTGCTGGGAACCGTTCCATTCTTAATTCGTCAGTTCAATAAGTCGAAAGCTATTGATATTAAGGCAGTTAAGTAATTGACTTTCTTCATTTCCGGTTCACCCTTTATTTCATTGATTATTAGTAAATTTGCGGTCCTTCCGGAAAATATAATTTCCGTTGGAACGTTACTATTAATTAGTGACAACTGATTTACGACTGAGTTACCCCTTTATTCAGAAGTAATCGAAAAACCCGAGTCAACGCAAACTGCATGAAAGCACGGCCTTTCCGCTGCAGGACTATAAGTGTGAGTTATAAAATTCACACGTTGAAAAGTGTTGTAAGATTGATGCTATCTTTCATCCCTTTTCGATAATTTTAGCCGTATCTAGATAAGTGTAAACCAGACCCTTAAACCAGATTTAATGAAATTAACCCGTACAGTTGGTCTGATAGCGATGCTAGGGATGTTTGCCTCTGTTCCTTCAATGGAAGCTCAGGCGCAAATAGCTCCTTCCGCTCCGACAGCCGAAGCAACATACGATCCTATCGTATCGATGCTCGACAGCCTGGTGACCCTCAATCACGTGGTTCGGTTTAATAGCCTGGATGCCAATTGTTATGATAACAAAATGGCAGTTCCCGGTTCCGTTCCAACGTTCTCTGAAGAGGTTTACAAAGAGAGAATGGCGAAGATCTCTTCTCCAATTCCTCTTTCGTATAACCAGTATGTAAGAGGATATATTGATTTATATGCTAATCGCAAACGCGGATTAACGCAACGTGCAATGGGCTTATCGAATCTTTATTTCCCTATGATGGAAGAGGCTCTCGATAAAGAAGGCCTTCCTCTCGAATTTAAGTATTTGTCGATCGTTGAGTCGGCACTAAACCCAATTGCCGTTTCTCCTGTAGGAGCAACAGGTATTTGGCAGTTTATGTACGCTACAGGTTTAGTTTACGATCTTAAAGTAAACTCGTATACCGATCAACGCCGCGATCCTTTGAAAGCTACTTACGGCGCTTGCCAGTACTTCAAAGATATGTATCGGATTTATGGCGATTGGCTATTGGTAATTGCAGCGTATAACTGTGGTGCCGGTAACGTAAATAAGGCCATTAAACGCTCTGGAGGAAAAACAAACTTCTGGGAAATTATGCAGTACCTTCCTGCTGAAACGAGAGGATATGTTCCTGCTTTCATCGCTGTAACGTATGTGATGAATTATTCACGTGAACACAATCTTTATCCTGTTTCTCCAGCGTATTCTTACTTCCAAGTTGATACGATCAAGGTTGATAAACAAATTAATTTCCAGGTATTGTCGAATCAAATCGATTTGCCAATGGATGTTATTTCTTTCTTGAATCCAATCTACAAGAAGAACTATATTCCTGATACGGAAGAAGAATATACTTTGCGTTTGCCTACGAATAAAATTGCTTTGTTTATGGCTAGCCAAGAGCAGATTTATGCAATGTCGCAACCTGCTCCGCGCCCTGTATTACCTGATTACTTTGCATCTCGTTCAAGATCTCGCGATCGTGATAATGATGACCAGGAAGTTACAGCATCTACATCGGGTATTCACTACGAAACAATTACTAAGCGTCAGAAGAAAACGCATACTGTAAGACGTGGAGAAACACTTACTGAAATTGCCGATAGATATGATATGTCGACTTCTGAAGTGAAGAAATTGAACAGATTACGTTCGTCATCAGTGAAAAGAGGTCAACGCTTACAGGTAATTGCTTTAGTGAAAACTAAAGTGGCCGTGAAAGATCCTGCCCCTGCAGTAGCCGTGAAGAAGGATACCGGAAATGCTCAAGTAGCAGCAGTAACAGTTGAAAAAACGGATACCGCCGAGCAGAAATTGGCCGATCAAAAAGCCGATAGTTCTAAAGAAGTTCAATCGGTATCAATTACTACTCAACAAGATAAGCGCCCGAAATATGTATATCACTTGGTTCAACCTGGTGATACTTTGTGGAATATCGCTAAGCGCTACGACGGTGTTACTGTTGAAATGATTAAAGATATCAATAACCTACATAACGCGAATATTAAGCCCGGCACAAGGCTAAAAGTGATAGTGAACGGATAAACGATTTTACGAAATTATTTTTTTTGTAAAAAAAAGTTTATCTTTGCACCCGCTAAAGCAGATTGACCGATGGTGTAATGGTAACACTGTAGATTTTGGTTCTGCCTTTCAAGGTTCGAATCCTTGTCGGTCAACTCTTAAAAGAGCTACTTAAATGAAGTAGCTCTTTTTTTTGCCTTTATTGTCCAAATTTCCCTGTTTTTTGTACTAGTAGTTGCTAAATCAGCTATATTAGTCCAGATTTTTATGATAATTGTCATGTTTTTAACCGCCTAACAATGATTCAAACATTACTCACAGCAGATGGGTCATTAACATTATTCTTGACCGATGTAGATGAAACATACCATTCCCGTCATGGAGCGGTTAAAGAGGCGAAGCGTGTGTTTATTGATGAGGGATTGGCCATTGCTCATCAGCGCAATAATGGGCTCTTGAATGTGCTCGAAATTGGCTTTGGCACCGGACTAAATTCTTTGCTTTCTTATCAATACGCAACCGCTAATAAATGCCGAGTAAATTATGTAGCATTGGAAACTCACCCTGTTTCAATGTCGTTAATAAACTCGCTCGATTATCCGCATCAAACGAATCATCCGAATGATAAAGATGCATTTTTAAGAATGCATGATGTGCCTGTGCATTATTCAGCTGAAATTGGTGCTCATTTCATTCTCGAAAAACATTTATCCGATATAAGAAATTATAAGTCGGAAGAGCGCTTTGATCTTGTATTTTATGATGTGTTTTCTCCTCGTACTCAACCCGAACTATGGTCGGTTGATACTTTGAAAGAGGTACGTCGATTAATTAAACCCGACGGGATATTAATAACACATTTTGTGCAGCATTCAATTCAGTTGGCTATGAGTAATGCAGGGTTTATCATCGATGATTTTTCGAAAGATCTTTCTACAAAGCCCATGCTTCGTTGTTCAGTATCGTGAAAATTAAGTTAAATCGCTGCCTTTCAATCTTCGACATATAATAAAGGGTGAGGCTTTTCGTTTATTCTTCTCAACCCTTATTCTATGAACAGATTCGTAAAGGGATTACTGCTTTGTAGTGTTCTGTTAACCACCGGAGCAAAAGCAGCAACCCGATATTCATTTGCATTGGCGACTCGTCAAAAGCTTATCACGTATACAATTTCGGGAGTAGAAGAGGCTTCTATTCCTAAACAAAATGCGCTTTTTAATACCGGGCATTATGGTCCTTGTTTGAAGATTTCAATTCGAAATAATTCAAATGCTCCTATCGAATTAGCGATGCCAACTGGAACTACTTTATTTCCCGATCAAGCGAAGTACCAACAAATGATCGTTACCGAAGATTACTCGGTAGAGTTAGTGGCACATGGAAATACGACCGATAAAATTTTTGCAATGTGCGCACAACCTTTTAAACTCTCTCCCGATATCCAAGCTTTCTATAAGGTTGGAGAATTGGCCGAAAAGAAAACGGTTAGCGTTGCGAAGATCATTGATGATATGGATTTGCAGAATGGCGTCGGACAAGAACTCTTATGGTCTACTGTTGATCCAACTTACCTCGCAAAATTCAGAACTGATGTAAATACTGATCCCCCAACAGCATTTATTGCATTAGCCTTGAATAAAGCAGGTGTAATAAGTTCGAAAGAATTGCTAAGGTATTTGCCTTTTCGTCCCGATACGATTGCTATAAGTGTTACAAAGCGCGATACCATCCATCACTCTATAACAATGACAGATACTGTCCATAATAAAGTGGTGATGAGAGATACTGCATGGGAGAAATCCACTATTAATCACATGAACTATTTAGCTGATAAAAAAGCCGATGAGGCTAAAAGGCAGGCAGAATCAGACTTAACCACCGGATTTATTACCGGATTAAGCCTTTTATCTGTAGCAGCAGGAATAAGCGGTTTTGTTATTGGCAGAGTGTCGTATAAAAACAAAACAAAAGAAATGCAAGAAGATGACTATAATAGTTAATTAATTAGGCAATTATTAATTATATTAGCATTCTAAACCGATTGCTATATGAATGCCCATTTTCCGCAGAGTGATTTTCCCGTACTATTTTCTGACCGGTTCAAACTAGTTGAAATAAAAGACGAGCATCGAAATGATATTTTCGAATTGTTCGGCGATGATTCCGTAACTCAATTTTACAACATAACCACTCTTCAAAGAGTGGAGGATGCCGATGCAATTATTAATCATTTTCGCACTCGCTTCGCCGATAAAAAAGGCATTCGATGGGGTA
>JAHEYP010000017.1:0-35966 GCA_023251535.1 Bacteroidota bacterium
TCGTATAATGATACCCAACGAATGATTCCTTGAGGATCGATGATGAAGGTAGCACGGTAAGCGATTTTTTCGTGTTCTTCTAAGATTCCTAGTTCTTCAGCTAATGATTTTGAGGTGTCAGCTAACATCGGGAAACGTAATCCCTTTAAATCAGGGTGGTTGTTTCTCCAAGCAAGGTGTACAAATTCACTGTCAGTTGAAGCGCCGATTAAAGTAGTGTCGCGATCAGAGAAATCTTGAAAATGTTTGTTGAATTCAGCGATTTCTGTCGGACAAACAAACGTAAAGTCTTTCGGCCACCAGAACATTACTGTCCATTTTCCTGATTCTGTTAATTGATCTGAATTGATTTCAAAGAATTCTTTTCCAACTTCTATCGATACTACAGCTTTCTTACTGAATGTCGGGAATTTTGATCCCAACGATAATACACGTGTTGACATTTTATTTTTATTGTTTTTTAATTAAGGGGTGCAAAATTAGTTAGTTCAAAGGTATAAGACAAACGGCTATTTTCTATCTTTGTATAGATGATATCTATCAGTTAGCTTGTGTCTTTTCTTTTGTTGATCTAATTTACCTTCTTGTAAAATCATGGATCTCGTCGATCTATAATGTCTTTAATTTATGAATTTCCAACAACTTGAGTATATAATTGCGGTCGATAAATACCGACATTTCGCTAAAGCTGCAGAAAAAAGTTTCGTTACTCAACCAACTTTAAGCATGATGATTCAAAAGTTGGAGATTGAATTGGGAATTAAAATTTTTGATCGTACTCGTCAACCGGTTGTCCCAACTAAAGATGGTGAGGAGGTGATTCGTCGTGCTAAATTGATCGTTGCCGAAGCGAGTCGGTTAAAAGAATTTGCAGATGAGTTGAAAGGCGAGATTTCCGGAGAGGTGCATATCGGCATTATTCCTACTTTGGCTCCATATCTTTTACCACGTTTCTTAGCTTCATTTTCTGCTAAGTATCCGAATTTACGGATTTTTATCAAGGAAATGGTTACCGATGATATCATTCGTCACCTAAATCATGGCGATATTGATATGGGATTATTGGCAACTCCTTTGCATCACGCTTCTCTCGAAGAGCATCATTTGTTTTTTGAGGAGTTTTTTGCATATGCTTCACAAGAGGAGAAACTGCCGAAGAAGAAGTATATTCTTCCTGCGCATATCGATACCGAGCGATTACTTTTACTCGAAGAAGGTCATTGTATGCGATCGCAAATCTTTAATTTGTGTTCTTTACGAAAAGCTGAAAATGCTCCTTCGAATTTGCATTATGAAGCTGGAAGTATCGAGACGCTCATTAACTTGGTTGACAGAAACCAGGGTATTACAATTGTCCCTCATTTGGCCACTCTTCATCTTTCGCCAACCCAAATGAAGAATATTCGTGAATTTGCTCGGCCTAAGCCCGTGAGGGAGATAAGTATCGTAGTCCAAAAGGGATTCCCGCGTAAGAAAATCCTTGATTTCCTAATGACGGAAATAGTAAAAGGGTTACCTGCCGATCATTCCTTAACCGATAGAAATGTACTCGATATTGTAATTTAATTGTTCGTTTCTTTGTTCATTAGTGGCATTTTCGCTTGTCGAGGATGTTTCATTTAGTCCTAAATTAGCTCTAAAATTTGTAAAATCATGTACCGTTACTTTCTATTCTTTTTGTTGCTTTCATCGTCTTTGAAAGCTCAATATGTTCAATGGGCTCAGGCAAGTTACGACGGAGTAAGGAATACCTTGATCTATGATCAGGCATTGGATTCTTCATCTAACCAATATTATTTGCAAGCTCAGCAAGGTTGTATGGGATGCCCAAACCGATATTTTTTATTGAAGGTTTCTAAACAGAATTTACCTCGTTGGAGTTTTCCTTTAAGTTCAATCTCTAGTGAGGAAATTGTACCTCGTAAAATCGCAACCGATATTGCAGGTAATGTTTTTGTAATCGGCGTTTATAATAGCGGGACATTCACTGCCGATGCTAGTCATATTTTGACTTCAACAACAACTAATGCTCCCTTCTTGTTGAAGTTAAATCAATTTGGAAGTGTAAAATGGGCAGTGAATATGGAGAATGAAGCACTCGATTTATCGATCGATAAAATCGGACGTATTTTCTTGACCGGTGATGGATTTACTTCGGCATATACTACGGCTGGTAATTTTATATGGACCAATAATAATTATTACGGTCACTCTATTGCTACAGGCTTCACAAACAAAATTGTTATTGCAGATGATAATCGAATAATCCGCTTAAATGCGAACGGTCACTTGCAATGGATAATCAATTCTTTTGGCGGATCTAAAGTGGATGTCGATTCTATTGGTCGTGCTTTTGTTTTGAATGGTAATGGTATGAATAGAATTTCAACTGCGGGTGTTGTTTCATGGACTAAATCTAATATTAACGGATCTGATTTTGATGTCGATGCTGTTGGGAATATTTATATAGCTAGTTCATCCGGTATTGTTAAATACAGTCAAAGCGGTTCTCTGCGTTGGTCGAAGGCAGTTAGTAACGTGACTGGTGTTCGTTGTAATGCTAATGATGAGGCATACTTAATCGGTGCATTCGACAATGAGGCTCAATATATTATTCCTCCTTTTTCTTTAGATCCTAATACTTATCCTATGGGATATTTTGGTGCGACTTCTCCTTTTAGAGCGAAAATTGTTGGAGGAAGTAATCCTGCTCAATTACGTATTAATTTCTATTATAACGATCCTTTCTACTTCATGAATGCTGTTCAGCATACTTTCTGTCAGGGAAATCCACTGCTGAAGAATGGAATCGATTTGTATTCGGGATTGAACATATTCTATCAGGTTATGATTAACTCAACAGGAGATTTTGATTCTGGTAATCAATTTACTTACCAAATTTCAGCTGATGCTGGGTTCACTAATCCTATTGTATTGCCTGGCGGAATTATACCTCTTACTGTAAATCCTGGGAATTATTTCTTACGTGTAATCTCATCTTCGCCTGTGAAGGTTTCTAATACTTTGCAAATTATTGTGGGTAATAATCCTGTGCCGGTTATTACAGCGAATGGCCCAACTTCGTTTTGTACAGGAGGAAGCGTAGCATTGTCTGTGTCTTATCCCGATTCTCTTTATTTCGATTATGAATGGCATAAAGATGGTAACTTTTATGATTTCGGGTTTACAGTAAATGTCACCGATCCCGGCGATTATACGGTTATTCCTTTTAGTCCCGATAATGCAGGTTGCGATGTGAAATTATGGTCGCTGCCAACTCAAGTTACAACCCCTTGCAGAGTAGAAGGGCTCGAGGCCAAACCTGTGATCTATCCGAATCCTTCTAACACCAATTTTACCATAGGATTTAATGATGAAAATGACCAAAGATCTTTATCGATATTTGATATTAAAGGACGATTAATCGAATCTATTTCAGCGACGAAAATGGTATTGTCGTTCGGTGCGAATTTAATTCCGGGTGTTTATTTCGTTGAAATTGTAGGACAGCAAAAAATAGCTCCTATAAAAATTGTTAAAATCAATTAAATCTACGAAGTTTATCGTCCCAAACTAATAAATATGAAATCTACAAAATCACTTCTACGTATATCCGCAGCGTTAGTACTTCTAACTTTTGCTTCATGTTCAAAAAAATTGTACGAGCCTACCGCTGCTAATGTTTCTGGCGATGCTACTTTAGAGCAGTTGACAGAAGGGAAATCGCTGTATACTAAGAGTTGCAATCGCTGCCATTCATTGTATATGCCAAAGGATTTTACGCGCGAGCAGTGGACGAAAAACTTGAATAGAATGGCTCCTAAAGCTAAGATTACAGAAGAACAAAAGGCTGCCATCTATAGCTACTTGACTCATAATCCGAAAAGAAAAAAATAATGGATTCAACCGAAAAGGTTCGAATCGATAAATGGCTTTGGGCAGTACGCTTGTTTAAAACCAGGAGTTTAGCTGCCGAAGCTTGTGATAAAGGTCGTATTCGAATTGGTGATCTAACGGTTAAGCCTTCCCGAAGTGTGAAAATAGGAGAGGAGATCGTGCTGCACCGCGGACCATGGTACCAACATATTAAAGTGCTCGATATTACCGAGAAGCGTATGGGGGCAGCATTGGTGAAGGATTTTTTGCTGGATGTTACTCCATCAGATGAATTGGAAAAGAATCGCTTGCATCAATTGGCGCAAGCAGCTTGGAATATAAAAGGGGGAACCGGTAGACCAACCAAGAAAGATCGTCGCGAGATCGACGATTTTACTTCTGATTGGTAACTATTGAAGGATTGTTTCGTTATTATCTTAATTGCGTGATCCTATGAAATCGTATTCAATACATCATATTTATGTAGTTGCGGCAAACGCTTTCAGACGTTTCCCAATGGCATTAATTTGCGCCGTGCTGGCAACAGCTTCGGCCTTGTATTTAATCGATTTTAAAGGAAATGAAGATGATCAATCGGCTGTTGTACAGCTCGTAATGACTTTTGCCTTAGGCATGATCTCTTACATCGGATTGGCCGTATTTGCTCAGCGCTATACGATGCGCCAAACAACGGTATTTTATTTCCATGTGATCGTTGCCGCATTAATGATCTACTATTACTATTCTCTGCCCGATACTTTTACCGTTAAAGCTTTGGCTCGATTTGTCTTGCTCTTTTTGGCAGCTCACTTGGGCGTTTCCTTTGCTCCTTTTATGGTGACTACCGAGGTGAATGGGTTCTGGCAGTTTAATAAGTCATTGTTTATTCGTTTTCTTACCGGAGGACTATATTCCGGTGTTTTATTCGGAGGATTATCTATCGCGTTATTAGCTATCGATAATTTGTTTTCGGTTGATATTGCCCCCGAGGTTTATTTGAGGATGTTCTGCGTTATCGCAGGCGTGTTTAATACTTGGTTCTTTCTTTCGGGAATGCCGCCTCGTATTCTAAGTCTCGAAACTTTTACCGAATATCCCAAAGGATTGAGGGTGTTCACTCAGTATGTCCTGATGCCTTTAGTGGTGATTTATTTGCTCATACTTTATGTGTATGGAGCTAAAATCATCTTTACAATGGTTTGGCCTCGTGGTATCGTTTCTTATTTGATTATTGGGTTTTCTGCCTTGGGCATTTTGGCATTATTGCTGGTATGGCCACTGCGCGACGATGATCATTATGAGTGGATTCGTTCCTATACTCGCCGATTCTTTATCGCCATTTTCCCGCTTATCATTTTGCTTTCTATGGCAATCGGAAGAAGGGTTATTGAATATGGCGTAACAGAGAATAGATATTTCTTGATAATACTTGCCTTATGGTTATTAGTGGTGGCTATTTATTTCTTAGTAAGTCATCGTAAGCATATTAAGTTTATCCCTTTGAGTTTGTTTTTTGCAGCTTTGCTATCGGGTTACGGCCCTTGGAATGCCTTTAGTGTTAGTGAGGATAGTCAGCATAGTCGCTTGGTGAAATTGCTTACCAAGAATAAAATATTGAAGGATGGAAAGGTGGCAAAAGTCGATTTTTCGATTCCTACCGATGATCAAGTGGAAATTTCTTCTATCGTTTCTTATATGATAGATGTTCACGGATTACCAAGTATTCAGGATCTCTTCGCAGTCAATTTAATTGCTGCTACCAATAATACTGCTAATGTCTCTAGTTCTTTTAAAGCAGGAAGGGTGATGGATTTGATGGGGCTCGATTATAAAACTCAATACATCGATCCTAACCAACGTACTGGTGTTGAATATCTCAATTATTCATCAAATGTATCTCCTGTGACCGATGTTCGTGATTACGATTATTTGTTTCCTTTAGATATCTATATGAATTCGTCGTCTTCAATTATCAATAGAAATATCGATACATCTGAAGTCGAAATTGCATATAATAAAGGTAATTATTTCTTGAAAGTTTCTTTTAATCATAGTGGTCCTGATACTTTATCGCTTCGCCCAATGATTTCTACATTGGTGAAGAAATATGGACACGATGATTATTCTGTTAATGAAGATGAATTATCGGTTGATTTCACAGGATCAGATAAAATTCATTATCACCTTTTGATAAAAGGAATTGCAGCAACACGACTGAAAGAATCCGACGAGTTAATGATCAGCTCCCTCAATGGAGTGATGTTAATCGATCTTCCATAAAATAAAAAAACCTCCGAAACTCGGAGGTTTTTTTATTTATAAGTTGATGGTAATTATTTAATCACGCTTAACTTCTGACTTGCTTCATTTACACCCGATTTAACTTTTACAGTGTAAATTCCTGCGTTAAGTTCTTTAACCGAGATAGTGATTTTGTTAGCTTCAATTGATTTTGTTGATTGAGCAACCATTTTACCTGTTACATCGAAAATTTGTACGTCAGCTTTGTTGCCTTTAACCATTGATGCATCAACATTGATTGTTGCAAGATCTTGTGCAGGATTAGGGTAAATTCCACCAAATCCATTTGCAGCTGCATTTTCGTTGATACCAACTCCAACGCGTGAAATGATAGCACGAATCATAACGTCTTCTACTTCGCGGTAACGATAATCCGACATTGTTCCGCCTAAGATTTCATATGAACGATTTGAGAAAGGTGCAACTTGATTTTGACCTAATGCTACGCCGTCTCCGTTCATAACCCACTCAACATAAAATCCTGCACTGTCAATTCTGATTGGTGCATTTAACGCTGTTGTTACAAATCCTGGAGCAACAAATCCTGCTGCTACAACTACTGAGTCTAATAGATTACCACGTGATCCGTTAGGACCTGAATTATCCCAAACACGCATTGTATATCCAACCGCATTAGGGTCAGTTACGATATATGTTTTTACTGATGTGATATCGCAAGGGTAGAATGGAGGAATAAATAAATTCGCAACTCCTCCGTCGCCACCACTCCAAGAAATTCCTGTTGTTGTTGATGAAAGTCCATTGTCATAAGCTAATTCAATTGATGCTAATGTTGTATCAACAACGTCTAATTCAGTAATTTTAATGTCGTTTGCCGGTGTAGCATCTCCTGCTAATTGCGTTGTTGTGCGGAATCTGAAAATTCCAGCAGTAGTAGGATTAAATGGATTCGGTTGATTGATTACTTGTACATCTCCTTGGTTAAGTGCATTCGATGCAGTAGTATTTGTAACTTGAATTGCATTGCTTGCAGCTAAAACTTGTGTCAATACATTGAATGATGCTAACGATGTGTTTCCGACATTTTTTACTGCAGATGTAAGAGGGAAAGAATTTCCGTTCTTGCTTAAGAATTTACCTTCATTACTTTCTGTATCGTTGTAGAATGATGCTGCATCGTTCACTTGATATGTTGTTGAGGCAGGAGCGTAGAATCGAATTGCATATTGAGTCGACGGATAGATGTCATGTGTGTACATGATACCGATTTGTCCTGAATTGTTTTCGATTCCGATATTACAATAGTCAGCTGTTGATGCACTTGCTCCAACTTGTGTTTCGTATTGGTAAGTGATTGTGCTGTCGTTGTAGTTTAGGATAATTTGGAATGAGTTGTCACCTGTAAAATCAGGAACCGCATTTACCCAGAATGGAACGTTTACATACGATAAAATTACTGTATCGTTTGTAGCACTTTGCCAGTAGTAACATCTTCCGGGATTTGTAGCACCCGCAAAGTTGAAGTCAGTCATGAATGGCGCTAAATAGTTGTTTTTTGTTGCCGATAAGCCTGGAATAACCGGGAACGGATGCGCAAATTGTGTAGCTCCAAAGCTCATGTATCCATTCGATCCAACCCAGAATTTACTTACTGAATACCAGTAGTATGGGAATGGAGCTGGAAGTAAAAATGGTCCCACGAAGTTGTCATCAGCAAGTCCGCTGACTTCTTGTGTTCCGCTAAGCGCACTAACGTCAATCCAATTGTAGGCAGGACCGTTAGGGTCGTTGCTATCACGCCAAGTGTATCCGTATAAATCCGGACCACCCGATGTTTGTGCGTTTGCCGAAAATGCAAAAGCCAGTATTGCAACTAGTGAGAGTAAGGTTTTTTTCATGTGATAGTTTATGTGTTTGAGTTGTTTTCTAACGATAAAAATATGAATATTTTTCTTCAAATAGCTTCGGAATAGGCTTTTGCAGCTAAATTTTGTGTCATTTTTCCGAAATTTTACTTCATCTGACTTCGAAATCCTATTTAACTATAACTGATATTTGATCTTGATTTTGGGTTTATTTATCCGATTTTATTCGAATAATTCTCGTGGAAATGCAAGCAATTTGTCTTTCTACGAGGCTAAAATACCAATAATTCCTCCAAGCAGAATTGCCATCATCTTGTATAAATTGAAGCGATGGTCTGAGCTGGTTTCGAACAAAATAGTGGTGGAGATATGTAGGAAAATCCCGATTACAATTGCCATTATCTGATCTTGATATCCGGCAATGATGTTCAATGATCCTGTTGCAGCAATTGTTCCTGTAAATGCTCCTAAAGGTCCCATTAATGCAAAGACAGTAAGATAAAAGAAGGCTTTTTTATTGCCAATTCCTGATGCGACTAGCATACTTAATAAAGCAAATGCGACAGGTATATGGTGCAAAGCAATTCCAAATAGTAAGCTTTGGTGACTCCCATGATCATGTCCCGCATGTCCGCCGCCAGCTAATGGCATCCCTTCTAGGAAACTATGCAAACATAAACTGATCATCATCGTTATTGGAAAGGCATCGTGCTGATGATGATGCACGTGCACATGACCATGTTCTATTCCTTCCGAGAAAAATTCGAGAATGATTTGAACAAAGAATCCCGCCATTATCCATATCCCAATCTTTGGTACTGATCCCGAATACACTTCCGGCATTAAATGTAGT
Source organism: Bacteroidota bacterium (assembly GCA_023251535.1). Taxonomy (GTDB): domain Bacteria; phylum Bacteroidota; class Bacteroidia; order AKYH767-A; family OLB10; genus CAINEC01. The sequence continues at coordinate 8,857 of JAHEYP010000017.1, forward strand.
ACCGTAATTGCGAATAAAAATGCACCCGAAAATGATAATAGAAGTTTTAGAAAACCGGGCCCGGGATTTTTAATCAGAAAATATAATCCTCCTCCTGATATTACACTTAGAAATAGTATAAGATAATCGCTGAGTAGCATATTATAATTTTCTTGTAATCATTATTAGTCGAGGCGATTCTCCAATCTTAAATTCATTGAGATGGTAGTCTCCATAAATGCTGATTATCTCTAATCCCGCATGCATGTAAAATTGATGAAAATCTTCCAAAAATAAAACTCTTACTTCTTCTCTGAAAGAGAAATGCTTTCCTTCGTCTTCGAATTCAATGTCTTTTATAATAAAATCGTTTTCGATTTTCTTCTTGATGTTGAATTTTATTCCGTTTACTTCTTTTACCAATTCATGTGGAAGATGCTTCAATACACTATGTGAGTTGAAAAAGTCAACCACTAAATATCCGCCTTTGTTAAGCCCTTTTGCTGCAGCTAAAATGGGTAATTCATTCTGATGTTGCTGAGCGAAATATCCGAAACTTGTAAATAAATTTACTACTGCGTCAAAGTAGTTTGTTCGGAAAATTCTTCGCATATCATGCTCCGCAAATTGCAAATTTTCGTTTTCAAATTGTTTGCAATAAGCGATGTTTTCTTTTGAAAGATCAATCCCAGTTATATTGTAGCCTTTGCGGTTTAAATATACCGAATGCCTACCTTTCCCACAGCCCATGTCTAATATCTTCGATGCCGAAGGTAAGTGGAGCCTGTCCATTAAATGGTCTATGAATTCTTCTGCCTCTTTCATGTCTCTGTCTTTGTACAGAATATGATAGTAGGGCGAGTCGAACCACGATTCAAACCAGGCTTTGCTGTCTTTCATTTTTTGTGTTAAAATGGCCTTTATTTTGCCGTTTATTGTAACTAGTTGGTATTGAGCAATTAAGGCGAATTGGTGCGAGATTTGTACGGAATTTCTAGCACTGCAAAATTGCCCTATTTATTCGGTTAAAACAAGGATTAAACAATTACTTCCCCCTTTCTGTTTCTTTCTCGGTTGATTTTATCGGGTATTAGCTCGAATACTTTATTTTTGATTCCTCTATGTCGAGTCGCCTTTCTAAAATTCCGCTTCGTTTGCGTATTCGTAAACATAAAAGAACTCCTCCGGGTTCTTCTCCGGGAATAATTCATCCTGCTGAGGATGCTCGCGAACCAAAGCTTTTTATTACTTCTTACGGACTCGAGCATCATCTCGAATTACCTGTTCAATCGTTAAGCGATATACATGCTCGATTGACGCAATATCCGAATTTGAATCATTGGATAGAGGTTCGAGGATTCGGTAACCGTAATTTGTTGGAACAGCTTTGCAGCGATTTCGATATTCATGCCATGGAAATGGAGGATGTGGTGAATACTTACCAGCGTCCGAAAATGGAGGAGCATAGCAAACATTTATTTGTTGTTTCAAGAGTGATTAGTCGTTGTGCAGATGGGTTGCTCAAAAATGATCAGTTGTCGTTGTTTATTGGGACTAACATCGTTATTAGTATGCAAGAGCATTACGACGATTATTTTGAACCCGTTCGGTCGCGATTAAGAGGTGGAAAAGGGTTAATGCGTTCTGCCGGTGTAGATTATTTGGCGTATTCTTTGCTCGACGCGATAGTTGATACTTACTTTCCTCTCCTTGAACAAATTGGTGAGAAACTTGATGAGTTGGAGGATGAATTGTTCGATAAACCGAATCGCGATTCACTTCAAAAAATTCAGGCAATCAAACGTGAGTTAATAATGTTGCGTCGTACAGTATTCGCCGAGCGTGATAAGGTTAATGATTTGCTTCGTACTTCAACTTCTTTTATGAATGATAATACTAAATTGTATTTGAAGGATACTTACGATCATACTATTCAAGTAATGGATCTCGTTGAGTCTTATAAGGAGATCACAGCTTCGTTAATGGATATTTATTTGTCGAGTGTGAGTAATCGCATGAACCAAATTATGAAGGTACTTGCTGTTATTTCTACAATATTTATTCCTTTGACTTTTATTGTAGGTGTCTATGGAATGAATTTCTCTTCCGTCGATCCTGTTACGAATAAAGCTTTACCGCTCAATATGCCCGAATTATATTCTCCTTATGGTTATTTCGGAGTTATGTTGTTTATGGTAGTTCTTGTTATTGTTCAGTTGTTGGTATTTTGGAAAAAAGGTTGGCTCGATAAATCATGATAAGTGCTGATGATTGTTCTTATGCCGATGTGATTCTCCCTTTGGCTTTGCCTGAGTTATTTACTTATGCTGTGCCGGAGAATTTACGTGATGGAATTCGTCGCGGTCAACGTGTTGTGGTGCAATTCGGACGTCAACGTGTTTATGCTGCTCTTGTTTTTAGTTTGCATAATCAACCTCCTTCAAATTATACTACTAAAGAAATTTTAAGTGTTATCGATGACCAGCCTATTGTGAACGATGAGCAGTTTCGTTTGTGGCAATGGATTTCTGATTATTACATAGCTCTTCCTGGTGAAGTAATGTCGGCTGCATTGCCTTCTGCACTTCGATTACAGAGCGAATCGGTGATTGTTCCTAACGAGGAATTCGATGGTGATGCTTCCGCACTTACCGATCGTGAGTACTTAATTTATGAGGCACTTCAGCTGAAACCTGAACTTACTATTTCTGATATTTCTAAAATTCTTTCTATCAAATTCGTGATGCCTGTGCTGCGAAATTTGGTGAAGAAGAAAGTGGTTTTAGTGCTCGAAACACTCGACGATAAATATAAGCCTCGGTATGTAGAAATGGTTTCTCTTCATCCCGATATGGGTAATGATGATAAAGCTGTAGAGGCTGTTATTGCTTCTATTGAGAAAAAGGCTCCTAAACAGGTTGATTTATTGTTGGCTTTTTATCAGCATACTCGCGAATTAGGTCAGTCGGATGTTGTTAAGTCTTATCTTTTGAAGAAGGCGCAGGTGGCTTCTTCTGTGCTTGCTGCCCTCGAAAAGAAAAAGGTTTTGCAGGTGACTTCTGTGCAAGCAGATCGATTGCCAGTGTATAACGGTGACGTAGTACCGCCAAAGTCTTTAAGCCCCGATCAAGATCAAGCATTGACCGATATTCGCCAAGCTTTCGATAATAAAAAAGTTACTTTATTGCATGGTGTAACTTCTTCTGGTAAAACGGAGTTGTATATTCATCTGATCGAAGATAAATTGCGTGAGAATAAACAGGTGCTTTATCTCTTGCCTGAAATTGCTCTTACTACTCAAATTATTCGTCGTCTTCAACGTCATTTCGGTAATAAATTATTGGTTTACCACAGCCGATTTAATGAGAATGAAAGGGTAGAGGTGTGGAATAAAATACTGGATGATAATTTGTCTGATTCTTCCGCTCGAATTGTTATCGGAGCTCGTTCTTCTGTCTTTCTTCCTTTTTCTAAATTAGGATTGGTTATTGTTGATGAAGAGCACGATCATAGCTATAAGCAAGATGATCCTTCTCCTCGTTATAATGGTCGCGATGTGGCTGTTGTCCTCGCAAACCAACAAGATGCTGATGTACTGCTCGGATCTGCAACTCCTTGCCTCGAATCGTATTTTAATGCTTTGTCGGGTAAGTATGCGTTGGTGAATCTTAATAAGCGTCACGCAGGATTAGAAATGCCCGAGGTTGAATTAGTCGATTTGAAACGTGCAGTGAAGCGTAAGGAGATGAATGGAAATTTCTCTGCTCGTCTTATTGAGAGAATTACCGAGGTGCTCGCTAACGGACACCAAGTTATCTTATTTCAAAACCGTCGTGGATTTGCTCCTTTCCTCGAGTGTAACGCGTGTTCATGGGTTCCTACTTGCTTAAATTGTGATGTTTCTCTTACATACCATAAGATTAAGAATGAATTGCGATGTCATTATTGTGGTTATATAGCTTCTATTCCAGTAAAATGTGGTACTTGCGGTGAACACGATATCAGAATGAGAGGATTCGGCACCGAACGCATTGAGGAGGATCTTAAGATATTATTGCCGGATGCCAAAATTGGTCGCCTCGATCACGATACTACTCGTAGTAAAATGGGATACCAACGTATTCTAGGTGAGTTTGAAGAGGGTAATATTGATATTCTTGTGGGGACACAAATGGTTACCAAAGGACTTGATTTCGATCGTGTGAATTTAGTGGGGATATTAAACGCTGATTCTATGTTGCATTTCCCCGATTTTCGTTCTTATGAACGAGGATTTCAGTTGATGTCGCAGGTTAGCGGAAGGGCAGGTAGAAAAAATCAAACTGGTTCCGTTTTATTGCAAACGTACGATCCCGGTAATTGGGTGCTGCAGCATGTAATTCGCCACGATTTTAAAGGCTTTTATGAGAAGGAGTTAGTGGAAAGATATAAGTTCGGCTTTCCTCCTTATACGCGTCTTATAGAGCTCCGTTTGAAGCATAAAGACCCATATAAAATCGACAAGTCGGCCGATGCATTAACAAAAGAGTTGAAAAAGACATTTGGTAAGCGTGTCCTCGGACCAACAATACCAACGGTGATGCGTATCCGAAATTATTATTTACGTACAGTATTACTTAAACTTGAAAAAACGTTAAGTGTTGCCGACGTGAAACGAAAATTGACTAAGTCGATAAGTGATTTCAAAAAAATACCGGATCATCAGCAATTGATTGTTCAAATTGATGTTGACCCGGTTTAAGAGTTTGGATAATTAGTTTATTTCTACCAATAATTGGAAGTATAACATTCTTCCTACTAATGGTCCACCAAATACTTCGTAGTGTTCGTTATTTAAAATATTTGTAGCTCCTACTTTTAATGTAGTTTTCGATTCAACAAATTTCTTGTTGATTTGAGCATCTACAATTCCGTAGCTTGGAATATCTCCTGTGAATTGAGGCGATCCTTCAAATCGGAAACCTTCTACCCATTTGTAATTGATGTTGAAGCCCCAATTGTTGCCGATTGCACTCTGAATTTCATTCCCGCTGAAACCAATATTATACTTGTTTCTAGGTGTATTAAAGGCCGGAATTAGAGGGTCTGTAGATTCAGGCGATTTGTCAAATCCGAAGAATGGGAATCCCGATTTTGATCCGATCTTTAATTCGCGTCGGTCGAGAATGTTTAGCGACCAGTTAGCTGCAACGGTATAGTATTTCTTGAAGAAATAATTGATTCCATAGCTGATTCCGTAGGTATTGATAACGTCTTTTGAATTAGTCGCTACTCGGTAAATATCATTCAGGAATATTTCTGTCGATGAGAATGGAGGAGGGGTTGTTACTACGTTTACATCCGCACCAATCTTGTAACCAATGAAGTCGTGATAACGACTGAAATAGGCGTTGAAATCGCTGTATAAATGTCCGAAAAGAGTATTGCGGTATCCTACTTCTAATGTTTGCACTTTCTCAGGTTTTACAGGGTCTACATTGAAGTATTCCAGCGTATCGTAAACTTGAGTGCTGTATGCATTTATTAATGATTCAGTTGTTACCAGCGAATCGAACCCATTGAGGTTTCCTATTAATGTTGCTCGTCCTACTTTGTAAAATAAATATTGATCGCCTAATGTTGGATTTCTAATTGCCGAACTGAAAGATACTCTGAAAGTGTGATTCTCATTCGGACTATAAACTCCACTGAATGCTGGGGAAATCAGATAGTCGAAGTTTTCGTTTTTATCGAGACGAACAGTTGCGTTAAGTTTGATCTTTTCCGACATTATTTTTTTGTCGATTCCAGCATATGTTCCCCACTCATAATTTGTAATTACTCTGCCGTTAGTGTCAGCAAAAATTGTTCCTCTCGAATCCGGTGTGTATTTTCGGTAATTCGCACCGGTAGTAAGCTCAACGAATTTTAAATCGAATTTGTATTCTCCATGCACATGGTATAAAGCCGACTTATCATAAAACTTCGATCCCCCTTGGCTATATGATTCTCTCGAGATGATATTAGCAAAGGCTGTGTCAAAAGCGTAAGTGCCGGGAGCAATATAATCACTTGTAGCATTCAGAATATTCCCGAGTTGTGCATTAGCTTCCGCACTATTGTGATACATCAATAATGTGTCGTAATAGTTGTTCAATAAAAATGGATTTATCGATGCTAAATAAGATTGATAATCGGGGTATTGATTTGCTTGAGGGAATCCAGGTAAATTCTTAATCTTCGGAACATTCGAAGCATAATTATTAAAGTAATCTTTATACCAGAAATTATCCGACTTCGCTTCCTTTTGCAATAACAATGCAGTGAAGAACGCATCATATGAATTACCAGCATTTTCGTTGGTGACATATGCTCTGATAAAATATTTATTAGGCTTACGTAATTCTAGTTTGTTTTGAAAAAATAGAATGTCTTTTAAGCTATATCTATTATCACCTTGATAAACTGTTGTTCCATTTCCGAAGTTTGAAGAAGCAATAATTTCTGATTCTTTTCCTACTTTATAATGTACTGCTGCATTTAACTTAATGTTTTTAGTATTGTAATCAACTAAGTCCTTTTCTGCGTAACCTGTACGATAAAATCTTCCTAATCCCGGATAGGATGCGGGTAGTTGCGAGAAGTCGCCACGAGATGAATATTCATCACCATAAATATTTACTGCGTCATAGCCTCCGGGATTTTTCTCATTGTCTTTCGATGCTAATGTTGCCGATAAATTATTAGCCTCCCAATCTCTCGCTTTGAAAACACAAGCGTTGAACTTAATTCCTAATTTTTCTTTTCCTTCTTTGTTTTTAAATACAACTGCGTAGCGCATCGCAGTTTCCAATAAATCGCGAGTTCCGCTTTTTACTAACAATTCGAAGCCTGGTTTTACAAACGGACTTCTGGTTGTCATGCTTATAACACCATTAAATGCATTAGGCCCGTAAAACGCTGAACTGGCTCCTACCACTAAGTCAACTTTTAAAACATCTAATTCTGATGATCCTAAAAAGTTGCCCAGTGAGAAGTTTAGTCCCGGAGCTTGGTTATCTACTCCGTCTATTACTTGCAACGATCTAACAGGAGAAGTACTGTTAAACCCTCTAGTGTTAATTACTTTGAATCCTATACTGGCCGACGTTAAATCAACTCCTTTTAACGCTCCAAGTCCTTCGTAAAAGTTGGCTGCTGGTGTTTGCTTTATAGCGATAATGTCGAGAGCTTCTACCGTTAATGGCGATTCTCTTTGCTTCTCTGTTAACCGAGTGTCGGTTACGTTTACTTCTTTTAAAATCGTCTCGTTGGAAGCAAGTTGGATAGTATGTAAAATGGAAGCATCCTGTATGACCATTTCTTTAGTTACATATCCAACATAAGTGATGAGGATGGTAGCCGGAATCGATTTCGCTTCCAAGCTGAATTTTCCGTCAAGATCGGTCGTTGTCCCAATGCCGGTTCCTTTGATATTTACGGTTGCACCTATCAATAACTCACCGTTAACCTTATCTTTTACAATACCTTTAATGGTTTGAGCCTGTAAACAGCTGCAGGTGTAAAATGGAATGAGTGAAATGAGAGTGAATAGTAGCTTTTTGTAGAAGTTTCGGGACATACGCAGGTTGTATGAAAACAAAGTTAACATAATTCTTTTATGCTCCATTCAAACCGGATTTATACAATATTGGTTCAAGATTTCGTTTATTTGATCGGAATTATCCAAATTTGTAGCATGTACCGGATCTATCTTATTTGCAGTTTGCTATTTCTTTCTTATTTCGCTGATGCTCAGGCAGGAGGGAAGTGGAAGTCGTTTCAGGTCTACAAGGGTGATACCATCAATCGACTTGATTTGTCGGACCGCAAGCAGGGAATTTGGAAGAAATACTACCGAACCGATACACTTTGTGCGGAAACTTTTTTCATGAATAATGTGGCAGTAGGCCGTGCTCGTACTTGGTATGAGTCGGGGAAATTGAAAGCGGAAGTCTTGAATTCTAAGGATGGCAAATCGGGAAAAGGAATTAGCTATTACGAATCGGGTAAGGTAATGGCTAAAGGCAATTATAAGCTTCAGAAAAAAGATAGCGTTTGGTTGTATTATAATGAAAATGAAAAAATTAAGGCCATCGAAGGATATAAATCTGGCAATCCTGAAGGCAAATGGACCGTTTTTTATGAGAATGATAGCGTTGCTGAAGTAAAGTATTACTTAAATGGGAAAAGAGAGGGGAGCTATATTCAAATGAACCAGGATGGTAAACGCATCCTCGAAATGAACTATAAAAATGATCAACCCGACGGAGTCGTGAAAGTTTATTATCCAGACGGAAAATTGCAAGAAACAGGCAATTACCGAAAAGGCGTTAAAGAAGGTTCATGGCTCGAATACGATGCTAATGGTAATATTGCCAATACTTCAGTTTTTATTAATGGAGTTTTGAAGGAAAAGTAGCGTTTTTGTTGTTGAAAACTATTTTTTTTATTGAATTCATTTGCCATTTAAGGTTTTATATTTATCTTAACCTCAGGCAGGAAAATCTGATTTTTCGTTTGGTTCGATTTTCATGACCTGATAAACTCTAAATATCCGTTACCGTTATGGATCAAAGTAACAATTTACAGGCAAGTTTTACAGAGGATAGAACTAATTTAATGTGTGGTTGGGAATTAAATATTTCCACGTTAATCATGCATCTCGATAAATCGCATTTGAGTCGATTATCGCAAATGGGGCATACAGAATTAACTCCTGCCATTAATATGCTGGAGTACATCGAACGTTTCATTTTTAATGATGATCGAGAGTTAATAAAGAACAGATTCCTTACTGTTTCTGATGAAAATATTAACTCGGACCGCTTTTTTGTTCGCTTAATAAATGTCATGGGTGTTCCTTCTAAATTTCTCTTAAACCTTATGGTGAAGGAGGAGGGAGTGCTTTACGGTTTTATTCAGCCTATCGATGATTTATTCCTGAATAAAAATAATTTCACGAATTCAGCTTCGCTGAAAACAATTCTTGAAAATACGAAGGACAGTGTTTTCTTGGTGGATGAAAAAGCTATATTGGTTGAGTTTAATCCACAGTTTTCACTAGTTTGTAAGTCGTTGCTCAATCTCGATCTTATTCCGGGAATTCAATTTTCGAAATTCATCCCTTCTGACTTATTGGTTGAATTTAAGGATTGCTTAGCTCGTGCTTATGAAAATGAACATGTCTTTATTGAAACATCGGTTGTTCTTAATGATCACGAGTTTCATATTGAAGTTACCGTTACTCCAATATTGAAAGATAATCAGGTGAGCGGAGCAGCTTTCTTTGTGAAGGATGTTACTCGTTTAAGGAAGTTTAAACGTATTGATGATCTCGAGAATTTAGTGCTCGAGCAAGCATTGCGTTATCAAAATATTCAGGATCTGTTTTACTCGCTACTTTCAGGAATTGAGTCGATTTCAGAGTCAATGACTTGTTATGTAACAAAGAAGCGTCCGGGAGAAATGATTCTCGATTGGTTTTCTACTGTTAGTATTCCTGAGGACTATTGCAATACTATTTGTGATATTCCTATCCAAATGAATACCGGATCTTGCGGTACTGCGGCTTTCTTACGCAAGCCGGTAATGGTTACCAGTATTTTAAATAGTAGCTATTGGGATGGGTATCGCGATTATACTTTGCTAACTGGATTTAAGGCTTGCTTCTCTTTTCCAATTCTTAATAGAATGGGTGAGGTGCTAGGTACTTTTGGTTGCTACTTACGTGAAGAAAGAGAGTTAACCAAGTTTGAATACGAAATGCTTTTGCGTGGAGTTAAACTTACAGGAATTCTTCTCGATAAATTTAATAATGAACAACAAATAAAACGGCAAACTGAGGATATTAATGAAATATCTTCTCTTATGCCTGGAGTTCTTTATAAAGCAGTAATGAATCTTAATGGTGAACGAAAGTTTGTTTACTTAGGTAATAAGTTTCGCGATTTTTTCGGACAAGATCCTCAGCCTTTCCTTAAAGATTATAATTTGCTTTGGGATTTTGTAAACAAAGAGGATATTGAAAAATTAAAATCTTCACTTAAAAAATCTCTTGAAGAACGATCTCAATGGATCGTAGATGCTCGCATTTTTAATAAAGACAAGAACGCTGAGATATGGATTCGTATCTCTGCCATCCATAAATTTGAGGAGGATGGTTCTGTTACTACTTATGGTAACTTTATCGATATAACTAAACTTAAGGAAGATGAAGTACAGTTAAATGCTGTTATTTCTTCTATTGATGATATTGTTTTCTTGATGTCAGACGATGGAATTTTTCATAATGTTTGGTCAAGCTCACCCGATAAGTTACTTCTTCCTGCAGAAGAATTTATTGGTAAGAATATTCGTGATATTATGTCTGCAGATGTCAGTGAAGGCTTTTTTAATGCAGTTAAAATTATTCGCGATTCGGGACAAGAGCATGAATATGAATACTCCATTACGCATAACGGTGTAACGAATTTTTATCGAGCTAAATCTGGACCAATTGCAACTTCTCCTTATAGTGATCGTTTGTATTATTCTGTTCAAGATATCACTGGTCTGAAACAAGCACGCGATGAGGAGAAGAAATTACGTGAAATCCTTAAGGTAGCTGAACAGCTAAGTAAAGGTGGTGCTTGGGAATATAATATAAAGACGAATGAAGTTATTTGGTCTGATGAATTGTATGAAATCTTTCATGTAGATCGAAATGTAAAAGGTAAAGATTTGCTTTACTCTTATCTTAATTCGTTACATGAAGATGATAAAGTGGTGCAACCTAAAATTCTCGCTAAGGCAATTGAAGCCGGAGTGCCTTTTAGAAATGACCACCGTATTGTTGTTGATGGTAAAATACATTGGATTTGCAGTACATCAAAGGTAATTCATGATCAAGATGGTAAGCCCGAATATTTAAGAGGATTTACTCAAGATATATCTGAAATTAAAGAATATCAAAACGGGATATTTAAACGCGATCAAATTATTTCTGAAGTCGGACATCTTGGTAAAATAGGTGGTTGGGAATTTGATGTGAATACTTCGTATTTGTCGTGGACAGATCATATGTACAAAATATATAATATTAATCCTAAAGTAAAGGGTGAAGCATTATTTAATTTGTTTCTGTCGAAAATTCATGAGGATGATAGAGGAGCTTTTGATAAAATGTTGGCAAGGGCTATGCAAGACGGTACCGAATATTCTACTAACCATCGTGTTATTGCAGATGTTGATAATGTGAAGTATATTAAAGGTCGTGCTTTCGTTCAAAAAGATGAACATGGTCGCGTAGTAAAGATGCAAGGTGTTTGTCAAGATGTAACTGAGTTAACAACTTCAAAATTGGCTCATAAAAAGGATGAGGAATTGTTGAAAACTGCTGTCGACTTGGGGAAAATTGGAGCATGGAATTTTAATCTTTTGTCGTATAATTTACAGTGGTCAACACAGATTTATAAAATATTTGAAATTGATAATAATTTGATAGGTGATGAGTTATATCAAGCCTATTTAAAATCTATTCATCCGGATGATGTTGAAGATTTGCAAAACCATATTGATCAATTAAGTAAACATGGAATTCCGTATTCGTACGAACATCGTATCATAACTCCTAATGGAGTTGTGAAATTTGTATACTGTATTGCTGACCCTATTTTCGACGGGAATCAGTTGGTTGGAATATCCGGAGTAATTCAGGATATTTCAGACAGGAAATTGGCGGAAATCGAAATTAATCGATATTCAGAATTGCTGGATATGATTGCTGTAACTTCGGTGAAAATTAATTCCGAAGCCGATCAAGATGCGGTTATAGTTAATCTTCTTGCGCAAATTGGTAAAGCAGTAGATGTGAACCGTGTCTATGTTTTTAATACCCATACAATGGATGGGAATGAAGGTTTGTTTATGAGCCAACGGTTCGAATGGACAGATGGATCTGTAACTGCCGAAATTGATAACCCTTCAATGCAGAACATCAGTTATGAGGATAAAGCAGTAAAGGATTGCTATAAAGCGTTGGCCAATGGTCAAACTATTAAAGCCAATGTTGTCGATTTACCTTTAGCCACTCAAAAAATTCTTGAAGGACAGAATATTAAATCGTTAATGATGGTTCCTGTTATGATTGACGATGAATTATGGGGATATTTTGGTTTTGATGAGTGTAGATCTATTCGTGTTTGGAAAAAAGCTGAAGAGTCTTTCTTGAAATCCGCAGCATCAATAATTGCTAATGCTATAAAACAAGATGCAATTGAATCGGCCCTGAATATTAGTGAACTTACTTATAGTTCAGTGATTAATGCAATGTCGGAAGGGGTGGTAATTCATGATAAAACAGGCAATATTGTTGCTTGTAACAAAAGTGCTGAGCTGATTCTTGGATTTCCTATTGTTGATATAGTTGGTACAAATGCTAATCATGAACAATGGAATGTAATTGATGTAAATGGTAATCCTTTGCCTGGCGAAAAGCATCCTGCTTCCGTTACGTTAACCACAGGAGAACCTGTGCGTAATTTTATTTTGGGAATTAAAAAATTGCAAAATTCTTTATGTTGGATTTCGGTGAATGCTGAGCCAATCTCGATGTCTGGTTCTTCAGAAATTTCCGGTGTCGCTGTTACTTTTACTGATGTTTCTAATCAGTTCTCTTTGGCCAAAGAGCTCAATAAATTGTCAGCTGTGGCTCGTACTACTTCAAATGCTGTTGTGATTACTGATTCCAATATTAATATTGAATGGGTAAACGGTGGTTTTGAAAAAATTTCTGAGTATACTTTAAATGAGGTCTTTTTGAAAGATCCTTTTGATTTATTATGTGGTCCGAATTCTGATATTAATATTGTCAACTATGTTAATGATTGTATTAACAAAAAGATAGAGTTTTCTGCTGAATTAAATTTCTACACAAAATCGGGTAAAGAATTGTTTGTACATGTTGAAGCTCAACCTGTGTTCAATGATTTAGGTGAATTAATTAATTATATAGCAATCGGTGTTGATATTACTGAAAGTAAAAAGAATCAAATTTTAATAAATCAATCTTTAAAGGAAAAAGAAATTCTCCTGGGAGAAATTCATCACCGTGTGAAGAATAATTTAGCTATCGTTTCTTCTTTACTTCAACTTCAGATGTTATATTCTGATGATGAAAGAATTAATTCTTTGATGAAAGAAAGTCAAAGCCGCCTGAAGAGTATGGCTTTAGTGCATGAAAAACTTTATGAGGGTGGCGACCTTTCTATGGTCAATTTCGGACAGTATATTACCGAAATTGCTGATCATATTAGAAATTCTTACCCGAATAATTCAGTTGATATCGATGTGCAATTAAATGTAAATGATATACGATTGAATATTGCACAAGCTGTGCCATGCGGATTAATAATGAATGAAGTGCTTACGAATTGTTTTAAATATGCATTCGGAGGTCGTCTTGCAGGAACAGTCTTAATAAATTTCGAAGAAAAGGGTGATTATTACTTACTCGAAGTTATCGATAATGGTATTGGTTTGCCTATCGACTATGATATTTCTAAAGTTAAAAGTTTGGGTATTACACTTATAAGAACTTTAACTTCTCAGATAAAGGGTACTTTCGATATTTCTTCGAAAAACGGAACGCGTGTGGTTATTACTTTCCCGAAACAAATACGATAGTTATGAAAAAAGTGATGATCGTAGAGGATGAATTAATCATTCAAATGGTGACTAAACAAGTAGTGCAGAAGGCAGGATTTTCAATTTGTGGAGTTACGGCAACTGGTGAAGAAGCTATTGAATTGGCTAAGCAATGTAATCCTGATGTTATTTTAATGGATATAAAGCTCGAAGGCGAATTGGATGGTATTGATACAATGAATAAAATACGCGAGTTTTCTGATGTACCAGTAATTTATGTCACAGGAAATTCCGACTCCTACCATAAGAAAAGGGCTGCCGAAACAAAAATGTTCGGTTTCTTAGTGAAACCGGTCGATTTTGGCGAGCTTATTAATACTATAAAAAAGTGTTGCGGTATTTAATCTACCGCAACAACTCCTTTTATTTCTGGTATTGCTTTAAGTAGCGATTGCTCAATTCCTGCTTTTAAAGTCATATTACTCATCGAACATGATGAACATGCTCCTTCAAGTCGAACTTTAACGATCATCTCGTCGGTTAACTCTACAAACGATACATTTCCGCTGTCAGCTTCTAAATAGGGTCTTAATTGTGAAAGCGTATCTTCTATACGGTCAATTAAATGCATATTGTTTTCCATTGGGCTAATTAGTTGCTTACTGCTACTTGCTTTGTTGCATTTATAATCGCTACTTGTTGCGCTACGTTACCGGCAATCGATAATAGTGATGCGTAGGCTGGACTCGATTCATCTAAAATATCTGGGCGACCATTATCGCCTCCTTCACATATACTCTGTACCAATGGTAGTTCTCCTAGGAACGGAATAGATAATTCTTTCGCTAAACTTCTACATCCTCCTTTACCAAACAAGTAATATTTGTTGTTAGGTAATTCGCCAGGGGTGAAGTATGCCATGTTTTCTATCATTCCTATGATCGGAACATTGATTTGTTCCATTCTAAACATGCCAATTCCTTTTAAGGTATCAGCTAATGCTACTTGTTGAGGTGTTGATACTATTACGGCTCCTGTTAATGGTACCGATCCAACTAATGTTAAATGTACATCTCCTGTTCCAGGAGGTAGATCGATAAACATATAGTCTAATTCACCCCAATCGGCATCTGAGAATAATTGTTGTAATGCTTTTGATGCCATCGGCCCGCGCCATACTATCGCTTGCGCTGGGTCGGTTAAAAATCCGATTGATAGTAATTTCACTCCGTGCTTTTCAACAGGAATCATGTATTGCTTACCGTCACGCTCGTTTACGTAGAGTTTTTCATTCTCTACTCCGAACATAATAGGTTGCGAAGGACCATAAATATCGGCATCTATTAATCCAACTTTAGCTCCCGTTTGCGCCATAGCAATAGCTAAGTTGGCAGCAACGGTTGATTTACCTACACCTCCTTTTCCTGACGCTACAGCAATGATGTTTTTTACGCCTTTTAATAAATGATCAGCTGCATTACGATGTGATGTAACCTTGGCAGTCATATTTACAGTTACTTCTGCTTCTTTGTCGACCATGTGGATAATCGCATTGCGACATGCATTCGCAATAAGTTCTTTCAATGGACAAGCCGGCGTGGTTAAAATGACCGTAAAACTCACTTTCTTCCCTTCAATTTGGATTTCATCAATCATGTTTAGGGTCACCAGGTCCTTTTTTAAATCTGGCTCTTCTACATGACTTAATGCCTCCAGTACTTGCTCACGTGTAATCATAATTTGGATAGTCTATAAATAAGAGTGTAAAGGTACTGCTATTCAAACAATTTTTAAAGATAAAATCTGTCACAAATTCATCCTAAAAATAAAAGCCCCGAATTACCGGGGCTCTTTAATTTATTTGTTGTGCTTAGTTTGCTTTTTTAACTGCAAAGGCAGGAACATATCGTGTAATCATGGCATAACTTCCGAAGAATGCAGCATTATAGAACAAATCCCCTAAAATGGTTCCTTTAAAGAAAGGAATTGCCATGATGTAAGTTTGTGCTAATCCTGATGCCGTATATCCATAATAACCTAATGCCCATACTCCGAAATTGGTTAATAGGAAAAACAATACAGAACCTAATAATGAGGCAATAACAATGTTATGCCCTTGTTGACGTCCACGAATCCAAAATCCGATCATAGTTACCAATGCCATGCTTCCATACACCCAAACCATTTGATCGTGAAATCCAGTTCCTGAAGTGATTTGTAGCAGTAGATCGCTGAATAACATCGCTGCCATCGGAATAATGAAGGCCATTCGCTTATCCTTAATATAACTTCCTCCGAAAAGGCCTAAGGCCGCAATAGGAGTGAAATTCATCGGATGAGGAATCAGCCTGCTGCATGCTCCAATGAGGATAATTGCCGGAATCAGCAATTTCTTTTTGTCTGTGGATAGGTTCAAAGTATTCATAGTCTTATTCTGGATGCGAATATAATAGGAACTTTACAGTTATTGAATTTTTAATGGTAACTTCTTGACTTTCTTTGCCGAAAATGACTTTTTATACCTTCTTTTTTGGCTTTTTTAATTTTCATTACCCTTTTGGGGACTTTTCAGAACTTCTTCAAGTTTGATCGTTCCAGATTTTCCACGACTCTTCAGCTTGCTTTACCAACATATCATAACCGTTTTTAATCATGGCTCCTTTTTCAGCCCCTTTCTTAAGAAATATTGTCTCAGTAGGATTATAAACAAGGTCAATTAATAAATGAAGTTTATCGATTCCCGAATAGGGGATGTCAGGATAAGTATCAATATTCGGATACATTCCTAATGGCGTGCAATTTATGATGATGGGCGCATTGCGAACGTCGATTTGTCGCAGGTTTTCGTAAGCAATTCGGCCCGACTTATCACCAGGATTTCTGCTTACGATTTGATAGTCGATTTCTAATTTCTCAAACACATACATTACTGCTTTTGTTGCGCCTCCATCTCCTAAAATTAATGCCGAGGTATGCCAAGGCTTTAACAGGGGACGAAGTGTTTCTTTGAATCCAATCCAGTCTGTATTAAATCCTTTGTATTGTCCTGAAGGCATTTTCTTTAAAACATTCACTGAGCCTATTTCTTTACTCTCATGCGAAAGCTCGGTCAAATACTCCAAAGCTTTTTCTTTCCAAGGAATAGTAATATTTGCTCCTTCGAAATTAGCTTCGTCAATAAATGCTTTTAATGAATCTTCGGTTTCTATTTCAACATTATCATAGCGTAAACCGGCAAGTCCTTCTCGTTCAAACTTCGATTGAAAATAGGACTTCGAAAAAGAATGCCCTAAAGGGAAACCAATTAACGCATATCGCTTCATTTATTCTTAGCGGTTTTATGCTTAATATAGGTAACTACCATTGGTAATACTGAAATCAAAATGATCAATATTACAACAGCTTCAAAGTGTTTTTTTACCCATTCAATTTGTCCGAAAAAATATCCTGAAATCGACATCGTGCTAATCCACAATACACCTCCTGCAATATCGTAAGGAAGAAATTTTTCTTTGTAGTTCATCTTCCCTAAACCCGCAACAAAAGGAGTAAAGGTTCTAACAATCGGAACAAACCTTGCCATGATAATAGCCTTGGTTCCGAATTTTTCAAAGAACTCATGTGTTTTGTCGAGGTATTCTTTTTTAACAAGCGATTTGTTCCCAATCTTAATATTGGTGGCTTTATCACCGAATATTCTTCCTATGAAATAATTGCAGTTGTCACCTGCTACGGCTGCTATGATTAATAATCCAATCACTAATCCTAAGTTTAACCCCGTTGCTTCATTGGCGCATAAAGCTCCTGCAGCAAAAAGTAATGAATCACCAGGTAAAAACGGCATTACTACTAATCCTGTTTCTACGAATATGATGATGAATAGAATCACATAAACAAATAATCCGTATTCGCTTACCATCGCTGAAAGATGGTCGTTAATATGTAAAATGAAGTCGAGAAACTGATGTATCATAAATTTATTCGGGGTAGGTAGGGGGGGATGAATCGTCTTTAAACTAAAAAATACAGTTCACGGCTTTTATCCGTAAACTGTATTTTTTTAATGGATATTAATTAAAACGGCTGAAGAGTATCGTCGATCTCTTTGGCATATTCCATTATGCCGCCTTTTAAATTATATAGGTTGGTTAATTGAAACCTTTTTTCCAATTCATTAATAGCAGCTGCACTTCTAGCTCCGCTTCTGCAATGAATAATTACTGGTTTCTCTTTTTCTATCTGCTCAAATTCAGTAACGATAGTTCCCAATGGAATTAAAAGCGCATTAATATTGCATGCTTCATATTCATGTGGCTCTCTAACATCGATAAGTTGAAAGTCAACTCCATCGTCGATCATTTGTTTTAGCTCCTGTACAGTTTTCTCTTTCATTACACTTTAGCAGTTTTTGATTTCTCGTTTTCAGATGAGATAAAGTCATTCGATTGTTTGAACGATTGCATCGATTGATCTAAGAACTGAAAGAAAGTATCACTTCTTAATCCGATTCTTAGCGTCTCTAATGCAATTACTTCATTCGGTGCAATATTACCAAGATTCACGTTCGCTCCAAAATGTTTAATGAAATAGGCTTGCTGTGATTTCTGTGGTGCTTCCCAAAGAATTTTATCTGCAGGTACTTTCGATACAATTTTGTTGATCAATACAACGTGAGCCTTTCCATTCGGACGGTAAATTCCTACTGTTCCGCTTTCTCTTGCTTCAGCAATTACTTTCCATGCTCCGGCTTGTAATTCTGCATTCATCATTTCAATCCACTTGTTGGGTCTGATTAAAATACCTTCTTCTTTCGATCCAACTTCACTGATCACCGTTACGTGTTTACAAAGACGTTGAATGTAATGACATTTTTCGTCGTGAGGCATTGTAATGGATCCGTCAGATATCTCACAGTATTCCATTTTGTATTTCTCTAATAAACGCAAATAATCGTCAAACATTCCTCTAATAATAAATGCTTCTAATAAAGTCCCTCCGAAGTATACAGGTATGTTCGCTTCTTTGAAGAAAGCTAATTTTCGCTCGAGATTCGGTGTGATCAGTGATGATCCGAATCCTAACTTGATGATGTCAATATATGGTCCTGATCCGTCTACTAAATTTTCGCATTCACGTATACTTAATCCTTTGTCCATTACCATGGTAAGCCCCGCATTTCTGGGCTTTTCTGTTCGCTGCGGAACATGAGATAATTCAAAGTTCATCATAATCGGTTGTTTTTTTGTGATAAAATCATTTGGACTCTCGAATCGTTCTCCATTTGTGGCGCAATTTCAAAGAGTACCGGATGCATATTATAATCTTTATCTAATGCAGATGCTAGTTGTTGATAGCTTTCTTCGAGGTATCCCGAGAGGTATAAATAACAAGCTTTTCTGTAGTGTATTTCTGTGTTGTCGAAGTGATAGAGTAGGGCAGTGCTTAATAGCTCTGAGGCTTCCATCGGACGATTAAATTCGTTTAATAAGTCGGCATAAGCAATCCATCCTTCTGTATTATCGGGATCGTAGTCGATTACTTTCTTATAGCATTCTTCTGCTTCTGTAAAGTTGTTTAATCTGTATTCACAGTCGCCTAGAGCTAACCAATATTCGCCATTTTGATCGTCGATCTCTATTGCTTTCTTTACATAATGCAATGCTTCATACCAACGTTCTTCTTCTTCAAAAGTAACGCCGATACCATACCATCCTTGCGCCATCTCAGGAGCAATCTTCACTGCTTTTTTATAGTAGGTACGAGCTTCTTCGAAGTTTTTTAGTTGCTCGTAGCATTCGCCAATGTTGTAATAAGTGAAGCCGTCAGGTTGACAATATTCGAAAGCTGTTTTGTAACGTAAAATGGCTTCATCGAATCGTTCCATCATCGATAAAGCTTGCGCCATATCCAAGTGTGCAGGAGCGAAATCTTCTTTGATGATTAAACAATAATCGTATGCATTTAACGCCGATTCATATGCTCCTTGTTTTGAATAGATTTCACCCAGGTAATACCATAGCATGAAATCATATGGATATTCGTCAATCATTTTGTTGAAGAAGTCAACTCCTTCTGTCAACCGATTGCTGAATTCTAAACTCAATACAATTTCACCCATTGCTACTTCATTATTCGGATTTTCAATCAAACAAAGTTTGTAGTAATCTACAGCTTTGTTAAAATCCGACATGTTTTGATAAGTAATAGCTAAACTTAAATAGATATCGTCTTTTTGATCGTCCGATAATTCAAGTGCACGCTTAAACGATGATATCGCTTTCGGAAATTGTTCCGTCGCGTTGTAAACATTGCCTCTGATGAGATGTACTTCCACATCAAAAGGATTTATATGCTCTACTTTCTCAAGTAGTGCTAATGCTTCTTTCTCTTTTCCTGTTAATCCGAAAAGTTGTGCTTCTTTTAATGTGAAACTCGTACTTTGTGGGTGAATGCTTAATGCATAGCCCGTTACATCTAATGCTTTTTCAAACTCAAATGAATCAATAAAATGATCGATGATCTTCAATAGCGCGTCAACATCAAAAAAATAGCGTTCTTTCCTACGCTTCATTTCTTCATATTTCCTGATCGAACTACTCAGATATTCGTTTTGCTCTTCAGGGCTTTCTTCTTCCGCCATATTCTTTACTTAAATACTATACAAAGGTACGTGATTTTACTAAAATTAAACTGTACTTTCTCGAAAGTATTCTTAACCGCTTGTGTAGTATCGGGTATTTTGTTAGATTTGTATAGTTGAAGCCAACTTTTCTGGGGCCTGGCTTCCTTAATAATCCTTATGGAAAAACGTATAACACCACACACTGTGATGGTGGTTGGGGCTACCGGATTGGTTGGTTCTAAGTTGCTGGATTTGCTGGTGGCAGAAATTGCTGTTACTCGCATAATTGTATTGGGTCGTTCGGCTCCGGTACTTGATAGCAATAAAATCGATTTTCATGGGTTTGATTTTCAGGACTATACCTCGATTGAAAGACTATTTCAGGGAGTTCATTCTGTTTATTGTTGTATTGGAACGACCATTAAAAAAGCCGGATCTCAAGAGAATTTCCGAAAAATCGATTTCGATATTCCTGTTAATTTGGCTCGCTTTTGCGAAAAATCGGACGTGACGAGCTTTTTGGTGATTTCTTCTTTAGGTGCTAATGCCGATTCTTCTAATTTCTATCTCAAAACAAAAGGGGAAATGGAAAAAACTGTGGCTGCATTTAAGATACCAAAAATTGCTTTCTTTCGTCCTAGTTTATTACTCGGACCTCGTAGTGAAACGCGTTATTTTGAATCAGTTATGAAGGTTTTTCTTGCCATCCTAGGACCTTTTATGATTGGCGTATTTAAGAAGTTTAAGCCTATTTCTAATTTGGTGGTGGCTCGCGCCATGATTCATGTTTCTTATAGTTCAAGTAACGTTAAAGTGTACGAAACCGATGAAATTCGGTGGATGGGACGATAATATTCGTTTATAAGTACTTTTTTAGGTGTTCCTGCGAATTCTTTACTGATTTTCTTTAAAATTGGCTGTAACTTTTAGGTAAGTTCAAGCATCTTATGTTTGATTTTAAGGAAGTTTAATCCTGCAATTAAAAATAATGTCGCTGAATATCAATAGAATAGCAATTTAATTAGTACTATGTATTGCATAGTACTATCCTATAGATATATCTTTGCATAGTCAAATAAGAAAAAACCAATAAAAATCTCAGTTATGAAAACTTTCAACGTAATATTCCGCTCTTTGGCAATCGTTGCTTTATCGTTTACAGCACTTGCCGTATCTGCAAAATCGGTTCGTACCGAAACAGTAGTTTACCAAGGGAATGCAATTCCTTCCGTTTCTTTAAAGGAGGTGGTTGTTTCTGCACCGGCTTCTAAATCGCATTCGGTTTTGTGTGCTATGCAATTACATAACGGTAAGTATATCCCTTCTGTAAACCTCGATGAAATTTCGGTTTCTGCTTCTGGTTCTGTTTCTCATAAGCCTTCATCAGTTCATTCTGCTAAAGCCGTATTGATGCCAACAGTTTTGGTTGATGGTGAATACATTGCTAATGTTGATTTAAATGAGGTGCAAGTGGTAGCAGATCTTCAAACTGTCGATAATAGTGCATCAACTGAAGTTGTTTCAAGCGATAATAGTAATCAGTTGTTTAAAGTGAGTATGCGTCAGGGATTTAATCGCTTGATCAATTACTTGGTTGAAAAAGGTAAGGATGTTGTTGCTTCGGCATTTCCTTCTTTGTTCTCGAAATAATAATATTTTCAATTTTTTTGATTCAGGATCGTCGGTACCGACGATCCTTTTTTTTAGCTTAGCATCATGAAGTTTTACTTGCGTGTCTTCCTGATAGCTATCTGTTTTTGTTCGTCGAAAGCTTCGGCTCAACAAATTCGGACTATTGAAGTCCCTGATTTACAGGCTATACTTCATCCTCCTCATGATTCACTTTATATTCTAAACTTTTGGGCTACTTGGTGCGCTCCTTGTGTCGCCGAATTGCCTACCTTCGTAAAGGCAGAAAAACAATATAAGGATGCAAAATTTCGTTTCTTTTTCGTGTCGCTCGATTTTAAAAAGGATTATACTGCTAAAGTAATTCCGTTTATTAAAAAACATTTACCCGAAAGTACTGTTTACCTCTTAGGCGATAGTAATTATAATTCGTGGATTAATTTGGTTAATCCCGAATGGCAAGGTGCTATTCCTGCTACTTTTATCGTTTCGTCTGATCCTTCAAAATGCAAATTCTTCGAAGGTGAAATTTCCGAAAAACAATTATTTGATTCACTTGATACCCTAAAATAACCCGTTATGAAAAAATTAATGATTTTGTTGTTTGCTTTTGCTTTTACTTTTTCTGCTCAAGCACAAGTTCCTTCGGTGGGATTAAAGCCTGGCGACACTGCAATTCCCTTTAAGTTGAAGAATATAGATGGTAAAATGGTCGGACTAAACGATTATGCAAATTTAAGAGGGGTAATTCTCATTTTCACTTGTAACCATTGTCCGTTTTCGGTTGCATATCAAGATCGTATCGTTGCATTGAATAAGAAATATGCTTCTCTTGGATTCCCTGTTATTGCTATCAATTCAAACGATGCCGAAGCTTATCCTGAAGATAGTTACGATAATATGATCATTCGTGCTGCCGAGAAAAAATTCACTTTCCCTTATCTCCTCGATGATACTCAGGTAATTGCTAAGGCTTATGGTGCCGTTCGTACTCCTCATGTGTATCTATTGCAACATGCCGATAACGGATTCGCTGTGCGCTATGTAGGTGCTATCGACGATAATTCTGACGATCCAGCTGCGGTTAAAATTAAATATGTCGAGAATGCCATAACCGAGATTATGAAGGGCAAAGTTGTTTCCGAACCTTTCACAAAAGCAATTGGTTGTACTATTAAATGGAAAAAATAATTTTCTCTTGATTGTTACTGCTATCTTTGCAACCCAATTTGTTGCTTGCTAAATCTTATGGCTGATATCAGTAATCTCGATGCGCGAAATTTTATCATTATTAAGGGTGCTTCAATGCACAATCTTAAGAAGATTGATGTAGCCATTCCTCGAAATAAATTTGTTGTTGTTACCGGACTAAGTGGCTCCGGGAAGAGTTCTCTCGCTTTTGATACTTTATATGCCGAAGGTCAACGTCGTTATGTGGAGAGTTTGTCGTCGTACGCCCGTCAGTTTATTGGTCGTATGGATAAACCGGAGGTTGATTATATCCACGGAATCGCTCCCGCAATTGCTATTCAACAAAAGGTGAATTCGCGTAACCCGCGTTCTACCGTTGGTACCAGCACCGAGATATATGATTATCTGAAGTTGCTTTATGCTCGTGTGGGAAGAACTTATTCTCCTGTCTCAGGTGTTGAAGTGAAAAAGAATACAGTGGCCGATATCGTTGCTTATCTTTCTTCTTTTAAGAAGGGAAGATTCATGATTGCGGCTCCGCTTATGAAATATCCCGGTCGTACCCTCGCCGATGAGTTGAATTCTCTAAACCAAAAGGGATTCACTCGTGTGATGGTGGAGAATGAGGTGCGCGAAATTGATGAACTTCTCGAGGAGTTGTCGAAGAAGAAGTTGGTGGAGCCCGCTCCCAAGGCTACCCGTGGACGCAAACCTAAACAGGAACCCGAAATCGTTGAGGCTATTGCAGTAGCTGTTCCAAATTATCATTTGTTGATCGATCGTATTTCAATCAGCGGTGATCCTGATGATGATCTTATTGCTCGTATCGCCGATTCTTCTCAAATTGCTTTTAATGAGGGCGCAGGTACTTGTATTGTTTATAAACCTGAAGATGATGGCTCGCTGACTATTCGCGATTTTTCTAATCGTTATGAAATGGATGGTATCTCTTTCGAGGAACCTTCGGTGCATCTCTTTAGTTTTAATAATCCTTTTGGTGCTTGTAAACGTTGCGAGGGATTCGGCTCTGTAATTGGTATCGATATCGATCTCGTTATCCCCGATAAAAGTATGTCGATTTATGAGGGAGCTATCGTTTGCTGGAAGGGTGATAAACTGAAGGATTGGAACGATAAACTCGTAATGAATGCGAATAAGTTCGATTTCCCTGTTCATAAACCTTACTATGATTTGAATCCTGCCGATAAGGAGGTTTTGTGGACAGGCAACAAATATTTTAAAGGATTAAACGAGTTCTTTAAACATCTCGAAGAGCAAACGTACAAGATTCAATATCGCGTAATGTTATCGCGTTACCGTGGTAAAACATTATGTCCCGAATGCCATGGTACTCGCTTGCGCATGGATGCTAATTATGTAAAGGTCGCAGGTAAGTCGATCAGCGAATTGGTGCTGATGCCTGTGAAGGATGCGCTTGTGTTTTTGAATGATATCCATCTCAATGATTCCGATCAAAAAGTAGGAAAGCGTTTGTTGATTGAAATTACGAATCGATTAAAGTTTTTAGATGATGTCGGTCTCGGTTATTTAACTTTAAACCGTTTGTCGAATACGTTGTCTGGTGGTGAATCGCAGCGTATTAACTTAGCAACTTCGCTTGGTTCTACCCTTGTGGGATCAATGTATATTCTCGATGAGCCTAGCATCGGACTCCATTCTCGCGATACTCAACGTTTGATTAAAGTACTGAAGTCTTTGAAGGAAGTGGGAAATACTCTTATCGTGGTTGAACACGACGAAGAGATTATGCGTGCCGCCGATCAATTGATTGATATTGGTCCAATGGCTGGTGTGCACGGTGGAAACTTGGTTTTTCAAGGCGATTATAAAGCTATTGCTAAGGAGAAAAATTCACTAACTGCTAAATATTTAACAGGAGAGGAGCAAATTCCAATTCCTTCTCAGCGTCGTAAGTGGAAAAAATATATCGAAATCAGAGGTGCTCGCGAGAATAATCTGAAGCATGTGAATGTGAAGTTCCCAATGGGAATCATGACGGTGGTAACTGGTGTGAGCGGCTCGGGAAAAACTTCTTTAGTGAAGAAAATTTTATATCCTGCGGTGAAGAAAATTTTGGGCGGGTACGGAGAATCGACTGGTAATTTCGATCGTATCGATGGAAACTATCTCGATATCACATCTGCCGAAATGGTTGATCAAAATCCTATCGGTAAATCTACTCGTTCAAATCCTGTAACGTATATCAAAGCGTACGACGAAATTCGTGCTTTATATGCCGATCTTCCTCTATCACGCAATCGCGCGTTGAAACCTTCGCATTTCTCTTTTAATGTGGAGGGCGGACGTTGTGAATTTTGTCAGGGTGAAGGTATTATCACCGTGGAGATGCAATTCATGGCCGATATTCATTTGAAGTGCGAGAATTGCAAAGGACATCGTTTTAAAGATGAAATATTAGCTGTTGAGTACAGAGGAAAAAATATTTTCAATATTCTCGAGATGACCGTTGATGAAGCACTCGATTTCTTTAATGAGAATGCTGGCCCAAGTAAATACCAATCGTTACATCAAAAAATTATAAATAAAATCCAGCCTTTGGCGGATGTTGGTTTGGGATATATCGGCCTCGGACAAGCGTCAAGTACATTAAGTGGAGGAGAAGCACAACGTATTAAGTTGGCTTCTTTCCTCGGAAAAGGTAATCATGCTACCAATACTTTGTTTGTATTCGATGAGCCAACAACTGGACTTCATTTCCATGATATTCGTAAGTTGCTCGATGCATTTAATGCATTGGTGAAAAATGGTAATACGCTCATCGTTATCGAGCATAATATGGAGATTATTAAGTGCGCCGATTGGGCAATCGATCTTGGTCCCGAAGGTGGCGACTTAGGAGGAGAGATTTTATTTGAAGGTACTCCCGAAGATATGGTGAAAGAAAAACGTTCAATTACCGGACAGTATCTAAAAGATAAAATTAAGTAAGATGAATCTGATGGTTGTAATTATCGTTGTACTACTGGCTTCTTTTGTTTTTGAAAGAATCCTCGATAATTTAAATTCTAAATCATGGAATTTAAAAGTGCCTGATGCTTTAGCTGATTTGTATAAATCCGATGAGTATGAAAAAGCTCAACGTTACGATCAAGAAAAAGATCGTTTATCGATGTGGTCGTCTGCTTTTTCACTCCTATTGATGATAACGTTGGTGTATAGCCGATCTTTTGCTTGGATGCTGAATTATGTATCTGGAATTACTACTGATCTGATGTTTCAAACGATTCTGTTTTTTGGAGCATTTGCCTTGCTGTCGGATCTATTGCAATTGCCTTTTTCAATTTATAGTACCTTCGTAATTGAAGAAAAATTCGGATTTAATCGCACAACCCCAAAAACTTTTATACTCGATAAGTTGAAAGGTTATCTGTTGGCAGGAACTTTAGGAGGAAGTATAATTGCATTGTTCGTTTTGTTTTATCAATATGCAGGCAGTTCGTTTTGGTGGATTGCTTGGGTTAGTATCAGCGGATTTTCATTGCTAATTTCCATGTTCTACGCTTCTGTTATTCTTCCAATATTTAACAAGCTTTCGCCTTTACCGCAAGGCGAATTACGTGATGCGTTAACCACATATTGTAAAAAAGTGAATTTTCCTGTTTCCGATTTATTTGTCATGGATGGTAGTAAACGTTCCAGTAAGGCGAATGCTTTTTTCTCGGGGTTAGGTCCTAAAAAGAAAATAGTTTTGTTTGATACGCTTATCGAAAAGCATTCGGTTAATGAACTAGTTGCAGTGATGGCTCATGAAGTAGGACATTTCAAAAAGAAACATACATTTACCATGATTGCAATATCAATTTTGCAAACGGGATTGATGATGTTTATCCTCGGGAAATTCATTAATACACCTGATCTTTCTATTGCGCTCGGTGCCGAGAAAGCTGCATTGCCTTTGGGATTAATCGCTTTCTTTTTACTGTATAGTCCGGTATCAATGATCTTAAGCATTGGCATGAATATGCTATCAAGAAAGCACGAATACGAAGCCGATAATTTCGCA
>JAHEYP010000017.1:36066-74907 GCA_023251535.1 Bacteroidota bacterium
AGCTGCATTGCCTTTGGGATTAATCGCTTTCTTTTTACTGTATAGTCCGGTATCAATGATCTTAAGCATTGGCATGAATATGCTATCAAGAAAGCACGAATACGAAGCCGATAATTTCGCATCCGAAACTTCAAATGCTAATGATTTGGTGGATGCACTTAAAAAATTATCAAAAGATAGTCTTAGCAATTTAAATCCTCACCCAGCATACGTTTTCGTTTATTATTCTCATCCTACGTTGTTGCAACGGATGAATAATATGCTTCGTTAAACCTCTTGATTTATTTATTCAAAATCTGAATTCGTTTATTATTGTGTCTTCGAATTTCGAATGATCTATAAAAACTAATTCAAACTAATTGGATAGAGGAAAATCATTGGATTATTAAATTTTGTGGGCCATGGCGCAAGGGTGGTCAAGCGAAAAGTGCGAATTGAGCGAACGATAAACGATGCTGATCGACTTTGATTCTTGGATTGAATACTTAGTATCGTGTTCGATCAATTGGTTTTCGGTTGTGCGCTTTCTTTGGTTACTTTAACGATTAGTTTATTTTTTAATGGCATCGTTGAACTCACACCGTTCGGTTCTTTGAGGCACGAAAGAAAGTGATAAAAATTAATTCAACTTTTCAATTTTTAATCTTTTTCACATGTTCGGTTTTTTGAAGCACGAAGGAAAGTGAAAAAAAAACTATTATTTTTTAGAGATGTAAATCGATAACGTGAATATGGTTGAAATAAAAAATCACAAATAATCCTTCTGCGAAGCATTTGATTGATTGCGTTTTTTGAGGATTCAATTTCTTGCTTACCTATAAATTAATGGGTGATGGCGCGTGGGCGGTCAAGCGAAAAGAGCGAATTGACCGAGGTGTAACCGATGCAGCTTGAATATTGCTCAAATGCTTGATTTCTTAATAGCGTCCTCGGTCAATTGGTTTTCGGTTGTGCGCTTTCTTTGGTTACTTTAAGGATTTGCGCTTGTTTTTAAAAGCATCCTTGAACTCACTCCTTTCGGTTCTTTGAGGCACGAAAGAAAGTGACAAAAAGTAATTCAACTTTTTAATTTCTAATCTTTTTCACATGTTCGGTCTTTGAGGCACGAAAGAAAGTGACAAATATTAATTCAACTTTTTAATTTCTAATCTTTTTTACATGTTCGGTTCTTTGAGGCACGAAAAAAAGTAACAAGATTTTGATTTAAATCGAATTTAATTGGTGGACTGATATTTTAAATATAAATCGTTAAACCTCTTAATATCATATTCAGGATGTATCGCCTCGCCATACACCAAAAACCTCATCATTTCATAACCTAATAAAGGCCCCATCATAACTCCTTTCGAGCCTAGTCCGTTGAAAATATAAAGATTTTCTTTTTCAGGATGTTTGCCTAAAAAAGGACGACGGTCAAATGTCGCGGGACGAATTCCTGCTCTTTGTAATGTTACTTTAAAAGGTACTTTTATCAGCGATGATATTCCTTCTTTCAGTTTTGTTAATCCTTCTGCTGTTGGAGTAGGAGTGTAGTCTTTCCACGCATAGGTTGCTCCACAACGAAACTTCTTCTCGCCAATTGGAATAATTTTTATGCTGTCGTGAATGATGTAATCCGATGGTAAATTTGCTTCTGTCGTAAATGCTATTTCTTCGCCTTTCGCTGGATTAAATGGCAAGTATTTCCAATCATTGTCGAAGATGGCTTGGTATCCAACACAACTAATAAAGTTTGTAGCAATAATATCTTTATACTGATATCCTTGACTGGTTTTTGTTAAGTCCGATGTTTCAATTCTCCCCGACAAAAAGCTATCGTTCGATAAAAGATAATTTTTCATTGCAGCTACAAATGCTCCTGCATCTAACCATCCCGAATTAATTAACCATTGTCCACCGAATGGAGCGTTTACATTTTCATGCACATCCTCAGCTCGACATTCTTCGCCTAAATAATCTTTGAATTTACCTTGTGCCGATCGTGCAATCCAGTCATTGCGATTGCCATGATCGTGATATATTTCAAATACTGGCATGTCGAAGAAAAATCGAACACCCGTAGCATTTTCTATCTCTTTGAAGGTCTTTCTCGCAAAAGGAACAAACTCGTCGGCTCGCCAACTTAAAACGATTCTGCGTCCTGTAATAGGATGCATCATTCCCGAAGCTACTTTGGTGGATGTGAACTCTAAATCTTCGTCAACTACAAATACTTTCTTGCCTTCCTGCAATAAATGCCAAGCTAATAAACTGCCTGCCAATCCTTGTCCAGAAATAAGGAAATCTATTTCTCGTAGCTGCGTCACCGTTAGTTTATGGTCGCTGACCTTTATAAGATACTAATGCAATTTTATCGCCTTTCGGACTCATCGCTAGTCGATAGAAGGTTCCAATGGTTTTATTGAAATCTGCAACTTCCACCCACTTAGCATTTTCTAAGCGTGTGTCATAACTCAAAAGTTTGCCGTCTTTACCAATGTATACTTTCATATCTGGACCCCAGCAATAGTCTTCAATTTCTCCAGGCATTTCTGCTAATGGCATACGCTCTTGTGAAATGAAATCGAATTTTGTAAGGACATATTTGCCATCACTATTTTTCAACACATAACTTAGGTTCGCACTTCCTGGAATTTTCGCTAAACAACGTCCAAATCCGCCGTATTGCATTAAAATAATAGATTGCTGCGGAATCAAATCGAATTGTTGCAATGATCCGCCGCCGCCATTAAGCATGTATGTCCCTAAGGTAGTATCGTTCATCCAACAGTAGTAAGCTACTGAATCTTCATTCGGTATTAATAGAGCAGGCTCAGATCCGTCGAACGATAGCTCGTAAAAACGTTGTGCACGGTCGATGTCAACACGGACAATCGATAGCTTGTCTTTGTAAAAAGGAATAGGGAAGGGTTGATACTCGCTTTCCGGTGTCGATGTTACTTGTTTAATTTCTTTGGTTTTTAAGTTGTAGCTGAAAATATCACTCTGAGTAGTATCTGGCATACTTGCATACCAAATCATGCTTCCGTCTTTCGAAAAGCATGGTTGATTATCATAAAAATCATTGTCAGTAACTCTAATCGGAGTTCCCGCAACTTGTTTGCCGTCTTTTGTTCCTAAATCAACTAACCAGATTTCTGTGCTGCTCGATTGCGAAAATGCAAATGATAAATTAAGCGATAAAAGAATAAATGTAAGAATACGAATTTTCATAGTTCTATTGTTTGTTGGTGCAATATCGTAAAATTTCATGATTTTTCTATGATTTATGGCTTTGTTTTGCGGACAACCTGACTTTTGTTCATGCCAGGCTTGAGATTAATTTCTTTTGTCTTGCCGGCAACAAATCCTCTAATAATTAATGTATCGTCGGTTAATGCTACTAGCTGAACGCTGTCTAATCTCCCGTCAAAGCGTATGTCGCGCGCAATAGTTCTGTTGTAGATGCCGAATTTCTGACTCACTTTATAGGCTGTTACATTCGATAATAATTGCAACATCGATTGCTGCTCTATCAGATAATAATTCTTTTCCAACCTGAATTGTTGTTCTGTTCTTCTATTCGCAAAATTTCCGCTGATACTGTAAAATAGTAGTGATGGTGAATAAAGAAATAATATAACGCTCGCAAAATAAATCCCAAAGTAAATTCGGTAAATTAATTTTTCAGATTTTCTTATGGCCCAGCCAGCAATGAGTAGTCCGCTGCAGAAAGCAATGCTCATAAAATAATTCCCGATTTCATTCAATGGTATTAATAGCGTTGTCGTAATTGCTGTGGTCG
The DNA here is from genome assembly GCA_023251535.1 of Bacteroidota bacterium. Lineage (GTDB taxonomy): Bacteria > Bacteroidota > Bacteroidia > AKYH767-A > OLB10 > CAINEC01. The sequence continues at coordinate 39,851 of JAHEYP010000017.1, forward strand.
CTAAAACAAGATGTATTACTATAAAAATGTTCAACGATTTATTGCTGAATTTTTTCGATAGCACCGTCAACACAAATGTCCCCACTAACGCTACAATGTATAGCATGATGGTTGTTATCAGGAGTAGTGCGTTCATCTTAATGCCCGAATTTATCTTTCTGTAATTTCTCTAGTTGATAGAGTTCATCTCTAAATCGCGCAGCTCCCATGAAGTCGAGTTCTTTCGCCGATTTTTCCATGTTTTTCTTTGCCGTAGCAATCAATTTGTCGAGTTGATCTTTGCTCATGTATTGAACTACAGGGTCCGCAGCCACACTCATTGTTTCTGGCTCTACATAAGCTTTAATATCGTTATTGCGTGATGCTGCAGCCGATTGATGGAAGATGCCTTCTTTCGATTTGTTGAGTGCTTGTGGTACCAATCCGTGAGCTTCGTTATAAGCAATCTGTTTGGCTCTTCTGCGTTCTGTTTCATCAATAGTTTGTCGCATGCTGTCAGTGATTTTATCTGCATACATAATTACTTTCCCGTTGAGATTACGAGCTGCCCTTCCTGCCGTCTGCGTTAACGAACGATTCGATCGTAGGAATCCTTCTTTGTCAGCATCTAATATCGCTACTAATGATACTTCAGGTAAGTCGAGACCTTCTCTTAAGAGGTTGATACCTATCAATACATCAAATACTCCTAAACGTAAATCTCTAAGTATTTCTACTCGTTCTAATGTTTCTACTTCGGAGTGGATATATCTACATTTTACATCTAATCGAGTCAAGTATTTGGCTAACTCTTCTGCCATTCTTTTGGTGAGCGTAGTCACCAATACTCTTTCGTCGCGCTTTATAATTTTCTGAATTTCTTCGAGTAAATCATCTACTTGATTTCCTACGGGACGAACTTCTATCGGCGGATCTAAGAGTCCCGTTGGCCTGATCACTTGTTCTACAATTACTCCTTCCGATTTCTGTAATTCATATTCTGCAGGAGTTGCACTTACAAAGATTACTTGATCGAGCAGTGTTTCAAATTCATCGAATTTCAGAGGACGATTATCCATCGCCGCAGGTAAACGAAATCCGTATTCAACGAGATTTTGTTTTCTCGATCTATCACCACCAAACATAGCTCTGATTTGAGGGACTGTCACGTGACTCTCATCAATCACCATTAAGAAATCATCAGGGAAATAATCAAGTAAGCAGAATGGTCGTGCGCCTTCTGTTCTTCCATCGAAATAGCGAGAGTAATTTTCAATTCCTGAGCAATATCCTAATTCGCGAATCATCTCTAAATCGAAAATTACACGATCTTCTAATCGCTTTGCTTCGAGGTGTTTTCCTGTTTCTTTGAAGTAGTCAATTTGCTTCATCATATCTTCTTGTATCTGATGAATAGCGCCTTGTTGTCGCGATTGACTAGTTACAAATAGGTTGGCAGGGAAAATTGCTAAATGATCATGTCGTTCGTACTTCTTTCCTGTCGATGGTTCTATCGTTGCTAATTCTTCTATCTCATCACCAAAGAAGCTAATACGAATTGCTAAGTCGCTGTAAGCTGGAAAAACATCTACCGTATCGCCTTGCACTCTGAAATTTCCTCTCTTAAATTCAGCTGTCGTTCTCGAATATAAACTCGATACTAACTGATGTAGAAATCCATTGCGACTTATTTGTTGTCCTTTTTGTACACGAATAATATTCTCTGCAAAGTCAGCGGGATTTCCCATACCGTAAATACAACTCACCGACGATACAACAATAATGTCTCTTCGCCCCGATAATAACGAAGTTGTAGTGCTTAATCGAAGTTTCTCAATCTCCTCATTAATCGATAAGTCTTTTTCAATGTAAGTATTGGTAGTAGGTAAATAGGCTTCTGGTTGGTAATAGTCGTAGTAGGATACAAAATACTCTACTGCATTGTTCGGGAAAAATTGCTTGAATTCCCCGTATAATTGAGCCGCTAAAGTTTTGTTGTGGCTGAGTACTAATGTCGGTTTCTGGACATTTTTGATGAGGTTCGCCACCGTAAATGTCTTACCCGATCCTGTTACTCCTAAAAGTGTCTGGGCAAAGTCTCCTCGATCAACTCCTTCTGTCAGTTGCTTAATCGCTTCCGGTTGATCGCCTGTCGGTTGAAAAACCGATACTAAATCGAATTTCATAGTGCAAAGATAAGTTTATTCTGCCTCATAAATTTAAAACAAACAATCAAGAATCAATGTCCATATCATTACTAAAATCTTTATTTTTACGTTTTATTCTTTATTATCCGTTTATAAAATCATAAAAAATCTTGGAAGTCATAAAAATCTGCGTTCAATAGTCGATCTCATTTTGATGGAGGTAACCAATGGACTACCAAATTCAAAATTCAAAATTCAAGATTCAAGATTCAAATCCAATGAAAAAAATCTTTCTCCTTCTAAGTTTCATATTGCTGATTTCTAATGCTAATGCACAATCAGATACAATTGAACCTATTCCTTCGATAATTATCAGTGATGTGTCAATTAACACGGGGTGGGCTGCTTCTACAATGGAGAATTTCACGGTGAACGACTTTAGAAAATTGGCGCCTGAGGGAATGTTATTGAAAGATGTAACGGGACTCTATTCCGAAAATTACGACAATGAATTCGACAATTCTATGTTTTCAATTTTGGTGCATTTGAAATTTGCCGATAAGAAAAAGGGTATCATGAAGTTGAATCCCCAAGTTAGAGCTGGGGTGATGTTCTATGGATCGGGCGAGCATAGCAATGTGTTTTATAAGCAGCAACGCACGCCTGTCGACACATTATCATCCAATAGTTCTTCCAATGTAATTTATGTTGATTCAGTGAGTGAGCAGCGTTACTATTGCACTTATTCATCGCATCAAATTCGTCTCGATTTATCGGTTTTGTTCTCTACTAGCGGTAAGTCGGCGTGGAAACTTTATGGTGGGTTAGGATTTACGGTGGGAAGCACCATGAACAATACCACAAGTGTACGTCTTCAAAATTCTGAGAATTTAGAATATTACTTTCCTGGCGGACAATACTACGCATCAACAGGAACGAATGCTTATGCCGACGATCAATACGAGAGTTTTGTAAATAAAAATAGTGTAACCGGATCAGTTTATGCTCCTTTGGGAGTTTCATTGCGACTAGGAAAGAAACGCGAATTTTGGAAACGACTTCAAGTTTATTATGAATTACGTCCTTCGGTCGACTATTACAACATCCCTGAAATCAAGTCTGTAACTAGCGGAAATGTAAATCAGATGCTCGGATTGAAGATTTCTTGTGAATAAATGGTTAAAATGGTAAAGAATCGGTGAATTTCACGGTCCGAAGGGTCCTTCCTTCATCTGTTTTCTTATTTTTGCACCCTCAATCATTTATACATGAAACTTAAGCAATTAATGCTCCCTGCGTTTGTTGTAGCCATGATGGCTGCTTCTTGTAACGCACAGGACAAATCGAAATCAAACGCAAATATGAAAAACGAAATGGATACCGTATCTTACGGTTTAGGCGTTTCTATTGCTAACAACTTCAAAACAAGTAACTTAGATTCAGTAGATGTGGATCTTATGGCGAAAGGGATGAAAGATGTTTTTGCAGGTAAAGCCGGCATGACGCAGGAAGAAGCTGACAAAGCTATCAATGCATTCATGATGAAAAAAGAAAAAGTGAAAGCTGACGCGAACGTAGAGAAAGGAAAAGCATTCCTTGAAGAAAACAAGAAAAAGCCGGGTGTTATCACAACAGCTTCAGGTTTACAGTACCAAATCATTAAAGAAGGTACGGGAGCTAAACCAACATTAAACGATAAAATTACTGCTCATTACCATGGAACATTAGTTGATGGAACAGTATTCGACAGTTCTGTTGATCGTGGACAACCTGCATCATTCCCAGTTAGCGGTGTAATACCGGGTTGGACAGAAGCATTACAATTAATGCCAGTAGGTTCTAAATGGAAATTGTTCCTTCCTTCAAATCTTGCATACGGAGAGCGTGGTGCAGGTGGAAAAATCGGACCAAACAGCGTATTGATTTTCGAAGTTGAATTAATCAGCATCGACAAATAATAAGATCAAAAATTAAGAAAGCCCTGACGGTAAACGTCAGGGCTTTTTTGGTTTATTGCCAGTTTATATGTCCATGCAGGATATATAATATTTTTAATTCTGACTTTGCTGCTATAATTTTTCCCTACATTTACCTAACCTAAAACACAATTTTATGAAAAGAAACCTACTTCTTGTATTGTTGTTTTTCATTCAACAAGGGTATTCACAGAGTAATCCTCATTTTATTTCAGCAGGCCCGGCTCGTTCAATTAATGATTTTTATGGTTTAAACGGACAAAATACCCTCGATCCTAATTCATGTTATGCGGATCCAGATGTAAGAAATGAAATTTTGAATGCACAGCCGTCTTATTTAAGATATCCTGGTGGTGAGGTAGCAAATAATTGGGATTGGCAAGAGGGTTGGTTCTTTCGGAATATGGAAGATAAGGGTGTAATGTCTTTAGATATGGATTTTCAATCAAAAATTAGACTTACAAGTGTATTTAACGGAGCTATTCCAAGAACTTTTGGCGGTAACTTTATTGCAGATTTCAAAGCAACATTAGCTCATACCGGAACAAAACCATTGTTTGTATTGAATCCTCTCACTTCCGATAAATACTATCAAATTGCTATGCTTTTGGAGGCTAAACTCCAAAATTTAAACGTAAAGCGGGTAGAAATTGGGAATGAGTTTTATTTATCTAAACCGGCCTATATGGATAAATTTCCTTCAGCCGCCGATTATGCATCAACTTATCTTGATTTTAGATCCGCAATAAAAGATTATTTGGGAACCGATGTTCAAGTTTGTGCGGTGGCTTCTAATAAAAATGACGATGGAGGAACAAGTGATAGAAGTGAGACATGGAATTCAGGCTTAGCAAGTACTCTTGGAGGAAATGTAGATTCCTATACTATTCACCAGTATAGAGCGGCAACTTCTGGTGTTTCTTCAATAAATTATCATTCTATCTTTTCAAGAGTAAATAATGATATAAATGATTTGAATAGCCGTGTTTCTCTATTAGGTTCTACAGCTCCAATTTGGATTACTGAATACAATCTATTCGATAAAAACCAAGCAGTCCATGGAACTTGGTACCATGCTTTATATGATTCATATCTAACTTTGAAATTTTTAGAAAATCAGAGAATTGAAGCTTGTAATTTGCATGCCCAGTCGGGGAATTATGTTTTTGGAAGCTTTTATAATGTAACCGATGGATTAAAACCATGGGGTGACTTTCCCGGAATAGGCGTTTCTTGTAATACAACAACAAGCATCAATAAACCAACAAGTGTTGGTATTGCCATGGAGTTTATTGCCAAATCGCTAATGGGCGCATCGTCGGTTCGTAAATTAGAGATTGGCAATAGCCCTACAGCACTCAATCTTGACGATGGAAAAAGTCCTATTTATGCGGTCTATATTTCGAAAGGAAGTGATAATGAATTATTAATTTTGAATCTTAGTGATCAAATAATTCCATCTTTTAATGCATCGCTGACAGGAATTCTGCCGAATGGATTTGGATCAAATGCTATTATAGATCAAATAAGTTATCCTAACGCATCAGATTATGCATCTGGAGTAACGGATGAATTTAATATTTGTACTGGAGTGAATGGCACTTTAACTCGTACTTCGTTGTCATTTCTTTCAAGTCAAATAGTAGCCTTACCTGCATTTAGTTTAACAAGAGTTTATCAAGCGAACGCACAAAGAACACGTCAGGTTTATGCCCAGAAAGATACCATTACGGCAGGTTCTTACACAACATTAGTTGCATTAGATAATGAAGGATACAATGTACATTGGAGCACGGGAAGTGATTCTACACAAATAACTGTAAATCCTGCATCAGATATTACCTATACAGCTACTTACACTCCGAAAGATACTTCAAATCACACAAATATTTCTGTAAATAAATTTATCAAAGTAGTAACGCCTCTAACTATTTCGATTGATCCAGCGCCATTAATTTACTGTCCAGGGTCTTCTTCAATACATTTGACTACGAGTACGTCAGGAGGGAATGGTTCACTTAAATATGTTTGGATAACAGCAGCAGCAAATGAGCATTCAAAATATATTAATCAAGGAATAGGAACATCGTCAGATGTTTTCGTTTCACCTGATGAAGATACACGTTATATAGTGTATGTTACTGATGGTAAGCAGGTCGCTAAAGCAGAAATAGTAATTACAAATCCCGGTGCTATTAAATTGAAACCCGAATATGTAATCTGCGCAAATTCATCAGCCAATTCAATAGAATTAGAACAAACAGCTCAAGCGAATGTTGCTTATACCTATCAAATAAATGGCGGTTCTATTAATACTATTTCTACAGTCGTAAATACACCTATTGCTATTGCATCAATTTCAGGTACTGGCACATCATCGCAAGGCACAATTACGATTAATGCAAACTATGCAAATGGAACATGTATTTCTTCTGCATCAGCCATTTTGACGCAGTACGAATGTTGCAATGAAAGTAATTACATTATACCTCCTGGTTCAAATTTGAATGACCTGAAATTAGTTTTAGGAAATTTGGCTAATGTCGGGAATACTCATGTATTGGAGGTGAATTGTTTAAATTCAAGTACCATTAGCTTTAATGGCGATTTTCACGTTTTCGACAATGAAGGACAAACGGCCTCTCATAATATCATTACCGATTTGGATTTTAAAAATTGTAGTTTGTTGTTTTCGGAGGGTTCTAGTATGGAAGTAGAGCCGGGATATGCACTTTCCATTGAAAATATAACAATGGATGCATCTTGCGATAAAATGTGGAAAGGAATAATATTGGATAACGCAAGTTTATCTATAGAACCTAATAGCTCAACTGCATCTAATATTTTGAATGCCGAATTCGGATTAAACTCTCATTGTGGATCTAGATTAAAAGTAAGACGATGTAATTTTATTGATAATATTGTTGGGATCAATTCCAGTGAACTTTCTTCAAATGGCAATAATTTTCAGTATTTCACATACATTAAGGCCAATGAATTTTATTCAACTGCAGATTTTCGGAAGCATTCACCTTATTTTAATATGCAAACGAATAAAGGTGACGTAGGTATGGCGGGAGTAAGACTTAAAAATGTTGTTGCTAATATTGGAAGTAGTTCAATTGGAACTCGATGTAACTATTTTCATGATTTAAACGCTGGTGTATTAGCTTATAATTCTGCATTGTCTTTTACAAACAATGTCTTTCAAAATATTATTACCGATGCAACCTACAATAGCCAATCAAATGGTACTGCTATATCAAATATTGACATGGGAGGATTTGCTATGACACTTGTTGATGGATATTATTATCCTAATGGTTTGCCACCCACTGTTACAAAAACTATGAACAATTGTGAAATTGGAATTGAAAGCATAAATACTGAACTATCAGTTAAAAACTGCGGTATGGCGGAAATGAAAAAGGGAGTATTTGCCGCAAATACTTTTGATCGCTCAATTGAAATTTTGGAGAATAATATTGCTGCTTCCGACAACTGTATTGATTTGTTAGGAAATGATTATGCTTCTAGCATATTAGTAAAATCGAATACTTTAGAACCAGATGACCTTCAAAATGGAACAGCGAAGGGAATTCAAGCATGGGAAATAAATCAGAGAAGTGGGGGAGAGAAAAATACTTTTAACATCTTATGCAATTACATAAATGTAAAACACGGAACAAAAGGCATAGAATTAGGTAACGTCGATTATGCAAATGTTGCAGAGAATTCCATTTTGCAAAACGAACCCAATATTCCTGGAATTGCATATCATTTTATTAATTCTAATTTTGGGATAGTAGCGAATAATCAATCTTATTTTGATGCTGAATTACACGCTTTTGAAATGAATTCAGGTTTTATGTTTGAGAATTCACAACGATTTGAAATAACCCATAACTATGCTTATAACTGTCATTATGGTTTTGACTTCTTAGGTAATTGTAGCGCTGCAGATTTTAATCAAAACCGAATGGAAAACCATTTTACTGGGTTGCATTTAAATTCTTTTACTACTATAGATCCCCAGCCCAATAAAGGAAATTTGTGGTATGGAAATTATAATTCAGGGTTTGGGGCTGAGAATGATAACTGGGTTTTGGACCCAAACGGATCTAGGTTTTCTGTAAATTCTATTCAAGGCCTCGCGTTTGAGCCAAATATACCCACATCTCAGAATGGTTGGTTTCAACCTTCTCCATATCTAGCACTTTTCCCAAATCAATTTTTGAATTGTACTGAATCAGAAAAGATCCTAGATTTTAAAATTGTGCCTTCTGATATCCTAACAATGGAGGCGACACCAATAGATACAGTATTTTATACAGAATCGCTTACCAATGCCGCGAAGTCTCTATATGAAAAATTTGCTACAAATGATTCAGTATTAAATTCATCGCTTGATTATGTGAGTTATTATGATTCCTTGTCAGTAAAATCTTCAGGAAAATTGTCAGCTATTAGACTTAAACTTTCTTCTCATGCTATTATTTCATCTTTTTTTTGTCAAAACATTGGAAATGATTCTTTAAATTGTAGTTTCATAAATCAGCTTTTAAATAATAATTGTAATGAAAACGTTGACTTTACTAGTATTTATGTGTCATTATCTCGGGAATGTAAAAACAACAATATAAAATCGATATTATTAAAGAGCTATTTGGACAGTATAAATATTGCAAATGACATAGTTTTTACTAATAATATAATAAATGAAAATGAAAAATCATTAAATAAAATAAGTTCAAATCATCAATTGAAGTGTTTCGATATTTATTCTCCTTCTGAAATTACAACCATATCTTCTATAGCAAATCAATGCCCCCGCGAAGGTGGAGCATCTGTATATAGAGCCAGAGAAATAATGCTTTCAATTAATCCGAATTTGATGTTTAGTGACAATATTCAATGTAATGTTATAATCGCACGCAAAGCTCAATCTTTAAACTACAAAAAAAATGATTTAGAATTTGTCTCTGATAAGCAAAATAGTGAATTAAGGTTCATTAATAAGTCAAAATGCAATATGAATTGTATAATAATTGTGTATGATGTAAGTGGACGAATGATATTAAATGAATCAAGAAGTTTTAAGCAGGGCGCCAATTCAATACCTTTTTATGCTAAAAACAATGGTGTATATCTAATTAAGGTTTTTAGTGATAATATTCGAATTGATAACTTTAAATTTGTTTGGTGATATGGGAAAGCCCTCTTTAGTTTATTTAGTTATACTTTATTTTTGCCCATTAGTATTGCATGCGCAAGGTTACAACAACCTATGGTTAATGGGTTATGGGAATTGGGCACAATTGCCTTTTGGAGGTACTAATGTTGATTTTTTTAATGGAACTGCAAATGCTTATTTTGAGCCTAATAGAACTATGGAGTTCAGTGCGTCGGTCGTTAATGTTACTGATAGTATGGGGCAGTTGTTGTTTTATTCGAACGGAGCTTGGATATCCAATAGAAATAATGCACAAATGATGAATGGAGATTCTTTAAACCCTAGCACATATACAAACTCTAATTATGTGTATGGTTTAAATTTGGTGAACAATATTTTTTCGTTAAAGTTGCCAGATTGTGATTCCTTGTTTTATTTGTTCCACCAAACTTTTGATGTTAACGGACCGCCCTGGACATTGAATTGTTATTTTTCTGTTATTAACATGAATTTGGATAATGGCAATGGTGCAGTGATTCAAAAAAATCAAATATTATTGTCTGATACGCTTGCCATTCAAATGGCCGCTTGTAAACATGCCAATGGCCGTGATTGGTGGATAATTTTACCTGAAGCTTATCATCCGAGTTATTATGTTTATTTATTAACTCCAAATGGAATACAATATTCTAGTAAACAAACTATTGGAAATCGTTATGTGTTTAAAGCCGGGCAAGCAACTTTCTCAAGAGATGGTAGCTTATATGCTATTTACGATTCAGTAAATGATTTAGATGTTTTTGATTTTGATCGATGCTCGGGAACATTTTCGAACGCTCGACATGTTGCTGTTTACGATTCAATGAATAGCTCAGGAGTTACCATTTCACCTAATAATCGTTTTATTTATGGTTCCTCTGGATTGTACTTATATCAATTTGATTTACAAAATTTACAAAATTATCAGACGTTTACTTGGGATTCGTTTAGGTCGCCAAGCTTTAATTTGCCAACAGTATTTTATACCCAAGAATTAATGCCCGATAATAAAATTTATATTAATACAGGTAACGGAACAGAATTTTTACATGTCATCAATTATCCCGATAGCTTAGGAGCTGCTTGTCAATTAGCACAGCATAGTTTTGTACTGCCAACAATTAATTTTCAATCAACGCCCTATTATCCCAATGTTTTTTTAGGTCCTGTTGTTGGTAGTATTTGCGATAGTTTAAGTGTTGGTTTGCCTTATAATATTGTGCAGAGTGCCGGGTTGCGGTTAAATCCCAATCCTGCATCCAATCAAGTTTGGGTCAATTACCAATTTCCCAATAACCGCGATGGCTGGCTAGAGATTTATGATCCTTTAGGTAAACTAATCCTCAAACGTCGCCTTTATTGGAGCACCACCCAATTACTCGTTTACCTCAACGAAATAAAATCAAATGGTATTTATGTGGCGAAGGTTTTTGATGATACAAAAAACTATATTAGTAGTGAACGACTAATTGTAATCAAATAGCTTAATGAAAACTCTTCGGTTTCTGTTGTTCTTATTTTCTGTATTTGCAGGTGGTTCCGCGAACGCCCAAGGTTACAATAATCTTTGGTTTATGGGTTACGGTAATTATGCTGCATTGCCGTTCGGAGGTACAAATATCGATTTTTTTTCAGGTTCAGCAAATGCATACTTTGAGCCAAATAGATCAATGGAGTTTAGTGCAACAGTTGTGAATGTTACTGATAGTTTGGGCCAGTTGTTGTTTTATTCGAACGGAGCTTGGATAGCCAATAGAAATAATGCACAAATGATGAATGGAGATTCTTTAAATCCAAGCGCATATACAAACTCTAATTATGTGTATGGTTTGAATTTGATAGATAGCCATATAGCTATAAAAATGCCCGGGAGTGATTCATTGTATTATTTATTTCACCAAACAATTGATCATGTTTCGCCAAAATGGCCAGATAAATGTTATTTATCAATTATAAATATGAATGAAGATGGGGGTAATGGGTCTGTCATTTTCAAGAATCAAATTATATTAGTTGATACGTTAGCAGTTCAAATGTCTGCATGTAAACATGCGAACGGTAGAGATTGGTGGATAATAATTCCTGAATCATATAGCCCTGGCTATTATATATATATATTGACGCCAGATGGATTGCAGTTTATAACAAAACAAACAATAGGAACTCGTTGGTTTTTATTTGGTGGTCAATCTACTTTTTCTCGAGACGGAAGTATATATGCTATGTATGATTCTAGAAATGATTTAGAGGTTTTTGATTTTGACAGATGTAGCGGTTTGTTTAGTAATGCTCGGCAAGTAGCAATTTATGATACTATGAATAGTACCGGCGTAGCAATATCACCTAACAATCGATTTATTTATGGTTCTTCCGGCTTGTATTTGTATCAATTTGATTTGCAAAATTTGCAAAATTACCAAACGTTTACGTGGGATTCGTTTCGTGATCCTCATAACAACTTTCCGACATTATTTTACACTCAAGAATTAATGCCTGACAATAAAATTTATATTAATAATGGGAATAGTACAGCCTATTTACATGTTATTAACAATCCAGATAGCTTAGGAGCATCCTGTCAATTAACACAGCATAGTTTTGTTTTGCCGACTTTAAATTTTCAATCAACACCATATTACCCAAATGTTTTTTTAGGTCCTGTTGTTGGTAGTATTTGCGATAGTTTAAGTGTTGGTTTGCCTCATAACATTGTTCAGAGTGCCGGGCTGCGGTTAAATCCAAATCCTGCATCAAACCAAGTTTGGGTCAATTACCAATTTCCCAATAACCGCGATGGCTGGCTAGAGATTTATGATCCTTTAGGTAAACTAATCCTCAAACGTCGCCTTTATTGGAGCACCACCCAATTACTCGTTTACCTCAACGAAATAAAATCAAATGGTATTTATGTGGCGAAGGTTTTTGATGATAGTGGGATGTTTTTGAGTGCGGAGAAGTTGGTGGTGAATAAATAGAAGCCGAGATTGTTTTTTGAAAAAGAGGTTCGAGGTTCGAAGTTCGAAGTTTCGCGATGCGGATTGCGAGTTAGTGGTGGTTTAAAAATATTCTGTTTTTGAAAATTTGTAACAGGGATATAATTTTAAAATTGTTCTTATTTCTTAGTTTCGCGACGCGAGAGGCGAGATTAGGATACAGTTATTGAGCTTATTGATGAATTGTCATTGATCTATGGTCATGGAGCGGAGTCGAGATGAGTCTGTCGAAATATTGTCATATATCTGTCGTCATCGAGCGGAAGTTATCGAGCGGAGTCGAGATATGGTTATCGAGCGGAGTCGAGATATGGTTATCGAGCGGAGTCGAGATATGTCGAAATTTGGTTTTTTGAATCTTTCGAAATAAAATAAAAAGAGCTGCATCAATTTTGCATAATCACCAGAAAAAAAAATGCAAATAAATTCTAAATTTTTCTAAAAATCTAAAATACCTTGTCGAATTAAAATTAAGTAGATCCAATAATTTCTACCCTTCAAATAACCTTCCAATCCGGGGGATAAATACTCTTCGTGTACTTCCTAGTCTTTGCCAGATTTCTTAAAATTCCTATTCTTGAAGGATGTCCGTACATACTTCTCAGCGTAAGAAAACGATCAAGTAAACTTTGTTGTTCCTCGCTTTGCGGGCGGAAATAGCGTTGATTAAACTCGTTCATTAACATAAGTACAGATTTTTTATCTATACTCAAGTTAGTACTAGTTTATTGTGTTAACCCCCATCTTTTGATGAATCCTTCTTTTTCGTGGGTGAATTGCTAGCAATCAATAAATGATTTTGAATTTTTGTTTAGGGGAACTATGCAAAATAATATCTCCTATTGACTTCTTTTATAATTTAGAGATCTAAGTAGAACACAGATTCGCTCCGACTGTGCAAGCACGTCGGAGCTAAATGGATTTTAAAAGGATTTTTAAATCTACTTACCATTTTATATTCGGAATGAGTCGACTACATTTCTCTATTTTTAAAGGATTCAAGCTCTGTGAACTTTGTGTCTTCTTCGCGGTCTTTGTGGTTAAACAAGATTTTTCTTACCACAGAGGGCACTAAGTCGCTTTGCTTTGCGCAGAGATCACAGAGCCGGCAAAGCCGAGAAGAATAGCTACTGTTGATGCTTCGCTATTTTTTCTCGCCTAAGTTTCTTTAATTATTTAGAAACACGCCGCGGTCCCCATCGGGGCAAGCGCTGCAAAAACGTTGCAACGTTGCGTTTAAATAAAGTGAATTGCTATTCAATTTTATCTCCCATTGGGTTCTTTATTTACATAGGAATTCCCGCTGCGGTCACTGCAAAATCGTTGCAACGTTGCGTTTAAACAAAGTGAAATACTTCGCAATTTTATCTCCCATTGGGTTCTTTATTTACATAGGAATTCCCGCTGCGGTCGCTGCAAAATCGTTGCAACGTTGCGTTTAAACAAAGTGAAATACTTCGCAATTTTATCGCTAATTGGATTCATTAATACCATCTTCAAATTGCCTCATCTTCAAATCTTCAAATTAAATCAAGGTCTGATCCCCGTCCACTGCACAAACAAATTTTCATTGATCGATGTGGTGTTGTTTTTGAAATAAAATTGTCCGCCCCATTTATAGTACACACAACTGTATTCGGTAGTGAGTGATCCTTTAATCACTTTTACACGAGTGATAATTCGATTTTTTTCTACAATATCTTCTCTGGTAATTTTTTCTTCCTCGCGATGTCCGTCGTTGGCATTATTCACATCGCTTCCAGCATTGGCTTGCTGTGTGTAAATGGGATTGTCACTGCCAGCAGATGCGGTTAAAGGACGTTGGTTAATATCCGTTCCTTCTGCAGGTGCTTTTTTAACAGGATCTTCTTTTTTTATAGTCGGCTTGATGTATTGTTTTTCTTCTTTTCTTACAACGGATGCCGGTTTTTTTGTGGGCTCAGCTGCAATTGCCGGAGCAGTTTCTACCTTAGGAGCAGGTGCTTCTTTAACTTTTGGCTGAGGTGTCGGTGCAGGCTGTTCAACTTTTTTAGGTGCTTCCGGCTTTACTTCAGCTACTTTTTCAATCACTTGTTCAGGTACCTTTACAGGTTCAGGAGCTTTAACTGGTTCTACAACCTTTACAGGTTCCTGTGCTATTATCGGCTCAGGTGCTTTTACCGGTTCTACAACTTTAGGAGCAGGTGGCGGAGGAGCAGGAGCGGGAGTTGGAGCAGGAGCTGGTGCAGCGACTGGAGCAGGAGCAGGTGTTACAACAGGTGCTGGAGCAGGAGCTTGTGCTATCGGTTCACTTGGCTCTTTGTCGAGCGAAATCGACGATAAAATGGACTTTGAATAATCGGTATCGAAACTAAATTCGTCGATGGTTTGATCGTATTTAATTTTTGCCACAGGCTGATTATATACAACTTCATTTTCTTCTTCTCCTTGTTTATACAGTTTCACTCCAATTTTATAGGCCTCAAATCCCGCATCAATACGTGTTTGGGGCGCGTTGGTGTTGATTTCAATAGTTTTGGTGATATAACCCGGTTTGGTGAATATCAACGAGTATTTCTTATTAAAATCGAGTTTAAAGCGCATTTTACTGGCGCCTGATTGCGTAAATGCATCCTTCCCGTCTTTCTTCACCTTTACAACGACTTCGTCGAGATCACCTTTTTCAACTTCCAGTTTCACAGGAACTTCCAGGAAAACAGGCTTTTGAGCGAACCCAATGAGCGTAAACAGCATTAATACGACCGAAGTAATACCTCTTTTACAAGAAGTACTAGATTGAAAATCAGTTAATTTCATTTAATTGTTGGTTTGATAAGCAACCAGTAGGCATATTTTGTAGTAGAAGTTCGAAATTTGAATTCTCTATAGATGTATACCTACCAATTACTATTACGCAAATTAACCCCTGTGGTTTTCGGAATGATGCTTTTATGCAGCAATTCTTACAGTCAATCGCCATCAAAGACCGAAACCTTATCTCTACTTAATTCGTGGATGAATCCTTCTGTAGTTTTTGAGGTGAAGGGTAATAATATTTCTGTGAAGTCGTTTGATTCAAGTAACAGCATGATAAAAGATGATAAAGCGCCTATGTCGGAGTTGGTGGTGAGTCCATTTATCGATGTCGAAACCAAACAAATTTGCATTCCTTGCTTAAAAGATGCTGAGGGTTGTGTTACACGTACAATGCCGGTGCAGAAAATTAAAAAGTCATTTAATCGCATTACATTAGAAGTGAAAGATGATGCCTTGCGTAATAAAGTATTAGTAGCACTGACTCATCTCATTCGTCTCGAATCGGAAGTTGGCTATAAGGAGATTGTTAACTTTGATGCGAATTAATTCTTAGAAAATATTTATGCGTTATAGAATTGTGTTGTTGCTATGTTTGTGTTTGATTATGTCGGCAGCCAATGCCCAGGATAAAAACACTTCTGCAAAATTCTTTAATCAGGCAATGATTAAGTTTCGTCAAGCGAAAAATGAAGAGGCAATTCGTTTGCTTTCTGATGCTATTAATGCTGATACATTGAATGATGATGCGTGGATAAAACGCGGATTTATTAAAAGTAGAGTGGGCGATTTTGAAGGTGAGCTGCAAGATTATAATCGTATAATTGCAATTCATCCCGATCATAAATGGGCGTATATTTCGAGAGGCTCTGCCTTTAATAGAATGGAAAAATACAATGAGGCCATTTCCGATTTTAATAAAGCATTAGAACTTGATCCGAAGGATGCAGAGGCATATAATAATAGAGGCTTCGCTAAAAAAGGATTGGGTGATAAAGAAGGTGCGTGCAGCGATTGGAATAGCTCGCGTAAGTTGGGAAATAGTGAAGCTTCCGTAATTTTGAAAAATAATAATTGCAAATAAAATAATTGATTCTTATGCGTGGGATTTTATTAGCGACAGTTTTAATGGTGATGATGACTTCTTTTCGTCAAACAGATGAATTGTCGGGGAAGCTGGTGAAGTATAGAAGCGAATGGGGGATGGCTTGTACTCAATGTAAGGAGTTAAACGGAACGTACCGCGTTTATTTTAAAAATACTGCTACTCAATCGCTCGATGTAAAAGTTGCTGCCCAGGAAAATGATAAACGATGGAGAGTGTTTAGTCGCTTGGCAATGCAACCTAACGATTCAATTGTTGCGTATGCGTGTAAAGGCACAGGCAAGTATATGTCGTGGGTAAAAGCTGCAGGCGATAACTCTATTACTTTTCCTACCGATGAAGAGATTAATCTTCAGTATGGGAAGTAGTTTTTTTTTGATGCTCGATTCTTGATGCTCGATAATTTATGATTGATGTTTGATACTCGATACTCGATTCTCGATTATCTATAATCTATCTTCTATCATTTATTTTCGATCATCTATCATCTATCATCTATCATCGATCATCTAAATCGCCTTATTCACACTACTCCCATAAAGAGCAAAATCATATTTCACAGGATCTTTCGCATCGATCTTTCTTAAATTCTCAGTTAGTTCATTCACTGCTTTCCAGTCGTTTTGTGTTCGAGTTAAAAGTCCCAATATCCTTGCGCTTCTCGCTGAGTGAATGTCTAGCGGAATATAAAGCTCTGATGGTTTAATAGCTTTCCATAGTCCAAAGTCGATTCCCGATTGGTCTTTTCGTACCATCCAGCGTAAATACATGAGCAGTCTTTTGGCTGTCGAGTTTTTTAACGGATCTCCAAGGTGTTTTCCTTGTCGCGTTTCCGATTTAAATGAAAGGAATAATTTCCTCCATTGATGCAGTGTTTCTGAAAGGTCGTTCTTGTTATTGTGGACATGCTTAAAGCTTCCTTCCAAACCATCATATTTCTTGTATAGTTGCTGAAGTGCATACAGATAGTACTTGCAGTCGTCGGAGTTGAAAGTGCGGTGTACGAAGCCTGTGAAGCGTTCGCGGTCTTTTTTTGTGTGATTGAGGATAAAGTCGTGGGGAGCTTCGTCCATCAGTTCCATGAGTCGCTTACTGTTTTTGATGATTGTGGGACGTTGGCCCCATGCCAATGTAGCTGCGAAAAATCCGCTGATAGCTATATCTTCTTTATTTGTAAACGAATGCGGAATTTGAATGGGATCGGTCTCAATGAAAAATGAGCTGTTGTATCGCTTGTATTGAGCGTCGAGGTAGTCTTTAAGTTCCGGTTGCGATAACATTAGGATGCGAAGGTATAAAAACACAAAGGTCTCGCCGAAGCGAGACCCGAGTGACACAGAAAAGCCAAAACAATTTTTACTTTGATGAACAAAGCCCTTTACAAGCACAAATATAGATTGACTCTATACAAGAAAAAGGGACATTTTTTATTATTGACGACAGTAGATTTAGTCGTAAATAGTTGATTTTAGAACGCAATTATTCGATATTTATTTGTTTTATAATGATTTACATCAGTATAAAGATCGGGAAATATCGACAATAGAGCATTGTTTTCGAGCCATTTTTGGCTTTCTTAACACAAAGGTCTCGCCGGAGCGAGACCTGAGTGACACAGAAAAGCCAAAACAATTTTTTATACTTTGAAGAACAAAGCCCTTTACAAGCACAAATATAGATTGCCTACATGCAATAAAAAGGGACATTTTTATTTTTTAGCGACATTTAAAATGTACATTAATTTGACATAATTCAGCTATTGTATCTGCTAAGTATTTGGTAGTTAATCAATATGCAAATGTCGTTAATCTGATTTCTTGTACTCTTAATTAACGTTTTTGGGCTCTTATGATGTAGTTTTTTAATTAATCAGGCTTCACTTTGGGTGAAGCCTGATTCAAAAAAACCAAAACAATTCTATTATTACTGAGTAAAGCCCTTTACATCAACAAAAGTAAGATGCTTGCTATCGGTTGCCAAGGACAGAAAATGGTCCGAACGACAGTTGAAAAGCGGCATTTTTGGAATGAAAATGGGTATAAAACAAATAAGGCGCTGAATTTCAGCGCCTTATTTGTTTTATGATTTTGTCGATTTACGACATTTAAGCTTTATTTTCGGGATAAATAATATGTTCCGTCAGGATTTCTATACAAGTTATAAGATAATACTGTGTTCTTAACAACGCCATTACCAACTCCGCCTGTACTTCCAATTCCGAAAGTATAAACAGCTCCAGTAGTTACATCAGTTACTAATATGGTTCCTCCTGTTGAAGATTGTCCCCCGCTTCCAAAAGATATGCCCAGGTTAAATAGCAGGGCTATGATTAATTCTATCATGGTGTTTTGTATGTGTGTTATGCAAATTAAGTAATTAAAATCAGCAAAAACAAAATAAATGAGTGAAATATTTTCAACAGTTACCGGATTTTTCGGGCGATTAAGAAGTCACGAGCGAAAAACGTTTCGTCGCTTCCTCGATCTTCATGAAGATTCCTCGCAGGTGGATTCTAAATCGGTGTCCCTCTATGATCTCCTTAACGATAAGCCCGAATTGGAAGAGGAGGAGGTGATGGTTAAATTATATGGTAAAAATGTTTCCGATCAAACCTCTGCCTTTCATAAGCTGCTCGAGCGGTTTCGAGATAAAATGTATGAGGCAAATTTCCTAGATGTAAACCTCTATCGTTCTGAAATAAATTCTCCTTATTTCATGGGATTGATGGAGACGAAAAAGTTAGTTGGTATCGCTTATAATGTGATCGCTCGCGGGGTAAGTGAAAAAGAAATGCTTCGAATCTTGAATCGAGGAATAAAATTGTCGCTGAAGTTCGAATTGTACGACGAATTAATTGTTTTCTTGAACCTGAAATTTCTTCTTAATTCGGGTTTCTCTAAGTCTGTCGATCCTGCTGAGTTAATTGCTGAAATGAAGGAAGCGCAGGTGAAAAAAAATGCAATCAACCTCGGACAATTATACCTTTCTCGTTTTATTAAACACGAACAGTATAAGTCGTCGCATAACTTAAGTTTACTATCCGAAATGAAAGAGGCATGCGACGAACTGGAACAGTCTTTTAATTCAACAGGTTTGTGGAATGTGTATTTCTGTTTTTGTCAGCTGAAATTACAATACTTACATTATTGCGACGATTATGCTCAAGCCGAATTGGTTTTATATGATCTACTAAAAGCATTGCAAGAACAACCTGCACTGAAACAATATACACGTATCGCCGAAGGTTATACGAATCTCGCATTTACTCAAACGTATCTGTATAAATACAAAGAGGCAATCGAGAATACGAAGATGGCGATGAGCTTCCCGGGACTCCAACCCCGCGACAGAAATTATTATCGCGAAGCTAAGTCAATGCTTAATATTTACATCAGTAATTACTCTGAAAGCGCCGACTTATTACAGGAGATGTTGTCGGAAGGCGATATTGGAAATTCTATTGAAGAAATATCTCGCCGTAAGTACTTGTTAGCAGTAAATAAATTTCTACAAGGTAAGTATAAAGAAAGTAATCGCTTGCTGCAGGATACAAAAGAGATCGAAGGAGAGAAGGAGGGATGGAATATCGGCATCAGAATGCTGCAGATTTTCTTGACTTTAGAGACAGAGAAGATTGATCTCGCCGATCAACGTATCGAAAGTCTACGTAAGCATATCGAACGGACCATCAAAATGAAGAGTATCCGTAAGCGTGATGTGGTGATTTTCCGTTTACTGAGGTCTTTGTCGATGTCGGGATTCAATTTTAAAGAAGTGTGGGAGGATCGTAAAAAGGATTTTGTACTGCTCCGTTCCAACGACCCTGATTATAGATGGATTCCTAGAAGCCATGAGCTTATTTTGTTCGATCAATGGTTCGAATCGAAGGTCCGGTCGAAATCTTATGCCCCAAAGTTTCCCGTAGCTATTGAATAATTACTATCTTTATTCTACCAAAACAATTGTCATATGAATAAAATTACGCTTTCTCTTTTATCGATTTGCTTGCTTTTGAGCTTTCCTACATTAGCGCAAAACGATGGTTGGAATAAAATTTCATCCGATAGTCCTTCAAAACCGGTGGTGAATATTTCCTCATCAACTTTGACATCAACATCAATCGATATTGATATCCCTGGTTATCATTTAAAGAAACATGTGATTTCGGGTGCCGATTATTTTTCGGTGGAATTGCAAGAAGGAATTCATTCGTTGCAAAAGGGATTCCCCGATATGGATATTATCCCTGTCACTTTAGCAATCCCCAATACTTCAACAATGGAGGCAGTGGTAGTATCTTCTGACTTCGTTGAGTATAAAAATATATCCATTGCACCTTCAAAAGGAAATATTTATCGCAATGTAAATCCTGCTGACGTGCCATATAAATTCAACGATTGTTATAGCGTAAATCAGTTTACACCTCAGCAACAATTGAGTTTAAGAGATCCGTTTATTATCCGTGATTTCCGAGGACAAACATTGGTGGTTTCACCTTTTCAATATAATCCCTCAACACGTACTTTAAGAGTGTATACGCACTTGAAATTGGAGGTGAGAGATTCAGGCAAAGGACAACCTGTTAATCCTTTGATGTCTGCTAAAGC
Organism: Bacteroidota bacterium; assembly: GCA_023251535.1. Classification (GTDB taxonomy): domain Bacteria; phylum Bacteroidota; class Bacteroidia; order AKYH767-A; family OLB10; genus CAINEC01. The sequence goes on from JAHEYP010000017.1 coordinate 60,663, forward strand.
GTCGGTTAAAGCCGACCCTGATTTTGCTGCCATTTATCAATCACTATTTAAAAATTATCCTGCAATTCAATATACTCCTGTAAGTGATCAAGGTAATATGTTGGTGATCTGTGCCGATCAGTGGATGTCGCAAATTCAACCGTTAGTTGATTGGAAAATCAAAAAGGGTATAGGCGTTACCGTTATGGCGGCATCACAGTTCGGAGGCAATCCTTCAGCGATAAAAAATCAAATCAATACTTTGTTTAATGACCAAGGATTGAAATACGTATTATTAGTAGGTGATATCGCACAAATACCTTCATTTACTGCGTGGACAGGAGCTTCTGATCCTTCATACGGATATTTAGTTGGTAACGATAGTTATGCTGAAGTGTTTGTAGGAAGAATTTCTGCCGAGTCTAATGCCGATGTAACTACTCAGGTTGATCGAATCCTAAATTATGAGCGTAACCTCACAGCAGCCGATACTTGGTTAGCAAAAGGAATTGTAATCGGTTCGAATCAGGGTCCTGGAGATGATAACGAAATGGATTGGGAACATGAACGAAATATTAGAACAGATTTATTAGGAGCAGGATATCAATCAGTAGATGAATTATACGACGGTACGCATGCAGGTACAACTGATGCCGCTGGCGACCCGGGTCCAGTTGATTTAGGCAATTCGTTGCAATCAGGAGCTAGTATCATATCATATACAGGACATGGATCTACAACTAGCTTTGGAACTACAGGATTTTCTACATGGGATATTCCTTCATTAACGAATACCAATAAACTTCCATTTGTTTGGGCAGTGGCATGTGTAAACGGAGAATTTAACAGTGCTTCGGGTCCATGCTTTGCTGAAGGATTATTGAGAGCGCAAAATAATAACCAACCGATTGGTGCAGTAGGAACATTTATGTCGAGTATTAATCAATCATGGAATCCTCCAATGGATGCCCAAGATGAAATGGTTGATTTATTGATTCAAGCAGGAAATGCAAATGCAGTACGATCTTTAGGAGCTTTATCGGTTAATGGTTGTATGCTGATGAACGACGATTATGGTTCGGCTGGAGTAGAAATGACTGATACATGGCATGTGTTTGGTGATCCTTCGTTAGAAGTACGCACATCGGCTCCTCAAGCACTAACGGTTACGCATACGGGTAATTTAGTAATAGGAGCTACCTCTGTAAATGTTTCTGTCAACGTAAATGGAACTTATGTGGCAATTACTAGCAATGGTAATATTCTATCAACCGGTGCAGTTAACGGAAACGTTGCCAATCTTAGCTTCGATGCATTAACAACAGTTGATACCTTGTTTGTAACAGTCACTGGGTTTAATATGATACCTTACGAAGGATATATCATTGTAACGCCGGCAACAGGCTCTTATGTAGCTGTGAATAGTCATTCAATTGATGATGCAACAGGAAATAATAATCAACAAGCAGATTTTAACGAATCTGTTCAACTTGACCTTTCATTAATTAATTATGGAACTGTAGCATCAGGAATAGTTTCTGTAACGGTTTCGAGTAATGATCCTTTTATTACTATTACTGATAGCACTGCTAGTGTTGCACTTGTGGGTGCCTCATCGGTTGCATCTTTAAGCGGTGAATTTGCTTTTGCTGTTGCGAATAATGTTCCCGATCAACATGCAATTACATTTACTGTTACTTGCGTTGATGCAGGGGGAACAACTACCGTTTCTTCTTTCAGCATTTTAGTTAATGCACCAAATATTAAAATGTCGAACCCCGTATTCGCTGAAGGAACTTTAAGCGATGGTGATGGAGTGATTGAAAGCGGAGAAGAAGTGAATTACTCGATTTCGGTGAGTAACATCGGACATGCTGATGCTGTAAATGTTCAATATTCTATTGCTAGTGTATCAAGTAATATTACCCTTAGTGGAGGAACAGGAAATATTCCTTCTTTAGCTGCGGGACAATCAACAGTTGCTTCATGTACTTATTTAATTGCTCCGAATTTAGCTCCAGGAACAAATTATGAATTAAGTAATATGGCAGTGGCAGGAGCTTATGCCGACAGTGTTATGATCATACAATCGGTAGGAGAAGTGCTAGAGACATTCGAAACAGGCGACTTTAGTTATATGCCTTGGGTATTAGGTGGCACTAAGCCATGGATCGTTTCTAACGATGTCCCATTTGCTGGTGCTTATTGTGCAAAAAGCGATGATATCAATGATCTTGAAACAAGTGAATTGAAGATTACATTCTCATCTTCGATGAATGATAGTCTTTCATTCTATTATATGGTAAGCTCAGAACTTACATACGATTATTTCAGACTTTATGTTGATGCAGTTAAAGTGTTCGAAGAAAGCGGTATTTCTACATGGCAATATCATGCTCAAGCAATACCTGCAGGGACACATGAAATCAAATTTGCCTATGAAAAAGACGTAACCGTTAGTGAAGGAAGTGACTGTTCTTGGATCGACAATGTTCGATTACCGATGGGAGCAACCATTACAGGAATAAGTCATGCTGTTGTTGGAAATGCTAGCAATATTTATCCGAATCCTGCTACTGATTTGATCACAGTTGATGGAGGGAAGAATGGAGCAATTAACTCAATTGAGTTATTTTCTTTAGAAGGAAAATTACTGAATACAACTAACGTTAACGGATTAACGAAAACGCAAGTAAATGTTAGTAAATTACCTTCGGGAATGTATATACTTCAAGTAAAAGGAAAAGATTACCGATACTCAAATAAAATATCGGTTATACGATAAAGAAAAAGGGGCGAAAGCCCCTTTTTTTATGATGTTTTTTCACCCTTAAAATGATGATCTGTTTCTTTAAACAAAGTATTGAAAGTTGTTAAAGAACCATAGATACGAGTGAGATATTGCTGTAAATTAATTTTGTCTTCCTCTGTGAGCACTTCGTGAGCATTAATACGTTGTTCCATCACTCTCAATCGATCTCTTACCATGATGATTTTATTGAAGAATACATCGATGGGAATTTCCTTAGCTTGAAGATTATCGTTACCGGGATAAATAACCACTTTACCGCCGATCCATTTATTCCCTAAAGGAACGGTTTCTTGAATGTCAGAATGACGTTTGATAATGCCAGTAAGGATTCTTTCAACATCCGATAAGCTGATTAAATCGGTGTCAGGTTCAGCGGCTTCAATTACTTCGAGCGCATTATAGCTTTTAGAAACCTCTAAATTTCCTTTCTTCATGAAAACGATAGAGTAGGTCTTGGGTTTTACATTGATAACTACACCGGTGCCAAATTCAGGATGACGTACTCGCGATCCTATTCCGAGTTCAGAATTATTCATAATTATTCGCTAACTTCTTGTTCTCTCTTGTTTACGCGAACTTTGTTGAGAAGGTTATTTAATTGGATAGCTTCTTCTTCTGTTAGCACAGAAATATCATCATCCAAAGCATCAACCTCATTACTCATACTGTTTATTAGATCAAATCCTTTTTTAGTTATCTGGATATTGATACTTCTTCTGTCGGCTTCGTTTGCTGAACGCTCTAAATATCCAGCTTTTGCCAACCTTTCAACAATACGCGATGTATCACTCATACGATCTAGCATTCGTTCCTTTATTTCATGCAGGCAAAGTGAGTTAGGGCTCGACCCCTTCAGAATGCGAAGAATATTATACTGAGGTAAGGATAACCCATATTTCTTAAACACTTTATTCAGCTCAGACTCCACCCAATTTCCCGTATATACCACATTAATCTTCATTTTGTGGTACTCATTACGAAATTTGCGTTGGTGAATCTCCTCTTCTATTGGCTTTACCATGTCGATTTAAAAGTTTCAGCTAAATTATTAACTTAAAAGAAAAAGTCCCGATTTTGTCGGGACTTTTTGCAAATATTTTTAAAGCGTGACTTTTATCACTTACCTTGTAGTAATTCGATGTTAAGTAAAATACCTACTTCGTCACCTACTACCATTCCACCTGCTTCAGTTAAAGTATTCCATTTTAAGCCGTAATCTAAACGCTTAATGGAACCTTTTGCTTTGAAACCTGCTTTAGTATTTCCCCAAGGATCTTTAGCAGTTCCACCGTAAGTTACTTCGAAAGTAACTGGCTTAGTCACTTCACGGATTGTTAAGTTACCTGTTAAAGTGTATTTGTTTCCTGATACTTTTTTGAAAGAAGTACTTTTGAAACTCATAGTTGGGTATTTATCTGCATTGAAGAAATCATCACTTTTTAGGTGTGCATCACGTTGGTCGTTATCAGTAAAAACTGTTGCAGTTTTTACTGTGAAATCGATTGTAGCGCCGTTGAAATCAGCAGTTGGAGCTGTAACATTTCCTTCAAATCCACGGAAAGAACCTTCAACTTCTGATACTACCATGTGAGTAACAGAGAATTTTACGTTAGAGTGAGAAGCGTCAACACTCCATTTAGTTTGAGCCATTGCTCCTGTGAACAGTAAACCTGCTGCAAGTGATAAGAATAGTTTTTTCATATTGGTTTTTGAAATTTATAACGTTTGTAGGTGCAAATTAATGTATTTACAATTAATGTTACAACAAGTGTTGGTAAAAAATATTTTAAATAGCTGTTTATCAGCTATTTAATTTTACTGGATTATAGATATTTTTTCAGAATTTTCAATAAAAAACCGGATAATTTGTATCCGAGAAGTCCCCCGATTTTTCCTGAAAATACTTGAGAAAGTCCGATTTCTCCTAATTGCCCAGCTAATCCACTAATTAATCCCGTGGATATTCCCGATTCGTCGTTCGATTTCCCGCGCAGTATGCTATTTAAAGCCATGCTACCAAAATTATGCTCGAGATAATTTAGCTTATTATTGATGTCGGTTTCTTTTTCAGCTAATCTAACTTTTACTTGTTGCTGTTTAACCTTCAATAATTCGAGATTATTTTTCTTCATCTTCGTCATTATCTTCCTCCATTAAAACTCCGATGATTTTATTCGTCATTCCGTTTTCGAAATATTTCTTTCTGAAAATTAAAATGGCTAACAGAATAACTACGTAGATGATTGTTACTATGCCAAATCCCATAGCAGTACTTCCTGTAATATTACCTAAATAAAATGCTACGGTGAAAGAAAGAAATAGAAAGGCAAAAAAACTAAATAATCCAATTAGTAAATATGATGTTGAAGCTGAAATCAACTTAGCTATTTTCTCATAGGCTAATAGCTTCGTATGTTCAACTTTTAAATCGACATATTCAGAAATATCTTTCTTAAGTTCTTTTGCGTACGAACCAAATGATTCTTCTTTCATATTAAAATTTTAAACGGGGTTATTACCTCCTAAAGTCTCTTCAGCTTTGTGCTTCAGATCTTCAACAATCGCTTTCCCTTTTTCGTACTGCTTCTCGAGTTCATCTTTGATTTTACCAGCGGTTTCTTTGATGTCTTTCTCAATTTCTTCTCCTTTTCCGCTGCTTAGTAAATAAGCTATTGCCGCCCCGGCAGCTGCACCTATTAAAAAGGATAAAAGTAAGTTTGATTTCTTTTCCATGATGCTTTCATTTTATTAGTCAAAGATAAGGGTTTTATATTGATTCAGGATGAAAGATTTAAGATTTAAGATTCAAGATTCACGGCTCAAGATACATGGCTCAGGATTCACGGCTCAGGATTCACGATTCAAGATTCAATGAACATCCCTAAAATTGGTTGGCCAACTTTAATTGAAATCCAATTGTGATATAATTTCCCCTTTCAGTTGACATTGATTATTCTTGGTAACTTTGTTCTCTATTACGAACCGAATTTTATCTTTTTCTTGCTACAATATTATTGACGAACGGTATATCCGAATCTCTATTCGAAGCGGAAAGTCCGCCTTAAATTTTTGCGGAAAGAACGATGAGAACGACAACGATAGAAAGAAACACTGCCCGAGACATGAAGCGTCGACGCAGGAGACGATTCATGGCGAGTTTGTTTCTTTCCGTTGGAGTTGAAATCGTTCCCGCTAAAAAATTTACAGCGGCGGTCTTTTTGCTTACTTTTTCGACTGAAGGAAAAAGTAAGAGCCATCGCGCGGCTGTAGCGCGTTGGAAGAGGGAAAATGTTTTATCCTGTATTTCAGTAATTGAATGAATCAAAAAAATAGCACTATAAAGACCAGAAGGCTCCTGTTTGCCCTATAATTTATAATTAAAACGGTATAACATATTTATGGATCTTCACAAGATTCAAGACTCAAGATTCCAACCAAAACAAAGCTACTGATGCTACTGTCATTATGATTAACGCTAAAAATCCTAAAATATTTGTAAGTCGATCGTTAGTGTTTTTACCCATTATCTTTTTGTTGTTAGAGATATGAAGTATGATGGCAATTAATACTGGTGCTGTAACACCATAAAGAATAGCTGTGTAAATAAGTGCATCTATCGGACTAATCCCAACATAGTTTAACGATAGTCCTAATAATAATGAAATGGCAATGATGATGTAAAATCCTTTTGCTTCATGAAATTTTTTATCGAGTCCTTCTTCCCATCCAAAGGTTTCTGCGAAAATATATGAGAGTGATCCGCTAAGCACTGGAATGGCGATTAGTCCAGTGCCGATAACGCCCACAGCAAATAATAAATAGGCCATATTTCCTGCAAGCGGTTTTAATGCCATCGCCGCTTGTTCTACTGTGTCGATTTGATGCACGCCTCCTTTGAATAATACCGTGCCAGTTGTGAGTATAATGAAGTACATTACTAATCCCGAAAACAACATTCCGAAGTCAACATCTTGTTTCATTTCGTGAATCAATTTTTTATTCACAACTAAATGACTTTTTTTATGTTTCATTTCTTCAACTTCTACCGAAGCTTGCCAAAAGAATAGGTAAGGAGAGATGGTTGTTCCTAATATCCCAACTAGTATAGCGAAGAAGTCTTTGTCGAATTTTATGGTTGGAATAAATGTGTTTTTTAAAATTTCTTTGAAATCTTGATGATATAAAAAAGGTACAATGAAATATACCAACATTACAATACACAAATATTTTAGAATTGATGCTATTTTTAAATAGGGTAGGTAGATGATTAATCCTAACAATAACAATGTAAAGAATACACTGAAAAATCCTGCATCTATCGCAGGGAATAACAAATTCCCTACAGCTCCCATTCCCGCAATATCAGCTCCGATATTTAAAACAATAGCAGGAAAACTAAAAATTAGCATTAGGTATAATACAGGACGAGGGTAATGTTTTTTAAGCGTCCCTGTAAGTCCACTCGATGTCACCATCCCTATTCTTGCACACATCTGCTGTATGGCAGCCATCAATGGAAAAGCTAAAATGGATGTCCATAGCGTTGATAGACCATAAGCTGCTCCCGCTTGCGAGTAGGTTGCGATTCCCGAAGGATCATCGTCGCTAGCACCCGTTACTAATCCCGGACCAAGTAATTTCCAAAAGCGAGTTAGTCGCGATGTTTTCTTTTTTTGAATTGACATTATTGTTTAATTGGTCTTATAACATTGAAGCTACTAAGATAGATGGATTTTGTTCATTTGACAGATGAATTTATTATGGAATTTACTGGTTTTATGTGGTAGTAAATTTTATTTAGTTTGATCCTTTTTAGCTACTACAATTGTATGAATTTCGGTTTCGCTTTCCGATCTTTTAAATTGCACTGGTATCGTTTTGATCTGTGAAAAATAATTCTTTCGTAGGCTTGTAAGGATTGTAGTTAATGAATGGTAATTGAAATAGGTTCTTTCTCCCGTTGAAGTGGATTTAAATCCGGTTTCCCCTTGATCACTGTCGACAAAACTCAGATAGATAATCCCTTTCTCTTTTAATTTATTTGCGCAGTCATTAATTAATTTTAATGTTTCTTCTGTGGAGATAAATGGAATGCAAAATCCACAAACAATTCCGTCGAACTTATTATCTATTTGATCAATGTTTCTGCAGTCCATTATGCTGAATTCGGCTTCAGGATTATTTTTCTTAGCTAATTCAATCATATTAGGTGCAATATCTGTGGCGTGAATTTTTAAATCGGGACGCTTATCTAGTAAATATCGAGTAATATTTCCTGGACCACAACCGATTTCTAGTATTTCAGGATTTTCTGATTCTATTGATTTACAAAACAAGTCGTAAGTTTCATTATACATGGTGAGGTGCATAAATCGCTCTTCATATAATGAAGCTAGTTTATTCCAAGTCTCAAATGTTTCTTTGTAATGATCCATTGATTTTGTCGTTACTCGATTATTAGTTTTTTTATTGTTACTTCAGATGGTGCGATTATTCTGAGAATATAAACTCCCTTGTCTTGAAGACTAATTCCTATGTCTAGATCTTCCCCTTCACTTTTAAATATTATTTCTCCTTTTAAATTCGAAATTTCCAATTTAGCGTTTATTGGGTAATTTGATATTTTAAAGTTTCCATCGGAAGGATTAGGATAAACTTTTATGTTTTTATTGTATAGTTGTTCTGCTATTACCGTATTTGTACCGAAAATGGTTTGATAGTTATTGGCATATTCCCATGATCCTCCGCAGGTACTTACTGCATCCCAATTAACCGACCATGTCATCATTCCTCTTAATGTCGGATACCCATTTACGTTAGTAAGAAGATAGCTGCCCGGAGGTGGTCCAAATCCTCGTATATAATTTATGGCTGTTCTTACAGCAGCGGTATCGGCAAACCCGCCTCCTGCAGCATTCGCACATGCTGGCAGTCCTACCGCAATTTTATCTGCTGGTAATCCATTGAAATATCCTCCGTTTGTATTAAATCCATGTATTACCGCTTCTGTCATTGCTACAATGAAGTCGGCACTACCTTGCGTGTAAATAGCCCCGTCGATCCCATACATTGATCCGCTGTTATACAATTGAACTTGCAATAGGTCGAGCGAATCGCGTAATCCATGAATGATAGGTAAATATCCGCCCCAAATTCCTCCATAAGCCGATTGCCCTCCTTGAACATAAGCGGTTTCGGGAGCCATAGTTAAGAGGAGTTTTGCTGTATGGTTTGTTCTGTAATCAGCCATGATTTGTTTGATGGCGTCTATTAGATTGATTTGCGCTAGGCTGGTCGGATTAGAAATGGTTCCCCCGCCGGCCAGAATGGAATTGCCGTTTTCAATATCGATATCTATTCCATCAAACCCATAGGTGTTAATTATTCCTGTCATTGATGAAATGAAAGCATTTTTGTTAGCAGTTGTAGTTAGATCGATAGAAGTATTGGCTCCACCAATGCTTATTAGCACTTTCTTTCCTTGGCTTTGAACGTACTGTACTTTATTGATGAATTGATTGCTTGTTATTCCATCGGGTGTAAAAAGCATCGTCATATCGCTCGGTGAAGTCGGAACCGCAAACGACACCTCTATTACATTGTAGCGATTATCTACTAAATCGAGTGGGATATAAGGTGCATTTACATCCGACCAATTATGCCAATAGCCTACTAAAGCAGGGGATGGTAATTGTGCTTTACATATGGAAATTGCAAGTATTAAAAATGTAATAAGTATAGTTCTTATCATTATATCGATGCCGTTTTTGTTCGAGTAAATGTAGTGATTTTTGAATTTCAATAAAATGATGCGAATAAAATGTGCATTTATTACTGTTGGAATTACTTTTTATTGAATATTGTTGTATGAGATAGTTGAAATTGTTTAATTTGCATTAAACTAGAATATAAATAAGATTATGAAATTAAAATTTACGTTACTTTTAAGTGCATTGCTAACTTTAAACTTTACACTTAAGGCACAGTCTGTTGCTTGTGATTCCCTCTATTCTCCTTGTACAAATACTATATCTACCAATGGTTTCTTTATCGATTTAAGACCTGTAAACAATAATGTACTAATTGAGTATTTCTCAACGATGTCGCAGAACCCGGGTTCTCGTGATGTGGATGTTTATTGGAAGTTGGGATCTTATGTGGGCTTTGAAACAGATCCTAACGCATGGACTTTAATAGGATCAATAACGGGTTTTAATCCAGATACCACAATAAATTGTCCAATGGCAGTTAGTCGTATTCCTATTCAAATAAATAAATGTATACCGGCAGGACAAAAATCTTCTTTCTATATTATGAAAATGAATGGCTCTGGTAGTTTCGAAGTCAATAACGACGATTCGGCAGGGACAATTATTGCTAGCGATGGAGAGTTAAGAATGTTTGCAGGAAAGATAGCTAGTGGTTATTCTGCTTTCGATAGCTTTGGACAGCATGATGATCATTCATTTCAAGGATCTGTGAAATATTCTTGTGGTTGTACTCCTCAAGGTTTAAATGGTCTTTCTTTTAGCGAACGAATTAAATTATTCCCAATACCTGCAATTGATGAATTAGTAGTGGAATATAATAATTCTGATTTGAATGTTGTTTCAGTTCAAATTACTGATTTGATCGGTAAAGTAATTATGTACTCTGATATAAAAAATGAAAGTAGAAGTACATTCAATATTTCAAACTTAAAGGGCGGTATGTATGTTGCTCAAATAATTAATTCGAGTAACGGCGTTGTAGTTGCAGAGTCGAAGTTTGTTAAGTTGTAAAAGATTATAGGTTATTAATTATTAGATACATTTCTCAATAAAGGGGCAAGGTTCAATCGTATTAACTTTGTCCCTTTTATATTTTAAAATCTTTTGTGATTACTTTTTCGATTTAAGTAATAACATTAAAGCACCGCTTTGAGAAGATACTTTGTTGCATAAGATTCAATTCTCTTGATCAAGTCAAATTTTCGTTTAAAAATTGATTGGTGAAAAAAGAACAGTCTGTTTAACTTTTAGAAATACCATTTTTTTATTTGAAAATATTCTTCATCACTTTCCCCTTCGATGTTGGCATGTAAAATCCCATTAATTCGGCTACAGTATTGGCGATATCAATTTGTTCATAGTGCCAATCGGTAACATAGTTTTTCTTGAAATCGGGACCAATTCCAAATAATTCAATATGTCTACAACCATCACAGCTATCACCATGCGATACAAACCCATCAAGATGACCAGCAGTATGCCTTCCATGATCATTGGTAACAATCATTGTTGTTTGATCTTTATAAAATGGATCGTTTTGTATTTGCTGCCACAGCTGATAAATGTAGTTGTCGGTATCAAAGATGCCCTGTAAATAGGCCAATGAATCGTTTGCATGTCCTGCAGCATCTGGCTGCTTAAAGTTCACTAGTGCTATTCGAATGTGGTTTGTAGATAGTTTTGACTGTAAGTTCGCGAATGTCGTACTATCATCACGGTATCCACTACCTAAGCCGGCATTCCCACAATCTGTAGATGGACGGAATTTGCCTTGCCAGTTTACATCTTTGCAATCTGAAAGCACTTCTAATTTATCTTTTGTGGAGATTACCCATGCAGATGAGGTTAGTTGTGGATACAACTTTAACCAATATTGAAAAATTGACGGAAATGATGGATACTCCATTCCGCCATTGTTGAGGATTTCATAGTTACCTGTACACATTGCAGTATGCCCAGGGACGGTTGAGGTAACTCCGTTATTCATGAAATTATTGCAAAGTACTCCTTCCGAAAGCATACTATAACGATGAGGAATGTATTGATGTGTGCTATCGCCCCAGGTTTCTGTATACCTGGCTCCGTCAACAACTACAACAATTACATTCTTTGTTTTGTAGACTGTTGGACTAATATCTTTACTGCATCCGGAATATAATATGGTAAGAGAGAATAATAGGGTATATTCTAATATTACATTGGCTTTCATATACCAAAGGTATTTAATTTTATTTTAAATGGAGCGACAAATGAAAATATCCGGACTTTTAGCATTATTTCAATCGTTCGAGTATTCCTTTTCTCTTTACAATATTCTTATAATCCCATTGAATCTCAACCGACTTTTTAAGGCAACGCTTTAAATCGGAATTTTTAATTTCATTCAAATTGTTGTAAAATATTGAAGCATCTTTGAATTTTCTACCAACAATTGAAAGCATTTCTTCTTCAAAGTCTGCTCCGCTCCAAAACATTAGTCTAATGCCTGGCTTTTGTTTGCTGTAACCTACTATTGGATTGTCTTCAATGAACCAAACGGGATGACCATGCCAAATTTTGGAGGTAGCTCCCTTTAGTTCTTTATCAATTATAGATGCCAGAAATTCACATATATCTATGTCCGCAACGTCTTGGCGATAGTTGTAAAGCTTTATTTCTTCATTCATAATTTCATAGGTCTTTAAATAAAATAAATAATTTTATTTGGTTCGAAGAATTTTATCCATCGATTTGCCTTTGGCTAATTCATCAACAAGTTTATCGAGATACCTGACTTTTTGTGTTAATGGATTCTTTAATTCTTCAACTCTGTATCCGCAGATAATCCCAGTGATTAAGTTTGCATTCGGATTTAGTTTAGCTTTCTTGAAAAATGTATCAAATGTGATTTTTTCATTTATAGCTTCTTGAATTTCTTTGTCGTTTATGCCACAAAGCCATTTTATTACTGTAATTAATTCTTCTTCTGTTCGCCCTTTTTTTGTCACTTTGGTTACATAATGAGGGTAAACCGAAGCAAATGTCATTTTTTTGATCTTTTCGTTATGTGAATCGGTAGTTTGCATGTTAGTTGAGGTGATTTTTCTTAAATTATTAATTGAAAAAACATTTCAATAAAAACTATAGTTAAATTATTAATTTTTCGAAAATTACTCTGTCTTGTCCTGAGCCTGAATAGTCTTTGAAGATTGGGATTCCCTCTTTATTTGGTTCACCTATTAGTGACATTCCTAGTTTTTTATGAAAATTTATTGATTGAGTATTTCCAGGAGACGTTATAGCTTTTATTTTCTTACATCCATTTGATATTGCAAATTGAATGAAGTGTGCATATAACTTTGTTCCAAATCCATTCTTTTGATAATCTTTATGAACTCCTATGAGGTGTACATAGGCTGTGGGGGAGGTTTGTGAGAGAAATCCGAAAAGGTAGGCAATAATTACTTCATTTTCTTTTATTATAAATGCACTATTCCCGAATTCAAAAACATACATGGGGTGATGGACACCTAATGTTCTATCATTTCCCCAAAAGTTTTCTATGTTTTTGAGAATTTGCAAAAAATCTGCATGATTGCAATTCGATATTCGTCCTGTCGCCTTGTGCATTAGGTTGAGAAATTATTATGAAAGTTAAGTCTTGATCTAGTAAGTTTTTGATTTTATGATGTTGTCCGGGATTTATTTGTATTCCTTCATGTTTACTTACTTCAATATTTTGTCCTTCAATTTCAAATGTCGCTATTCCCGATAAAACATAAAAGAATTGTTGTGCTTTTTGATGAAAATGGAGGATTTCTTCAGTTCCTGAAGGCATTCTTTCTTCGATAACGCTCAATTGATCCGTCGTCAATAACTTCCATGCATCGCAATTGTCACCCCAATTATAATGTTCACTTGATTCTTTACTTGTTTTCATTTTTGAAGTGAATTAGGTGATGTGTTTTGGCTTTAAATTTTGGTTTCCTCTCTCAATGATTTCTTTAATCCTATTTTGTTTGGTCTCAAGACGTTTTGCTAGTACTATCCATTGTAAAATCATTTTACGATTCGATTTGCTTAGACTCGAAAAATATTCGTGAGCAACAGGATTTAATTCAAATGCGGATTCTAAATCACTAGGAATTATTAATTCTTCAACTTCATCTAGCATTTCCCATGATCCGTTTTTCTTAGCTATTTCGATGATTTCATGTCCCGCCGAAGTCATTTTCTTTTCCTCAATTAATCTCTTAATCTTCTCTTTGTTGATTTTCGACCAAGTGCTGATTGCTTTACGTTTACTAAAGAACTGATGTGACGATTCTTCATCGATTTTGATCTTTTTACTGTCAATCCATCCAAAACATAACGCTTCATCTACCGATTCACACCAACTTATAGTTTTCTTTTTTGAGCTTTTATTGTAAAATACTACCCAAACAGAAGATTGTGTCTGGTGATTTTTCTCCAGCCATTTTCTCCATTCTTTGGTACTTTTCGGATAAAATATTTCTGTTTCTTTTTTCTGCATTCAACTCAAATTTTAAATCGGACTTTATCATTAAATTATAAGTCTAATGATATGTTGTGTTAATTACCAATATTTGTGTTTCTATTTCTAGATGATATCACAAACATTAAATGCTTAACTCAACACCGCTACCAATATAGGTAGAAATGTGGAATTAAGCATTTATGAAAA
>JAHEYP010000018.1:0-3064 GCA_023251535.1 Bacteroidota bacterium
GATACCGAAACGTTGTTTTAAGTCCTGAATATTCACGTTGAAAAAAGTTTTTTATTCGTTAACTATTTTGCCGATTAATGTCGCCACCGTACAATCAGTAGCCAACACATTTACATACTCACCGGGCTTATGATTTTCTTTAGGGAACACCACTACCGAATTCTCTGAATTTCTTCCGTAGAACATATCCTGCGATTTCTTCGAAGTACCTTCGATGAGCACACGATGCACTCTGTTCAATCCTGTGAGGGTAAACTCCTTCGACAGCTTCTGTTGAAGGGCAACAATCTCTGTAAGGCGTCGTGATTTTAACTCTTCCGGCACATCATCGGGCATCTGTTTAGCAGCGGCAGTACCGGGACGCTCAGAATACTTGTACATGTAAGCGAAATTGATCTTACTCCATTCCATCAGCGATAAAGTATCTTGATGTTCTTCCTCTGATTCGCCACAGAATCCTACGATGATATCGGTAGAGATAGCGGCACCAGGAAGAATGCGACGAATCGACTCAATTTTTTGCATGTACTGCTCACGCGAATAACCTCTATTCATTCTTCGGAGCATTTCGGTATTACCAGCTTGCACTGGGAGGTGGATGTACTTGCAAAGGTTTTCGTATTTCGCCATAACGTGCAATACAGCATCGGTGATATCACGTGGATTACTAGTAGAGAAGCGAATGCGCAACTCGGGATTGATCTGCGCTACCATCTCCATGAGATCGGCAAACGTGGTAAACTTCGCTTGCTCCTCTTCGGGAAGTTCGTGGTTGAGCGCTTTATGAACTATTTCGTTAGGAAGATCTTTTTTCTGTCCGCCGCCCCACCAGAGGTACGAATCCACATTCTGACCTAAGAGCGTCACCTCACGGTAACCATTCTCAAAAAGTTCAGTTGTTTCCTGCACGATACTCTTCGGATCGCGACTACGTTCACGTCCACGGGTAAAAGGCACCACGCAGAAAGCGCACATATTATCGCAACCGCGCATGATCGACACGAAAGCTGTAACGCCATTGCTATCGAGTCGCACGGGACTAATATCGGCGTACGTCTCCTCACGGGATAATAAAACATTCACCGCTTTTTGTCCGCCTTCCACCTGTTCGATAAGATTAGGAAGATCGCGGTAAGAATCGGGACCGGCAACGATATCCACGAGTTTCTCCTCCTCAAGGAGTTGAGACTTGATACGCTCGGCCATGCAACCGAGGATACCGACGATTAGGCCGGGTTTACTCCTCTTCGCCTTCTTAAAATCGTGGAGGCGAGCGCGAACACGCTGTTCGGCATTATCGCGGATAGAGCAAGTATTAATAAAAACGACATCAGCCTCATTAACATCCTTCGTAGTCGTAAATCCCTGACCCGTTAAAATAGACGCAATCACCTCACTATCAGCAAAGTTCATAGCACAGCCATAGCTTTCGAGGAACAATTTTTTTCCATCGCCGCTCTTGCCATTCTCCAACATCATTGCTTCTCCCTGACGTGCCTCGTCAATAACTTTTGAACCTTCGTTATGCATTTAAAAAGAAATTTAGCGCAAAAGTACAAAATAGAGGAGAGGTGACAAAATGACAGAAGGGGTTTTGACAGATTTTTTGTGGAGATTAAGGTAAGTTTGAGATAAGGAAAGGAGGAAAGATTTGGGACTTGATGATAGATGATAGATGATCGATTTTTTTGATTTGGGTTTTAAACAAATTGCACTATCGAAGAAAAATCCTAAAAATCAAATGCGTCAGCATTTTCTCTGTGTACTCTGTGAAATAACTTAGTGGTCATGCTTGTCCCTATGGGATGGTAAGAATGGATCTTTTTTAACCACAAAGACCACGGAGATTGCACAAAGACCACAGAGTTTGAATAAATGAAGGTGGGCAATAAAATTGTTTGGTTTGAAAAACAGGCTATCGATGATCGATGATGGATGATCGATTTTTTTTGATTTGGAATTTTGGTTTAAACGTTTTTATAGTTTAAACGCCCCGAGGGGGCAGGCGGCGATGCAGCGGTTTTGCAGCGGGCGCAGTGTGAATTTCTAAATAATTGAAGAAATCTATGGGGGGGAATTGCGTAGCAATCGTTGCGCTCGTAAAAATCACCCGTAGCATACCGCGTGTCAAGCCTTTTACATTGCTAACGCTGCGTTTAAAATGAATTTCGTTTGTTTAAAGAAATCTATAGGAGGGAAAAATTGCGTAGCAATCGTTGCGCTCGTAAAAATCACCCGTAGCAAACCGCGCGTCAAGCCTTTTACATTGCACCCGCCGCGTTTAAATTGAATTTCGTTTAATTGAATAAATCTATTGGTAACTAGAAACAAATCCTTTAAAATCCATTTCAAATCCTTTCATCTGTGTTCCCCTCGCCGAATGGCGAAATTCAAAATTATTTCGAATCAATCATAAACGCCACCCCCAACGTCACCCATGAAACGGAATACCCGATTTCGCCGAAGGCAGCGATGTTATTATTGAGTCTGTAGCGCATGCCGGCATAAGCGCCGAGAACTAATCCGCCGGAAGTTGGTCTGTTGCTTACTTGCGTATTGTAGATTCCCGATGTTTCGGTGAGCGTAGAATTCGAGATGTTGACGCCCAGCATTGCTCCGGCGTAGATATCCATATCGTCGGTATTATAAAAGTGATAGCTACCGCGGGCACCAAAGATTCGGTACGATAAACGGTAAGAATAAGTACCTCTGTAATCGGAATGTTTATACCGCGAAGCGGCGTAGCCGAAGATACCTCCAACACTAATATTGGGATCGATGCCATACTCCGCCGAGAGGTGAATAGGAGGGAAGAGTCCATCGGTACCCGAATAATAATACGGCGACGCCACTCCCAAACCCACTTGTCCGATGATTTTACCCTCCGAAAACATTTGCGATCTGCCGGCGAACGCCATGAAGCAGAATAATAGCGAGAAAAGAAATTTCTTATTCATATTTTTTCGATTTAGCCCAATCGGGCAGGTAAAGGTTATAAATATAACGGAAGTGTGGGGTGAAAATATTGTTTGTTGGGGAAAAGAGGCTATAGATGATGGATGAT
>JAHEYP010000018.1:3164-74348 GCA_023251535.1 Bacteroidota bacterium
TTTTTTTGATTTGGAATTTTGGTTTAAACGTTTTTATAGTTTAAACGCCCCGATGTAGCGATTTTGCAGCGGGCGCAGTGTGAATTTCTAAATAATTGAAGAAATCTAAAGGAAGAAAAAATTGCGTAGCAATCGTTGCTACCGCTAAAAGCACCCGTAGCATACCGTGCGTCAAGCCTTTTACATTGCTAACGCTGCGTTTAAAATGAATTTCGTTTGATTAAAGAAATCTAATGGTGACTACAAACAAATCCTTTTTAATCCTTTTTAAATCCATTTAGTCCCGTAGGGACGAATCCGTGTTCCCCTCGCCGAATGGCGAAATTCAAAATTCCCCGAAGTAGTGTCCGCTTAGTCATCTTCCCAAAACAAATCTCGGATGACGCACTTCAGGGCACGCAAAATCCCCCATTTGTTCAAAAAATGCAATCCCAACTTTGCTCAACTTTTCAAATAAAAACCGCCATGATATCGAAATTTCGTTATTTTGCCCCGCCGAAGTTTAGTAAAATCGGGGTGGTCGACCCTTTCCGATAGGTAAACGCGGACAGTTAAATATCTCATTATCAATCTTGTAACACAAGTAAACCCATTTCATGGCAGATAATTTAGTGATTGTGGAGTCACCGGCGAAAGCCAAGACAATTGAAGGTTTTTTAGGAAAAGACTACCTGGTTAAATCAAGTTACGGGCATGTTCGCGATCTGGTTAAGAACGATAAAGCCATCGATATTGAAAGAAATTTCGAACCATTATATGAAGTCAGCGATGACAAGACAAAAGTGGTTGACGAACTTAAGCGTTTAACGAAGAAAGCTAAGACTGTCTGGCTCGCTACCGATGAGGACCGCGAGGGAGAGGCTATCAGCTGGCACTTATTTGAGACGCTTAATTTGAATAAAGCAAATACGAAACGTATTGTTTTTCATGAGATTACGAAAAAAGCGATCCAGGAAGCGATCAGTAAACCACGCTTCATCGATATGCATTTAGTAGATGCTCAGCAAGCTCGTCGTATTTTAGATCGATTAGTGGGATTTGAACTTTCTCCGGTATTGTGGAAGAAGGTAAAGCCTTCATTATCAGCTGGTCGCGTGCAATCGGTTTCGGTTCGATTAATCGTTGAGCGTGAGCGTGATGTGGAGAATTTTAAGTCGCAGTCGGCTTTCCGCGTAATTGCTCAGTTCCGCGTGAACGATAAATACGGCAACTCTACTTTATTAAAAGCTGAATTACCACATCGTTTCCCTAAACAGGGCGATGCCAACGATTTTCTTGCTAAGCTGATCAACGCCGACTTCAAAATCGGGAATCTGGAAGTGAAGCCGGGTAAGAAATCACCAGCCGCTCCTTTCACCACTTCTACCTTACAACAGGAAGCGAGTCGTAAATTAGGATTCTCGGTATCGCAAACCATGGTTGTTGCTCAACGACTGTATGAGAGTGGAAAGATCACTTATATGAGAACTGACTCGGTGAACCTTTCGCAATTAGCAATTGATGCAGCGAAAGAAGCCATCACTCGTCAGTACGGAAAAGAATATTCGAATCCTCGTCAGTATAAAACGAAATCGGCTAGTGCACAAGAGGCGCATGAGGCGATTCGTCCATCTTACCTCGATCAACCAACCATCGATGGCGATAATGCCGATCGTCGTTTGTACGAATTGATTTATAAGAGAACGATTGCATCGCAGATGGCGGAAGCGCAATTAGAGCGTACCATCGTAACGATTGAGAATAACAAGACGAAAGATATCTTCAACGCAACAGGAGAAGTTATTCGCTTCGACGGATTTTTACGTGTGTATTTAGAGTCAACCGACGATGAAGGTTCCGACGAAAAAGAAAACGAAAGCGGACTATTGCCACCGTTAAAAATCGGACAAGTACTTGACCTCGATAATATCACGGCAACGCAAAAGTTTACATCGCCATCGGCACGCTACACAGAGGCTAGCTTAGTAAAGAAGCTGGAAGAATTGGGAATTGGTCGTCCTTCAACTTACGCACCAACCATTTCAACTGTACAAAAGCGAGGATACGTAGTAAAAGAAGATCGTCCGGGGAAAGAAAGAAACTACATGGTATTGACTTTGAAAAAAGGCAAGATCAGCGTAGAAGAAAAAACAGAAAACTACGGAGCAGAAAAATCGAAAATGTTCCCTACAGATATCGGCACAGTAGTAACCGACTTCTTAGCATTGAATTTTCCAGCAATCATGGATTACAATTTCACCGCAACGGTAGAAAAAGAATTCGATGAGATAGCGCAAGGAAATTTAGAGTGGGCGAAGATGATTAAGAAATTCTACGGACCATTCCACAAGCTCGTAGAAAGCACAGAAAAAAATAGCGAACGTGCCACAGGAGAAAGAGTCTTGGGAATCCATCCTGAGAATGGGAAGAAAGTAACGGCACGTATCGGACGCTTTGGTCCCTTGGTACAAATCACCAGCGACAACGAAGAAGAAAAACCACAATTCGCGAAGCTACGTTCAGAGCAGCGCCTCGAAAGTATCACACTCGAAGAAGCACTTGATCTATTCAAGATGCCACGCAACTTAGGACAATACGAAGATGCCGATGTAACGATTGGTATTGGACGATTTGGTCCCTATGCGAAGCATCAAAACATATTTGTATCGTTAGCAAAAACTGACGATCCATATACGATCGATTTAGAACGATCGATAGAACTCATCGAAGCGAAACGCAAAGCAGAAAGAGAAAGAATCATCAGCGTATTTGCTGAACGTCCAGATGTGCAGGTGTTAAACGGACGCTGGGGTCCTTATCTCTCAATTGGCGATGCGAATTTCAAAATTCCGAAAGACAGAGATCCTAAGAAACTCACACTTGCCGACTGTTTAGAAATCTCTGCTGACGAGAAAAATGCATCAGGAGGAAAATCGCGCTTCAAGAAAAAAGGAGCAGCGAAGAAAACAGAAGCAGTAGTGAAGAAATTGCCAGTGAAGAAGACAGCAGCCAAGAAAGCACCTGCCAAGAAAACTGCAGCGGCCAAGACAGCCACGCCGATAAAAGCAGCCCCTGCGAAGAAGACAGCGGCGAAGAAAGCACCTGCTAAAAAAGCAGCAGCAAAAAAAACAAAAAAGTAAGCGCTTAAAAGCACCATAAACATATGTTGGAAGCCTATTTCCGGCCCTTAGAATTAACATTTCAGCAAGAAGAACAAGCATTGCCCTATGATGCCCTCGGCAATCATGTGCGCATGTACAATGCTGAAGGCAACTTCCCCGACTTCGAAGGCGCAAAAATTGCGATCATCGGGATAGGAGAAGAAAGAGGCTCGGTATCCAACAAAGGATGTGCGAAAGGAGCAGATGCGATACGCGAAAAATTTTACCGACTTAAGATCCATCAAAATCCCCAGGAGATCATAGACCTAGGGAATTTGAAAGTAGGGCATAGCATAGAAGACACCTATGCGGCTATCGCAACAGTAGTGAGTGAACTATTACCCTTGAAAGTAATTCCCGTAATATTGGGAGGCAGTCAAGATGTGACATACGGGCACTACTGCGGATACAAAAAGTTGGAGCAGATCATCAACATTGTGAGTGTCGACTCCCGCTTCGACCTAGGCAAGCCAGAAGATCCGTGCAACTCGGACACCTTCCTAGGCAAGATCATACTAGAACAACCCAACTACCTGTTCAACTTCAGCAATATTGGCTACCAAACCTACTTTGTAGGAACAGAAAGTGTGCAGCTGATGAACAAGCTATTTTTCGAAACATACCGCATTGGACAGATCAGAACCGACATCACCGAAGCGGAGCCAATTGTAAGAAATGCCGATTTATTAACGTTTGACGTTGGGGCTATCAGGCAAAGTGATGCGCCAGGCAATGCGATGGCGTCGCCGAATGGATTTTACGGAGAAGAAGCCTGTCAAGTGATGATGTATGCGGGTTTGAGCGACAAACTCTCGGGGATAGGGATATACGAATACAATCCGCTGCTCGACCGCGAAGGACAAACAGCGCACTTGATAGCCCAGATGATCTGGTATTTTGCGGAAGGCATTGGCAACCGAAAAGCCGATGCGCCGTTAACGAATCAGCAGAATTACATCACCTACCGGGTAGCGATCAGCGATTTAGAGAACGAAATCACGTTCATCAAGAGCATGAAAAGCGACCGTTGGTGGATGAAATTGCCCGTTGAAGTATCGAAAAACAGGCATATGAACCAACATTTGATGCCCTGCAGCTACAAAGATTATCAACAAGCGTGCAGCAACGAAGTGCCGGAGCGCTGGTGGAGTGCTTTTCACAAATTGACCTGATTTTAGGCTAAAATCGCTTCAAACAATAATTTAATTATTTGAAAACTTTAACTTAAAGTCCACTTTTATTGCTGGTTTTCAGTCACTTAACCAAAATTCAAAATTGATAGCTAAGTACGGCTTTGATGTTAATCTAGTTATTATATTTGGCCGAGATTAAAGACAGTAAAATTTAATCCGGTGAAATTGTTAATATAATTAGCCATTCACTCGATAAATTCGAAGTAACTGATTGTTGAAAAATCAAATTTTCGCAATTGGTTTTTGAATTTATGAATAAAATTTACTTACTTTAACCCCCTCAATCAACCGATAAACCGATCGCACTGTATGAAGAAACTTTTAGCTGTAATAGCAGCGGGTTGCCTCTCAACGTTAGCCTTAGCACAACAAGATCCACAGTTCAGCCAGAACATGTACAACAGATTATATGTGAACCCTGCTTATGCGGGAAGTTCAGAAGCGATCTGTGCACATTTACTGTATAGAAGCCAGTGGGTAAATTATGACGGAGCTCCTAAAACGGGAGTATTAGCGATAGACGCTCCGTTGGCAAATAATAAAGTAGGCGTAGGTCTATCTGTAATGACAGATAAGATTGGCGCTGAAAAAACGCTTCAAGGCAAGCTTGCAGGAAACTACAAGTTTACATTAGGCCAAGGGAAGTTAGGAGCAGGGATCGACTTAGATTTCATGCAACATCAGATTGACGGAGCAGATTTCAAGGCACCGGATCCATCTGTAACTGACCCTTCAATTCCGAAAAACTCGGTAAGTGGAACAGCATTCGACTTAGGAGCTGGATTATACTACAACACTGACAAATTGTATGTAGGAGTATCAGCAACACATATGTTAGAGGCGAAAGTTGATTTAGACAACTTCTCTAAAGAATACAAGCGTCACATTTACGGAATGATCGGATACACATTCGAGCTTACTCCAACGGTAGCATTAAAGCCGATGGTATTTGTAAAGACGGTGACGGGCAATACAACAATGGATTTCAATATTAATGCTCATTTCAACGAGCGCTTCTGGGTGGGGGTATCTTATCGTAACGAAGACGCAATCGTTGGATTATTGGGTATGAACATTACCGATAAACTTAAGGTTGGATATTCATACGACTTCACTACATCTGATGTAAAAGACTACAGTGACGGTACGCATGAGATCATGTTAGGATATTGCTTTAATGTGAAAAAGCGTATTCCTGTTTCAATCAGAAATGTAAGATTCCTCTAAAATTGGAATAATTCCACCGGAAAAGCAACCTATATTTGAAGGAAACGTATCAAGGAACCGGGAAATGCTGTATAATAATACCGTAGATTCGACGTTCATTGGTTACGTTTTCGGCATTCCCGGAACCCTAAAGCGAACAAAGCACATGAAAAACCTGATTATTGCTTCACTTGCAGTCCTGCTACTCAGTAGCTGCGGAGGCGGTAACCGCGGACAACTTGTCGGTGTACAAGGAAGAGAAAAATGGTATCAAGCTGACCCTTACGGCATGGTATTCATTCCTCAAGGCTCATTTAACATGGGCGCCAGCGACCAAGATGTACCGTATTCTCAGATTGCCCAGTCGAAGACCGTGACAGTACACGCGTTTTACATGGACAACACTGAGATTACCAACAATGAGTATCGCCAGTTTGTTTACTGGGTACGCGATTCGTTAGCGCATCGCTTGCTTGGTGGAGATCATTTACTTGAAGAAGGTGAATACGGAGAGCGTATTAACTGGAGAGAGCGAATCAAGTGGGACAACGAAGAAAACGTTGAAACGCTTGCTGAGTTATTCCTTCCAGAGAGTGAGCGCTACTATCGCCGTAAAGAAATAGATTCAAGAAAAATGAATTTTGAATACTATTGGATCGATTTAAAAGAAGCAGCTCAAAAAGATTACAGTCGTGACCGTGATCCTGGATCTGCCTCATTATCAAATCGTCCGCAAGGCCGTACCGACCGTTCGGTATACATTAAAAAAGACATTATTAACGTGTATCCAGATACTTTATCATGGATTCACGATTATACGTTCTCATTTAACGATCCAATTACCAAAGCATATTTTTGGCATCCGGCATACGACGACTATCCTGTAGTTGGAGTAAACTGGAAGCAAGCTACGGCATTCTGCGTATGGAGAACACAATTATTAAACAGTTATCTTGAAGAAGACGGAGAGACTTATGTACAAGACTTCCGTTTACCGACTGAAAGTGAGTGGGAATATGCATCACGTGGAGGTTTAGCGAACAACCCATATCCTTGGGGAGGTCCTTACACACGTAATAGTAATGGATGTTTCTTAGCTAACTTCAAGCCATTAAGAGGTAACTATATCGACGACGGTGGATTCTACACTGTTAAGGTAACATCATACTTCCCTAACGACTACGGTTTATATTGTATGGCCGGAAACGTAGCGGAGTGGACAAGCAATGCTTACGACAACTCAGCGTATAATTTCATTCACGATTTAAATCCTGATTATCAATATGATGCGAAGGATAATGATGCGCCTGAATTAAAGAAGAAAATTGTTCGTGGCGGATCATGGAAAGATGTCGGGTACTTCATTCAAACGGGTACACGTAATTTCGAATATCAAGATACGTCAAAATCGTACATCGGATTCCGTTGTGTGATGGACTTCTTAGGTCGTGATAAATCAGACTTCTAATATACACGAGCGAGAGCTCACCCATTCAATCAGCGAAGACTAAACCAATTCGCCAAAACAACCATTCATTCTAATCAAAACCTAAAAAAACAGAAAATCATGGGATTAGCACAAATGACCCAAGGAAAAGGCTTTAAGTCATTCATGGCCAAATTGTACGGCTTGGGTGCAGCAGTCGTAATTCTTGGAGCACTATTCAAAATTCAGCACTGGGAAGGTGCGGGAATCATGCTTACAGTTGGTCTATTAACTGAAGCGGTTATCTTCTTCTTTTCAGCGTTTGAACCACCACACGAAGACGTTGATTGGTCTTTAGTTTATCCAGAATTAGCAGGAATGCACGATCCTGCAGCTGATCGCAAGAAAGTAAAATCAGGAGATCCTGTATCACAACAGTTAGACAAAATGTTAACTGAAGCGAAAATCGGACCTGAATTGATCCAAAGCTTAGGTAACGGATTAAAGTCATTAAGCGAAAACACAGCTAAAATGGCTACGGTATCTAACGCTGCTGTTGCTACTGAAGAGTATGCTAAGAACGTTGCTGCAGCTTCTAAAGAAGTTACTGCATTAACTACATCTTACAAAACTGCTGCTACAGCTATGGCTCACATGAGCTCTAGTCACGAAGCATTAGTTGCTAACTTAAACAGCACTGTAGAAGACACTAAAAAATACAAAGAAGAAGTTGGCAAATTAGCTAAAAACTTAGCTTCATTGAATACCATTTATGGTAACATGTTAACTGCAATGGGGAATAAATAATTCCTATTTCACTCACTCCACAATTAATTAATTTCTAACCCTTAATCTGGATTAAGCGAAATGGCAGGAAATAACCTATCCCCGAGGCAGAAGATGATCGGGATGATGTACCTCGTGTTAACAGCCTTGTTAGCCTTGAATACATCGAAAGAGATCATCAATGCGTTTGTTACAATCAATGAGAGTCTGGAGTCTTCGGTAGGTAATATGGTGTCTAAAAATGGATTAGCATATACCACCTTCGAGAAACAGATGGTGAATGATAAAACGAAAACTGAGCCTTATTATAAAAGAGCTCAGCAAATTAAAAAGTTGTCATCAGACCTTGACAAGTATATCAATGTTTTGAAAGAAGAATTAATTCGCGAAACAGATAAAATTGAAAAAGGAGCTAAAACTCGTTCTTTACGTGAAGTAGAAGCGAAAGATAACTATGACGTACCTACACACATGTTATGTGGTGATAAGCAAGACGGTCATGGTCATAAAGCGAGTGCATTAAAAGCAGCGATTGATAAATTCAAGAAAGATGTAATTGCAGTACTTGAGCCAAAAGATCAAGCTGAATTTACAACTCGATTAAATCAATTATTCAACACAAAAGATCCTGATCCTAAAAATGCAAATGATAAATTGCTGATTGAAGAAGGAAAGCGTACATGGGAGATGGCAAATTTCTACCACAATCCAGTAGTAGCTTCTGTAGCTCAATTAACAAAGTTTCAATTGGACATTAAGAATGCGGAATCAGAAATCGTTAATCACTTATTATCTTCAATCGACGCAACGAACTTAAAGTTCTCTGACGTTATGCCGAAGGTAGTTGCTCCAACGAGCTATGTGATTATCGGACAACAATACGAAGCGGATGTATTCTTAGCAGCATACAGCAAAACTTCAGCTCCTGAAATCGTAGTAGGAGGTTCAACACTTCCTGTAGAAGATGGAATGGGTAAGTACCGTGTTTCTCCTCGTACACCGGGTGAGCAAAAATGGGGTGGTATGATCCGCGTGAAACAACCGGACAATACTTACAAAGAGTATCCGTTTGAATCATCGTTCATTGCTTCTGCACCAAGTGCATCAGTATCTGCCGATAAAATGAATGTAATCTATATCGGAGTTGATAACCCGATTTCAATCTCTGTTCCAGGAGTACCGGCTGAGAAGGTATCATTCAACGCAAAAGGAGTAGTACTTACTCCAGATGCTAAAGGCGGAAAAGGTCACTTCTTAGCGAAAGCTACTGCACCTGGCGAAGCGTCGATCGACGTAGTTGCTGCTCAAGGCGATAAGAAAATTCCAATGGGAAGCTTTAAATTCCGTTTAAAGAGAATCCCTGATCCGGTTGCTAAAATCGGTGGTAAGAAAGAAGGTTCTATTCCTAAAGCTCAGTTAGCTGCTCAATCGGCAATCATTCCAGTAATGGAAGGATTCGACTTCGACTTATTCTCAAAAGTGAAATCTTTCAAGATGTCACGTTACGGAAAAGGTCGTGATCCAATCGAGAAAACTAGCGACAGCAACACTTTGACTGGTGATATGAAAACAATCATCGAGCAAAGCCGTCCTGGAGATAAGATCTTATTCGAATACATTAAGGCAACGATGCCTGACGGAACTACCCGCGATATCAACTCGATCTCTCTTACAGTTCAATAAGATTGATCCGGATGTAACCGGATAGTAACAAATACAGTACAAACAAATTGATGCACATAACAAGCATAAATCCCATGAAAAAGTTCATCCTGATCCTGTCAGTGTTAATCGGCTTCGGTTCGCTGGCTAGTGCTCAAAACGTACTTGATGGGGTGTACGTGAGGGAAAGTAATCCTGCACGCAGGGTTATCCCATACACCTATTTACGCGAGGCAGACGTTATGTGGGCTAAACGTATCTGGCGCCATATTGATCTGAATGAAAAGATCAATGCTCCTTTACGTTACCCTAAAAGTAACGAAACCAAGGATCGTAAAAACTTAATCAATACGCTGATGGATGCGGTTAAAGAAGGTACTTTGACTGCGTATGATCCGCAAGATGATGAGTTCACGCTTCCAATGACTACTGCCGAGTTCTCTAAGGTAGGTGGTGCGGATTCAATTACTATTAAAGTAACTCGTCCTGATCCTCCTTATGATGAGTATGATTCTGTTGTATTCCGTGCATTCAATCCGGATGACGTAATCCAGTATCGTATTAAAGAAGAGTGGTTCTTCGACAAGCAACGTTCGGTAATGGAATCAAGAATTATCGGAATGGCTCCGATGACGCTTGCCCGTGACCAAGAAGGTAACTTGATTGAAGGCGGCCAGAAGAAATTATTATTCTGGGTGTATTTCCCTGAAGCTCGCCGAGTATTGGTGAATGCTGAAGTGGCGAACCGCTTTAACTCAGCTCAGCGTTTAACGTTTGACGATATCTTTGCTAAGCGTATGTTTAACAGCTATATCATTAAAGAAGATAACGTATATAATCGTCGTATCGATGACTATAAGGCGAATCCGTTGGATGCTTTGTTAGAGTCTGAAAGAATCAAACAGGAAATGATCAACTTCGAAATTGATCTTTGGGAGTACTAAAATGCTCCTCTTGAAAATAAAAAACCCCGATGCAAATCGGGGTTTTCTTTTTTAAGGACTTTTCGAATTTTCTTATTGAGTGACGAACATTTTGTTGATTAGTTTGATTGGCCCCGGACAGAAATTCGAGTGACAATCTTTACAAGATGTAACCAAGTTGTTATGAGCTGTGATTTTTAGGCTATCAGGAGCATTCTGAAGCTCTGTAAGCTTTCCCAAGTATACATCAGCTAAACTGTTAAACAACGCTGTATCGAGGTTCTTATCGGTCTTTTCGGCAGTCTTTAGCTTGCCTATTCCTTCTGGAGCTAATATTATGGCTTTGCCCGCTAATAAACTATCGTGATTGGCTGTGACTTGTTTCGCCATTTCACGCATTAAAAGCGCTAGCTCACTGGTTCCATTGGGATTGATAGTATCACCATTTTTACATGAAGCTTTTTCTTTTACCGGTCCAGTGCAAGAAGCTCCTAACATCACAAAATAGATGGCGGCAGCGAATACTGATATTTTTCGGATACGCATAAACGTTAGTATTTAAAATTGATGCAAATATACGGCTATTCTTTGTTAGAATCGAGTGTTAATGCTCACGCCCGCATCTCCTTTTTCGGAGTAATACGGAGTAACATGCCAAAGATGTTGGTGATTCTTAACAACCATCCTTCCAATTGCATATCCCAGCATAGAGCCCACCAATACATCTGAAGGCCAATGCTTCGCTAATGCGATTCGCGATACTCCCACGGCAGTTGCTAAAGTGTAGCATGTATAAGGGACCCATTTTACATCTTTGTACTCTGTAGCTATTACTGTAGCCATCGCCCAGGCGGAAATGGTATGTCCCGAGGGAAATGAATGATGACTAGATCCTGCATTCGGATCACTAAGGAAGTCGAAATTGCCGTTGCCTTCTTCTACCAAAGGACGTTCGCGTCCCGATAAAGTTTTACCCACAAAAACTACAATGCCAGAGTGGAGTAGAGCCTCTGCAGAAAGAATACCGGTTTCGGTAGCACGATGATCTTTGAATATTAATCCACCAGCAACAAATACCGCAGCCAATCCCAAGTTATTACAACCTTGTCCGAATTGCGTTATGGTTTTATTGTACGTGTTTAAATCGCGGTTTTCATCGTTGTAATTTCTAAACCCTTTACTGATAGGTTTGTCGAAATACATCACCAATCCTGTCGCCGCTAAGGCCGGGATTAAATAATTGAAGTCACGTTTTTTTAACGTGAAAGGCTTGCTCCATATTCGAGCTTCATCTTTTAAAGTGCTATTCGCAATCGATCGCAAGCAAAATTCCCTAGGATTACGGGTTTCTGCCAGAGTATCGGTGCTTTGAGCGAAGGAAGAAGAATTAAAAAGAAATAGGAGAGTAATTAAGCCATAGAATGACTTTTTGAATTGCATTAAGTGTTGTGTAGGTGTACTCTTTGTGTAGGTGTTGCCGATGGACTCTATCGACATCATAAAACTATGAAAAAAAATTAAATCTAATATGAATAGTTGGTTAAGTGAAATTAACAAAGTATTCAACTAGAATGTTTGGATTTTGAAGTTTGTAATTGGTGTGTGGCGGTTATAAAACGGCGGTAATATGCCTTGTCGAAAGGAAATGGGCCGCTGATAATTATGGTTTTTATGATTTTCGCGGAATTATCGTCTCCGACGATTTTTCCTAACGGCAGGGCTAAATGATGACATTTATCGTCATTGCTAAGTGATGACATTTCGACGAAGGAGAAAACGTCAGCAAACACAGATCCGCTCCGACCGTGCAAGCACTTCGGATTTAAAAGGATTTGTTCGTAGTCACCCATAGATTTATTCAATTAAACGAAATCCATTTGTAACCTACCATAGGAGCAGCCGAAGGGCGCAAGGAAAGCGCGTGGAGTGCAAAATGGCAAGAGCAGGGTGATTGCTTTGCAATTTGGTTTCTTCAATCGCACCAAAATAAAAAAAATCTATCACCTATAGTCTCTATTCTATCGCCTATAAACAATCAACAAATCCTCGGTAATTGTTCTCCAATTAACGGACTCACCACTCGTTTACCTCCGTAAGAACTTTCGAGAATAACTTTCCCGTTGACAGATGAAGAAACATTTCCGATGATTGATGGTGATTCGCCCAAGTCGCCAAGCAATTGAACAATGTCTTTTGCAATTTCATTCGGAGCTATGCAAACGAATACGCCTTCATTAGCAACATAAAGAGGATCTAGTCCTAATAATTCACAAGCGCTTTTTACCTGGGTGTCGACAGGAATTTGATCGTCGAACAAATGAACTCCCATTTTACATTCAGCCGTAATTTCATGTAAGACTGATGCTAATCCGCCTCGTGTAGCATCTCTCAAAAAATGAATTTGATTTCCGAATTTATCGATGAGAGATTCCACCAATTTATTTAAGTTGGCAGTATCGCTTAATATTTCACTCTCGAATTTTAGTCCTTCGCGTTCCGACATAATCGCCATGCCATGAGAAGCGATTGCATGATTAATAATTAACGCATCACCATCCTGAATACTATCGATGTGAATATTTGCTTTCTCGTGAATAACCCCGATGCCCGAAGTGTTGATGTAAATTTTATCGCCTTTTCCTTTCTGCACTACTTTAGTGTCGCCAGTGACAATATATACTCCTGCCTTATCCGCGGCAGCTCTAATCGACTTAACAATTTCAACAAAGTCATCGTGATCGAATCCTTCTTCGATAATAAAAGCGAGCGATAAATATTTAGGAATAGCGCCGCACATCGACAAATCGTTAACAGTTCCATTCACTGCTAATTCTCCAATGTTTCCTCCTTTAAAAAAAATTGGAGTAATTACATAACTATCAGTAGAGAAAGCCAACTTACCTTGAATATCGAGAAAGGCTCCATCGTGCTTTTGATTCAAGATTGGGTTAGCAAGGTATTTGAAGATAACATCATTCAAAAGCTTAGTCGTATGTTCGCCACCGCTTCCATGATGTAAATTAATTTTATCCTTCTTAATTTCCTTTTCAGGCATTTGATCTGATGTTTATAAATGATGTAGCATTAAGCAAAACTGCAATGATGAGGTTAAACAAAGATTAAATTTCTTCGCCCAGATCTTTAAGAACAGCCATTGTTTTTATTGCCTCTTCTTCATTGATGATTGCAATAGCAGCACCAACATGTACCAATAAGTAATCGCCAATTTTAGCTTCGTTCACCAATGCTAAATTCACTTCTTTGATAACTCCTTCAAAAGAGACTCTTCCTATTCTGAAAGTATCGTCGAGTTCGACAGAAATACTTTCTAATTTTCCGGGTATAGCTAAACACATAAATTTATTTTATTAATGAACTTCGTAAAAATGAATACCATTTATCCATGCCTTCGCCTGACGTTGCCGACACTTCGAAAATCTCAATTGTAGGGTTTACCGTTCTAGCGTAGTTTTTTAATTTTTCCACATCAAACTTCAAATAAGGTAAGAGATCGATTTTGTTGATCAAGCAAATTTGCGAACCGTAAAACATATCGGGATATTTTATCGGTTTGTCTTCGCCTTCCGTAACAGAAATTATTACAACTCTTTTGTTTTCGCCTAAGTCGAACATAGAAGGGCAAACTAAATTTCCTACATTCTCAATTACGACTATTGAACCATCTTTAGGAGCGAGCTCTTTAACAGCGGTAGAAATCATTTCGCTATCGAGGTGACAACCTTTGCCAGTGTTGATTTGCAACACAGGAATATTGTGAGCTGCAATACGATCCGCATCATTCGTAGTTTGTTGATCACCTTCAATAACAGAAAAAGAAATTTCGTTTTTTAAGTCGGCGATGGTGCGTTCCAGAATAGAAGTCTTTCCCGAACCAGGTGAACTCACCATGTTAATTGCAAAGATGTTTTTCGCATCGAAATAACCTCTATTCCTTTCCGCTAGTAAATCATTTTTCAGTAAGATTTCTTTTTCTAAATTGATTTCACGTCCGTGTACATGGTTATGATCGTGATTATGATCGTGAAAGTGGTCATGATCTTTATCATGATCGTGATGATGTTTACCATGATCATGGGTATGAAAATGATGAGCATGGGTATGATGAGATGACTTCCCATTTCTGCCAATAAATTTTACAGTCCCTTCATCGGAACTACATCCACAAGTAACGCACATTGATGTTAATCTATAATTAGTTTAATAATCTTTAATTCCTTGCCTTTTAAAATTTCTTTAAAAGGGCTTTTGCAATTCGGACAAACATCGAATATTTTCTCCAAATGATATTCTGTACTACACTCTCCGCAACGAGCGAATCCCTCGGGTTCGTGAATATTTACCTTCGAATTTTCAAGTGCTGTTCCTTTTGCTGCAAGTTCCCAAACAAAGGTTAGTGAAGCAATTTCTACTCCTGAAAGTTTTCCGATTTCCAGAAAAATCTCCTTAATCGATTCGGCTTTATTTTCTATTAACTCAACTTCGGCCGATTTAATTATAGAAGTAGCGATTGACAATTCGTGCATAAAAACAAGTGCATTTGGGAACTAAAGTAATAGTTTAAAATAGATGTTCCAGCATGATTATAATCATCTTTAAGTTAGTTAGTGTTTATGTTACATTTACCCAGTTAAGTAACTTCATCCTTATAATGTTATGGAACAACAGGAAAATAAAAACAATGAAACGTACTATGAAAGTGTAGTAAGACAAGGCTACGATCGTCGAGACTTTCTAAAGTTTGTAGCTTTCATCGGTGCGTACATGGGAGTTGAATCAACATCTCTCGGACAGATTGCAAAAACACTAGCGACAAAGCCTCGTCTGCCAGTTATCTGGGAACATTTCCAGGAGTGTACTTGTTGCAGTGAATCATTTATTCGCTCAGACCATCCTATTGTTGCCGACATTATTTTGGATAAGATTTCATTAGACTACACCTTAACATTAATGGCTGCATCCGGACATCAAGCAGAGGCAGCTAAGAAAGCAACGATGGATAAATACAAAGGAGAATATATTCTTTGTGTGGAAGGATCAGTTCCTTTAGGAGATGATGGTAACTACTGTTGTATTGGAGGTAGAAGTGCTATTGATATTTTAAAAGAATCAGCAGCTGGAGCGAAAGCAATTATTGCATGGGGAAGTTGTGCAACGACAGGTTGTGTACAAGCAGCGAAACCAAATCCTACTGGTGCTACACCAATTGATCAAATTATTACTGATAAACCAATCATCAATGTACCGGGTTGTCCTCCGATAGGAGAAGTGATGGCGGGGATTATTGTGCACGTTGTTGCATTCGATCGTTTACCTGAATTAGACGGTGCTGGCCGACCAAAATCTTTCTATTCAAAACGAGTTCATGATAGTTGTTATCGTCGTCCGTATTTCGATGCGGGATTATTTGTAGAAAATTTCGACGATGAAAATGCGAAGAAAGGATACTGCTTATACAAAGTAGGATGTAAAGGCCCTACAACTTATAATGCTTGTGGAAATATTAAATGGAATGGTGGTGTAAGTTATCCGATTCAATCAGGACATGGTTGTTTAGGATGCAGTGCTAAAAATTTCTGGGATGCAGGTAGTTTCTATTCACGCGAACAAGCGATGGGTGGTGGAGTAGAAAGCGATTCAGATACACTTGGAAAAGTAGTGTTAGGCGCTGTAGCAACCGGAATAGGTGCACATGCAGTTCTTTCTAACGTCTCTAAGAGAAAAGAGCTTACAAGAAGAATAGAAGCAGGGCAAGAAAACGAACAAAAAATTAAAGAATAACAATTCTAAATACATTTCAATATGTCAGAAAGAATAGTAGTTGATCCGATCACGAGAATTGAAGGACATCTAAGAGCCGAAGTAGAGATATCAGATGGTACAATCAAAGAAGCTTTTCTATCTTCTACCATGGTACGCGGCCTCGAGAATATTGTTAAAGGAAGAAATCCGAAAGACATTTGGGCATTCGTTCAACGTACTTGCGGAGTATGTACATCAACACATGCTGCAACATCAGTAAGAGCAGTTGAAGATGCTCTTGGGATTAAAGTTCCACCTAATGCAGAGATGATTCGTAATATCATGCAAGGTGCACTCTATATGCATGATCACGTAGTACATTTTTATCACTTGCACGCATTCGATTGGGTGGATGTTGTAAGTGGATTAAGTGCTGATCCTGTAAAAACATCTCAACTTGCGCAGAGTATTTCCAATTGGCCGAAAAGCTCTCCGGGATATTTTTCCGATTTACAAAAGCGTTTAAAGAAATTTGTTGAAAGTGGACAGCTGGGAATATTTGCTAACGGATATTGGGGACACCCTGCAATGAAGTTGCCACCTGAAGCAAATTTAATGGCGACAGCCCATTACCTTGAAGCATTAGAATGGCAAAAGGAAATGGTGAAAGTGCATGCTATTTTCGGAGGAAAGAATCCGCATCCGAATTATTTAGTAGGCGGAGTAACATGTGCTATTAACCTTGACGATGCAAGTGGATTAAATGCAGAGCGATTAGCAATGGTTGAGAAATTAATCATTCAAGGAAAAGAATTCATTGAGCAAGTATACGTACCGGACATTTTAGCAATCGCAGGATTTTATAAAGACTGGGGTGCAATAGGAGGTTTTCATAATTTCATGGCATTTGGTGACTTCCCTACACAAGGTTATAGCAATACCAATCCTGATACATTCAAATTCCCTCCAGGAGTAATATTAAATCAAGATTTAACTAAAGTTCACAATTTAGATCTTCGTGATTTAAAAACTGTAGAAGAATATGTTAACCACTCTTGGTATGATTATTCAGGTGATGGTAACGCGGGATTACATCCTTGGGTTGGAGAAACGAAAATTAATTATTCTGGTCCGAAGCCGCCATATACGCACTTAGAAGTAGACAAGAAATACAGTTATATTAAAACACCGCGTTGGAAAGGACTTCCAATGGAAGTTGGTCCGTTAGCACGTGTATTAGTAGCATATGCATCGGGACGAGAAGAATTCAAAGAAATTGTTGATTCAACATTATCTAAATTGCAAGTGCCTGCAGCAGCATTGTTCTCTACATTAGGAAGAACAGCAGCGAGAGCATTAGAATGTCAAGTAGTAGCGGGATGGACATTAGAATTCTACCATACGTTAGTAGCGAATATCAAGAATGGAGATACGCGCACGGCGAACATGGAGAAATGGGATCCAGCAACATGGCCGAAAGAAGCTAAGGGTGTAGGAATGTCGGAAGCACCACGTGGTGCATTAAGCCACTGGATCGTTATTAAAGACGGTATAACTGCGAACTATCAACAAGTAGTGCCATCAACTTGGAACGCATCACCAAGAGACCCTAAAGGGCAAAGATCGCCATATGAAAGCACATTATTAAACACGCCGGTAGCTGATCCTGAACTTCCATTAGAAATTATCAGAACAATACACTCGTTCGATCCATGCATTGCATGTGCCGTTCACTTGTATGATGAAAATGGAAATATCATCAATGAAGTAAACGATATTTCTATCTGTACAATTTAACAATTAAAATCGGCTTTAATGAAAACACGCGATTATAAAAGGGCATATGTTTGGCAGCTGGCTGTCAGGATATTTCATTGGGCAAATGCATTATCAATTACTTTGTTAATTATCACCGGATATTTGATTGCGCATCCGCCGGCCATAAGGTCTACGGCAGAAGCTTCTACTCAATTTTGGTTTGGATACATTCGTGAGATTCACTTCATGAGTGCTTACTTGATGTTTGCGGTTTTATTCTTGCGATTGTATTATGCAATTGTGGGAAATAAATATGCAAATTGGAAAGTGTTTGTTCCTTTTAATAAAAAAGGATTAACAGGAATATGGCATACTATTAAGCATGATGTGTTATTGCTAAACGATAAGGAATATAATTACAAAGACAGTGTTCATGTAGGACATAATAATGTTGCTGCTGTATCCTATTTAGCCATGTTCTTTATGGCTATAATTATGATCTTCACAGGATTTGGAATGTACGCTGCGAATGCGACTTGGTTTTTGCCAAAGATGTTTGCATGGGTTCCCGAATTTTTTGGAGGCGATATGAATATTCGTTGGATACATCACATAACAATGTGGGCATTCATTCTCTTCGTAGTTGTTCATGTGTACTTAGTGTTTTACCATGATTGGTTAGAGGGACATGGAGAATCTTCATCGATGATTAGCGGTTACAAATTTGTTCGTACAGAGAGAGTAGCCGAAGCAAATGATAATACTGAAAACGCAGTAAAATAATTAAAAATTCCCTGGAGACATTCAGGGAATTTTTTTGACAGAATAAGATTATGAATACAGAACTGTTTCCACATATCGCCGATACCTTTCATAACCAGGGTAATGATATCCTTATCTTAGGTATCGGGAATTATTTAATGGGTGATGAAGGTGTAGGCGTTCATTTTGTAAATGGATTGGACCAATCAGAGTTTCCCTCGAATATTACATTTTTAGATGGAGGCACAGGAGGATTTCTGTTGGTTCCGTTTCTTGAGAGTCATAAAGTGGCAATCATTGTTGATGCGACTATGGATGGAAAAGAAGAAGGAACGATCAGTTTGCTGAAGCCAAAATTTTCGAATGATTTCCCGACATCTTTAAGCGGACATAATTTCGGATTAAAGGATATGGTCGAAATCCTTACTATGTTTGATCGAATGCCCGATATTTATCTTTTTACAATTTCTATCGACCATATGGATCCGATGGTAATGAAGTTGTCGCCGAAAGTCCAAAATGCTATTGAAGAAGTAAAGCAGAAAATACTCGATTTGATTTTACGTTTGAATGCAAAAGAATAGTGAGTAGTGATTTTTCATTCGTATAAAATAAATATTTCCGGAAGGGTACAAGGGGTGGGGTTTCGCCCCTTTGTTTTCAATCTCGCTCAAGAGTTTGGAATAAATGGCTACGTAACAAATAATTCGGCAGGAGTATTAGTTTTAGCAAATGGCACTGATGAGCAGGTAGATGCTTTATATAGACAGATTCAAATTAGAAAACCGGATGTAGCTTTACTCACCTCCATTGAGAAGGTGGTTTTTCACACTGATGAAAAATTCGACTCGTTTTCAATCAGACCTTCGGAAAGTCATTCTCAAGTTAATACTCTTCTCACACCTGATTTCGCGATTTGTGAAAATTGTAAATCAGAGATGTTTGATGAAAATAATCGCCGTTACTATTATCCTTTTACCTCATGCACTCAATGCGGACCACGGTATTCTATCACCGAACGTTTTCCTTTTGAGAGAGAAAATACTAGTATGAAAGAGGTAATGATGTGTGAAGATTGTAATGAAGAATATAAAGATCCTTCCAATTTACGCTTTCATTCACAAACAAATTCTTGTTCGGCTTGCGGTATTAAACTAAAATTTACAGATGCTGCGGGTAATATTGTTGCGTCAACGAACAAAGAAATATTTGAGCGTATTGCATTAAAACTATCAGCGGGGAATATTATCGCTGTAAAAAATACAGGAGGATACTTACTTCTTTGCGATGCAACAAATGAAAGAGCAGTTGCGCTATTGCGGTTGAGAAAAAATCGTCCAACCAAACCTTTTGCAGTGATGTTTAAAGATATTGAATTGGTTGAATCGTACTTATTAGTTAACGAATCGGAAATATCGTCACTCAAAAGTGCTGAAGCTCCGATTGTTATTTTAAAGCAAAAAGGGAAATCGGATTTGGCTATAGAGGAAATATCTCCGCGTCTAAATTCAGTTGGAGGAATGTTGCCTAGTTCAGGGACGATGGCATTAATCGCCGATTGCTTTCAGAAACCTTTGGTAGCTACCAGTGGTAATTCGCACGGATCTCCGATTTGTTCTAGTGAAGAAGAGGCTGTTGAACGATTAAGTGATATTGCTGATTACTTCTTGCATAACTCATTGCATATTCGTCACGCTCAAGATGATTCAGTGATGAAATATTCCTCTAAGTATAGTAATCGGATTTTGATAAGACGATCTAGGGGATTTGCTCCTAATTACATAACTAAATCACCTGATATTTTATTAGATCAAGTTTTTTGTGCAGGTAGCGATTTGAAAAATACGATCTGTGTTTATCCGAATAGGAATACCTATATCAGTGAATATTTAGGCGACTTATCTGATTATGCTAGCGGACAACGATTTGAAACAGTAGTGCAAGATTACTTTGGGGTTTTTGATATTAGTCCTATGGTATTGTTGTGCGACCAACATCCCGGTTACATAAGCACTGTTTATGCTCACAAATTGAAATCGTTAAAACCCGATTCGGAATTGCAACAAGTACAACATCACGAAGCGCATTTCGCTGCTATTCTAGCTGAAAAGAATTTGATTGATAGTGATCAAAAGATATTAGGTGTGATATGGGATGGAATAGGATATGGGAATGGACAAGAAATTTGGGGTGGAGAGTTTTTCGTATTTGAAAACTTAAATATTGAGCGGATCGGACATTTAGAATACTATCCGTGGATACAAGGAGACAAAATGTCAAAGTCGCCTAAATTATCAGCCTTGGCAATCAGTGGTGGAGATAAAATGTTTAAGAATCACTTTAGTGAGAATGAATGGCTGATATATTCGAAAGCCATTCAAGCGTTTTCAATTAAGACATCTAGCATGGGAAGATTCTTTGATGCTGTTGCTTATGTATTAGGCTTTGAAGACGCCGTAAGTTATGAAGGAGAAGCAGCGATGTACGTAGAGCAATTAGCACAAAATAAATTTGAGAAAGGGAATTTTGCAATGAAAGATTACCTCGACGGAATTGAATTAGCTTCCAGTCAAATTCCTGTTCGGTTATTATTTGCTCGAATTGTTAATGAACGAATTATTGGAGTTTCCGAAGAAGAGATTGCCTTAAACTTTCATTTTACATTGGTGAAAGCTATTGAAAAGATGGCTGATAAATTTAAAATTCATACATTAGCATTTAGTGGTGGTGTTTTTCAAAATGCATTGCTTGTTGACTTGATAAATGACAATTTATCGGAGAGATTTGACTTGCATTTCCATCAAGAATTGTCGGCTAATGATGAAAATATTTCATTCGGACAATTAAGTTATTATCAAATAAATCAAAAACGCAAGAGATGAATATAAACGAATTATTAGGTGCTATCGGAAAAACTGATGAGCAAGATAAAATTTCATATTCCGCTGGAGTAGTAATGGCTCAGAGTTTAAAAGATATCGGATTTGATGAAATCCAATACGAAGATTTCCTTGAGGGAATGAAAGCGGTTTATAATGATTCATATCCTAAAATAAGTCAAAAAAGAGCAATTGATATCTTTCAAAATTTTGTTGTTCTTTTACAAGAAGATCAGAAAGATAAAAATGCGGAAGAAGGACGATTGTTTCTTGAGAAAAATGCTGCTGATCCGAATGTAGTATCATTGCCTAGCGGATTGCAATATGAAGTTTTAGTTCCCGGAACCGGTGCTATTCCGTACAACGACAGTGTAGTTAAAGTGATCTACGAGGGAACCTTGCTAAATAATAATGTGTTTGATTCAACAAAAGATAGCGGCCCTGTAGAATTTGAAATAGCTCAAACTATTCCGGGATGGCAAGAGGCTTTGCAATTAATGCAAGTAGGTGCACGTTGGAAATTATTTATTCCTCATCATTTAGCGTATGGTGAATTCGGTGCACAACCAATGATTCAACCAAATGCTACTTTGATATTTGTTGTTGAACTGCTTGAAATTGTTCAATAGTTTTTACATTGATTTTTACCTATGAAATATTTAACAGAGTATCGGAATCCCGAGTTAGTTAAACACTATATCGCGGAGATAAAGAAGATAGTCACGCGTCCATGGAACATCATGGAGATTTGTGGCGGTCAAACGCATTCATTGGTAAAAAATGGATTGCTTGATTTACTTCCTGATAATGTAAGAATGATTCATGGTCCGGGTTGTCCGGTTTGCGTTACACCAATTTCACTGATAGATAAAGCCATTAATTTGCTTGAGCAAGGAGTAATTGTTTGTTCTTATGGTGATATGATACGTGTCCCTGGTTCAACTAAAAGTTTATTGCAGGCTAAAGCAGATGGAGGAGATTTAAGAATATTATATTCGCCATTAGAAGCAGTTAATATTGCCGTTGAAAATTCTGATAAAGAAGTCGTATTTTTTGCGGTGGGATTTGAAACTACTGCACCAAGTAATGCGCTTTCCGTTATTCATGCCGATAAACTCCGATTAAATAATTATTCAATATTGGTTTCCCATGTATTGGTGCCGCCTGCTATGGAAGCTATCCTTTCGGATAAGTTTTGCAATATTGATGCATTCTTGGCTGCGGGACATGTATGCACAATTATGGGATTAGATCAATATTATCCGATAGCTGAGAAATATAAAGTTCCTTTGGTTGTAGCGGGCTTCGAACCGGCTGATTTAGTGCAAGCTATCTATCATGCAGTACTTCAATTAGAGAACGGCACATATCTTGTAGATAATCAATATGCTCGTTTAGTTAAACCAGAAGGTAACCTTAAAGCAAAAGAGGTTATTCATGATGTATTTAAAATTGGAGAGCAGGAGTGGAGAGGGATAGGTAAAATTCCCGATAGCGGATATGTTATGACCGACAAGTATAAAAAGTACGATGCCGGCAGCAAATTCGTTATTAATACTATTTCGGGAAATAAAGATGCTAAATGTATTGCAGGAGATATTTTACGTGGAATTAAAAAACCGCATGAATGTCCGGAGTTTAATAAAACTTGCAAGCCATCAAATCCTTTAGGAGCTCCAATGGTTTCTTCAGAAGGTGCATGTGCTGCCTATTATCATTATTCGCTCTAAAATATGATAGGTTATTTAGTTGTTGTTTATGCAGGATTGGCCCATGCTTTTGAAGCGGATCATTTGATCGCTGTAAATAGTTTAGTGTCGAGAAGAAATCAGATTAAAGAAGCTGTGATGGATGGTGTCTATTGGGGCCTCGGGCATACCTCAACAATTTTCTTTGTTGCTATTTTAATGATTGGATTTAAAGTTGTAGTTGGTGAAAATATTTTCAGTTATCTTGAAGGTGTTGTTGGACTCATGCTTGTTTTCTTAGGCGTATCGAGACTTCTAAAGTCTTTTAAAAATGCCGATCATAGCCACACCTATTATCATAGCCATGATGGTCATCAAATGCATAGTCATACTTATACGCACAAGCACTGGTATTTTGTGTCGACGCATAGTCATCCGGTATTAAATAATTACCGAGCTGCATTTAGTGTGGGCTTAGTACATGGATTAGCAGGAAGTGGAGCATTAGTAGTTATGGTATTAGCACAAATGCAAACTGCTGTTGATGGTTTACTATATATTTTGATCTTTGGATTAGGATCACTTTTAGGAATGTTCTTAGCGTCGGGAATATTTAGCATTCCTTTTAGCAAAGCAATGATGAACCAAGGAAAGATGCAAGTGTTCTTTGTTGTATTATCATCGGTACTTTGCATTGGATACGGATTAAAAGTAATAATAGAACACTGGCTTTAAAGGTTAAAAGTAATTGTTGTAAAAGCAAAGAAGGCTGTTAAGTAAATCTCAGCAGCCTTCTTTGTTAGTTAATAATTTCAGGATTTAATCCTCAATTATTTTTATTTTAAAATACCATTAACGGTAATTTCAGTTCTTCTGTTCAACTGATGCATTTCTTCAGTACAAGGATCATCATCACCGCATTTGTTAACCATTACACCTTCTCCGCTCCAGGTAACAGTTCCGATTTGTTGTTTCGGAATGTCACGATCTTGAAGGAATTTCTTAATGGTTTTAGAACGGTTCTCAGAAAGTCTTTCGTTATACTCTTTTGTTGCACGGCTATCTGTGTGAGAGCTAATGCTGATTTTAACCTGAGGATTCTCTTTCAAGAAGGCAACTACTTCTTCCATTGTTTCTAATGCATCTGTACGAATGTTGAATTTGTCGAGATCATAGTAAACAATTTTATACCAGTTTTCGAATGGAGATACATCTTTTGCAGGAGTCATTTCAACAGTATATGTTAAGTCTTGAGGTGTTTCTCCCTCTTGGCCTTTCAACATAATTACCTTCGGACGATATCCCGGCATACTGATTAAAATTTGCTCGTCTTTTTGTGGAACGATAGCTTGTTTGTAATCACCTGCAAGATCGGTCGAACCTAATGTAGATCCTGTAACTTCATCTTTAATTGTAGCACCCGGTAATGGTTGTTTTGTTTCTCCATCAAACACTGAGATTTTCATTGCGAACTCTGATGGCTTACCTAATTCAACACGAACAAAGGCATCGTTAGGAGTAGATCCTAAGATGGTAAAGTTCATTGTAGTATCACCTAATCCGTTAGCAGCACCTTTAAGAATATACTTAATGTCGAACTCACCAGGGAAATCGAATCTTCCGTTTTCACCTGTTGTAAAATTCACAGTATTGTCGTCGGTTTTTAATTCGATGCGT
Organism: Bacteroidota bacterium; assembly: GCA_023251535.1. Taxonomy (GTDB): domain Bacteria; phylum Bacteroidota; class Bacteroidia; order AKYH767-A; family OLB10; genus CAINEC01. Next base: position 28,025 of record JAHEYP010000018.1, read on the forward strand.
GCTTCTTTAACAGGATTTCCTGTTTCTTTATCTACTACGATACCTTTGATACGTAATGATTTTTTCTTGAATGTATATAAGTCATCATCGAATCCTCTGTTAGCTCTGTTTGAACTTAAATATCCGATTTTGTTTTTCATATCGTACACCATTCCGAAATCATCATCAGGTGTATTTAATGGATAACCTACGTTAACAGGAATTAAATAACGATTTCCTAAATCACGAGTATAGAATATATCTAATCCACCAATTCCTGGATGACCATCAGAAGAGAAATACAAAGTACCATCATCCATCACATTCGGGAACATGTCATTTCCTTTTGTGTTTACCGTATCACCGAGGTTAATCGGACGTCCCCAGCTAGTGCCAGTTCTTTCGCACATGTAAATATCCATACCGCCTTTTCCTCCTGGCATATCGCTTGAAAAATACAAACGTTTGCCATCAGGTGATAGGGCAGGGTGAGCACAATTGTATTCGTCGTTGTTAAATTGGAATGGCTCTAATTTCGACCAATCGTTTCCATTGCCTTTTGCAGTGAAAAGTTTCAGTTTAACAACTTTCTCTTTGCTTTTATGAACTTTTGATCCTTCGATATTATTACGCGTAATCCATACTTCGTCGCCTTTTTTGCTGAAGCAAACAGGACCATCATTGTATTTCGTCTGTAATGAATTATTGAATAATTCAGGATCTCTAAATTGAGTTTCTTTACCACGAGAGTAGTATAAATTCAAGAAAGGTTGTCCTGTCCATGCATGCGTGCGTTCGATAGTTTCATGTTCTTTTCTTGAAGAAGCGAACACGATACCGTCTTGGTACAATGCAGCACCGAAATCAGCATTCTCTGAGTTGATGCCTAACTTTGTTACAACAAAGTTTGTTGAATCGGCAAAGAAACTTTCGTACATATCAATAGCACGAGTGAATGCTTGTCCGCGGCCGTCTTTTGTATTGTCGACAACGAAGTCTTCCATCCATTTTCTTGCTTTAGCGTACTTGCCATTGTTCATCAATGACTGTCCGTAATAGAATTTATAGATAGGAAGAGCTCCCGGGAATTGAACTGCTTTCTCTAACCAATGTTCCGACATAAGACGGTTATTGGTTAAACGATAACAATCAGCGAGTCGGAATGTCGCTTCTTGCAAAGTGCTGTCTTTCTTCAGCGCTTTAGTATAGTAAGGAATTGCTTCGGCATAAGCCATTTGCTTGTAGAATGCATCTCCTTTGCGAACTAGCGCTTTTTGTGCGTAGATGTTAACAGACAGTAAGCAGATTAAAAAGCAAATCAGTGACTTTTTCATAACGTTGGTAGTTTGAATAAATAGATCAGAAATAACGAGGTGTAACGATTTTGTTTTTCACAAACGAGAAGTCGTAACCAAGTGTAATTTCATGTGAACCCGAGTTGTATTGTTTCAGGTCGGTAATTGTATTGTCGAATGAATATCCGATGCGTAATTGTTTGTTTAACTGAATCGACATAATTGCCGACCATGAATCACCGGTTCTATAAGAACCGCCTAACCATATTGTTTCATTAAACAATGCATGAACACCTAAATCGGCTTCGATAGGAGCACCTGAAACTGATTTTACCATGAATGTTGGTTTCAGTTTAATCATATCATTAATAGGGAATACATATCCTCCCATTAAATAATAATGCCAGTATTGCATCTCTACAGTATTCTTTCCTTTTCCTGTATTTGCATCAACTTTGTTTTGTAGCAAACGAGGAATTGATAATCCTACATAGAAATTTTTACTGTAGTAATATGTTCCAAATCCTGAATTAGGCACGGTTAATTTTGGTGTTCCCATGAAAGAGTTGTCGCCTTGATCTTGTGTTTTAACATCCAGTAATTTCTCCTGGTGGTTAATTAATCCGGCTTGGATACCCATTGAAAAGAATCCATTTTTCATTGGAATGCGGTAAGCATAGTTTCCGAAGAAACTTAAGTCATGCGTTACACCGATTTCTTCATTCATTACAGAGAGACCAACACCGAATTTTTCGTTCTTCAGTGCGGTGTGCCCGCTGAATGTTTGCGTTTTAGGGGCTCCGTCAATACCAACCCATTGGTTACGATAGAGCGCAGTTAGTGAAGCGTGTTCGCGAGAACCGGCATACGCAGGATTAATAAACATTTCATTAAACATGTACTGCGTAAATTGCGGCTCAAATTGCGCCTGAACCTGCATGCTTGTTATAAACAAAGCCGCAAACAGCACTAACTTCTTTTGGTAATATTTAGTCAACCTTTTCATTGTTTGAACTGAGGTTATATGTTTTAACTTTTTAGATGCTTGTTTCATTTATCGACGGATCACAACGAAGCCGTTTACCGGTTTTTCGTCAATGTTTAAATTTAAGATGAAATAGTACGTTCCGTTAGGTAATTCTTGTCCATACATTACACCGTTAACATTCGAGCGACCTTCCCATTTGTTGTCGTAATCTTTTTGTTTGTAAACTAGATTACCCCAACGATTGTACACGAATAATACGTTGCCTGGATAACCATCGATACCATCAATTACGAAGTAATCGTTAGTGCCATCGTGGTTAGGGGAGAATCCGTTAGGGATATCAAGGGTGTCGCACATTACAGTCACGTTTACTGTTGCAGTTGCAGTACATCCGTACTGATCTTTAACTGTAACTGTGTATGCAGTTGTATGTACTGGTGAAGCAATCGGATCAGGAATAGTAGTGTGATCAAGACCTGTTACTGGCGACCAACTATAATCCATTCCACCGCTTGCATGTAGCTGTACGCTTTCTCCGCCGCAGATGATAACATCGTTATTTACGGATACATTATTCAAAGATCTTACAATTACCTCTATAGGATTTGATGTATATGTTCCGCAAGAAGTAGTTACCGTCATTGTGTAAATTCCGGCTACAGGAGTAGTAAAGTTTGGTGCGTCTGTTCCATTCAATGCTGTTCCGTTATAGAACCATTGGTAAGTTGCACCTTGGATGCTATCACCATAGATTGTAAGCATAGTGCCCATACAAATTTCAGGTGCTCCAGTAGTATGAATAGCGATATTGGTGATATCTGTAACCGTTGCTGATTTCGTGATTTGACAACCTGCTGCATCTGTAATGGTAACTGTATATGTTCCCGGTGCTGCATTAGTTAAATTTTGAGTCGTAGCTCCTGTATTCCATACGTACGAATAAGGTGCTGTTCCGCCAGTTGAAGCAATTGTAATGGATCCCATTTGAGTTCCTGTACAATTTGCTGCAGTTGCAGTAGCAGTAGCAGAAATTGCTGATGTTGGTTGTTGCAATGCCGTTGATTGAGTAGAGCTACATCCGTTAGCATCAGTAACTGTTACCGTATAATTTCCGGCTCCGATATTACTTAAATTGTCAGCCGTGCTTCCGTTATTCCATAAGTAAGTATAAGGACCAGTTCCTCCGTTAATTTGTAAGTTGATTGCTCCATTTTGCATTCCGAAGCATCCTACAGGAGTGTTCGTTGCTCCGATGAATAAGCTTACAGAAGGTTCAGTAATTGTAACAGTATTGTTATTTGTACAACCATTTTGATCCATGATAACAACAGAATAAGTTCCTGCGCCAACATTTGTTAAATCTTGAGTCGATTGTCCATTACTCCATTGGTAAGTATAGTTTCCTAAACCTCCAGCAACAGTAAGATCAATATTAGCAGTTTGATCGCCATGGCAATTTACGTTTGTATTAGTAACTGTAGACGAAACTGCTGCTACTGGTTGAGAAACACTCACTGCTTGAGAGAATGTACAACCGTTCGCATCGGTGATAGTTAAATTATATGTTCCTGCAGCTAAGTTTGTGATATCTGCTGTTGCAGCTCCAGTATTCCAATTATAAGTATAAGGTGCAGTTCCACCTGATGGTACAGTATGAATAATACCTGTGCTTCCTCCAAAACATGCAACATCTTGAACAAGATAAGTTGTTCCTAGAGTAGCAGAAGGTTGTTGAATAGAAGCTGTTGATGAATAAGTACATCCGTTTGCATCAGTAATTGTAACAGTATAGTTACCCGCACCAACATTGCTTAAAGTAGATGTTGTTGCTCCTGTATTCCAGCTATAGGTATAAGGAGAAGTTCCACCAGAAGTAGAAACTGAAATACTTCCTGTTGTTGCTGCGAAGCAATTTACATTAGTAGTAGATGTTCCTGATGTTAAAGCTTGAGCTGGTTCGTTTACGATGTAAACAGAAGTTGATGTACAACCATTTGCATCAGTGATTAGAACAGAATAATTTCCTGCTGCTAATGATTGAAGGTTTTGAGTTGTTTCACCATTGTTCCAGCTATATGAATAAGGAGAAGTTCCTCCTGATGCATTTACGATTATTGCTCCGTTAGTTGATGCAAAGCATCCTGCATTAGTAACAGCGCCTTGTTGCGATAAAGCAGCAGCAGGTTGTTGAATTGCGTATGTCTTGTTGAATTTACATCCGTTAGCATCAGTAACGATTACTGCGTAGTTGCCTGAACTTATATTGCTGATATCTTCAGAAGAAGCACCGTTATCCCATGCATAGTTGTATGGAGATGTTCCGCCGCTTACTGTTAAGTCGATTGATCCTGTGTTATCACCGAAACAATTTACTTGAGTGTTTGAAGAAGTAAGTGCTAAAGCTGCCGCTGGTTCATTAATTGTAATCGTACCTGATACTGTGCATTGATTTGCATCTGTAACTGTATATTGATATGATCCTGCCGGAATATTTCCTAATAAATTTCCAGTTGATCCAGTTCCCCATACAATAGTATAAGGTTGAGTACCACCTGAAGGTTGTAAGTCGATATTTCCAGTGCTATTTCCATTACAATCAACTGCAGTTGTTAAAGGCGATACAGCCAATGCCGCAGCAGGTTGAGTTAATGTGAACGATTGAGTTAATTGACATCCGTTAGCATCTGTTACTGTTAAATTGTAAGTTCCTTCTGCTAATCCACTGATGTTTGAAGTAGTTTCACCGTTGTTCCATGCATAAGTGTATGGTGCAGTTCCTCCTGTTATAGTAACGTTTATTGATCCGCTATTATCATTGAAGCAACCGATGTTTTGAGCTTCTGCTTCTAAAGAAAGAGGAGCTTGTGGTTGGTCAACATTTGCTGAAGCTGAGGTTGTGCAACCATTCGCATCAGTAATGTTTACTGAATATGAACCTGTGGCTAGAGCCGATAAATCTTCTGTAGTGGCACCGTTATTCCATGTGAAATTGAATGGTGCTGTTCCGCCTGTAACTGTTAAGTCTAGTGCTCCTGTTGATTCACCATAGCATAGTACTGCAGTTGATGAAATAGTTCCTGCTAAAGCAGATTCAGGTTGTGTAACATGGTATTGATTTATCAATAGACATCCGTTTGCATCTGTAATAGTGATGGTAAAGTTGCCTGCTGATAAATTCGATAAATCTTCAACTGTTTCGCCTGAACTCCATTGGAATGTATAAGGAGCAGTTCCTGATGTTGTTGTTACGTCAATTGCACCATTGTTTCCTCCAAAGCAATTGATGTTTGTTGCAGTTCCTGAACTTGTTAAATATCCTGATGGTTGAGTGATTGTTGCCGATACACTTGCAGTACATCCGTTTTGATCAGTTACTGTTAGTGTGTATGTCCCTTCAGGTAAATATGTGTTTTCAGCTGTTGTTGTTCCGTTACTCCAAAGGTATGTATAAGGAGCAGTACCACCTGCAGCAATTGCATTGATAGCTCCTGCGCCGTTTCCTAAGCAGTTGATGTTTTGATGTGTTTCAGTAACTGAAAGTGGAGTTGAAGGCTCTGTTAAAGTAGCACTTTGTGTAAAGCTACATCCGTTAGCATCTGTTACTGTTACAGTATATGTTCCTGCAACTAATGAGTTGTTGTCGGCAGCGGTTGTTCCATTGCTCCAGTTATATGCGTAAGGAGTTGTTCCTCCAGTTACAGCTAATGAGATGCTTCCTGAGTTCGTATTATTACATGCAACATTTGTTGATGTTAATGTTCCAGTTAATTCCGCACTTGGTTGTGATATAAATTTACTTCCTGTAGTGCTGCATCCGTTGGCATCTGTAATTGTTACATTATAATTTCCATTATTAATGTCGGATAAATTTGGCGAACTTGATCCATTGCTCCAAGCATAGGTGTAAGGTGTTGTTCCTCCCGACACTTGAGTTGAAATTGATCCGTTTCCTAAGTTATAACAGCTCACATCAGTTGATGTGATCGCTAATGAAAGAGCTGCAGCAGGTTGCGTTAATGTTGTTGAATTCGTTAACTGACATCCGTTTTGATCTGTTACTGTTACAGTATAGATTCCACTTCCGATATTTGTTAATTGTGATGTTGTTGCACCTGTATTCCACTGATAGTTGTAAGGTGTAGTTCCTCCGGTTGCAGTTATTCCTGCGACTCCGGTTTGGTCTCCATTACAATTTATGTTTGTTGAGTTCATGCTGCCGCTTAACGACGCTGAAGGTTCAGAAATATTAACTGTTAGTGTAGCGCTACATCCATTTGCATCGGTAGTTGTAATTGTATATGTTCCTGCCGCAATATTCGATAATGATGGAGTAGTAGCACCTGAATTCCATAAGTAGGTATATGGTGTAGTTCCTCCTGTTGTTGTAGTGTTAATACTTCCGGTTAAATCTCCGTGACATTTAACGTCAGTTGATGTAGATGAAATTGCTAATGCAGCTAATGGTTGTGTAATAGTAATTGCAGCTGTTTTTGTGCAATTGTGGCTATCCGTTACCGTTAGTGTATATGTTCCTGCAGATAAATTGGAGATGTCGGCAGTAGTAGCGCCGTTACTCCAAGAATATGTATACGGTGCCGTTCCTCCAGTTGTATTGCTGGTAATGTTTCCTGTAGGAATTCCATTACATAAAATATCAGTTTTGCTTAACGTGCATGAAATAGTAGCAGTTGGTTGTGCAATACTTGCGGATGCTGTTGTAGTACATCCATTCGCATCAGTAATTGTAACTGAATAATTTCCTGCGGCTGTATTACTTAGATTTTGTGTACTCGCTCCGTTATTCCACGAATATGATATCGGTGCAGTTCCTCCTGTGACATTTACATTTACACTTCCTGTATTTTGTCCGAAGCATGCTGCATCTGTCGCAGTTGCTGTCGCTGAAATAGCATATGAGTTATTTAACGTTGCAGTTAAACTTTTTGTACAACTATTTCCATCCGTCACGGTAACTGTATAAGTTCCGGCACCAACAAGTGAAATGTCTTGTGTAGTTGCTCCATTGCTCCATGAATAACTATATGGTGCAACTCCTCCTGTTACTGAAAGATCTACTGATCCATTGTTGACATTGCCACACGAAGGATTTACTTGCGTATTGGTTAATGTCATTCCCGATGGTTCTGTAATCGTTACCGATTTAGTTGCACTACATCCGCTAATATCTGTTGCAGTTACTGAATATGTGCCTGCAGCAAGATTGCTTAATGAAGTTGATGTTGATCCTGTATTCCAGAGGTAAGTATAATTTCCAGAGTAAACTGGAGTAGCTGTTGCAGTTCCTGTTGTGTATCCGTTACAACTAATGTTTGTTGATGTTAAGTTGAAAAATGGACTTGGGACATATATGTTGAAAGAGTATGTTTGAATTCCATTATTCGGACACGCATTGTCTCTTACTGTTACCGTAAATGTTTTAGGATTAAGATCAATGTCAGCATTGGTTGGTGTCCAGCAGAATGTTAATGTCGGGCGATTTCCTCCGCTAATAGTATAGGTAGCTCCTGGTATACCGTTATTCGTTGTCATAGATACAACTTGCGATGCGTCTAAATCTGCCGAGTTAACTGTAAAGCAATATGATTGTCCCGGACAAATTGTAGCGCTGAAGTTATTTCCTCCATTGATACCGCTTATTGTTGGTAAGTTGTTATTACATGTTTGCGTGTAAATCTGCATATCGCGAATTACACTTCCAATTAATTGTCCATTGCGATATTCTTTTACACGAATTGCCATCACTCCAATTTGAATTTGACTAGGTGTGAAGTTGAAATCACCCGTAACACTGTTAAGTGAAAAAGGAGTTGATGAAGCTATTGGAGTTGTTACACTTGCTGGCGAAATAAAGGAAACGTTTGATGTTGCACTTGTTTTTGGTGCAATCAATTCGTACTTCAGTGAATCACCATCGATGTCAATTACTCCATGGTTGTAGTTGAACGATTGTCCAACACAAACGAAAGCAATAGGAATATTTGAGAATGAAGGTGAACTATTACCTTGAGCAAGGATATTGTTCAACGTTGCTTCGATATACAAAACCGAATTCGATGCACAAGGGTTGCTAATTGTGGTAATAGAACAGTTACGGCAGCAAATGCTGTAGCTGAATACCCAATCTGCTCTTTGTGACGGTAGCGTTACTGTTCCTCTGTAAATCCATTTTCGAATACCGGTTGTTGTTCCTCCATTACATGTGGAATTCGAGCTAACACAAGGCACAGTGATTTCTACACCGTTGCCTGATGCAACTTTAGTACATGTAACATTGAAATTTGAACTTCCGGATACGGATTTGCAATTGACAGTAATATCTGCAGGTTCTGCAACACCGCCGCAGTCTCTGTAAAATGTTACTTCAATTTCATACTGATTTCCTCCCAGAGACCGGTACTTAATGTCAGATCCTGCCGCATGTGTGGCGAAGGCTTTTTGCTGCCCTAAGAGCGCTAGGGAAATGAAAAATGCCACAAAAAACAGAATTCTGCTTGTTGGGAATTGTAACGAATGTCTCATACTTCTACGCATGATTAGTGAGTTTAGATGTTGGTTTTGTCAGACTTTTTGACTTCCCTTTATTCGTAAATCACTGAAAAACGTTACCTTTTTTGCTAAATATTATTTCTTTAATTAGATGTAACCTTCTAAAAAGAAATCCCGTAAGAAGTCATGACTTCTTACGGGATAGTTGAGTAGTTTGTTTTCTTTTCGATAATTTTCTGTGTTTTTGTTTAGTGCAATATGCGCACTGTTTTTAGTGGAAATTGCTCAAAAACACTCAAATCTTACAAATAGTTTAAGCGGAATTTAAACCAACTGGCAAATAAAAGTGCAAACTTTTCTTTGTTTGGAACTCTAACTCTGGCATGTTTGATGGAGCAAGCTGATTCTTTTTTTATCTTCTTAAGTAGTGCTTGATAGTAAATATATGCTACATAAACTCCAAATCGTGCTTCAATTGGTAATCGTTTTATGCCTTCAAGCGCTTCTTTGAAGTCGTTCTCAATTTCTGCTTCAATTTCTTTTTTAGTGCTTTCGGTGAAGAAGTTAAAGTCAACTCCCGGGAAATAAACACGTCCTCTTTCCGAGAAATCACTTTTCATGTCGCGAAGGAAATTTACCTTTTGGAAGGCTGCTCCTAGCTTACGCGCAGGGTCTTTAAGTTCTTGATATGATTTTTCATCTCCGTTGCAGAACACCTTTAAACACATCAATCCAACCACTTCAGCCGATCCGTAGATGTATTCGTTATAGGCATGTGCGTTGTAGGTATTATTGTGAAGGTCCATTTCCATACTATGTAGAAATGCTTCAATCAACTCTTTATCGATGTTGTATTTATGCACAACTAGTTGAAACGACTGCAAAACGGGATTTGTACTAATTCCTTCTTCAATTGCGAGGTAAGTATCCTTTTTAAAGCGTTCAAGCAGCTCAGCTTTATTGTAGTTGTGGAAACTGTCTACTATCTCGTCGGCTACTCTTACAAATCCGTAAATGGAATAGATAGGATCATGGAGCTTTTTGTGAAGAGTCCTGATGCCTATAGTAAAAGAGGTGCTATAGCTCGAGGTAATATAGCGACTTACCTTTAAGCTTACTTGATTAAATAATTCCATCTTCCTGTAAAATTCTTTCGGTTACTAATCGTGAACTGATAACTACAATGGGTAATCCGGTGCCTGGCACAGTGCTGGCACCCACATAATATAAGTTACTTAATTGTTCGTCTTTGTTTTTCGGACGAAATCCTCCGATTTGATTTAATCCGTGGGCTAATCCTAATCCACTGCCTTTATACAAATTGAATTTGTCTTGCCAATCAATTGGGTTTAATACTGTTCTGCTGACCGTATTCGCTTTTATATCATACCCAACTCGTTTAGAAAGGTCTTCAATAATTGTGTCAGCCAGATTTTCACTGTCAGTCCAGTCTGGTTTGTATCTTAAATCAGGAACAGGACAAAGTATAAACAGATTTTCATGTCCTTCAGGAGCGCAAGCTGGATTAGAACGAGAGCTTACATTTACGTAGTAGTAAGGCTTATTCGGACTAACTGATGTTTTGAAAATTGTATCTGCATAATCCTTGAAATTGTTACCGAGGAAATAATTATGATGATGCAAATTTTCAAGTTTTCCTTTAACTCCTAAATAAATGGTGAAAGGAGCAAGGGTCCATTCAAGTTTGTCGAGTTTTTGGGGTGTAAACTCCTTACGATTTAATACTTGTCCACGGAAAGAAGCCGCATCGCCGTTGCAAACGATATGATCGCCGGTGAACTTTCTTCCTTCTTCGGATATGGCTGCCGTTAGTTTCCCGTTGGTTTCTTCGATGGCAGTAATGTTGGTGTTAAAGTGAAATTTAACCCCTCGTTGATCTAAAATCTTCTTGATTTCAGTTACGATCTTATACATGCCGCCCTCTACGTTCCAGTAACCATCGTGCTTTAACTCAGTGTAATTCAATAAACTATATACAGCAGGAGTTTGAAAAGGAGTGGAGCCTAGGAAGAAAGAAACCAAGGAAAAGATAACTTTCACTTCTTGTGAATCGAAGTTTCTTTCAAGTTCGCTCCACATCGATCGGAACATTTTCGGACCATGTTTCACGGGAACCTTTGTCAGTTGAAGCAAATAATCGAGCTTAGAACTGAAATTTCTATTAACTACAATATTTTCGGTATCGTGAAATAATTGTCCCGCTTCGTTAAGGTATTTTTCGGTTTTCTCAGCTAGTGATGACTCGATTCCTTTGAATTCATTCGCCAGCTTTTGAAGATCCTTATAAATCAAAAACGGCTTATCGCGATTTTCGAAGTGAACAGCATAAAGAGGGTTTAACTCTCTGATTTTAAGTGGGTTTTCAACTCCGCACGATTCGAAAAGCTCTTTAAATTCATAACTCATACTAAAGAAAGAAGGGCCTAAATCAAAAGAAAAACCATCTTTTTCCATTAGATTTAATCGACCTCCTGCTTGATGATAGCGTTCAACCACTTCAACTTCATAACCCTTTGATGTCAAGCGTAATGCGGTAGCAAGAGCACCCAAACCTGAACCGATAATTAAAACCTTCTTTTTCATAGTAATCGAAAGGATAACAGTCGAATACACCATATTGTTTAGGCTTGTTTAAAAAAAGCAAACAAAAAGTTAAACAGATGCTGATTTTCAATGAGTTTTGTCAATGACAATGTTCAGTAAAATATCTGCGATTTAATTACCCGATTTTGTTGTTTTGTATAGATTTGAATGACAGCTTTTTAGGGAAGCATCTTGAGTGATTTTCAGACTATAAATTGTACAAAAAACGGATAAAGTGATACCCTCTTTTGTTTTAAGCGAAAATCCCCTCGTATTTACTGTTTTGGCATCTAAAAAAGCGTAATTTCGCACACGCAACCGGTAACTATTCTTCATTTGAGTTGTTACCTCTTCTCAAAACATTAAAAAATGGTATTACTAAGTACTCCAGTCGATTACCTTCCAATAGCAATGATGTTTGTTGTGGCAATCGGTTTCGTTTTGTTTGTGATGTTCGCAACACATTGGATGGGTCCGAAGCACAAATCGAAAGTGAAGTTAGAAGCATTTGAGTGCGGAATTGAGTCGAAAGGCAATTCCCGTTTACCTTTCTCCATTAAATATTTCCTCATTGCAATCTTGTTTGTTTTATTTGATGTGGAGGTAATCTTTATGTACCCTTGGGCAGTGAATTTTGCCGAGTGGAGCAAGCATGGCTTAGCTGCTTTCGGCGAAATGTTAGTGTTCCTAGGATTATTAGTATTCGGTTTAATTTACATCATTCGTAAAGGTGCCCTTAAGTGGGAGTAATATTGCTGATATTCGAAAAGATATGTCACAAAAAGTTGAAAAATTAGATGGATTTGAAGGGCCGGGTTTTCTGGCTACTTCCCTCGATAAGGCCGTAGGATTAGCGCGTAAAAATTCGCTTTGGCCATTGCCATTCGCTACTTCATGCTGCGGAATTGAGTTCATGGCTACTATGGCATCTACATACGATTTAGGTCGTTTTGGTGCTGAGCGTTTGAGCTTCTCTCCTCGTCAAGCTGATTTGTTGATGGTGATGGGAACTATCTCTAAGAAGATGGGTCCAGTTTTGCGTCAGGTGTACGAGCAAATGGCTGAGCCGAAATGGGTGTTAGCTGTTGGTGCTTGTGCAACTACGGGTGGGATTTTCGATACTTATAGCGTGTTGCAAGGAATCGATCGTATCATCCCTGTTGATGTTTACGTGCCTGGTTGTCCTCCTCGTCCCGAGCAAATCTTAGACGGCGTATTGAAGATTCAGGAGCTTGTGCAAAATGAATCTCGTCGCAGAAGAGAGTCGCCTGAGTACTTGGAATTACTTGCTTCTTACGGAATTGAATAGTGTAATTCAGGAATAGAAAAATTGACTATGTCGAATATTACAGCAGAGTTGGCAATTGAAAAACTGAATAATCAGTTCGGTGATCAAATTATTTCTTCGGAGATGCTTTATGATTTTTTAACGGTTACCGTTGCCAGGAAAAGTGTGAAAGATGTGATTAAGTTTTTGCATGATGATGCAGAGCTGAATTGTCATTTTTTAACTACGATGTGCGGATTGCATTACCCTGATCAAGCGGAGCAATTCGGAATGATGTATCAACTACATAATATGGTTGCGAATTTCAGAATCAGAATCAAGACGTTTACCTCTGATGCAGAGCCTGCATTCGAAACACTAACTGATATATGGCCTTCGGCGAATTGGATGGAGCGTGAAGCTTATGATTTCTTCGGATTTCGTTTTCACGGACATCCTAAAATGAAAAGAATTCTGAATATGGATTCTTTGGAAGGTTGGCCGCTGAGAAAAGAATTCCCTCTTGAAGATCCTTTCCGTGCCGATAAGGATGATAAAATGTTCGGTCGTTAATCAGCTTCATTACAGAAGACAACATGAATTCAACTACAAATGAAATTATAAAAGAGAAGGAGTATACTACTCTGAATCTTGGTCCTACACACCCTGCAACGCATGGTATTTTTCAGAATGTAATGAAGATGGATGGTGAGCTGATTGTTGAAGCTGAACCTACCATCGGTTATATTCATAGGGCATTCGAGAAATTGGCAGAACGTCGCCCTTTCTCGCAAATAACTCCGATCACTGATCGTATGAATTATTGCTCATCTCCTATTAATAATATGGGATGGCATATGACAGCAGAGAAATTAGCAGGCATCGAAATTCCGAAGCGTGTTCAGTATCTCCGTGTAATCATCATGGAATTATCGCGTATCGCCGATCATATTATTTGTAATTCGGTAATTGGGGTAGATAGCGGAGCAATGACAGGGTTCCTTTATGTGTTCCAATGGAGAGAGGATATCTATGAGATTTTTGAAGAGTTATGCGGTGCACGTTTAACTACTAACATCGGGCGTATCGGTGGACTAGAACGCGATTTTTCGCAGAAAGCTTGGTTGAAGATCGAACGATTGTTGAAAGATCTTCCAGGCGGATTAAAAGAATTTGAAAACCTGTTGGTGCGTAATCGCATTTTCATGGATCGTACTATAAAATGTGGACCAATTTCAGCAGACCGCGCGCTAGCTTACGGATTTACTGGTCCGAATTTAAGAGCTGCCGGAGTTGATTATGATGTTCGTGTTATGAATCCATATTCTTCTTACCAAGATTTCGATTTCATTGTTCCTATCGGAACGAATGGCGATACTTACGACCGATTTATGGTTCGTGAAAATGAAATGTGGCAAAGTATGAGTATCATCAAACAAGCAATGGAAAAATTAGATCGTCTCGATGATAAAACATCCTTCCATGCTGAAGTTCCTGAGTATTTCTTGCCTGAAAAAGACGAAGTGTATAATACAATGGAAGGCCTTATCTGGCATTTCAAAATTATTATGGGAGAAACACAAATGCCGAAAGGAGAAGTGTACCATAGTGTTGAAGGTGGAAATGGTGAGTTAGGATTTTATTTAGTGAGCGATGGCGGAAGAACACCTTACCGTTTGCATTTCCGTCGCCCTTGCTTCATATATTATCAAGCATATCCTGAAATGGTGAAAGGCGCATTCTTAAGTGATGCTATCTTAACCATGAGTTCAATGAATGTAATTGCGGGTGAGTTAGACGCGTAAGTATTAATAGAGTTTTAATAGAAAAAGATTATTCTATGAGTGCAGATAAAGAAATAAAGTTCAGCGATGATGCGTATGCATTGGTGCAGAAAATTATAAAACGTTATCCTGAGGGGAAACAGAAGTCGGCTTTGATTCCAGTATTGCATGTTGCGCAAGCGGAGTTCAACGGATGGCTTAGTGCACCTGTGATGGATTATGTAGCTTCTTTGTTAAATATTACTTCCATCGAAGTATATGAAGTAGCCTCATTCTATACAATGTTTAACTTGAAGCCTGTAGGTAAGTGCGTAATTGAAGTTTGTCGCACTGGTCCTTGTTGGTTGATGGGAGCAGAAGATTTAGTGAAGTACCTCGAGAAAAAGTTAGACATTAAAGAAGGTCAAACAACAGCCGACGGAATGTTTACTTTGAAAACTGCTGAGTGCTTAGCGTCGTGCGGAACAGCGCCGATGATGCAAATAGGAGAGAAGTACCACGAGAATTTAACACTTAATAAAGTTGATCAAATTCTTGATGAGTGCAGAGCTACAGTTATTGAACCAATTTCACATTGGTCGAAAAAAGAAATTAAAGCATAATTAATATCCTTTGAAAAAGGAATTAATCGTTTGATATGGGACGTAAATTACTAACCGAAAATATAAATGTACCAGGCATTCAAAGTCTGAGTGTATATCGTCAACAAGGCGGATACGAGACTTTGAAGAAAGCGTTGGGCATGACATCTGATGCGATCGTTGAAGAGGTGAAAAAATCCGGACTTCGTGGTCGTGGTGGTGCAGGTTTCCCTACGGGAATGAAATGGAGTTTCTTGGCAAAGCCGGAAGGTGTGCCTCGTCACTTGGTGTGTAATGCCGATGAGTCGGAGCCAGGAACTTTTAAAGATCGCTACATGATGGAGCGTATTCCTCATCTTCTTATCGAAGGTATGGCCATCGGAAGTTTTGCATTAGGTGCGCATTCTTCGTATATCTATATTCGAGGTGAAATGATGTATGTTTTTCATATTCTTCAACGTGCAATCGATGAAGCTTATGAAGCAGGATTGCTCGGAAAAAATATCATGGGCAGCGGATACGATTTCGATCTTTATGTTCATTGTGGTGCTGGTGCTTATATCTGCGGAGAAGAAACTGCATTAATCGAATCGCTAGAGGGAAAACGTGGTAATCCGCGTATCAAACCTCCATTCCCTGCTATCAAAGGTTTATGGGAGCGTCCTACCGTAGTGAATAACGTTGAAAGTATCATGGCCGTAGTTCCTATTATCAAAATGGGCGGTGATGAGTATGCTAAAATCGGTATCGGAAAAAGTACAGGCACTAAATTGATTTCTGCCTGCGGACATATTAATAAACCCGGCGTGTATGAAATCGAATTAGGAGTTCCTGTTGAAGAGTTTATTTATTCAGATGAATATTGCGGTGGTATTCGCAACGGAAAAGAATTGAAAGCAGTTGTTGCTGGAGGTTCTTCTGTTCCTGTATTGCCGAAAGATTTAATATTAAAGTTAGCAAACGGTGAACCGCGTTTGATGTCGTACGAATCGTTGTCGGAAGGCGGATTTGCTACGGGAACAATGTTAGGTTCTGGAGGATTTATTGTGATGGATGAAGATACCAGCATCGTAAAAAATCTGTGGACATTCACTCGTTTCTATCACCATGAAAGTTGCGGACAATGTAGCCCTTGTCGCGAAGGTACAGGATGGATGGAGAAATTACTCCATAAAATCCTCGACGGACATGGAACATTATCTGATGTGGATTTACTATGGGAAATTCAGTCGAAGATCGAAGGAAAAACTATTTGTCCGTTAGGTGATGCAGCAGCATGGCCTGTGGCAAGTGCAATTCGTCACTTCCGTCATGAGTTCGAAGAGTATGTGAAGAATCCGCAAAACATAAAAAAAGATCATCATTACTATCGTGTGAATAATATTTCACCGGAGTTTGCATAAGAATTAAGCAGTATGCCTAAAGTCACCATAGACGGCCATTCAATAGAAGTTCCTGAGGGAACAACCATCCTGCAGGCCGCACGAATGATAGGTGGAGATATCGTACCACCAGCGATGTGCTACTATTCGAAACTAAAAACTAGTGGAGGATATTGTAGAACTTGTATCGTGAAAGTTACGAAGGGATCTGAAAAAGATCCTCGTCCGATGCCGAAGCCTGTTGCTTCTTGCCGTACTACCGTAATGGATGGTATGGAAGTGCAAAACACTACAGCCCCTGATCTTTTAGATGCAAGAAAAGGTGTGGTTGAATTTTTATTGATTAACCATCCTCTCGATTGCCCTATCTGTGATCAAGCAGGCGAATGTCATTTGCAAGATTTAAGCTATCAACACGGACTCGCGAAATCACGTTATGAATTCAAACGTCGCGAATTCGAGAAAATTGATATCGGTGATAAAATCAAGTTACACATGACGCGTTGCATCCTTTGCTATCGTTGTGTGAAAGTGGCCGATCAAGTTTGTGATAGTCGCGTGCATGGTGTGATCAATCGTGGTGATGTAGCAGAAATTTCTACTTATATAGAGAAAGCACTCGATAGCGATTTCTCAGGAAATGTAATCGATGTTTGTCCAGTAGGTGCACTAACAGATCGAACCTTCCGATTCAAAAGTCGTGTGTGGTTTACAAAGCCTGTTGATGCACATCGTAATTGCACTAAATGCTGCGGAAAAACAGTATTATGGATGAGTGGCGATGATGTGTTAAGAGTATCTGCACGAAAAGATAAATACGGTGAAGTAGAAGACTGGATTTGTAACGAATGCAGATTCGAGAAAAAATCGGCAAGCGATTGGACAATCGAAGGACCTCGTCATATCGATCGTACATCAGTGATTTCAGCCAACCATTATGAGAAAAAGAAAGCTTTGAAAATCGATGTGTCTAATCAATCGAAGATCGAAGAACGCGCTCATAATCCTAAATGATCATAATAGTTAAAGTATAGCAAAAGCATTCATATGGAATTCTTTTTAATAAAGTTAGTATTGGTTTTAATCGTATTCTTGGTATCACTAGGAGTGGCGGCTTATTCAACCTATGCTGAACGTAAAATCGCTGCCTTTCTTCAAGACCGTGTTGGTCCCGATCGCGCAGGTCCTTTCGGTATTTTGCAACCGTTAGCCGACGGACTAAAAATGTTTATGAAGGAAGAAATCATTCCTACACATGCCGATAAATTTTTATTTATCCTAGGTCCGTGTATCATGATGATGACAGCCAGCATGACAGGAGTAATAATTCCTTGGGGCCACGGACTCGAAATCAACGGGACGTTTTATCCTGTGCAAATCACCGATATCAATATCGGAATACTTTATGTATTCGGAGTAGTATCGATTGGAGTATATGGAATTATGATCGGAGGATGGGCTTCGAATAATAAATATTCATTGATGGGTGCCATTCGTGCATCATCACAAATGATCAGCTATGAGTTAGCAATGGGAATGGCTATCATCGCGTTGATCATGACAACAGGAACATTGAGCGTTCGTGAAATCGTTGAACAACAACACGGAATTCACTGGAATATTTTCACTCAACCATTAGGAGTAATAATCTTTATCATTTGTGCTTTCGCTGAATGTAATCGTACTCCATTCGATTTACCTGAATGTGAAACTGAATTAGTAGGAGGATACCATACAGAGTACAGCTCAATGAAATTAGGGTTCTATCTTTTCGCTGAGTATATCAATATGTTTATCAGTTCTGCAATAATATCATCATTGTATTTCGGAGGATATAACTTCCCATTCATCGATCAATTAGGATTATCGCCTAATATGTTGTCAATGCTTGGTACACTTATCTTCTTCGGAAAAATCTTCTTCTTTATCTTCTTCTTCATGTGGGTACGTTGGACAATCCCGCGTTTCCGCTACGATCAGTTGATGCACTTAGGATGGAGAGTAATGATTCCATTAGCAATTGTAAATATTCTTGGAACAGGAGTATACGTACTGTTTAAAAACGGACAATTACATTTCTGATAATCGAATTCATAAATAAGTTAGTAATCGCTATTAATAAACTCGAGTAATGCAACTCACCAACCGATCAAAAGTTGTTGTCAACAAAGAGATGACCTTCGCAGAGAAGATCTATCTGCCGGCTATTTTAAGCGGGTTGGCTATCACAATAAAGCACTTATTCAAAAAGAGTGCAACAGTAAAATATCCTGAGCAAACTCGTCCCGTTTCTGAAAATTACAGAGGGATGCATGTGCTTAAGCGTGATGAAGAAGGACGTGAAAATTGTACTGCCTGCGGACTATGTGCCGTAGCTTGTCCGGCAGAAGCAATTACGATGACTGCAGGCGAACGCAAAAAAGGAGAAGAACATTTATACCGTGAAGAGAAGTACGCAGAGATCTATGAGATCAATATGTTGCGTTGCATCTTCTGCGGACTATGCGAAGAAGCTTGTCCGAAAGAAGCTATCTTCTTAACAGATCGACTTGTACCATCCGATTTTGTTCGCACTAATTTTATCTATGGAAAAGATAAGTTAGTAGAAGGAACATCACCGGAATTAAGAGTAGATGTATCAAAACGAATTAAAGCACACCGTACATTATAAATCCTTTTGAGGAACGGGAGGATGTATTAATTTCGCCTGCCGGTTCTCTTAAAAACCTTAAGACCTTGAATCCTAGCTTACCCTTCTTCGTACTTGCAACCCTTTCAGTGTTCAGCGCACTGATGGTGGTACTTTCGCGTAAGCCTGTACACAGCGTATTGTATCTGATATTTTGTTTTTTCACTATCGGCGGACATTATCTTTTATTGAACGCACAATTCCTGTTTGCGGTACATATCATTGTTTATGCCGGAGCAATCATGGTACTCTTCCTCTTCACGTTGATGTTCATCAATATGAATAAGGAACTAGAACCGCATAAATCAAATCTCTTAAAAGGAGCAGCTACTATAGCCGCCGGATGTTTGTTACTAGTATTAGTAGCCGCAACAAAAGGAGCTGAAACACTGCCTGCCATTTCTAAAACATCTGACATTGGAACAGTGAGCAATTTAGGAAAGGCATTATACGGTCAATATTTATTACCATTCGAATTAATCTCTATTCTTTTACTAACAGCAATGGTGGGAGCCGTTATGTTAGGTAAAAAAGATGTTGAGTAAAATATACTAAGAGCATGAATTCAATTCTGCAAGTGATCCCGCTTAATTACTACGTAGCGTTAGCTGCCATCCTCTTCTCAATAGGAGTGATGGGAGTAATGTTCCGCAGGAATGCCATCATCGTATTTATGTGCATCGAACTTATGTTGAATGCCGTGAATATGTTGTTAACTGCATTCTCTACTTATCATGGAGATGCATCAGGACAAGTAATGGTATTCTTTATTATGGCGGTAGCCGCAGCCGAAGTAGCTGTGGGATTAGCAATTCTCGTAATGATCTACAACAATATCAGAACGGTAGACATTAATGAGTTAAATAAATTAAAATGGTAATTCAAGGGATTATCCTTAACAAAATAGTTGTAAACTAAATCACGAACTAACCTTATGGTTCAATTTGCATGGCTCATACCAATGTTCCCTTTGTTGGGCTTCCTGTTAATTGGGTTGCTCAACAAGCGACTGCCGGTTAGTTTGAGCGGAGGAATTGCGACACTAATGGTATTCTTATCATTTATAGTGTCGGCGGTAATATTTGGAGAAGTAGCACAGGACGGATCAGTGCCTGAGCGGGTAGTATTATTCGACTGGATTTCAGTCGGAGATCTTTCTATTCCATTCTCGTTTCTAATCGATCGCTTATCGGTGATCATGTTAATGGTAGTAACCGGAGTAGGGTCGCTTATCCATTTGTATTCGATAGGATACATGCATCACGAGCAAGATCATCCTAGATATTTCTCGTATCTCAATCTATTCGTATTCTTTATGTTATTACTCGTATTGGGTTCTAACTATATTGTAATGTTTGTTGGTTGGGAAGGAGTAGGATTATGTTCTTACTTACTCATCGGATTCTGGTTTAAAAACATCGATTACAGTAATGCTGCTAAGAAAGCATTTATCATGAATCGTATCGGTGACTTAGGATTGTTATTAGGAGTATTCTTGATCTATACCACTTTCGGTAGCGTTGGTTTCCGTGAAGTATTTGAATCCGCAAGAAATTTCCCTGAGAATAGCGAAGCAATTACAGCAATCTGTTTATTGTTATTCGTTGGTGCAATGGGTAAGAGTGCGCAAATTCCATTGTACACATGGTTGCCTGATGCGATGGCGGGTCCTACACCTGTTTCGGCTCTCATCCACGCAGCAACAATGGTTACAGCCGGTATTTATATGGTAGTGCGTTCAAATGTATTGTATGTGCTTTCGCCAGATGCTTCTGAAATTGTAGCCTTCGTTGGATTAGCAACTGCATTCTTTGCAGCAACAATTGGTTTGAAGCAAAACGATATTAAAAAAGTATTGGCTTATTCAACAGTAAGTCAGTTGGGATATATGTTTGTTGCGCTTGGAGTAGGAGCATACCAAACTGCTTTGTTCCATGTTATCACGCATGCATTCTTTAAAGCATTATTATTCTTAGGTGCAGGATCTGTTATTCACGCGATGAGCGGAGAACAAGATATTCGCAGGATGGGAGGATTAAAGAAAGCATTGCCTATCACACATGCAACTTTCTTAATTGGAACATTAGCGATTGCAGGATTACCACCATTCGCGGGATTCTTCTCAAAAGATGAAATCTTAGCGAAAGTATGGGAGCACTCTCCTGTTATGTTTATCGTATTAGCAGTAACATCTGTACTAACGGCTGTGTATATGCTAAGATTGTACTGGTTAACATTTTATGGTGATTTCAGAGGAACCGAAAATCAAAAACATCACTTGCATGAATCTCCTGCAACAATGACAATGCCATTAGTAGTATTGGCAATATTATCGACTGTTGGTGGATTCATCGGTATGCCTGAAGTATTTCACGCACCACATTTCTTGAATGAGTTTTTAGCTCCTGTGATTTGGAAAGTAAATCACCATGAAGCAAGCGAAACATTTGAATACATGTTAATGGGAATATCAGTTGTGCTATTACTGTTAATCATGTTTGCTACATATAATACTTATGTTACGAAGAAAGTGATGCCTGAAGAAAATGATAAAGACCTTCAAGGCTTTGCTAAATTGGTAGCAAATAAATACTACGTTGACGAAATTTATGAAGCGGTGATAACAAAACCGTTAAATGGAATTTCCTCATTCGTATATAAATACATCGATCAAGGATTTATCGATAAATTGGTGAATGGAACTGGAACATCGTTAACAGGATTTAGCGGCGTGCTTCGTTTCGTTCAAACCGGAAATATCGGCGGATACATCTTCAGTATGGTCATCGGAATTATTGTGATATTAGTATTAACCATGATATTATAACAGCGGTATGATAACACTTCTATTACTCCTCGTTCCGCTAGTTGCTTCATTGGTTTGCTTGATGCTCGATCAAGCAAAAGTGAAAATATTTGCACTTGGAACATCGCTCGTTAGCTTGGGCATTACAGTTTATGCGTTTACGTTATTTAATAATGATATCGCCGATCAGTTTCTTGTAAACTACTGGTGGATTCAAGAATTAGGTATCAGCTTCAAAGCTGGTATCGATGGTATTAGCATTTTGTTAGTAGCATTAACTAATTTCTTGCTGCCATTAATTATCCTTACTTCTTTCCGCCACGATTATAAAAATGCTTCCACCTTCTATGCATTGATGCTGTTTATGCAGTTTGCGTTGATAGGAGTATTTACTGCGTTAGACGGATTCTTATTCTATATCTTCTGGGAATTAGCATTGATTCCTATTTACCTCATCTGTTTAATGTGGGGAGGAAAAGATAGCGCAAGAATTACATTGAAGTTCTTTATCTACACATTAACAGGATCATTGTTGATGTTAGCGGGATTGATTTATGTTTATCTACAAACACCGGGAGCTCATACATTCGATATTGATGCATTGTACAATGTAACATTATCGCCTGTCGCTCAGTCGTGGTTGTTCTGGTGTTTCTTTCTCGCATTCGCAATTAAAATTCCAATCTTCCCTCTTCATACTTGGCAGCCTGATACATACACTGATGCTCCTACGCAAGGAACAATGTTATTGTCGGGTATCATGTTAAAAATGGGTATCTATGGAATTATTCGTTGGATGCTTCCTATCATTCCTCAGGGATTGTCAGAATGGGGAAATACAGCAATGATGCTTTCTATTGCAGGTGTTGTATATGCTTCATGTATGGCATTAGTGCAAAAAGACTTCAAACGATTAGTTGCATATTCTTCTATTGCGCACGTTGGATTAATTGCTGCAGGTGTATTTGCTTTAAATCTACAAGGACTTCAAGGAGCAATGGTGCAAATGATTGCTCACGGTGTGAATGTTGTTGGTATGTTCTTCATTATCGATATCATTCAACGACGTATGAAAACGCGTCAGTTAGATGAGTTAGGCGGTTTCGCAAATAACTCACCGATATTTACAATTCTATTCATGATTGTATTGTTAGGCTCTGTTGCATTGCCATTAACAAACGGATTTGTTGGAGAGTTCTTATTGTTGAATGGAGTATATCAGTATAGTGCGTGGATGGCTTTAGTAGGAGGATTAACAATTATCCTCGGAGCAGTTTATATGTTACGCGCATATCAAAAAGTAATGTTGGGTGAACCTCATGCGAGAAGCGTTGAGTTTACTGGACTACATCAAACAGAAAAAATTGTGTTGGTAGCAATCGCTGCCGTAATCATAGTGACAGGAATTTATCCGAAACCGATCATTCATGTGGCAGGTCCGGCTATCGAAGATATTCTCGCTCACGTTAAAGATATTTATTAAGGTATGAAGGCATTAATCGTTATCGCCTTGTTGGGTGTTGTTACAATGATGTCGGAGGTATTCCGATTCAAAAAACTACTCCTTCCATTAGTAGTTGTTGGCTTACTGGCAGCTTGCGGTTTAGCAATCGGCGACTGGAATACCGCTATTCGTTATTATAGCGATATGGTGTATTTCGACAATTATTCATTGGCATTTACATCGCTAATTATTGTATTAACACTATTATGGCTGATCATCTCTAAAGGCTATTTCGTATCTGATTCTAGTAGGGCAGAGCATGCTACATTGATACTTTTCACACTTTGTGGAGGTGTTATTATGACGGCATATTCTGATCTTTCGATGTTCTTCGTTGGACTTGAAATCCTTTCAATAAGTCTTTACGTATTGGCTTCAAGCAACAAACACGACCTCAAATCAAATGAAGCAGGGATGAAGTATTTCCTCATGGGCTCATTTGCTACTGGGTTTTTGCTGTTTGGAATGGCATTAATTTATGGTGCAGCTGCCTCATTTAACCTTGTTAAAATCGCTGAATATGTTCAAACTACAGCGGCCCACGGACAAACTCCTATGTTTGTATATACAGGAGTTTTGTTGATGATGGTCGGATTAATGTTTAAAGTTTCAGCCGCTCCGTTCCATTTCTGGGCTCCAGATGTGTATGAAGGCGCGCCGACATTGATTACAGCATTCATGGCAACAGTGGTGAAAACAGCAGCTTTTGCAGCCTTTTATCGCCTTTTTAGTACATGTTTTGGTGATATTTCAGGATTTTGGGCGCAAACGTTAGCGGTGATTTCTGCCGTAACTATGCTCACAGGTAACATCTTGGCAGTATCTCAAACCAGCTTAAAAAGAATGTTGGCATACTCAAGTATTGCTCATGCGGGTTATATGTTGATGGCAATCGTAGCGATGAATAAAATCTCGGGAGGAGCTATCTTCTTATATGCAACTGCTTATTCCTTAGGTAGTTTAGGAGCTTTTGCTTGTCTTCATGCTATTAGCAAATACGGCGATGAAAGCATCGAAAACTTAAAAGGATTTGCTGCGGATAATAAAATTTGGGCAGGATTATTGGGTGTTATTGTATTGTCGTTAGCCGGAATTCCTCCGGTGGCAGGCTTTTTTGCCAAATATTACATATTCTACGGCGTATTTCAGTCGAATTTCACTTGGCTAGTACTCGTTGCTATTCTTTCTTCATTAATCGGCGTGTATTATTACTTCAGAATCATCATAACGATGGTTCAACCTCGCTCGGAAAAGGCAACTGTTTTACCGGCATTAACAGGAGCGCATAAAGCACTTTTGTTGATTTCGGCGCTATTGGCATTGGGAATTGGAATATACCCTGCATTTCTTCAAGGACTTCTCTCTTGATTTTGAGAATGTAAGACGTATTTTTTTTACCTTTGTAGTATTCACTACTACCAACTGAAAGTGGACTTTATTCTGCTTTTAGAAACTATTATGATTCGAATTATACACAAAGGTCCTATTCGTAGGTTCATGAGTTTGTCATGGACATTCATTGCTTTGTTGCCGTTATTATTTTCTACCTCACTTTATGCTTCAAATTTTGTGAAAGGTGATAATACTTTGCAACCTCCTCCAATCACTTCGTTGAATTTCATCACATCCGATTTTAATGGATACGGTGTTTCATGTAATGGAAGTGCAGATGGCTCCATTGACTTAACAGTGATAGGTGGCGTTGCTCCTTACACTTATGTTTGGTCGAATGGAGAAGTAACAGAAGATATCTCTGGATTAATTGCTGGAACATATACAGTAACCGTTACCGATTTTAATGGCGACATCCTAAGCAGTAGTGCAGATATAACTGAACCCGATGTAATACAACTTTCATCATCGTTAACAGATGTATTATGCTTCAATGGTAATTCAGGAAGTATTGATCTTACTGTTACCGGTGGAGTGGCAGGTTATAGTTATCTATGGAGCAATGCTTCTTTATCGGAAGATATTTCATCTCTCGTTGCAGGAGATTATAGCGTAACAGTTACCGATGCGAATAATTGTACCGCGCAAAGTACTTTTACTATTGCAGAACCATCTGAATTAATTCTTTCAGCTACAGTATCTGATATTACTTGCTTTGGTGGCAATGATGGAACAATTGATTTAACTGTTACCGGAGGTACTTCAAATTATACTTACGAATGGAGTAATGGAGAAGTGTCAGAAGATTTAATAGATCTCATAGCCGGCGATTATACAATAACAGTTACTGATGCGAATAACTGTATCGTCAACGAAGTGTATACTTTAACAGAGCCAACGATTATCAACATTCAAGGTGCTATATCAAACGTTAGTTGTTTCAATGGAACAAATGGCGGAGTGAATATTACCGTAACCGGAGGTACAGGAGCATATACTTATCTGTGGAGTAACGGAGCAATTACAGAAGATCTTTCAAGTTTAATAGCCGGTACCTATACCGTTACAGTTACTGATGCAAACAATTGCACTTCTTCTAATTCATTTACTGTTTCTCAACCTGCATTGCTAAACCTTAGTGGAGCAGCATCTGCAGTAACTTGTTTTGGCGGATCAAATGGATCAGTGAACATTACTGTCTCAGGAGGAACAACAAATTACTCTTATCAATGGAGTAATTCAACGTCGAGTGAAGATTTGACAAATGTCGTTGCAGGAACGTATACTGTTACTGTAACTGACGCTAACAATTGTACAGCTACTAACGGTTACGTAGTAACGCAACCAACAGCATTAGCTCTTTCTGGTACGGCTACAAATATTCCTTGTTTCGGTGGAACAAACGGTTCTATTAACTTAATCGTTTCTGGTGGGACAACTACTTACTCTTATTTGTGGAGTAATGGAGCTGTAACTGAAGACTTGTCGGCATTAAGTGCTGGTTCTTATACTGTAACTGTTACTGATGCGAACAACTGTACTTCTAACAGATCATTTACAATTACTCAGCCATCGGCAATAAATATTTCGGGTATTACAACCGCAGTGGCTTGTAATGGAGCTTCAACAGGAGCTGTGAATATTACTGTTGCCGGTGGAATCCCAGCTTATACTTATCAATGGAGTAACTCAGCATTTACTGAAGATATCTCAAATGTTGCGGCTAATACATATACAGTAACTGTTACTGATGCGAATAACTGTTCTTCTAACAGATCATTTATTGTAACGCAGCCTACAGCAATAAATATCTCAGGTGTTACAACTGCCGTAGCATGTAACGGAGCATCTACAGGAGCTGTGAATATTACTGTTTCCGGCGGAACTCCTTCTTATACTTATCAATGGAGTAATTCAGTTTTTACAGAAGACATTACGAATGTTGCAGCAGGAAGCTATACTGTTACTGTAACTGATTTCAATAATTGTACTGCTACTAACGTTTATACTGTAACACAACCAACCGCGTTGAATCTTTCAGGTTCTGCAACTGCAGTAAGTTGTTTCGGCGGGACTAGTGGTTCGGTAAATATTACTGTGAGTGGAGGTACAACAAACTATTCGTTTTTATGGAGTAATGGTGCTAGTACAGAAGATTTATCAAGTGTTGCTGCAGGAACATACACAGTAACCGTAACTGATGCAAATAACTGTACTATCTCGAATTCATTTACAGTAACGCAACCAACGGCACTTTCCGTTTCCGTGAATACTACAGCTGGTTCTTGTAATTTAGCAAATGGTGCTGCCGCTGCAGTGGTAAACGGTGGAACTCCTACTTACAGTTATCTGTGGAATACTGGAGCCGTAACATCTTCAATTTCTAATTTATTAAGTGGAACTTATACTGTTACTGTTACTGATTCAAAAGGCTGTACTTCATCAAATTCAGGAACAGTGAGCAACTCGGGATCTTTAACAATTTCTCCAATTGTTGTGACCAATGTTTCGTGTAATGGAGGATCAAATGGAGCAATTGATATTTCAGTTTCTGGTGGTGTTGGTCCTTATACTTACTTGTGGAGTAATCTCGCTTTAAGTCAAGATATCTCAGGATTAACTGCAGGAACTTATTCTGTTACTGTGACTGACTTGAGCTTATGTGTTACTACTGCATCTGCTGTTGTAACTCAACCTTCTGTAATCACTTTAACGCCTACAATTTCGAATGTGTCGTGTAACAACGGTGCAAATGGAAGTATTCAGTTATCCGTTAACGGCGGAACTTCTCCTTACTCTTTCTTGTGGAATACAGGTTCTGTTAGTCAGAATGTCTCTTCTCTCGCAGCAGGTACATATACTGTTACTGTTACCGATTTTAATAACTGTACAATTACTCAGTCGTTTACAATTACTCAACCTACTGCAATAAGTGCAACGGCATCTTCTACACAAGCTACCTGCGGACAAGCAAATGGTTCAGTATCCGTTGTTGCTTCTGGTGGTACGGGTGCATTGTCATACTTATGGAATACCGGAGCTGTTACTACAACAGTTAACGGGCTTAGTGCGGCAACATATACTGTTACAGTAACCGATCAGAATAATTGTACAAGAACTGCTAATGCATCAGTAACATCGCTGAATGCACCAGTAATAAATTCTTCGTCTGTAACGAATGTTTCATGTTTTAATGGAACAAATGGTAGTGTAGATATTACCGTATCTGGCGGAACTGGAACTTTAACTTATTTATGGAGTAATGGTGACGTAACTCAAGATATATCATCATTGTCATCAAACACTTATACAGTAACTGTTACTGATGATAATAATTGTACTGTTACAGGTTCTTATTTTGTTTCACAACTTTCAGCGATTTCATTGTCGGGTGTTGTAACAAATGTGGCTTGCTTTAATGGAACAAGTGGTAGTATCAATCTTTCAGTGACTGGTGGTAGTCCGGGATATACTTATTTGTGGAGTAACGGTTTTACAGGACAAGACCCAAGTTCATTAACTGCATCAACATATACTGTTACTGTTACCGATAATAATTCTTGTACTTCATCAACTTCTTTTACAGTAACTCAGCCTACTGCTATCGCAATCTCGGGATCTGTAACTGATGTTCTATGCAACGGACAAGCTACAGGTGCAGTAGATGTAACTGTATCAGGAGGCACTTCACCTTATTCGTATGTATGGTCGAACGCTGCAATAACTCAAGATATCAGCAACGTAACAGCAAACTCTTATACAGTTACTGTTACTGACTTTAATTCGTGTAGCTCTAACTCAACTTTTGTTGTAAGTCAACCTACAGCAATTTCTACATCCTTCACTTCTGTTCAACCAACATGTTCGAATAGCAATGGATCACTTACTGTCAATGCGTCGGGTGGAGTAGGTACTTATACTTACTTATGGAATACCGGAGCGGTTACAGCACAGATCTCAAATATCGGAGCAGGAACGTACACGGTAACTGTAACTGATCAAAACAATTGTTCTATTGTAAGAACATCTTCTTTAACAGCAATAGCAGGACCTTCAATTGCATCTATTATTCCAACAAATACTACATGCTTTAGCGGATCAAATGGATCAATCAATTTAACTACATCGGGAGGTACTGCACCATTAACTTATTTGTGGAGTAATTCAGCTGTTACGGAAGATATCACAGGATTGACTGCAGGTACTTATACTGTTACTGTAACTGATGATAATAATTGTACAGCAACAGCGAATGCAACAGTTGGTCAGCCAACACAAGTAAGCGGAACATTTACTCAAGTTCAACCTGTTTGTAATAATTCAAACGGAAGTCTTACTGTTAATGCAACAGGAGGTGCCGGAGGATATACTTACTTGTGGAATACTTCGTCTGTGTCGAATTCTATTTCAGGATTGGCGGTAGGTACATACACTGTTACCGTTACTGATGCAAATAGTTGTTCAAATACATTATCGTCAACTTTAACAGGTGTATCTGGACCAACAATTACTGTTACCAATGCAGTAAATGTTCAATGTAATGGTACATCAACAGGTGCAATTGATATTACAGTTTCAAACGGAACAGGACCATATTCATATTTATGGTCGACAAGTGCGATAACAGAAGATCTTATTAATATTCCGAATGGAACGTATACAGTAACAGTAACAGATGCGAATAACTGTACATCTGTAAAATCAATTACTATTACTCAACCTGCTTTCCTTTCTCTAGCTAATTTCTCTACAGTAAATGCTACTTGTGGTCAAAGTAATGGAAGTGCTCAAGTAACTCCTACTGGTGGTGTAACACCTTATACTTATTTGTGGAATACTGGATCAGTTACGAATCAAATAACAAATGTTACTGCAGGTACTTATACAGTAACAGTAACTGATTTTAACGGTTGTACACGACGTAGAAATGTTGTTATATCCTTGGCAAATGGTCCGGTGATTAGTTTAATTTCTCAAACCGACGTTTCTTGCAACGGAGGAAATAATGGCGCAATCGATATTGATGTTATAGGAGGCACTTCGCCCTACAATTATATTTGGACAAATAGCGCAGTCACTCAAGATGTAACTGGTCTCATTGCTGGTGTATATACAGTTCATGTAACTGATAATACCGGATGCTCTGATTCTGCTACGTATACTATTGTTGAGCCTACAGCCATATCAATTACTCCAACCATTACTCCTGCCAGTTGCGGTACTGCAACGGGGGGTGTTTCACTCGTAGTATTAGGCGGTACTCCAACTTATTCTTATTTATGGAGTACAGGAGCTGTGACTTCGTCAATATCTTCAGTTGTAGCAGGTGATTATACTGTTACAGTAACAGATGCTCATTCTTGTACTTCGCAAAATACTTATACAGTAACTACTTCTTCAGGACCATCAATAGTTGTTGATAGTACTTTCGATGCAAGATGTTATGGTGCTGCTACCGGAAGAATTTATATTTCAGTAACAGGAGGAACAAGTCCTTTTAGTTATTTATGGAATGATGGTTCGGTTTCGCAAGATCGAACGGGATTAGCGGCAGGAACTTATACTGTTACAGTAACTGATTTTAATACTTGTTCTGCATCGACTCAAATTACGATTGGACAAGCTACTTTAATTGTACCTTCTTTCACTGTGCAAAGTGCAAGTTGTAATCAGTCAAATGGTAGCATTACTGTTTCTGCAACTGGTGGTAATGGATCGTATTCGTATCTGTGGGAAACGGGCAGTGTTTCTAATCAGATTACAAACCAATTTGCAGGAGTATATTCTGTTACTGTTACAGACACTCGAGGATGTTCAGTTATTGATTCTGCTACAATTGATAATTCAGGACAAGCTTCAATTTTACTTTCAACACAAGTAAATCCACTTTGCTTTGGTTTAAATACTGGTCAGCTTACTGTTAGTGTTTCAGGAGGAGTTTCTCCTTATCAAATACAATGGTCAAATGGAGATGTAGGTCTCACCGCTGATACTTTAACTGCAGGAACTTACACCGTTACTGTTACTGATCAATCTTCATGTAGTTCTCAAGCTTCATTTACAATAACTCAGCCTGATGCTTTGACACTGCAATTAAATTCAATTAATGAACATTGCAATAAAGCAGATGGTTCAATTACAGTAAATGTTTCTGGTGGTACTGGTATTGATACTTATGTTTGGTCAACTTCAGCTATTACCAATCAAATTAACGCACTCGTTGCGGGTTCTTATACTGTTACAGTAACTGATCAGAATAACTGCCAAGCTTCTTCTTCTGCTGTATTAATAAATATCGCAGCTCCTATAATCAATACTGTTTCTGTTGTTGATGCGAACTGTTATAATTCTGCCAGTGGTTCGGTTGATATCGATATTCAAGGTGGAACATCACCGTTTACCTATTTATGGTCGAACGGAAATGTTACTCAAGATTTGATATCAGTTGTTTCAGGAACATATACTGTTACCGTTACCGATACTTTTGCTTGTTCAGCACAGTTTTCTTATTTCATTAATCAGCCAACTGAATTGTTATTGCAAGTTACTGTAGATGACGCAGGATGCAATAATAATAATGGAAGTATTCAAGTTGTACCATCAGGTGGAGTAGGTCCTTATACTTATTTATGGTCTGATGGCTCAGTAAATGATAATCTTCAAAACTTGTTTGCCGGCAGTTACACTGTTACTGTTAGCGATAGTCACTCTTGTTCAATTCAACAGATTATTACAGTTAATAATTTAAATGCAGCAGCAATTACACTCGATTCTTTAGTTGATGTCTCGTGTAATCTAGGTAATAATGGTGCAATCTATGTTAGTGTTGCAGGTGGAGCTTCTCCTTATGCTTATCTGTGGTCTGATAATTCATTCAATGAAGACTTAGTTAATGTCCCTGCAGGAATTTATACTTTAACTGTAAGCGACAATAACGGTTGTGTGTCGGTTTATACAGATACTATAAGTGAACCTTTACCATTAGCTGTTAACGGTGCTGTAACCGATGCCAAATGTGGATTAGATAATGGTATTGTAACTGTAACTCCTTCGGGTGGTACTTCTCCATATACATTCTTGTGGAGTACTTCTGCATCCTCTTCAACTATTTCGTCACTCGCTGCCGGTGATTACACTATAACGGTAACGGATGACAGAAACTGTAGTGTTGTAGATACTTTCACCGTTATAAATACAGGGAATCCTGCTATTGCGTTAGTCGCAATTGATAGCGTTTCGTGTAACGGATTAACTGATGGAGCAATTGATATTGATGTCAATGGAGGAGTTGGACCATATTCATATACTTGGATAGGTACCAGTCAAGTTTCACAAGACATTACAGGATTGCAAGCTGGAGGATATTCAGTAATTGTGACTGATTTCGTTGGTTGTACTTCTACTAATTCGTATACAGTATATCAACCATCAGCAATTAATATTTCTTTTCCTCAATTAACAAACGCTGCTTGCGGAAGTAATAATGGTTCTATCATTGTAGCAGTAAGTGGAGGAGATCCCGGATATAACTTGCTTTGGTCTAATGGATCAATTAATGATACGATTTCTAATTTGGGTGCAGGAAGCTACACTGTTACTGTAACAGATCAACGTGGCTGTACAAAAACTTCTCAGGCTAATATCAGCAATATCTCAGGTCCTTCTATTGCTTCTGTCGATTCAGCAAATGTTAGCTGTCCCGGATTAAATGATGGGTTTATCACTATCTCAGTTACCGGAGGAACAGCGCCATATACTTATTCTTGGAATACACTTCCTGATGTAACACCTTCTGTTACTAATTTATCGGGTGGTACATATACTGTAACAGTAAAAGATGCATTAAACTGTGTCGTATTACGTTCTGTGACAATCACAGCTCCTAATCCAATTGCTGTTAATTCGGTAATACCGCAGAAAAATCCTCCTTATAATTTAACGTGTTTCGAAAGTGCCGATGGTGATATTTTCTTGAGTGTGTCCGGCGGAACTGCGCCATATGGCTTTGTTTGGAGTAACGGAAGTATATCACAGAATATATCTGGCTTAGTAGCAAGTACGTATACTGTATTTATTACAGATGCAAATGGATGTTCTTCTAGTTCAAATTATACTTTAACTGAACCTCCTCAACTGATAGCAAATGCAGGAACTGATTTTAATGTTTGCGGCGAAACAGTTGCAACTATGAATGCAAATGTTCCTACTTACGGTATCGGAAGTTGGAGTGTGCTAGGCGGACAAGGAAGTATTTTATTTAATGATTCTACATCTGCAACTACTCTAGTTTCGAATTTGCCACAGGGGGATAATACTTTTGTATGGACAGTTACCGATGGTGTATGTTTGGCAAATGCTCAGGTGCTTGTTTCTGTAACTTCTGCCATTCAAGCAATCGCTGGTATTGATAGAAAAGTTTGTGATGGTGAAATTAATTTAAATGCTACTCGTCCTCAGTTTGGTGATGGCTATTGGATTACTTTCTCTCCAGGGGTAGTTATTGAAGATTCTTCTAAAGCATTCTCGCATGTTACGAATTTGAATTATGGTAATAATATTTTCCAATGGACTGTTATTAATGGAACATGCCGTGATTCTGCTTCAGTAAATATTTACAGAAAAGATTCGCTTGAATGCTTGTCTAAAATTCAATTGCCTAACGCCTTCTCGCCGAATAGCGATGGCTTCAACGACTATTTTGTTGTTAAAGGAATCGAAGATTATATCAAAAATGATTTCATTGTTTATAATCGATGGGGAATTGTGGTGTATGAAAAATCAAGTTATCAGAATACCTGGAATGGAGTAGGTGATGATGGTAATCCGTTGCCTGACGGTACGTACTTTATTTTGCTTAAAATAGATGCTCAGGAAAAAGTGTATAAAACTTATGTAGATCTGCGACGATGAAAAAAATATTACTCACGTCTTTTTTACTGTTACAATCGTCATTTTTGCTAATGGCGCAACAGGCTCCGTTGGTAAGCCATTATATGTTTAATAGCTTATTGATAAATCCTGCTTATGCCGGAAGTAAAGAATATGTAAGCGCAACATTGTTGTATCGTAAACAATGGGCGGGATTAGAAGGTGCTCCTGTAACGTATTCAGGAAGTGTTCATGGATTGTTTAAAAAACAGAAATTAGGATTAGGCGCATTTATACAACAGGATAAAATTGGTGTTACTAAACAGACTGATGCTTATGCGTCGGCTGCTTATCATTTGTCGGTTGGCGATGTTGGAAAACTTAGCGTAGGATTGCAAATGGGCGTTACTAGTTTTAGTTCTGATGTTGTTCAGTTAACGTATTGGGATCCGGGCGACAAAGTGTTTGATTATAATTCATTCACAAGTTTGCTTCCGAATGCAGGACTAGGCGTCTATTATTATCGTCCTTTGTTTTATGCAGGATTGTCCGCTCCTTATTTGTTAAGCTATGATGCAAATCAATCCGGCTCAGTTAGTTCTTCAAAACCTGTTCATCATCAAGATCGTCGATTTTATGCTACAGTAGGTGGCGTTATTGAATCTGAATACGATGTTAAATTTAAACCTTCGGTTTTAGTTCGAAGTGAGGGAAATACTCCTTTGCAGTTCGATTTAAATATGAATGTCTTGATTAACGATATATTCTGGATCGGTGCTTCTTATAGATCAAACGATGCTATAGTGGCGCTCCTCGAATATCAAGTGAATCGTAAATTCCGAATCGGATATTCGTACGATTATACCCTAAGTGAAATTGGCAACTATAATTCAGGATCCCATGAAGTAATGTTGGGATATGATTTTGGTTATCCTGTAGTTAAAATGAAATCTCCCCGTTACTTTTAGTTATGAAGTCTAGTTTGCGTTTTCTGTTATTTGTGTGCTGCGTAGTGTCGCTTCATTCTTGCGTTAGTGTTCGTTTGCGTACCGCTAATGAAAATTACGTGCAGTCGGCTTATGCACCTGCTGCTGAGGATTATGAATATGTTCTCACTAAACGTCAGGATAGAGATGCTATTATTAACGTAGCTGACTGTTACTATCAAATGGGTAATAGCTATAAAGCGGAATTTTGGTACCGTCGTGCTGTTAAATTGCCTGAAGCAAAATTAGAATGGAACTATTTTCTTGGAGAGTCACTAATTAAAAATGGTAAATACGAGGAAGCTAAAACTTATCTTTCTACTTATTGCGAATTGAATAAAACAGATTATCGCGCTCAAAATATGTTGAATGCATGCGATAGTGTTTCAGTTTATTATCGCGATACTACTTTGTTTACGGTAACCCCTCTCCGTTATAATGCTCCTGGAATTAATGTGCTTAGCCCATCGATTTATCGTAGCGGCATCGTTTTTCTTTCGGACATGAATTATAAAGGATTAAGTAAAACGTTGTCTGATTGGACGGGCAAACGTTACCTCGACTTGTTCTTTGCCAAGAAAACTGATCGCGGAAATTGGTTGGATCCTGAACCTCTTCGCGGATCTGTTAACGGTAGATTTAATGAAGGTCCCGTGGCATTTACACGCGATTTTAATACAATGTATTTCACTCGCAATAATTACTTGAGTAATAAAGTCGAAAAAAATAAACGTAATGATAATGTCCTAAAAATATTTCGTGCCGATTTCGTTAATGGCGAATGGAATATTGTTGGGGATATTAATATGACTAGTGGCGATTTTTCTGTGGGACATCCTACATTGAATAGCACTGGTGATGTAATGTTCTTTGTTTCTAATATGCCTTGGGGATACGGTGGCACCGATATCTATTCTTCTAAGAAGATTGGTAGTTCCTGGTCGGAGCCAGTAAATATTGGTAAAGGTGTAAATACTGATGGAAATGAAATGTTTCCTTTCTTGTATAATGATAGTACTTTGTATTTCTCGACTGATGGTCGTGGTGGTTTAGGCGGACTCGATATATTCGAATCTAAATTTAAAAATGGCGAATGGTCTACACCGTTTAATATGGGTGCTCCTGTAAATTCGCCTCAAGATGACTTTAGTTTTATTCTAGATTCTACAGGATTAAATGGCTACTTCTCTAGCGGACGTGGTTCCGGAAACGATAAGATTTATAGTTTCTTAATGAACCCACCTAGATTATTAGTGAATGTTAAAATTAGCGATCAACAATCGCATGCATTAATATCAGGTGCAACGTTAAGTGTTGTAAAAGACGGAAAAGTTTTCCGTTCTGTTAGTTCAGATGGTTCAGGATACATGAAAGTGTTAGTTGAACCCGGACATAATTATGATTTCGTTTGCGATCATCATGACTTCTATCTTCGTAAAGCTTCTGTTTCTACTGAAGGAAAAAGATTCTCAGATACACTTTCGGTTAGTATTGACTTGAAGAAAGTAGTACTTAATAAACCTTTTATATGGTACGGAATTGCGTTCAAGAAAAAGGATTTTCAAATTAAAACTTCTGCAACGGAAGCGCTCGATTTATTGCTGAATTTGTTGAAGGAAAATCCTCGTTTGGAAGTTGAAATCGGATCATATACTGATAGCCGTGGTACTGATGCCGATAATTTAAGATTGACTCAGTCTCGTGCTGATTTTGTTGTGAAGTATTTAACCGATCGCGGATTAAATCCTTCTCGTTTTGTTGCAAAAGGGTATGGTGAATCGAAGTTGTTGAATAATTGTGTGAATGGTTTATTGTGTATCGAAGAAGAGCACGAAACAAATAACCGTATCGAAATTACCGTAAAGAGTATTTCCGAAGTTAGCATAAAATGAAGTCGCCTTTAATACCTCTCGCGGAAAGATTAAGACCTCATTCTCTTGATGAAATTGTTGGTCAAAAACATCTTACCGGTCCCGATGGTATTTTGCGAAATTTGCTTGCAAATGGTACTTTGCCTTCAATTATTTTCTGGGGGTCTCCAGGAATCGGTAAAACAACGCTCGCTTTTATTTTAGCTGGTGAAGCTGGATTGCCGATGTTTTCGCTTAGCGCAATTAACGCAGGAGTTAAAGATGTTCGTGAAGTAATTCAATCCGCTAAAGAAGCTGGAAAGGCTGTTTTGTTTATCGATGAAATCCATCGTTTTAATAAGTCACAGCAGGATTCTTTGTTAAGCGCCGTTGAACAAGGAATAATTGTATTGATAGGTGCCACTACAGAAAATCCTTCTTTCGAAGTTATTCGCCCTTTGTTATCGCGTTGTCAAGTGTACACATTGAATCCGTTAACATCGGATGAAATGACTTCGTTGCTGAATCGTGCAATTGCTGAGGATGATTTCTTGAAACAGCGAAATGTGATCTTGAAAGAAACCGGTGCTTTGTTTAATTTGTCGAATGGCGATGCTCGAAAATTGTTAAACCTTATTGAACTTGTAACGCAAGGAATTCAAGAAACACCTGCTGTAATTACCGATGAGGTAGTAATGAAAATTGCACAACAGCGAATCGCAGCATACGATAAAGGTGGTGAGCAACATTACGATATTATTTCTGCTTTCATTAAGTCAATAAGAGGAAGTGATCCTAATGCAGCGCTCTATTGGTTGGCGCGAATGGTAGAAGGTGGTGAAGATCCTAAGTTTATCGCTCGTCGTATGCTTATCCTCGCTAGTGAGGATATTGGAAATGCAAACCCTAATGCTTTGCTTATCGCAACAGCTTGCTTCCAAGCCGTTGAAATGATTGGATATCCAGAATGTATTATCAATTTATCGCAAGCTGTTGTTTACTTGGCTTCATCAGCGAAAAGTAATGCTAGTTATATGGGGATTAGAATGGCTCAGAAAGCTGTTCGTGATTATGGCGACCATCCAG
Organism: Bacteroidota bacterium; assembly: GCA_023251535.1. Lineage (GTDB taxonomy): Bacteria > Bacteroidota > Bacteroidia > AKYH767-A > OLB10 > CAINEC01. Next base: position 65,593 of record JAHEYP010000018.1, read on the forward strand.
TTCCAATGCATTTAAGGAATGCGCCTACAGCTTTAATGAAAGATATGAATTATGGCGAAGGATATATGTACGCTCATAATTATGAAAATAATTTTGCGGACATCGAGTTTTTACCCGACGCAATTAAAGGCGTGAAATTTTATGAACCAGGAAATAATGCCCGCGAAGCTGAATTGCGAAAGTTTTTGAAAGATCGCTGGAAACAAAAATACAATTACTAGTTACAGAGACTGTTGTGGTTTAAACTGTAAGTGTAATTTTGAAGTGTGGCTTTTAATATTTCTTCTGCTTCTTGCTTCTCTGCCGGATGCGCATTCCCTACGTCTTTCTTTAATTCAAGGTCTTCTTTGAAATTGTAAAATCCTCTTTCTTTTTCTCCATCAAACATCAAAATGTAATCTTTGTAAATGATCCTGTATAAATCATTGGCATACATGGTAGCATGCGGTGCACGATCGTTGCGCAATAAACTTCGTCCGAAGGTTTTGATTTTTCCTTTGTAACCTGTTAAGTCGAGTAGTGTAGGTATAATGTCCACATGTTGTGCGATCACATCGTTCTGCCCTCTTAAACTGCTGTCTCCTCTAAATAAAATAATAGGTACTGCATATCTTCCTACAGCATTACTGTATTTCGGCGGATGTACATTGTATCCGAAGGTGTGATCGCCTGTAATTATAAAAAGTGTGTTTTTGTACCATGGTTGCTTTGATGCAATCTCGAAGAATTTTCCTAGTGAATAATCTGCGTAGCCTACACTTTCATGTATCTCTTGTGTCCCTTTCGGGAATTTTCCTTTGAATTCGTCAGGTACCATAAACGGATGATGTGAACTGATGCTGAAGAATGCATCGCAAAATGGAGTCTTTTGCTTTCCTAATTCTTCTGCAAAGTAGGGGAAGAATTTGTCGTCGTATATTCCCCAATGTCCATCGAAATATTCATCTTTATTGAATTCGTTTTTCCCATAATAGTTGTCGAACCCAGCATTTCGACTAAATGAATCGAACCTGAATTCTCCATTTAATCCCCCATGAAAGAATGCAGTTGAATATCCCATTCCTTTCATCTTTGTTCCCATGCCTTCAACGCAATTTGAGCTGTATCCCGAATACATGAATGCGTCGTCCATTAACGATGGTAATCCCCCGAAAATCGCGCAGATCGATTTATTTGATCGCTCTGCATTAGCATACGCATTCGTAAAAACATAACTGTTGGCAACAAGTTTATCTAGAAATGGCGTATAGCCATTACCGTTATTAAGTGCCCCTATGTATTCTCTCGCCATGCTCTCCATCACGATGATTACTACATTGGGATGTGTTGTCGATTCAGAATTGATGCTATAGATGTTGCTGTGCTTTGACTGCATTTCTGCTTCAGAAAAATATTTGCGGTCTTCTATGCTTCTTTTTTGTGTGGAGAAGATAAATGTAAATGCTGAGTTGGTTACTAATGGCGATAATGCGGGATTTACTTTGTCCGCTGAATTCGCAGGACTAATTCCTTGATATTGTATTCCGCCTCTTATGCCAATAAATGATAATCCTACAAAGAGAATTAATGCAAGACTCCAATAAAATAGTTTGAACTTTGTTTCTTGATTGCTTTCAGTTTTTTTGTAGAGTTTTATTAAAAGATATATCGATGCTAACCAAATAATTGTTGCATGCCAAAAATCGATAATCAATGAAATTGCATTCTTCGCTCCAGCATCGGCAAGCGCTAATATATCTACAGTTAATCGTTTATTGTTAAAGCCGTAGTATGCTAAATCTATATTGCAAAGTAATAACATGAAGATATTACTTGTCAGAAATACGATTTTCAATGTTTTTGAATAGACTGGCTTATTCCATACTGTTGGAACTAAATGCAATAAAATAAAAATACTATTAAAGACAATTACGGTACTAATGTCAAATCGCGCTCCTTGTAGTATAATATTGATAAAATCGCTGGGAGATGGCGATGGGAAATAATTTGCATTGAATAGCAAGAAAATCCATCTTTGAATGTATAATAGACAAAAGGAAATAAGCAGCCGTTTCAGTAATACTTCATACTGTATTTTGACTTCTTTCATGTGTAGCGGATTTACTGCGAAAATAGAGCAAGTAACTGACAATTTCATGCCTTCTATTAAAGATTTATTTTAATTTCGTTGCATGGTTAAGATCCTTTCAAATAAGTCGCTTAAATCGTATAATACTTTCGGACTCGATGTTTCTGCTCGCTATTTGGCAGAGGTACATTCGGTGGATGATATGAGGAAATTGATTCAATCTCCTGAGTATAAGTTGGGCAACCCTCTTTTTCTCGGTGGTGGTAGCAATGTTCTTTTAACGAAGGATGTTGAGGGGTTGGTGATAAGAAATTTGTTGAAAGGGATTTCTATTGTTTCAGAGGATGCGAATAACGTTTTTGTAAAAGCAGCATCCGGCGAAGTTTGGCATGAGTTCGTTTTGTTTTGCATCGAAAAGGGATGGGCTGGAGTCGAGAATTTAAGTCTTATCCCAGGTTCTGTTGGTGCCGGACCAATGCAAAATATAGGTGCTTACGGTGTTGAGTTAAAGGATGTATTTCATGAACTTGAAGCGCTAAATCTTGATACACTAGAACTTGAAGTGTTTTCTAAAGATCAATGCAAATTCGGTTATCGCGAAAGCGTTTTTAAACATGAATTGAAGAATAAATATTTTATTTCTTCGGTTACTTTTAAATTGTCTGTTAACGCGACTGTAAATACTTGTTACGGCGCTATTAAACAGCAACTTGATTTAATGCATGTTGAAAATCCGGGAATCAAAGAGGTAAGTGATGCAGTTATCGCTATTCGATCTTCGAAATTGCCAAATCCTAAAGTCTTGGGCAATGCTGGTTCGTTTTTTAAAAATCCCGAGGTGGATGCAAGCTTTTTTAGTGAATTGAAAAGTGCTAATCCGACTATTGTTGGTTATCCACTTGATAATGGACAAGTAAAATTAGCAGCAGGTTGGCTTATCGAACAATGCGGTTGGAAAGGTAAGGTGGTAGGTAATTGTGGCTCACATAAGGATCAGGCCTTGGTTTTGGTGAATTATGGAGGAGCAACAGGTTCCGAAGTCTATGCGCTCGCATTGGCGATTAAATCCTCTGTTTTTGAAAAATTCGGTGTGGAGATTAATCCTGAGGTGAATGTGATTTAATATATTGAATATCAAATTATTACATTTTCTTGATTAACCTGCTTTCCAAAAAGAAAGCAACTTTTTTTTGTTTTCAAATGTATGTTCAGAACCTTTAAGTTAGGTGTACGTATCTAGGGGATATTTTATTCTAAAGCAATTATTCTATTCCCCAATTCTTTATGCGTCCTAGACTAGTTCTACGTCAAACTCAAAAGCAAAAAATTACCCAAAGAAGAATTTACTATTCTGTTGCCGTTTTATTCCTTGTTTCGTGTTGTTTTGTAGGCCTTCAGTTTTTTAAAAGTGAAACTGTTATGGCTGTGAATGTAAATACTTGGACCAACAATACTGGTAATGGCAATTGGAATGATGCAGGTAATTGGAGTCGCGCTGCTGTACCAGGGGTAAATGATGTGGCTACTTTCGATGGGACCAATACTTCGGCTTGTTCTATTAATAATAATATTAATATTGCCGGAATTAATGTTGCTCCCGGATATTCTGGTGTGATAACTCAAGCAACCGGACGAACAATCACTTTAGGAGCGTCAGGCTATAGTCAATCAGCAGGCTCTTTCATAGGCGGTAATAGCAATTTTACAATTACATCAGGTGCTTTTAACTTATCCGGTGGTACATTTACTGCTCCTTCATCTACTCTTGCAATTGCTGGAAACTTCGGTTCAAGCGCAAATGTATTTGTTCAAACTGGTGGTACATTCAATCATAATAACGGAACTTTTGCATTAAATGCAGCAGTGAATTCATGGTCAGGTGTTACCTACACATTCGATGTTTTACCCGCAACAAGATTTAATAATCTAATTTTAAATGCATCTACTTGTTGTAATGTCCCAACAATCACAACTGCATTAGGCGATACAGTACGTTGCGATAATATGATTACTCATACTGATGGATATATTGGTGGATTATTTGCTTTTTCAGGTAACCTTACTGTCAATTCAGGCGCAGATGGTGGAAATGGTTGGTTAATTCCTGAGGGTTCTTCTTCTCAGTGTTATATTTCTGCAGGAGCTTATCGTACGTGTGGTATTTATGTAAATAAACCATCTAGTGTATTTCAACCTTATAGCGGTACAACTAATTTATCTTGCCAACGTTTTGCTTTAGTGTCGGGTTCATTTACTGCTCCATCCGGAAATTTTAATGTCGGCCGGATCATGGGGTGTTAACTGTACTTTGTTTTCGCATGTTGCAGGTAGCTACACGCATAATAGCGGTACAATTAATTTTGATCCAACTATCAATAGTTGGTCGGCCAATAATTTTACTATCGATAATTTACCTTCAACTGCATTTTACAATATGAGTGTAAATGCAGGTACTTGTTGTAATACTGCAATCATTTCAACCGCATCGGGTGATACTGTTTCATGTGCAAATAATTTCACACATACCGACGGATTTATCGCAGCTATTATAAAATTCAATGGGAATTTATCTGTTGCTTCTGGTAGCGATGGTGGGAGTGGATGGTTGGTTGCTGAAGGTTCTTCAAGCCAGACATATTCATCGGCAGGTGCTTATCGCACTTGCGGTTTGTACATAAATAAATCATCAGGAACTATATCTCCTTCCGGTGGCACATCCAATCTTTCTGTACAACGCTTTTATTTAAATAGCGGAACTTTCACTGCTCCATCGGGTAATTTTAATATTGGTGGTGGGTGGAATAATAATCTTGATTTATTGATTCACGCAAATGGAACATTCGTTCATAATAACGGAACGGTTGTAATCGATCCTGCAATCAATGGTTGGTCGGCAAATACATTTAATATTGATGTTTTATCGTCTACTCTGTTTTATAATATCACAGTGAATGCTTCAACTTGTTGTAGTCAGAATTATATTACAACAGCCGCAGGTGATACCGTTCATTGCGAGAATGATTTCGTTCATTCAGATGGTTCTATAAGTGGTGCTTTTAGTTTTAAAAATAATTTAACATTAAACGCTGGAAGCGATGGTGGCACCGGATGGATAGTTGCCGATGGATCTAGCTCACAGACTTATATTTCTGCTGGCTCTTATCGTACTTGCGGATTAATGATTGATAAATCTTCTGGTTCACTAACTGCTGCCATAGGAACTACAACTCTTTCTGTGCAACGATTTGCTTTAAATAGTGGAAGCTTCTCGGCTCCTTCTGGAACAATGTATATTGGTGGTGGATGGAATCAAAATGTAAATTTATTTACTCATGCGGCCGGAACATTTACTAATAGTTCAGGAATAGTATCTTTCGATCCTGCAATCAATGGTTGGTCTGCATCTACTTTTACAATTGATGTTATTCCTTCAACTTTGTTTTATTCTGTAGAGATAAATGCTTCAACTTGTTGTACCCAAAATGTTATCACAACCGCTTCAAATGATACTGTTCATGCTGATATGAATTTTACTCATAGCGATGGCTATATTTCTGGAAAATTCGGATTTAAAGGTAATCTTGCAATTAATGTAGGTGCTGATGGAGGTAATGGATGGTTGATTGCAGAGGGTTCTTCTGCCCAAACGTATTCTTCTGCTGCAAAGTATCGTACATGCGGATTAATGATTAACAAAAGTGCCGACGCATTAACCCCTGCAATTGGTACTACTACTTTGGCTGTTCAACGTCTCTATGTTGCTGCTGGTAGTTTTACATGTCCTTCGGGCATACTTTATTCAGGTGGTGGATGGAATGAAAATATAAACTTATTTACTCAAACAGGTGGAACTTTTTTAAATAATTCGGGAACGGTTTCATTCGATCCTGCAATTAATGGTTGGTCTGCTTCTACGTTTACGATTGATGTTAATTCCTCAACGTTGTTTAACAGCATTGAGGTTAATGCATCTACTTGTTGTACTCAAAATGTTATTGCTACGGCAGTTGGTGATACTGTTCATTCTGATATGGACTTTACTCATACAGATGGATATATTTCCGGCAACTTTGAGTTTAAAGGTAACCTAACAATTAACTCAGGTGCAGATGGTGGTAGCGGATGGCTTATTGCCGATGCAGCTACACCTCAAGTATATTCTTCTGCTTCTAAATATCGTACTTGCGGATTAATGATTAATAAATCATCGAATAGCATGTCGCCAGCATCAGGGACTACCGTATTGGCAGTGCAAAGGTTTAATTTGATTAAAGGTGATTTCACCGCTCCTTCTTCAGTGTTTTATGTTGGTGGTGGGTGGAATCAAAATGTAAATCTATATTCTCAATCTGCTGGGGTTTTTACTCATAATTCAGGTGCTGTTTCTTTTGATCCTTATATTAATGGATGGTCGGCTTCAACATTTATAATAGATGTAATTCCTACGACTCTTTTTTACAGCATCGAGATCAATGCTACCTCATGTTGTACTCAAAATATTATCAATACTCCAACCGGCGATACTGTTCATGCAGATAAAGATTTTACTCATACAGATGGATATATCTCAGGTAAGTTTTCTTTTAAAGGTGATTTGTATGTTAATGCAGGTGCAGATGGTGGAAATGGTTGGGCCGTTGCTGAAGGAAGCGGATTGCAGAATTATGCTTCTTTGTCTAATTATCGTACTTGTGGATTAATGATTAATAAACCTTCCGGTTCATTTGAGGCGAAGGCTGGTACTACCACTTTATGCATACAGCGATTTAAATTATCAACAGGTTCGTTTACTGCTCCTTCAGGCAATTTCTATATTGGTGGCGGATGGAATGAAAATATTTATCTTTTTCATCATGTTGCTGGTTCGTTTATCAATAATTCAGGAACAGTCATCTTTGATCCTTATATTAATGGTTGGTCGGCATCAAGTTTTACTGTTGATGTAATTCCTGCTACTAGATTTTATAACTTGAATGTTAACTTAACTACGTGTTGCAGTAGCGCAAGTTTAAATGGAATAGCTGGAGATACTTTACATGTAAGTAATTTGCTAAATTATCAAGATGGAATTTGTAATTCATTGATGGATTGTGAAGGTAATGTATCTGTTTCTTCGGGATTTGATGGCGGAACAGGAGGATTAATTTTTAATGGTCCAACTGATCAAAGTTTTAATTTAACAAATGCGACTTCTTATTTTAATGGAGATATTAAAATAAATAAAGCAGGAGGGAAGGTTAGATTGTTGTCGCCACTAATTATGGATTACAACGGACAACGACTTTCTTTCCTAAAAGGATTAATGGTTTCTACTGCTTCTGAATTATTGACTCTAGGCGATAATGTAGTTGCTTCAGGTGCTTCTGATAGTAGTTTTGTTTTAGGACCAGTTTCAAAAATCGGGAACGATGTGTTTACTTTTCCAATTGGAACGAATGATTCGCTTTATGCACCACTTCGAATTAGTGCTCCCTCGTTAGTAACCGATAATTTTGTTGCGGAGTATATTCATACGAACCCTGATCCACTTTATAATGTTAATTCGAAGGATGCATCGATAAATAATGTAAGTACTTGTGAATATTGGACATTACAGCGTACTTCAGGAAGTTCGAATGTGTCTGTAGTGTTAAGCTGGATATACAGCCGCAGTTGCCGAGTAAATGTCCCTGGTGAATTAGTTGTTGCTCGATGGGATGGAAGTAAGTGGAGAAACAATGGGAATAGTGCGATAACTGGAAATGCGAGTGCTGGTACCGTTTCGTCATTAGGAACCGCTACAACTTTTATTGCATTCACACTAGGATCAACAACGGGAAACAATCCTCTGCCCATTGAATTGATCGCGTTCGATGCTTTAATGCGAAATAAAGTTGTTGATTTAAAATGGACTACTGCTTCTGAAAAAGAAAACGATTATTTTACTCTTGAACGAACGCGAGACTTTAGCGAAATTGTTCCCGTTGGTATGGTAGATGGCGCAGGAAATAGCAGTGTTGTTTTGAATTACAACTTCGTGGATGAAAAGCCATTTACAGGTAGATCATATTACCGTTTGAAACAAACCGATTTTAATGGTGAGTTTACTTACTCCGATTGGAAATCTGTAAATAATGGCGCAACATCCGGAATGCAATCAGTACAATTATATCCTGTACCTTCAAATGGTACCGATCTTAACTTGAAAGTTGCAAATAGCTTAACGGGTACTGTTCAAGTAAGTATTTATGCGCTAAATGGATCTTTAGTGAAATATAAAGAGTTTGATGCCGATGAAAATACTTTCGATTATAATATCGCTCCCGACTCCAAACTCGATCAAGGATTATACATTGTTGAGATCATTAACGGCAATGATAAATGGTCGCTAAAGCTGACGGTGAAGTAAGTTTTACCTCTAAAAATTAAATTCTTTTGACGATTCAATTGTCGACTTTGTAATCGTTATTGTTGAAATTTGATTTTTTAGGGTTTTCTTTACGCTTGTAACTTGCTAATTTACAGTTGTTTGATTTATTTTCCTGGAATATCTTGTTACATCAGATATTATATGTACATTTGCACCCTCATAAACAGTGCGGGGTGGAGCAGAGGTAGCTCGTTGGGCTCATAACCCAAAGGTCATAGGTTCGAGTCCTATCCCCGCTACCAAAGAAGAAAGGTCGACAAATAGTCGATCTTTTTTTTT
>JAHEYP010000019.1:0-23073 GCA_023251535.1 Bacteroidota bacterium
GTGACACTCAAATTTGTTTTATCGAAACAGCAGTTTTTAAAGATACATGTATGAATAGTCCCGAATTTTCATATAGGTTGCTTTTGTTTTATGCGTTAGAGCTTAGAAGGACAGAGTTGAGAGTAAAATATCATGCGCAAATGAATATTCGTGAAAAGGTAGCACAAGCTTTCGTGTATTTGAACGAAGTATTTGAAATTAACCCTGAATCAAAACGGCTTAATGTTGATTTGAGCAGAAAGGAAATAGCCGATATCGCCGGAACTACTCCAGAGCAAGTTACTCGACAGTTAAGTGATTTTGAAGATGAGGGCTTAATCTGTCGCGAAAAACGAGATATTCAATTGCTTAATATATCTGGGTTAGAGAATATAGTAAAGGATTACAAAATCAGTTAGTATTTGGGCAGTATTTCGTTAAAATTATGGAGGGGTTAAAAAATGCAGTATTTAATTTGCCAAAGAGTATACAATATTTAATTGTAATCGCTTTGTGTATTGCTGCTAATCTTAATACACTAAATAACGAATATGCGCTCGATGATGTGGTTGTTCTTACAGAAAACAATATCGTAAAGAAAGGTGTTGCAGGAATTCCTGAGATTATTCGCACCGACTATTTTAAAGGTTATAATCTCACTAACACTAAACTTTCTGCTGCTCGGTATCGCCCAGTATCACTTATTGTTTTTGCAATAGAATATCAGTTGTTTGGGTTAAATCCTATTATTAGCCATTCACTAAATATTCTTTTGTATACTTTTTTGGTTGCCTTGTTATTTTATTTGTTAAGTAACGAATTGTTCTCGCCTGGTTCTTTTATACCTTTTGCCGCTGTATTATTATTTGCTTTACATCCTGTTCATTCAGAAGTCGTGGCCAATGTTAAAGGTAGGGACGAAATCTTGGTTTTTATTTTTTTAGCATTATCCATGGTTGCTTTTTTGAAATCAAGGTGCGATAAAAGTAAATTATTGTTGATTGTTTCCTCACTTTTGTTTTTGATTGCACTGCTAACTAAGGAAACAGCAATAACATATATTGGAGTTTTTCCGCTTGTTCTTTATTTTTTTAAAGGAGAGTCTATTTTAAGTTCAACTAAAAGTGTTGTTTCTTTTATAATTTCATTATTAGTTTATCTTATTATCCGATATTATTTCATTGGATTTTCAAACTCAAATGTTTCAGACATTACAAATTCGCCTTATGTTCTTGCGTCCGGCCCTGAAGCCTTTGCAACAAAAATATTTGTTATTGGGAAATACTTCCTTTTACTATTATTCCCTTTTTCGCTCACTAGTGAATACGGGTTTAATCAAATTCCATATGTAAATTTAAGTTCATGGCAATTTATTGTTTCTTTTGCCATTTTACTTGTTTTAATTGGATGGGCAATAAAAGAGTTTTCTAAGAAGTCATTAATTTCCTTTTCTGTTTTTTATATGTTAATTACGTTATCAGTCGGTACAAATTTGTTTTTTGATTTTGGAGCTCCAATGGCTGAACGAATGTTGTTTTTGCCTTCACTTGGATTCTGTATGCTATTGGCTTATTTGCTAAAATCTAATGTGAAAAAGTTTAGTCTGATGGTTATTGCAGTATTAATTCTTCCGCTCTATGCATACTGTACAATCAATCGAAATAGCGAATGGAAAAATAATGAAACATTGTTTCTAGCCGACATAAAAAAATCTTCCCAAAGTAGTCGCCTTAACTTATTTGTATCTGAGGTATATATTAAACGGGCAGAAAGAGAGGCTCAACTTGAAAGTAAACAACTTTATCTTGATAGTGCGCTCTTTTTCGTTAATAAATCACTTGAAATACAACCTAATTATTCGTATTCTTTTTTGAGATTGGGATTAATTATGTTCTATCAAGGCGATGCTAAAATGGCGGCCAAGAATTGGCTTAGAGCAAGAGAATTGGATCCGAAAAATCCGGATTGTATAAAATGGACCAAAGAGTTATGCAAGTGGTTTATTGAGGAGGGTAAAGGGTTTGAAAAAAATGGTAATGAACAGAAGGCTTTGGAGTATTATGATTATGCTTTGAAGTTAGATTCTACTTCAGTACATTTAATCCTTGGTGCAAATGAAATTGAATAAATTTGGAGATGCAATTATTGATATAAATGAATGATATCTCAATAAAGTTAAAATTAATATCTTGAAGTTATGACATTGGATACAAAGCTGAATGCACTATTCTCTAATACACGATTATGTGTATTGGTTTTGGTCGTATTGGCAATCATACTTAATTTGAATACACTTAAAGGCGGTTATGTTTTAGATGATGTTGTTGTATTAACTGACAACTCTTTGGTGAAAGAGGGTGTTAAAGGAATTCCTGATTTACTTACAAAGGAATATTTTTATGGGTTAGCAAAAAAAGAAAGCGATTTGTCCGGAGGACGATATAGGCCTTTAGCATTAGTGATTTTTGCGGTTGAGTACGAGATTTTTGGATTTAACCCTTTTGTTAGTCACTTGATTAATGTTTTGTTGTTTGCAGCAGTTATGTATTTTTTGTTTAAACTTTTGAACGACCATATACTTAAAGATTATACTCAAGGTTTATCGTTTATACTTTGTTTATTGTTTGTTGTTCATCCTATTCATACAGAAGTTATTGCTAATATTAAAAGTAGAGATGAGTTAATTTCTTTGCTACTACTAATAGGTTCATCTTATGGCTTTATAAAATATTCAAAAGATAAGAGCAAATCAGCCCTCTTTCAAGCTCTTATTTGTTTCTTCTTAGCTCTTTTAACTCGTGAAAGCGCTATTCCTTTTATTATGGTGGTGCCAATGGTTAGCTACTATTTCTATAGCCAATCAATAAAAACATCATTAAAATTTATTTTGCCTCTAAGTGCGGTATTTGTAGTTTACATGCTCATTCGTTTATCAGTTGTTGGTATTACACACGGAATTGATAAAAGTATTTTAAATTTTCCATTTGCAAATGCTACCCCATTGCAAGCATTTGCAACTAAAGTATTTTTATTGTTTAAGTATGTTTCACTTTTATTCTACCCTTTCCCTTTATCGTTCGACTATGGATACAATGAAATTCCATATTTAGATATTTTTTCTTTCAAAACGATCATTTCCGGCATTATTTTATTGGGATTATTAGTCATTGGTTTGCTTGGAATTAAAAACAGAACAATTCTGTCATTCTCTATTCTATACTTTTTTACAACTATATTCTTATTCTCAAATTTTATAATCGATATTGGAGCTCCATTAGCTGAGCGCTTATTGTTTCAACCTTCTGTAGGTTTTTGCTTAGCCATAGCTTATTACTTGATGAAAATCCCTAAAAATTTGAAGAATCCTGCCTATATTTCATTTATAGTAATCTTATTATCATTTGCAACTAAGACTATAGCGCGAAATAACGACTGGGAATCAAATTATACTTTGTTTACAACAGATGTAAAATCCTGTCCAAATAGTGTGCGAACTAATTTATTTGCTGGTCAGCAATGTTTAACACGAGCAAATTCTGAGAAAGATCCTATGGCAAGAAGAGAGTATTACCAGCGAGCAGTTTTTTATGATCAAAGAATATTGTCGATTTATCCTCACTACCAATTTATTTATGAGGATTTGGGTTATGCTTATCTAGGACTAGGGAATATATTTAATGCTGCAGATTTTTGGGTTAAAGCCTATAATTTGGATGATTCAAATGTTAAACTCAGAAAACAAATGGATCAATTGAGTGATGTTATGTATAATATGGGCAATAAGAAGTTTCGATCTACTGAAGTTGATTCAGCAATTGTTTATTTTGAAACGGCTGTAGATTTAAATCCCGATAATGGAGATGCATGGTATAACTTAGGGGCAAGTTATTTTACTGCCAAGAAAGAAAAGGATGGAGTAAATGCATGGCAAGTGGCTTACCAAATTTCACCCAACCATAATTTTGATAGAACTGTATATACCGGGAAGTAAAAATTATTTATAAATTGCCGCTTTGTAAATTCCGACACGATTGAAAAAGTGTAAGAACGATACTTTTAAAACTCCTAAACCATAAATCGAACTTCTTTTGAAGTTGATGGAAGAAGCTTCTTCAAAATATTTGGTAGGGCAAGTGATTTCAGCAATTTCGTATCCAGCAGTAAATATTTGTGATATTGTTTCGTTGTCGAAAATGAAATCATCTGAATTATTATGATAATTTATCGATTCTAATACTTGCCTTGAATATGCGCGATATCCAGTGTGATATTCTGATAGTTTTTGACCAGCTAAAATATTTTGTGTAAGTGTTAAAAAACGATTAGCTATGTATTTGTAAATAGGCATTCCTCCTTTCAATGCTCCATTCCCCAAAATTCTACTGCCAAATACTACTTGATATACATCGTTTGCAATTAGCCAAGCCATTGAAGGAATGAGTTGAGGTGTGTATTGGTAATCTGGATGTACCATGATAATGATGTCTGCTCCTGTTTTTAAAGCTTCATCATAACATGTTTTTTGATTTCCGCCATATCCTCGATTTACACCATGTATTATTGTGTGTTTAATTCCTAATCGTTCGGCTACTAATGATGTTTCATCCGTACTATGGTCATCTACTAAGATAACATCATCAACAATATCCATTGGAATTTCTTTATAAGTCTTTTCCAAGGTTTGCGCCGCATTATATGCGGGAAGAACAACGGTAACTTTTTTATTAGCAATCATAACGACCTCAATTAATATTCGATTAGCGAATAATTTTTGCATTCTCCATCATTACGTCAAATTTGTACCCAGATCCAAAATCTCTATCAGTGGTAATTTGACCTTCACAAATTACTTTATCGCCAATTTTAACTTCTTCATCAATGGTTACAATAATATCCGATGGGTTTTTCTTTAATGAACCATCTTCTACATGTATCCAGTTTTTACCTAGAATGTTAGCATTGAATTTTGTTACAGTTCCTGTGATTCTAATTGTTTTACCAGCAAATGACTCTTTGTATTTGTATAAATCTGATAAAGAAACATTTCCTTTCGCTGATAGCGTGTTGGCCTTTTTTTCTTCAGCAAGTTTCTTTTTGTCGGTGGTTATGCCTCCATTATTGCCTTTTAAAGTAAGTTTTGCAACAAATAGTACTTCATCAAAAGTTCTATTAAGTTCTCTGCTTTTGAAGTTTTTCATTGGAGCAGCATCCTCATAAGTGTAAATGTTTCCCGCTACAATATTGGCTTTTACAATTGCTAACCAAACTTCTTTGTTGTTTTCGTCAGCTCTTAAATAAGTATATCCTCCAGCTTCTAATACTTCTTTAATTAGCACTGTATGCAAAGCAGCAGGTGTTTGGTCTACGGGAATTGTGTCGATAGCAGGCTTGGGTAAGATGTTTTTATCTGATACTTCAGAGGATGTACTAACAAAACTGCTAAACACTATCGGATTGAAATCTCTGTTTAATTCTTTGCTATGAAATGTGCCCATTTCTAATCCTCCGTCGTGGTAGTATGTTGCTCCAATGGTAGGTTCGAACGAAGGCAATGCTAACCAAATAATTGAATCTTTTCCGGAGAATACTTCTTTTACCTTTAAATAGGTATACGCTTTAGTTTGAATAATTGAGTCAACTACTACTTTATGTTTATATTCTTTTGTTGCATTATCATGTTGTGCAGTTGCACGAAAACTGAATAATGTTAACATTAAGAAAGCAACAATATTTAACAGGGATTTCATTTTTAACAATATTTTGTGATTGAACTCTATTTGTTATTTTGCACCTTCGGTCAATGTCTGATAAGTTTTTAATTCTTTTTCAGCATTTACTTTGTCGCCAATTCTATTATACATGATTGAAAGATTGTAATGCGACTTTGCATGTCGTGGGTCAATTTCACTATTGTGTTTCAAAATTTTAATGGCCATTTTATAGTTACTCAAGTTCGAATAACATGTAGCAAGGTCGCAACGGATATTTATGTTAGTGCTATCAACTTTGATTGCTTTTTCATAAAATTCTATGGCTTTAGCATCTTGATGATCATCGTAGTAGATATTACCTAAATTCGTTATAGCATTTAAATCACTATTGTCTTGCTTGTAGATTTCAATAAAATGATATGCAGCTTTTTCTAATTGTCCGGTTGAATAGTATCTAGTAGCCAATAAGTTTCTCAATTCAATATTCGTTGAATCAGCTGCCAGTTTTCCTTCTAATTCCGCAAACTCGTCAATAGGTTTAGCTTTTTCTGTTTCTTTAGTTTTAATATTTGACTGAGAATCAGAGTTGCATGCTACTATGGATAATAGCAGCGCCAGCGATAAACTATAGAATAGGATCTTTTTCATAATTAACATCAAATAACTATTTACTTATTTTAGCATCTTCCATTATAACATTGTAGAAGTATCCGAATCCGAAATCTTTATCTACATTTATAATCCCTTCAGCGGATATTTCATCTCCTACTTTTACCTCTTCATTTGTTGTTATTACTAAATCAAATTTTCCTGAATACTCGGTGCCGTCTTGAATATGTATCCAATTCTTTTTCATAATTCCTGCAGTAAACTTGGTTACTTTGCCTTTCACTTTAACAGTTTTACTAGCATAGTTTTTCTTGTTTTCCCACAATGATGCAATTGTAATATCTCCTTTTCCTAATTTGACTTTTACTGCTTCTTTTTCAATAGGTACAGCCGATCCATTGGAAACTACTTTATTGTTATTAGTTACAATTTCTGCTGAATTATTCGCTTTTGGTGGAGTTGTAGAGATGTTGTCTGCAAATAACACTTCAGCAAATGTTCTATTTAACTCTTTGCTTTTGAAGTTTAACATCTGTAATCCCCCGATGAAGTAATATTTTGTACCCACTTTAGCATCGAATTTCGTTACTGCAACCCAAACATCTTTCCCATTTTCTTTTCCATGGATATAAGTATATTGGTTTGTTTGTAATACTTCTGTCGCTGATAGAACATGCGCAGAGATTTGTTCTCTTGATGTATCCATTACTTCAGTTGAAGATGACGGATCAACCGAAGTTGCGGGTTGTTCAACGGCAGCAACTTCTTCTTTGTTTTCAGGCAGCGGTGTAGAACTTACTTTGTCGATGAATAAGACTTCGGGGAAGGTTTTGTTTAATTCTTTGCTTACAAAGTCCGTCATTTTTAATCCGTCTTTGTAATAGTATGTTTGACCCTTTTCTGCATCCATTTTGGGTAGGGCCAACCAACTTTCAATATCATTTTCTTTTACTCTTAAGTAAGTATATTCTGAAGTTTGAAGTACTTCTTCAACAATCGCCATGTGTTGCCCATTTGGAGCTTTAGTGTTTTCAGTTTTCTTGTCAGATTGGCAAGAAATAATTGCTACTGAAATTAAAATAAGAAGGAGGAACTTTTTCATAACTGTTTGCATTTTATTGGAAGATTTCATTTTCATCGTTTGGTTCTGACTCGATTTTCTTTAGGACAGATTTTTCTTTGATCCTGGCGATTACCATAAGTAGTACAATACATCCTATTGCAACCCATGCCCAAATAGGGAAGATAGCTTTATCTCCTGCACCGTAACTATGCATTCCTTTTGACAAGAAGTAATTTACACCAAAGAATGTCATTAGCACACTGCCAAAGCTTATAATTGATACTATGTTAAATAGATATTTCCCATTCATTTTAGGAATCATCCTTAAGTGTAATACTAGTGTATAGGTTAATACAATAATTAATGCCCACGTTTCTTTAGCATCCCATCCCCAGTAACGTCCCCATGATTCGTTTGCCCAAACGCCTCCCAAGAAAGTTCCTACTGTTGCAAGTACTAAACCAATTGTTAGATTCATTTCATTTATCCATGTTAGTTCTTGGATAAGTAAATCTAAGCGATGGTAGTTCCTTTTAGTTTTAAATGTGTATAAGAACAAATTGATTAATCCTAATACAAAACCTAATCCAAGGAATCCATAACTGATAGTAAGTACTGCCACATGTATAATTAACCAATATGATTTTAATACAGGTGTTAAGTTTGTTAGTTGAGGATCATAACTACTATGACTTGCTGTCATCAAAATAAAAAATGCTAGTAAGGCAGTCGCAGCTAATGTAATTTTCGCATACCTTCCAAATATAAATCCTGCCAAAAGAGTTCCCCATGATACTAACAACAATGCCTCATATCCATTACTCCATGGAGCATAACCTAACAAATATGCTCTCCAAATCATTCCAAAAGTGTGATATGCAAATGCAATACCTAGAATGAAGATGCAGATGTTTAAAATAGCTGTTATTATTTTGCTTTTATCATTTTTCACATTATCAATGAATGCAAATAATAAAAGTATCATGCTTAATACAGAATACACATCTCTTAAGAAGATAAATACTTGTGCTTTGTTGTAATTTATTTCAGCATTGATTTTGAATTCAGAAGGGAGTACTTGTCCATTATCTTCTGAGCGTTGAGCTCCAGCAATATAAGATAGTATTTTTTCACTTGATGAATAGTCATCTGTTTGTGTGGCTTTAATCAACTCCATGAAGTAAGCTTTCATTAAGTTGCTATAATTAAGCTCTTGTAATTTTAAATCTTTGTTGATTACTTTTAATACGCCAGTTAAAGGTTTGAATGCATCTTCTTCATCCCATGAAAGCCATTTATGATTCGGAGAATTTTGTTCAGGAAATACTTTTAAAATACTTCCTTTGATCACCATCATGAAAATATTTACTCTTTCATCAACTTTGGTAACTTCTTTATCAAATAGATTTCTTTCAACAGGTTTTTTTCTGAAAGCTTCATTTACTGCATCTTTCAATTTGTAGTTTCCTTCCGCGTCGAAGAAGTCTTGTAAACTTGCATTTCCTTCTTTTACGCCGATTTTATCTTTTACCGATTGTTCTTTAATGTAAACCATCGGTTGAGATTTCCAGAATTCAGGATTTATTATAATATCCATGAAGACTTGTACGGCATCTAACTCTCCTTTGCCTTCGATTTTAAATTTATCCTTACGAGTAATTTTATGCATTACATCGTACGCCATTGAATGCACTGGTTCGAACCTTCCGTCAACAGTTTGTACTATAAGGTGACTGAATTTTTCGGCGTGTTCTTTACTTACTACGTGACTATCTGATGCACGAACTAGTGTCGAACTTAATAAGCAAAATAATACCAAGATTGGTAAAACCATGGTTTTCCTTTTCAGTCTTATTGAGTTAATACTATGGCTTAGTGTCAAGAATCTTGATCTTTTTGTCATTAATGTTATTACGAACCCAAGTGCTAATAATGAATATCCTATATACGATACCAGTGTTCCCCAATAGTCATGATTTACGGAGAGAATTGTGCCTAATTCATCTTGGTCGTATGATGATTGGAAGAATCGATAGTGGTCGTAGTCGAGTACATTGTTCATGAAAATTCTATGATCCATTTTGAAATTGTTTCGAGGGTCATTAACAGTTACTTCGCTTGCATACGATGATGGGCTTTCTGAACCAGGATATCTTTCTAAAATAAAATCATTCAAGTGAATACTAAATGGTAATTCAATAGCTTTTTTTCCATAGGCTAATTGAATTGAATGGCTGCCAATATTGAAATCTGAGAATTCGGCAACTTGTCCCGGTGAGAACATCAATGGAATTTGTTGGGTTTTGTTTTCTTCAGTTACATCAAAAATTAAAGCATCAAATCCTGTTTCTTCGCTTTCCGATTTTACTATTTCCTTTATTGCACTTTTATGATAATTTAAAAAGAAGAAAACTGCTCCATTTACATTATAAAGAATTTTTGTGTTGAAGACCGATAATGAATCATGTGGAATAGTGTCGCTTGTTTGAGATGCCATATTTGTTCTGGTCATTTCATAAGGAGAATAAATTCTTAATGAGCCTTCGTCACCTGAAACTTTTAATGCATCAACATTATCTCCTGCATCAAACGAAATTGTAGCCATGCCGATATTCATTGCTTCTCCTCGTTTGATAAAAACCTTCTTTCTTCCACTTTCCGTTGCTACTACTAGTTCAAGAATATCGCTTCCCCCTTCGGCATGATCTTTAAATTTCTCGGTTGCATTAGCAATGTATTCCTTTAATTTAAATGTTATAGGGTCTCCGCCTGCTGTTTTAACTTTTTGCTCAAAATCGTTTGTAATATATCTTCCAAAACTTTTTTGGTATTCAGTTTTTAACTCAGAGCCTTTATCAGTTACATTGATTTGAAAATATTCTTCCGAACTGAATAAAGTATTTGAAGATTCTCCTTCTCTTATTCTCATCATCCCTTCTGATCCAAAGTAACGTGTAATGCCTGCTCCTAAAATCATTATTATGAATGCCAAGTGAAATACTAATCCTCCAATTTTGTCTTTTCTTAACATTTGGTAGGATTTTATATGCCCAATGAAATTTAATGCCAGTAAAATGAAAAGTATTTCAAACCATCGTGAATCGTATATCATTGTACGCGCAGTTAGCGTATCATATTTGTCTTCAATGAATGTTCCAGCTCCCATCGCAACTGCTGAGGCAATTACCAATAAAACAGTGGTTTTAGATGAGAATAAAATGTTCAGTATCTTTTTCATTACGATGTTGATTTCTAGGTGCTTAAATAGTTGTCTTTCAAGTTTTTAATGCTCGTGTTCGGCTATTATTTAGCACTTTCTCGTTTTTAATTGGATTTAAACTATGAAAAGTTTCACTTTTATAACTAAGATTCTAATCTTTCGATCTTCAGATATGACCATCTGAATAAGGATAAATCTTCTTGTTATTTCGAACAAAGATGGCAAAAGCCTTAGGCGGGAAAAATGATGGAGATCACATTTTTTGTGTGAAAATGATGATAATCATTAGCAGGTTATTGCTCTTTATTTGCTCGTAATTCTCACCAAATGATAATTTCTTCATTAAAAAGAAAAGCCTCAGAATTCTGAGGCTTTTTCATTATCTGGTATATGTCTTTTCTCCGTGACATCCTGGAGCACAAGATCCTCCCTTCGGTAGTTTATTGTAATTGATAGGCATATCCCATGTTCCGAATTTTACTTTTTCAGCTATTAAAAATAGTTTGTTCGATGCATGTGGATTATGGCAATTTAAACATGTTCTTCCTTTGTCTTTTTTTACATGAAGGAAGTGAAGATTATTTTCGCCATTTCTGAATCCAGTTGATTCTGTGGTTTTTTCATCTTCATAAAGCGATTTTTCATGGCATTCCATGCATAAATCATAAGTGTTCTTTTCTACAGGAGAATAGTTTCCGGTAGGGAATGGCTTTTGTAATAAATAATTATTGTTTGACGCATGTGGATTATGACAAGCAGAACATCCGTTATTATCAATAGCACCATGTACATTTTTGCTGCGTTCAATAAGTACTTTCATATTGCTAAGTGTCCTTCCTCCCGATTTGATTTCTTTATTGTGACAGCTTAAGCAAAGTTCTGTTTGTGGTTTTACTAGAATTTTCTTTTCAGCTGATGAATGTGGCGAGTGACAACTAGTGCATGAATTTCCTTCTAAAAGAGCTTTGTGAGGTACTTTTGATTCATTTACCGCTGTTTGTAAATCGTTATGACATGAATAGCATAAAGCCGGCGTTTTGGATGAAACTAAATGTTCGTTTTTTGAGCTATGTACATCGTGACATGATAAACAATCTCCTTCTTTTAAAGGAGGATGTACTTCTTCTTTCATGATGGATGATTGCTCATGACAAGAAAAACATAAATCAGGAACTTGTTTCGTTAATTTGAATCCTTCTTCGTCGGTTACAGGATGCTCTTTTCCATTGGATACATGACAAAGTCCGCAGTTAAGTGTAACCGGACTATGTTGTATTGGCTTGGATGTGATTTTTGCATGACATTCTAAGCACTTGTTTTCTACTAATGCCGATTGAGAAAATGCCGGCTGAATTAGTAAAAGTACTATGGCTAATATCGTTGTTATATTGACTAAAGGTTTCATAGTTGTTCTCCGTTAAAAATTACGTGTTATTTGTATAAACGCACCTTTGTATTTTGAATTGGAATAAGAACTTTCACTCCAATACAATTCTGTTCCGGCTGATATGTATAATCGTTTTACTTGTGTTGTTACTTCAAGTTTGCAAGTATGTATTTCCATGTCAATTCCTCTGCCAGTTAAGCTTCTGAAAGAATAGTCGAGATTTGTTTTTAATGTTGGGAGGATGGTGTATGAAAATTTACCTTGAAGATTCAGATCTTTTCTTCTCGATTCTTCAGTCTTCATTTTGTAGTCTGTGTAATTCCCATTAGCCAGAACCATTATTTTTTTGAAGTTTTTTTGAAATGTAAAGAAGTATTTTATGCTTGAATAGGGAAGGATACTGCTTTGACAAAATTCATACTCCACTCCAGCACTCATAGTGTGAAGGTCTATTTTTGACCCGAATAATTGTCGCGTTTGAGTGTTGAGTACTTGAAATTCTGACACCATTTGGTTGTCATAACCTTGTGTGTATAATCTGTAATAGGTATTAAATATGTTTTTAAAAGTCCAAACTTCGATAATTAAACTTTGGTTGCTCATCACATATTTATACTTCCCGGGTTTTTTTGATACATAATCTATGTATACCTTACCTCCATTCGGGATTAGTCCTCCTGGTACTCTCACAATTTCAGTATATGGATCATGATTTATTAATATGTAATCGAGGTTTAAATGATAAATAATACTTCCAGTAATATCCTTTACAACAATTGTTGATTGCTCTACATACTCATTTTTTAGCATGGTGATATTATTGTCATCTAATATGTATTCTTCTTTGAAAGTAAATAACGAAGTGTTTAAGGTATTTACTGATTGATATTCGCGATTGTATCCATAAGAAATAATGAGTTTTCCTTCTGGAAGCTTTTTTTGATATCTTAGATCTGTACCAATTTTGTCTCTCTTTTCATTATAGTCGTCTTGTTTCGACTGCCAGTGTTCGAAACTGATCCGGCTGGTTAAACTTGCAAATAATTGATGACTCAATATGCTTTGAAACCTATTGTAATGTAATAGATTCGTGTCTTGTTTTGATTCGCGGTAATTATAGGAGTTTAGCAGACTAAAATTGTAAGGAAGTTTTAACGATAAACTTTGTTGTATTGTATTGCTTTCGTAAAGTATGTTTCCTCTTTCTTTGGTTTTGGCAATTGCAGATGCATAGGTTAAACCATTTCGCTTGCCATTGGTGATATCATCGCTCAATTCATATACATCGACTGAATTATTTTGTGATAAAGCGGTTGTGTATAGCGGATCATTTTGCTCGCTTGAGTTATTCGTATGTAAATAATTAAACGAATGATGATCCTTTAATCCAAAAGATTTTGTGGCATTTAATTGATATAATTCTTGCTCTAGATTATAGGTCCTTTCAGTCTCGAGTGTTTTTTGATTTGATATTTGCTTGTTGTAACTTAATGAGAAAGGAACATATTTGTTTCTGTCGGAAAATACTGCACCCCAATATTTTGTTTTTTCTTTAACCCGAGTTAAATTATCGATATTTTGAAGATTATTATAAAAACTTGCATTTGCATTTAAGTTGAATTTTTTCTTTTGAAATAGTAATGCTGTTGCGTCAACTCCTTCTCTATTATTCTTTTCAGAGTTATCAGGTATCCCAATGTATTGTCGCCTTCTTGTTTCCGGATTGTAAATGCCATTTACATTCAATAACAAAAAGTTTGGATGGATGATATAACTCTGTGTGTTTAACTGAATAATGGCATTTAAGAAGTTTTCTGTTTGTTTATCTGTAATATCTCCAATAGTATTTTCGTAACTTCTATAGTTGCCTTTTAAGCTTATTTGTCCTGAATATGAAGTTAGCTTCCATGGGGTAAATGGGCTCCTGTCTTGTTGAGAGTATACATTCTCACAAGTTGCAGTTATCAATAGTAATATGAATACTATGTTTTTCATTTTTTGTTTACCCCGTTCAGTTATTTCTTAGACTTGTTGCGGTTATTAGAGTTTTTGTTATTATGATTGTTTAAATTATTGTTCTCTGTTTTTGTCGTTTTTGGTTCACTGCTAATTCTTATAAAATATTTGTTGTTTTCTCCATGTGGATTATGACATTCTGTACAGCTTGTTTTCGCAATTTTCTTATGATCTTTTGTTGCTAAAACTTGATCTTCATTGTGACATTTAAAACAAAGTTTTTGCCCGATTGATTCTAGTTTGAATTTATTGGTTGAACTGTGTGATGCATGACAAGCAGTACAGTTCTCTGATGCCACAGGTCCGTGTAAATTACTGTAGTCGCCTTTGAAATTTTTGTGACATTCATTGCAAATGCCTTTGACTAACATTCCGCTGTTATCGCCACCATGTGGATTATGACATTCTGTGCAATTTCTATTGCCTAGGTTTTTATGTTTATTGCTTGAAAGAATTTGTTCTTTTTGATGACACTTCAAACATATGTCTTGCCCAGTATTGTCTAACAATTTGTCGTATTTAGACATGTGTTGATTATGACATTCTAAACAATTTCCAGAACCTACCGGACCATGTAATTGTTTGAATTCAGTATTGAAGTTGTTGTGGCATGTGTAGCATAAATCTGGCATTTTATACAGCAATCTGTTGCTGAATCCCGGCTCATGGCAACTATTACATTTCTCTTCTTCGTATGGCTTGTGCGTGAAAAATTCTTTTTGGGATGGCGCTCTATTTACAACCATATCTCCATCTGATTCCATATCACTTGATGCTGCAATAACCGAAGAATCATTCTGTGGAACTCCATCAAAAAAGAAGGTTAATATATCATGCCTTTTTTCCGATGTACACGAGCTAATTATTAATATAAATGCAAGCCACAATACTGCAACAAAACTTAGCTTGGATCTACTTACAACTCTCATAATTACATCAGCCCAATAGGCAATTTACCCGGATAATATCTCATCCAAAACTATAGCAATTTATAGTTCAATCACATGATGTAGGTCACCTCCTGATTTTTTGTTTATCATGAAAAAAAGGTCGCCTCAAGTCGATTCTAACTACCGAAACCAAGAAAATGCAAGCATTAATGAATTAATTACTGTTTAGGTGATGATTTGGGCTCAACCCTGCCATATACATTTATTAGATCTGGGCCATATTGACTAGTTACTATTACAAGGTATTTTAAGTCAAAAGCTGGATCAACATATTCCTTGAAATATTCTAAATTATCATAATCGATTATGACTTTAGCAGGCATAAGAAGTCCTCCCGGTCCGTTATAATGTCCGCCTAACGCGATCAATAGTTTCCCTTGTGGATTAAATACTTGAACGTTTTCAAAAGCAGCATCTACTGCGTATACGATTCCTTCTTTATCAACAGCAATACCTTTTAATTTTGCAAATGTTCCAGGTGCATCTCCTCTTTTGCCTATTGAATCAACTAGATCTCCTTCTGTATTAAATACTTTAATTTGGGAGTATCCAAAATCAGCAGTGTATATTTTATTGTCGTGCATTGCCAAATTTACAGGAAGTCCCAGAGCAGCATTGTAATCTTCTTCTTTGGGAAATGAAAAAAGTAATTTGTTTAATGAATCCTTACTGTACACATTGACTTTACCGCCTGCTAAATTTGAAACGAATATAGAATCACCTTTAATTAAAATATCACTTGGTTTGAATTTGTCTTTTGCTCCGAATGCTTTTATAAAGTTTCCTTCAGCATTAAAGACCACTATTTCTTTCCGTCCCATATCAGCAACATATAAATCGCCATTATCGTCAACGCAACAGTTAATTGGGACACTTAATTTTCCGAATCCGGTAGGAGAAAAGAAATCAAACTTCTTTTTTGCTAAATCCAAAATTTCCATTCCGCCACCATAGTTGTCACAAACATAAAGTTTGCCTTTGCTTAATGCAATTCCATAAGGTTTAACAAATCCTTTAGCTTTCTCTTCGCCAAGAACAAGTTTTGAAAATCCGTTCTGCTCTGCACCAATATCTTTCGAAGTGGTTATTTTCTTTAAAAATTGGAATTTCGCTTGCTCAGGTGGACTAGGATATACCACAATTGACTTTGAGCCATTTTTTTTCGCAACATTCTTGTTACAGGAAACCGCAAAAAAAACAAAAATAAGTAGCAAGAAAACTATTGCTTTGTTTTCATGTATATTGTATTTGGCATCCATAGTCTTAATTGTTTAATCAACTTATATGCGATTGTCGGAATAGAGGATTCTCGTTTAGTTTATCTGCAATAGAGCAAATTTAGGGCTTTCGCGCCGCTGATGTTTAGTCTGAAATATGATAGATGTCTATCTTTTACTTGATTTTGATAAGTAAATATTTTAGTTGAAGTGGTTAGAGAGCTTTTTATTGAACAAAAAAAGGGGCGGATATCCGCCCCTTTTTTTAACAGTATCAATATTTTATTTACTATGGCAAGCAAGACATAAAGCAGAACCTCTATTGCTCATACGTAATTGGTAACCTCTAGAGTTAGAGTGTGCACCATGGCAAGAAGTACATTGTACTTTACCGTTAGCGTCTAACATAGTAGATACGGCTCTTGTAGTAGCAGTGTAACCACCTGCACCAGCATTAAGTGTAGTATCCCAAGTAGAGTATAGGTAAGTAGTTTGACGTAATCCACCGTAACCACCTGCTAAAGCAGAAGCATAGTTGATAGAAATAGGGTGATCATTACTTAAGTCGTTACCGAAGTTAGCACCACCTGTTAAATAGTTAGTAGCTGTTTGTCCACCAAAAGCACTAAGCGCAACTGTACCATCATGGCAAGATAAGCAAAGAGCAGAAGAACCGTCAATAGCAGTTACACCCATAGTAGTGTTGTCTTTGATGCTTTCATATAAAGTATAAGAGGCAGTAGACATTTGGTGATTCCAAAGTGGAGCTTCAAGACCTATTTGTGCGTTGTGCGGAGTATGACAAGGTTGGCAAATTTGTTGTCCTAAAGTAGTAGTGTAGTTGTAAGGATTCCACGCAGCTGTAGAGAAGTTGTGAGGTAAACCTGCAACAGTTAGTGATGTTCCCATCACACCAGGACCAAGTGTGCTTTGTCCGTAAGATATCACTGTAGCAACTGCTACTGCGATAATTGTTGATAGTACCTTTTTCATAAGTTTATTGAATTAGTAATTGGTTTTATTTTGAGTGATACTGTTTTTGTTTAAAAGGTTTTTATGACAAAACCATGACACAAATGTAGGGGTGTGATTACCTCATAACAATGAGGCAAATCATGGTCAAACACTGTTTTTAGATTGAAAAATTCCTGCGAAATCGCAAGATCAAGTTTCATGTATAAAAAAAAGGGGCGGAAGTCCGCCCCTTTTTAACAGTATCAATATTTTATTTACTATGGCAAGCAAGACATAAAGCAGAACCTCTATTGCTCATACGTAATTGGTAACCTCTAGAGTTAGAGTGTGCACCATGGCAAGAAGTACATTGTACTTTACCGTTAGCGTCTAACATAGTAGATACGGCTCTTGTAGTAGCAGTGTAACCACCTGCACCAGCATTAAGTGTAGTATCCCAAGTAGAGTATAGGTAAGTAGTTTGACGTAATCCACCGTAACCACCTGCTAAAGCAGAAGCATAGTTGATAGAAATAGGGTGATCATTACTTAAGTCGTTACCGAAGTTAGCACCACCTGTTAAATAGTTAGTAGCTGTTTGT
The DNA here is from genome assembly GCA_023251535.1 of Bacteroidota bacterium. Taxonomy (GTDB): domain Bacteria; phylum Bacteroidota; class Bacteroidia; order AKYH767-A; family OLB10; genus CAINEC01. Next base: position 17,709 of record JAHEYP010000019.1, read on the forward strand.
CCACCAAAAGCACTAAGCGCAACTGTACCATCATGGCAAGATAAGCAAAGAGCAGAAGAACCGTCAATAGCAGTTACACCCATAGTAGTGTTGTCTTTGATGCTTTCATATAAAGTATAAGAGGCAGTAGACATTTGGTGATTCCAAAGTGGAGCTTCAAGACCTATTTGTGCGTTGTGCGGAGTATGACAAGGTTGGCAAATTTGTTGTCCTAAAGTAGTAGTGTAGTTGTAAGGATTCCACGCAGCTGTAGAGAAGTTGTGAGGTAAACCTGCAACGGTTAGTGATGTTCCCATCACACCAGGACCTAATGTACTTTGTCCGTAAGATACCACTGTAGCAACTGCTACTGCGATGATTGTTGATAGTACCTTTTTCATAATTTTATTTTTTTTGTGGCTAAGCCAGTTGTTTTTTTTGTTGCTTGTTTTTATGACAAGATTATGACACAAATGTATCAGGGTTCAATTCTCACTCAAATGAGCCAAGTCATGCCAAAACCTTGTTTTTTGGCATTTTTAAAACTGCGAAATCGCAGAATTGAGGATTTCGTGTATTGTATATTTGAAAAATAGAAAGAGCTAATTAATTGAAAAGCAGTGTTTTGTTGGCTTTTAATGGAATATAACTCATATGTTGTATTGTAAATGTAGAATTTGAGAAAATGCCTGCTAATGCAATAAGTAATGAAATTATCGTGTAAGATTCTAATTTAAAAAGTTCCATTTTATAAAATTGCTTAGCTACGCTGATCTCTGAAGGGGAGGCTTAAAAGAACAAAAATGCCGGCCTGCAGCCGTCAAATTTCGTTTTATATACAGTTTCGCTCAAGCGAGCTTGGCTCACTAATAAGAGGTTAGCTACGCTGATCTCTGAAGGGGGAGGCATAAAAGAACAAAAATGCCGGCCTACAGCCGTCAAATTTCGTTTTATATACAGTTTCGCTCAAGCGAGCTTGGCTTATAAAGATGAGGTTAGCTACGCTGATCTCTGAAGGGGGAGGCATAAAAGAACAAAAATGCCGGCCTACAGCCGTCAAATTTCGTTTTATATACAGTTTCGCTCAAGCGAGCTTGGCTCACTGTATATAAAACGAAATGCCCCTCTCAGGGCATTTTTATTCTTTTGCGGAGACGATGAGATTCGAACTCATGGTACCCTTTTGGAGTACACACGCTTTCCAAGCGTGCTCCTTAAGCCACTCGGACACGTCTCCGTAATTCTTATTAATTTATATTACGTTGCTTAAAGGAATGCGAAAGTACAATTTTTCAAGCTGTGATCTCGCCACTTTGTGAGCTTAACATCAGTTTCTTGATCTTATTGATGTCTTTAGGGAACCTGCCAAACAGCACCATTAATTTTGTTAATGCAGATTCTGTAGTTAAATCTTGTCCGCTAATAACACCGATTTTCTTTAATTGTAAACTTGTTTCGTATTTACCTTGCTCAACTCTTCCTCCCGAACATTGTGATACATTAACAATCAATATTCCTTTTTTAATGGCCTTTTGAAGTGTAATGATGAAGTCTTTGTCGGTGGGCGCATTACCGCTGCCATAGGTCTCTAAAACTACAGCCTTCAAACCAGGATTGCTAAGTATATGTCCCATCCAACTGCCGGTAATGCCTGGGAAAATTCTAATTAACCCTATATTCGGGTTGATCTCATTATGAACTACTAGTTTTTTCTTAGGGGTTTTCGCAATATAGGCTGAGTTGTATTGTATGTCGGTTCCAACTTCAACTAGAGCAGGGTAGTTTAGCGATTGAAATGCATCGAACTTTGAAGATGTGAATTTTTCACTTCTGTTTCCTCTGAATAATTGATAGTTGAAGTAGATGCATACTTCTGGAATAACTACTTTGCCCGCTGCTAATTCAATTGATGTTATCAAATTTCTTTTAGCATCGGTTCTGATTGCTCCCAATGGCAGTTGTGACCCTGTAAATATTACTGGCTTCGATAAATTCTCTAACATGAAACTCAATGCCGATGCCGAATACGCCATTGTATCTGTACCATGTAGAATAACAAATCCGTCATGTTTCGAATAGTTCTTTTTGATGACTTCTACTAACTCTTGCCAAAATTCAGGAGTCACATTTGAACTGTCGATTAAATTCTTGAAAGCATAATGATGCAGTGTGCAATTGAGATGATTCAATTCAGGAACTTGTTCTGTTACTTTGCCAAAATCAAATGGCTTCAATGATCCAGAATGATCCTTATGCATTCCGATGGTTCCACCGGTATAAATGATTAATATCTTTTTCATATTCCGAATAAGTTTCGGGCATTCGCCGACGTTATATCAGCTACTTCCTGTAAACTACACTTTTTTATTTCTGATATTTTTTCTGCTATGTGTTTTAAATAGGCTGGCTGATTTCTTTTGCCTCTAAAAGGTACAGGTGCTAAATATGGTCCGTCAGTTTCAAGTACGATATTTTTTAGATCAATTTCAGGAAGAATTAGATCTAATCCGCCATTTTTAAAAGTTACTACTCCGCCTATTCCTAAATACATTCCTAAGTCAACTACTCTTTGTGCTTCTTCTATGCTGCCACCAAAACAATGGAAAATACCTGTTAGGTTTTTTAACTTCATTGATTCGATAATTTCAAGTACCTCCCTCGTGCAATTTCGGGTATGTAATGCAACAGGTAATTCTAATTGATCAGCCAAGGTCAATTGAATTCTCAATGCTTCTTCTTGCTCTTTTATGAAAGTGAGACCCCAATATTTATCCATTCCGATTTCTCCTACTCCATAAAATTCTCCAGAAAGGAGCTTTTTCTCTACAATTGCAAGCTCTTTTTTGTAGTTGTCTTTTACATAACATGGATGAAGCCCCATCATCGGATAACAGATGTCGGGGAACTGCCGAGCAAGACTCATCATGCCTTCATAACTCGTACTGTCAATGTTGGGTAGGAATAATTTTGAAACGCCTGCTGTGAGAGCATTGTCAATAACCTGTCTCCTGTCATCTTCGAATTCTTCGGCGTACAGGTGTAAATGCGTGTCGATAAGCAACATGCCGTAAAATTAACTTAAAAATCAGAATTATCCTTCTGTTTCGTCGAATCCGTATTCCTTTTAATAAAACGTATATTTGCAGCTGATAATTAATTCGCCTTGGCAAAGTATTTAGTCATTCGTTTCAGCTCTATCGGAGATATTGTTTTAACTACTCCTGTTGTTAGGATTCTTAAACAGCAGGTTAAAGGGGCTGAAGTTCATTTCCTGACTAAAAACTCGTTTGTTACACTTTTAAAGGCAAATCCTTATATCGACAAAGTGCATGGGACGGATGGTTCTTTGAATGATGTAATGGAGACGCTGAAAGAAGAAAATTATGATGGGATAATTGACCTTCATAATAATTTGCGTTCGCTGAAAGTAAAAACTCTTTTAGGAAAGCCTTCTACTTCTTTCGATAAACTCAATTTTAAAAAGTGGATGTTGGTGAATCTAAAGGTTAACCGTTTGCCCGCAATGCATATTGTTGACCGTTATTTAAAATCAATTTCACATCTGAATGTTTTTAATGATTTAAAAGGTCTCGATTATTTTATTGATAATAATGATGAAGTTAATCTTGATGTTTTTCCTGAGAAATTTAAAAGAGGTTACATCGCTCTCGTTGTTGGTGCGAATCATGCAACAAAGAAAATGCCTGCTGAAAAACTCGCCGATATAATTAAAACTTTGAATTTTCCGACTCTTATTTTAGGTGGAGCAGGTGATAAGGAAGAAGGAGAGTTTATTGCAAAAAATAATTCTGAAATTGCTATCAATACCAGCGGAAATTTTTCTATAAATCAATCGGCTTCTTTAATCAAACAAGCGGAGGTTGTGATAACTCATGATACAGGATTAATGCATATCGCTGCAGCGTACAATAAGAAAATTGTTTCACTATGGGGAAATACAGTTCCTGAGTTTGGAATGACTCCTTATATGCCGCAATGCCCCGGAAACTCTGAGATTTTAGAAGTGAAAAATTTATCATGCCGACCATGTTCAAAGATCGGATATAAAGAATGTCCTAAAAAGCATTTTAACTGCATGAACCACTTGCAAAATGCTGACGTGGTTCATGCGGTTAATCGTTTTCTAAAGAAATAAAGCTTTTAATTCGTTTGCCTCTGACGGCTTCATTTTGCCAGCAAGAATTAACGATAATTGGCGACGTCTTAGCGCTCCGTCATAACGTTGCTTTTCTTCTTCCGACTCAGGAATTAATTCAGGGACATTAATCGGATTTCCAAGTTGATCAACAGCCACAAAGGTGTAAATCGCTTCGTTGCATTTGATTTTTTTGTTACGCATATTGTCTTCCACCCATACATCAATGAATACTTCCATCGATGAATTGAATGCACGCGAAACTTTCGCTTGAAGAGTAACTATATCGCCTAATTTGATCGGTTGATTAAAAGATACGTTGTTAACGGATGCCGTTACTACTATACGACTACAATGACGATGCGCAGCAATTGCAGAGGTAATGTCCATCCAATGAAGTAATCTTCCTCCCATTAAATTTCCGAGAACATTGGTGTCGTTTGGCAAAACAATCTCAGTATGTATGGCCAGGCTTTCTTTTGCAGTTTTTGCTTTCATGAGCTTAAAATTGGGTGCCGCAAAGGTAGGTAAAGTTTACGCCATTACATGTACTGTTCCTATGATTCGTATATTTGCACCCTCCAAATGTACCCGTAGTTCAATTGGATAGAATGGCAGATTCCGGTTCTGTTGGTTGGGGGTTCGAATCCCTTCGGGTGCACTATTAAGTAAAAAAGCCTTCACGAAGTGTAAAAAAGCAAACAGGAATTTTTATCAAGCTCGCTTGAATAAAAATTCCTGTTTGCTTTTTTAGGGGTATGCTTCCGTGATTTTTTAATGGCTATCGGCTAGAAGGGAAAAGCGAAGCTAATCCCAACGAAAATTTCTTCAGCATACCCCAAGGCTTTTTTACGGGTTTGAACCGAAATGTAAATTTAATGAAGTGTATGCTTCCGTGATTTTTTAATGGCTATCGGCTAGAAGGGAAAAGCGAAGCTAATCCCAATGAGAATTTCATCAGCATACCCCAAGGCTTTTTTACGGGTTTGAACCGAAATGTAAATTTAATGAAGTGTATGCTTCCGTGATTTTTTAATGGCTATCGGCTAGAAGGGAAAAGCGAAGCTAATCCCAACGAAAATTTCTTCAGCATACCCCAAGGCTTTTTTACGGGTTTGAACCGAAATGTAAATTTAATGAAGTGTATGCTTCCGTGATTTTTTAATGGCTATCGGCTAGAAGGGAAAAGCGAAGCTAATCCCAATGAGAATTTCATCAGCATACCCCAAG
>JAHEYP010000019.1:23083-71742 GCA_023251535.1 Bacteroidota bacterium
ACGGGTTTGAACCGAAATGTAAATTTAATGAAGTGTATGCTTCCGTGATTTTTTAATGGCTATCGGCTAGAAGGGAAAAGCGAAGCTAATCCCAATGAGAATTTCATCAGCATACCCCAAGTTTGAAACCCTGACAAAAACATTGTTTTTCGTCAGCCCGAAGTGGTAATTATGCGTTAGCATAATTAGGGCTTTTTTACGGGTTTGAACCGAAATGTAAATTTAATGAAGTGTATGCTTCCGTGATTTTTTAATGGCTATCGGCTAGAAGGGAAAAGCGAAGCTAATCCCAACGAAAATTTCTTCAGCATACCCCAAGTTTGAAACCCTGACAAAAACATTGTTTTTCGTCAGCCCGAAGTGGTAATTATGCGTTAGCATAATTAGGGCTTTTTTACGGGTTTGAACCGAAATGTAAATATGATGATGTGCATGCTTCCGTGATTTTTTAATGACTATCGGCTAGAAGGGAAAAGCGAAGCTAATCCCAATAAGAATTTTATCTGTCCGAAGGGCAAATTAAGCTTTAGTATAATTTGGGATTACGCGTAATAAGTTTTCCGATAACGTTGGTAAATGTCGTACAACGGTATTGATAACCTTCTAATCAAAAATGTCAAATTCAATAGGCATAAAGTATCTCGTCTTTACTGCTTCTCCATCTCGAAATCCCGGTGTCCATTTCGGCATTAAACTTACAATTCTTAAGGCTTCTTCATCACATCCTCCGCCTACATGGTTTATTACTTTTGGGTCGACTATATTGCCTTCTTTATCAATAATAAATTCCACAACAACTCTACCAGTGATTCCCTTTTTTATTGCTAACGCAGGGTATTCTAAATTCTCTAGAATGAACGCGATCATTTTTTTGTCGCCACCGGGGAAGGATGGCATGATCTCGGTAGAAGGGCTATTTTTATTAGCGTTCTTATTTGAAGTTGAAGTGCTATTGTTCGATTTGAAACCTAAATAAATTTGATTGTATTTTACAATTGTTGGCCTATAATCTATGATGTAATATTCTGATTTTCCTGAAAATTGGGATTCTCTAAACTCAATCATTTGTCCTTCACGTGCAAGGTCTGTTATCGTACAGCTGTCGCGAGTAAAACGAGCCGGGTAGCCGCTTTTCTTAGCTTCTTCTAACATGCTATTGAAACATGATTTATTTGTTCGAAAGATTATAAGATTTGGCACATCTTTGGCCATGCAAATGTAAATTTTGCTGCGTAATTCACTCTCGAACATTACTACATTAAAATTTAATTTCTTATCGATGAATGAATAATTAGAAGAACTATTTTCTTCGATACGTATCCAGTTTTCTTTTTCTAATGTCAATTGAATTTCATTAATTGAAGCTGTTTCAAAAGAAGTGAAGGTGCTTAAATCGAAGCAATAATTTTCAGCGTTTGAAAGGGTAGTAAACAAGCATAAGAATAGAAAAGTAAAAACCTTTAAATTGTTATTGGGGAGCGCTTTCATGTTGTAATTTGAATAAAATATCATTTATGTATATGAAAATTCAGACACAAGATTACCTTTTAATTATCATGTTTCAAAATGATATTTAATTATTAATTAATACACTATCAAGAAAGGGGGCATTAGTTCACTAAAAAACAACAAAGCCCGTCATGATTCTAAATTGTAAATCACAACGGGCTTTTTTATATCTAAGATTTTTACTTCTTTGTCGCTTTCTTTTCTTTTTCTGCAGCTTTTGCCTCTTTTAGTAAATCAGCAGCAATTTCAAGTTCTTTGTACCATTCTTCTCCGTATTTTCTTGTTAGCGATTCCTTCAAGAATTTATAAACGGGAACTTTTAAACTTTTACCTAGTTTGCAAGCTGGTGCACACACATCCCATCGATCGTAATTTACGGCTTCGTAGTTTCTGAGTTTACGTATTCTTACAGGATAAAGATGGCACGATACTGGTTTTTTCCAAGGAATCGTTCCGTCATAATATGCTTTTTCAAATGAGCATTTAGCAATACCACCTTCGAAAATTGTAAAGGCGCATTCTCCAACACCATCAACTAAGGGAGTTACCCATTCGTCTTCGTCGTCTTTCAGGTATAAACCTTGTTTTTCAATACTTTTTTGAGCTTTCGATGGAAGCATATCTTTAACAAAAGGATAATACTTTTCAATTTCCTTCAACTCTGATTTGTCTAACGGCGCTCCGTAATCACCTGCTATACAGCATTCCCCCTTGCATTTCTGTAAGTCACAAACAAAGTGCTCTTCAAGCAATTCGTCCGATACTAACGTTTTCCCTATTTCAATCATTAGTAATGTATTTGAGCAGTAAAAGTAAAAATAAAAACGGGGCAAAATAAAAGAGCATCCTTTTTTAGGGGATGCTCTTTTGAATTATTGGTTTTTTAGTTTGTTTTTGGCTTGGTATTATAATCGTATACTAGCGCTCCAATTTTTCCGATTAGTGCAGCTTCTTGCGCAGTGTCTTTTCCGCCGGTAAGTACTGTTAAAAGATAAGGTGAGTTGTCAGTATAAAAGATGGCTGTTTCGTGTAATTGGTTTTCATTTGGCAAAAAACGTTCGCCGAATTTATGCGCTACTTTTACATTTTTATCAGCTATTTGGCGTAAAAGCCCGCCTTGGTATGTGCTCTCTGAAAGAAGTTTAAGAGCGTATTCAGAAGATTTATTGGTTAATACTGAGGTGTTGTATAAAACTCTTAAGAACCTACTGCATTCAACACTGTTTAGTGTATAGTCAGAAGCTTTCGGATCAGGAACAGGAATGCCAATGTCTTCCATTAAAGTACTATATGCTTTAAAGTCCATTAAAACGTTTAAGTTGGCCGTTGCATTGTTATTAGAGTACTTGATCATATATTTCATTAATTCTTCAATGCTGTATTCTTTGCCAATTTCCATTTTAGGTCCTTCGATGGTTTGTATATTACCTTGTGTATAATCAGTCAACTTTACTCGCTGATTTAACCATCCCGGATTTTGTTCGTTTTGACGTAAATGATAAATCAGCGTAAGGACTTTCATGATACTCGCCATGCTAAATTGCTCGCCACCATTTACTGCTATCCATTTTCCCGATTCGATGGATCTGTAATAAACAGAAGCTCTTGTAATTCCGCCGCCTACCTGAGCATTATTAATCGTTTCAATGATATTGTTTTTCAAATCGAGAAGGTCGTTGCTTTCGTTGGGTGAGTCGGCCATAATTAACGGACGAGTAAATTCACCATGCTTACTAGCTCTCATAAGCACTATGCCACAATTATTGTTGACATTAAGCGAGTCGGATCTTTCAACAGTGCTTTTGTTTCCGAAAAGGAAAAAAGAACCTGTTCCGATGCATGCACAGATTAGTAAAACTAACCATAGCGGCAATGATGTCTTTAGGATGTTCATGATAAAAAGGTTTGTCCTATTGTTTGCAAGTGTAAAACAAAAATCCATCAGACCTAAGCCGTGAACCGTTCGCAAAATAGAACAAGGTGTTACAAATTATTATGTAACGATAATAATGGAAATCCCCCGCCCAATTAATTGAACATTTCTCTTGAAGAAAGGAAGGATGAAGATGAAGTACCCGGGATCGGAGTCGAACCGATACGATCGTGAAATCACAGGTGTTTGAGACCAGCGCGTCTACCAATTCCGCCACCCGGGCATTTTCATTATGTCATCAGAGTCTTCCGATCTCTGCACTTAGTTAAATCGCCAATGTTCAGATAAAAGAATGAGTACGGCAATACTTCATCCGATATCAAACGATTTGAATTCAAGGTGTTAGCAAAGGTGTAAAGGGAATTTTGCGTAACCCACTGAAAACCAAGGTTTTTTGTTTTGTTTTTGTGTTTTGGACTGCTAAAATAGGACTAATTTTGGCTCACTCCAAATTATGAAGAGGCTCAATGAGGTTAATAATTCGAATCTATCGGAGAATGAACTGTTTATATTTGTAATCCACGATTTTTTAAAGCAATTGCAGCTTTTTAACATTTGCTTGTGAATTCATTTTGAGATAAAGCGAATTTTTCTTTTCTTTGCAGCCCTTTTTCCACATAACACAAAAAGAAGTATGGCTCGTCAAGTAAAGATCTTCTCAGGTACAGAATCGAAATACCTGGCTGAACAAATTGCAGATTGTTACGGTGCCCCTCTTGGCGATGTTCAGGTAGCGAGGTTCAGTGACGGGGAGTTCTCTCCTTCGTTCGATGAGAGTGTCAGAGGTTGCGATGTGTTTATTATTCAAAGCACATTCTCTCCAACTGATAATCTGTTTGAGCTTCTGCTTCTGATTGATGCGGCTAAAAGGGCGTCGGCTCACTATATTACTGCGGTAATTCCTTATTTCGGATATGCTCGCAGCGACCGTAAAGACAAACCAAGGGTGGCTATCGCTTCTAAGATGGTAGCAAACTTGTTGTCGGCAGCCGGAGTAACCAGAATCATGACCATGGATTTACATGCTCCTCAGATTCAAGGGTTCTTCGATGTTCCGGTTGATCATATGGATGCGTCAGCGATCTTCGTTCCTTATATTAAGACTCTCGACTTACCTAATATGCTCATTTGCGCTCCCGATATGGGTGGCGTGCACCGTGCTAGAACTTACGCTTCGTATTTTAACACGGATATGGCTGTTATCGATAAACATCGTAAACGCGCCAATGAGATTGAAAGTATGACTGTAATTGGCGATGTTCGTGGTCGCGATGTAATCCTTGTGGATGATATCGTTGATACAGCAGGAACTCTTACTAAAGCTGCCGGCTTATTGGTGGATTCAGGTGCTGCTAGCGTTCGCGCTTTCTGTACTCATCCCGTACTAAGTGGCGCAGCTTATGAAAGAGTTGCCGAATCTAAATTGACTGAACTGGTTGTTTGCGATACTATTCCGTTACGTAAACCATCAAATAAAATAAAACAATTGCCTACATCTGCATTGTTTGCAAAAGCAATTCAGCGTGTATACGCATATGAATCTATTAGCTCACTGTTTGTAAAAGCATAATTCTTACCCTAATGAAAACGATTGAAATTCAAGGCACAAAACGTACTGATATCACGAAGCAAGAAGTAAAACAGCTTCGTAACAACGAAATGGTACCATGCGTATTGTATGGTGGCGAAGAGCAAGTTCACTTCTCTGCTCCATTATCTGCCTTCAAGGGTCTTATCTATACTCCGGATGTTCACATGGTGAAATTATCTGTGGAAGGAAAAGAGTACCTATGTGCTGTTCAGGATGTTCAGTACCATCCCGTAACGGATATTATTATTCACGCTGACTTCTTACAGGTATTCGATAACAAGCCTGTAACAATGAGCATCCCTGTTAAATTTACAGGTGCTTCTGAAGGTGTGAAAATGGGAGGTAAATTAGTTACCAAATATCGTCGCCTTAAAGTGAAAGCTCTTCCAGCTCACTTACCTGATTTTATCTCTGTAGATATTTCTGCTTTGAAAATCGGTGGCGGTATCCGCGTTCGTGACTTAAATGTTGAAGGTGTTACTTTCTTAGAGTCGCCTGCTAATGTGATCGTTGGAGTTAATATGACTCGTAACGTTTCTGCTGATGCAGCTGCTGACGCTAAAAAATAATTAGCCGACAGATAAATTATTTCAGAGGGATCCTGTTCAGGGTTCCTCTTTTCTCTTTTATAGATAAGTCGTCATTCCGTGAAATTTCTAATTGCAGGTTTAGGAAATATTGGTCCCGATTATGTCAATACTCGACATAATATCGGATTCGATGTGGCCGATGCTGTTGCCAATTCCCTCGGCGCTTCTTTTTCTTCAGGTAAGAAAGCTTGGGTTGCCGAAGCTCGTCATAAAGGCAAACAACTTATCATTATTAAACCTACCACTTTTATGAATTTAAGTGGTGAGGCCGTCCGCTTTTGGATGCAAGATCAAAAGATTGCTCGCGAACATGTACTTGTTGTTACCGACGACCTTGCCCTCCCTTTTGGTACGCTGCGTATGCGCCCCGCTGGTGGTGCAGCCGGACATAATGGCATTACTAGCATTATTGAATGCCTTGGTACTGATCAGTTTGCTCGACTTCGCTTCGGTATCGGTAACGATTACCCGAAAGGCCGCCAGGTAGATTATGTACTTGGTAAATGGGGTAAAGAGGAGGCTGCCGCCCTGCCAGAAAGGATCTCCATTGCTGAAGATATGGTGAAAAGCTTCGCTGCAATAGGGCTCCAAATGACCATGAATGCCTTTAACAATAAATAACGGCAGGATTTTTGTTCACTTTCCCGAGACCAAAATCATCACCAAATGAAAAAATACCTTTACTCTCTTATTGCTGTCCTTCTTTTTGCTCAGCTGACGCTGATAGCTCAAACGGATGATAATTCAAGATCTTTGTGGAATAAAGATATTGTTTCTGTTTTCCCGCAACCGAGCACCGGACAAGTTAACTTCTCTTTTCCCACCCAAATTACTAATAGCCCGAAGGCTGTTGTCTACGACTTGCTGGGTAATGTAGTCGCTCATCCCGAAATGGAACGCCAAAACGCCAATACATTTTCAATTAATTTATCCGATAAAAAACCGGGTTATTATTTCGTGAAAATTCAAACCGACGATGCTTCGTATTCTCGAAGAGTAACTATTCGTCAGTAATAATTTATCAGTTCTTATTTAAGGCAGTCGTTTTCGGCTGCCTTTTTTATTTAACTAAAGAGTCATTTAAGGTCTTGACCCATAAGTTCAAACCATCGTTGTTCCAATGTGTATCGCTATTCAAATAATACGATTTTGCATTACTGCGGAAAAGTTCATATGCATCAATCTTTTTGCATTTCAACTGATCGCCATGCATTAATAGCGGAATCAAATTATTGTATTTGCCTAAACCCGGATTTACAACTGAAACCGGATTGGGAACGATGGAGAAATAAATTTCTTCAAAACCATTTTGGCAATAGTATTCAAATGCGCGATTTAAGGTGTTTTTGATGTTGTTGATTTCACTACTGTCAATCGAGTAAAAGGAATTCATGTTTTGTTCTCCTTGCATGGTTGGTTTGTAAAATAAAAAGTGATTTTCTTTGTCAATATAAAGATCATCCGCAATGCGGTTAAACCAATGGTAATTAATATCGCCCTTGATTTCTTTTAAAGGATAAAATAATTTGTAGTCGAACAAATTCATTTCAAGGTTGCTGTTAATGTTGGGATTGAAAAAGTGCTTTTCTAAAAACGACTTTTCGTCTTCTATTTGTGTTTTGCTTGTTGAATTACTTTTAAAGTTGATGTCGAATTTAATTGGCATTGTTAGAGTTGAATAGTTGTTGCAGTTGCCTCTGATAAATCGCTCCGACATTTCAATTACAAGTACGTTTCGTTTGTTTTTATTCAATCCTTTAGTAGTGATATATGATGATTCATCCCACCATTTTATTTTCACAAGCGAATCAATATTTGTAATATTTTCTTTTTCTAAATGACTCATTAAATAACTATCGCAAATCACATATAAATCTGTATCTCTTCTTTTCGAATTTATTATTGGTAAGCGATATTCAATGTTTGTATTGAAATCTGATATGAAACACATATTGTACAGATCTCCTAAACCTCTATGTCCGGGCGATATAAATGGTTTCCCGATTCGGTATTCAGAATAGTATTCTATAATTGAGGAGTTATTGCTGCAATAGTAAATGACTGCTGCAAGAATCAAAACGAGATATGTACAAACCTTTTTCATTAAAATTGGAAGTAGATAAATTGTTTGTGATTGAATACTCCGAAAAAGTAACAAATAGCGATTAACACTACGTTTAAAGCAATTATTTTATTGGTGTTAGAAGTTTTAATTTCTTTAATATAGTAGTCATATATTCCTAGTAATGCGATTAAGAAAAAGCAGAATAAAATTTCGATTTTGTTTAAAAATAGGTCGACAGAATTGTTTACTCCTAAGGTAAATAACTTTCCGAATACAACTTTAGCTTCGGTAAGTGATGGACTACGAAAGAAAATCCATGATAACCAAACAGTAACAAATGTAGTTATGGTTGATAGTGTATTCGTAAATTTATTGATTGTAAATTCTATTCCGAATTTGTTTGTGAAATGTGTTTTCAGATTTGAATAACCCAAGAGTAAAGCATGTAATATTCCCCAAATTATAAAGGTATAGTTTGCCCCATGCCATAGTCCGCTTAAGGCAAATACAATAAATAGGTTAATGAATTTTCTTGAAATAGTTACTCGATTACCACCCAATGGTATGTATAGGTAGTCCTTAAACCAAGTAGACAACGAAATATGCCATCTCGTCCAGAATTCAGAAATGCTCTTTGAAAAATAAGGAGCATTAAAGTTCTTCATTAAATCGAATCCCATAATTCGAGCAGCCCCAATTGCAATATCAGAATACCCTGAAAAGTCACAATAAATTTGAAAGCAGTAAAAGAAAGTGGCGATAGCTACCGACAAACCGCTTTGTTGATTAAGGTTACTATACGAATAATCTACAGCCATCGATAATCGATCGGCAATTACAACTTTCTTGAAAAAGCCAATCATCATTAATGTAATGCCACTTTTGAAACGTTCAATATCGAAATTATGTTCTTCGTAAAATTGATGAATTAAATTCTGTGGACGTTCAATCGGTCCTGCTACTAATTGAGGGTAAAACATTACATACAATGCATAGATGCCGAAGTTTTTTTCTGCTTTTTGATTGCCTCTATACACTTCTATCGTATAACTCATTGCTTGAAATGTATGGAAGGACAATCCGATAGGTAATATGATCTTCCATGAGTCTAATGCTCTCGAGTTAAAGGCAGCTGATGATAGTAGGTTAATATTTTCAGCTATAAAATTGTAGTATTTAAATACCGCTAATACTCCTATGTTAGCTATTAAACTTAAAACTAAAAATGACTTTCTTTTTGCACCTGATGATTTTTCAATTAGTATTCCTGCAATGTAATCTATTACAATTGTTCCTCCCAAAATGAAAAGGTACACTGGAATAAACGACATGTAGAAAAAGCAACTCGCAATGAGTAATAGTAGCCATCTGTATTTATGCGGGATAGCAAAATAGCAAGTGGTTACAAATACAAAGTAAATAAGAAACTGCAGTGAGTTAAACAGCATTCCGATAGGTGGTCTGATTCAAAAATACGAAATTATCTTTAGTTATAAGTTCACTAAAAAAGGAAAGGGATATACTCATCTGAATATATCCCTTTATCATATCGTTGAATTTATTATTTAACGTCGATTCCTAATTCTTTTAATTGATCGTCATGAATTACCGATGGTGCATCTATCATTACATCGCGACCACTATTATTTTTAGGGAATGCAATAAAGTCGCGAATGCTTTCTGATCCTCCGAAGAGCGAACATAAGCGATCGAAGCCAAATGCAATTCCTCCATGTGGAGGTGCCCCAAATTCAAATGCATTCATCAAGAATCCGAATTGCTCTTGAGCTTCTTCTTTCGTAAATCCTAATAACGAAAACATTTGTGATTGTAAATTTCTATCGTGAATACGAATAGAACCACCTCCAACTTCAACACCATTAATTACCATGTCATACGCATTCGCTCTTACTGCACCAGGATCTGATTCTAATAATGCAAGATCTTCCGGTAACGGAGAGGTGAATGGATGGTGCATGGCAAAATAACGTCCCGCTTCTTCGTTGTACTCAAACAATGGGAAGTCTATCACCCATAAACAGCTGAATGTGTTTTTATCGCGAAGTCCTAAACGTGTACCCATTTCAAGACGTAATTCATTCATCGCCTTGCGTGTTTTATCGGCACCGCCTGCAAGAATTAAAATTAGATCTCCCGCTTGCGCATTCATTTTTTCTGCCCATGCTTTCAATTGATCGGCATCGTAAAATTTATCTACACTCGACTTCACCGTTCCATCTGCATTTACTCTGGCATAAACTAATCCAGTAGCACCAATCTGCGGACGTTTAACAAAGTCAGTTAACTCGTCAAGTTGCTTACGCGTATATTCTGAACATCCTTTTGCGTTGATACCGATAACTAATTCAGCATCGTCAAAAACTTTGAATCCTTTTTCTTTAACTAAATCATTCAATTCAACAAAACGCATGTCGAAGCGTGTATCAGGTTTGTCGCATCCATAATACTTCATGGCATCAGCATAACTCATGCGAGGAAGTTTATCGATCTTAATTCCTTTAACAGTTTCAAATAAATGACTTACCAATCCTTCAAACGTATTTAAGATGTCTTCTCTCTCAATGAAACTCATCTCACAGTCGATCTGTGTAAATTCAGGTTGGCGGTCCGCTCTTAAATCCTCATCACGGAAGCATTTTACAATTTGATAGTAACGGTCAAATCCTGCAACCATCAACAGTTGCTTAAATGTTTGCGGCGATTGAGGTAGTGCATAAAATTGCCCTTGATTCATGCGCGAAGGCACAACGAAGTCGCGAGCTCCCTCAGGTGTCGATTTAATCAATACAGGCGTTTCTACTTCTAAGAAATTTTGTTTGTCGAGGTAGTTTCTGCTTTCGATAGCTATTCTGTGACGTAGCTCCAAGTTCGCTCTAACATTCGCCCGACGTAAGTCGAGGTAACGATACTTCATACGTAAATCGTCGCCACCATCTGTCTGCTCTTCAATCGTAAATGGAGGTGTTATGGCAGCATTTAGGATGTCTAAAGCATCTACAACGATTTCAATCTCGCCCGTTGCCATCTTCAAATTCTTGCTTTCGCGCTCTTTTACAGATCCCGTAGCTTTGATAACAAACTCGCGCCCAAGTTTACGGGCTTCAAGGCAAAGTGCTGAATTTACATCCATATTGAAGGCCAATTGGGTAATTCCATAACGATCTCGTAAGTCGATGAAGGTAAGGCCTCCTAAATCTCTCGACTTCTGAACCCACCCGCAAAGGGTAACTTTTTCTCCGATATTCGCTTTGGTTAACTCCCCGCAAGTATGTGATCTTAACATGTCTGTTGTATTTTGAAGCTGCAAAAATAAGGTATAATAGGCAATTGAGCGAGGCTGGAAGCAGGGAAATAAGGGTGAAATTGACGGTAAGGCAAGGCAAGGGTGAATCTTTATTATTATTTTAGTGCACTTACAATAAAAACGGGGGAAAAACAGTTAATATAAGCCTCTAACTTCTATAATGAAACGACTATCCTTCTCAATACTCTTTTTGACTTTGCTGTCGGCCTTAAATGGGGTCTCTCAGCCATTTGAAATTGGGCACTGGCGCGATCACTTGCCTTATATTCATGCTCGACTACTCGTAGATGCAGGCAGTAAAATTTATTGTTCTACCGATGATGGTTTTTATGCCTACTCTCCAAGCGAAAATGAAATAGTGCGCTTATCGAAGTTGAATGGGTTAAGTGATTTCGGCATATCTGATATTTCTTATAGTCAAGCGTATCATAAATTGATTATTGCATACAATAACACCAATGTAGATTTGCTCAATGATGATATGTCGGTTACTAATATTTCTGATATCAAACGAAAGAACATTCCCGGAAATAAGCGTATCAATAATGTTTCGGTTGATGGTCGTTATGCTTACTTAGCTTGCGGATTCGGAATAGTGGTTGTTGATCTGCAGCGAAATGAAATAAAAGATACTTATTACGTTGGCCCTTCAGGATTAAGTGAAGTATATGAAGTAGCATACGACGCAACGTACCTCTATGCTGCCGCAGAAGATGGCGTCTATCGAATAGAAAAAGTAAATACAAATCCTGCGAATTTCAACGCTTGGACAAAAATACTCGACGATATCGGTGATCAAGGATTTTTCAAGAATGCCGTAGTGCATAATAATATTCTCCTTGTGTCCTATTCTCGATCTGCTGGTGATAGTATAATGGCCTATAATGGTAACTGGGGATATGCATTGCCGGTAGAACTTCAATCTGTTTCGCAGAAGTATAATCTTTCAGAGGTTAATAATAGTTTAATTGTTTCCGAACCTTTTGCCATTTCTGTATTCGACGGCACTTTTAATCGAATTAAATATATCGATGGATCTATTGTCTCGGGTCCTGATTTTCGCGATGGAATTATAGATGCTTCGCAAAATGTTTGGGTAGCCGATCATAATAAAGGGTTAATAAAAGTTGATAATTCTTCGTTGAGTTATTTTAATCCCGATGGTCCTTATAGCTCAGCTTCTAATGATATTCAGATCCTGAATAATGTACTTTGGGTTTCACACGGACCTAAAAATAGAGGATGGAAAAATATTTATACTCAGCAAGGATTCTCTAGATTTTCGAATTCCGATTGGACCTCCTTCGATGGTAATTCCGCAGGAACACCAATGTTTTATCAGTTGGGTTTCTATGATAATGTATCTATTGTTATTGATCCTAGCGATGCTGACCATATTTTTGTTGGTGCCACAGGGCCGGGCTTGTTGGAGTTTCAATATGATGAAGCTACTAAAACGGGTTCTCCTCTAAAATTTTATCGTGATACAAACAGTACTTTGCTTCAGCAGTTAGGTAATCCAGGCCAAGTAAAAGTACACGGTATGACTTTAGATGACAACAGAAATCTTTGGGTGTCGAATGCGGGTACTGCTTCTGTCATTAACGTATTAAAGAACAACGGACAATGGAAAGCTTATAGTTTCCCGGGGCAAATTAACAGTAGTAGTATTTGCGGACAATTAATTGTTGACCAAAACGGATATAAGTGGTTAAGTGTATTTGAGAATATTGGTGGGAAAGAGGGAATATTAGTCTTCAACGACAATCAAACTGTCGACAATACTGCCGACGATCAATTTGAAATTGTTGACTTTGGTTCGAATCGTGTGAGAGTAATAAAAATGGATAATGAAGGAACTATTTGGACTGGCACCGATCAAGGTGTTTACATTTTTTATCCTCCAAGTATTACTCCTCAGCAAATTTTAATAAAGCAAGATAATTCATACCAATATTTATTAGCAACCGATGTGGTTACCGTTATTGCTATTGATGGAGCAAACAGAAAATGGATCGGAACAGAAAGTTCAGGTGTATATCTTTTAAGTGCTGATGGCCAAGATCAAATTAAGCATTTCACAACTGAAAATAGCCCTTTGTTTTCTGATAACATTACGGCACTAGCAATTAACGATGAAACAGGTGAAGTGTTTATTGGAACCGAAAAAGGAATTATTAGTTATCAGGGTGATGCAATTGCCGGTGGAGAATCTTGCGGCGATCTTTTAGTTTATCCTAATCCTGTGAAACGTGATTATGAAGGTAGTATCGCTGTGAAAGGAGTAATCCCAAATGGAATCGTAAAGGTTACCGATATCAGCGGCGGGCTAGTTTTTGAAGGTAAATCGGTAGGAGCTCAAGTAGTTTGGGATGGAAGAAATCTTTCGGGTCAAAAAGTTCAAACCGGAGTATATATTATTTATTCTTCCGATGCTACCGGAGAGCAAAAGTGTACTACTAAGGTGATGATTTATAGGTAAGTTCCCAGTTATGATTATCCTAAATCGCACTTCGGATGAAAAAAGCGAAGTTTTTGTATGCGATTTATTAGGTATAGAAAAATATACTCCAGAAAAAATAAAAACGCGATTACCCAAAGGCTAATCGCGTTTTTTACTAATTAACAGGTAATTTCTTTAGGAAATATTACTTTCCTTTATTTGCAATATAGTTTGCTCCGCCTTTGCGAACAGATGAGTCGTATTTTAACCAGAAAATTACTCCAACAGTAATTGTTAATCCGAATACCCAGTTTACCAACGCTCCAATTGGAGGAAGGAGTTTAAACGTTGCTTCAGCAGCATTGGCGATTCCGTAAAATATAGCGTCCATTTTTAGTGTAATTTGGTGGCGAATTTAATGTTTTCTTGAAAACAATACTATTCTTCTAACAGATAAAATTATGCTGATCCGTTTATTTCGTTCAACACAGATATTCCCTGTAGCGGTTTTGATACTCATTTCTATTGCTATATCATTGATTTCTTGGAGTTTGCATTATAGTGTAGTGGCCCCAAACGGAATGCCCTTGTATGATTTGATTTCGGGATTATTTATGAAATCAGGTGCCACAACCGTAGCCAAATCATCCATTTTTAGCGCAATACTTGTCTTTGTTTTGGTCACAACCCAGGCTCTTCACCTCAATTTTGTGCTTAATAAGCACGAAGTTTTCTTTAAACAGTCGTGGCTTCCTTCATTAATTTACCTGATTATTGCGTCAATTATCCCTCAATTCATTTGGTTTTCGCCTTTATTATTCGTGAATACTATCCTGATTTTTGCGCTCGACAACATTTTTGGGCTGTACAAAAATACCGGAGCCTTGGCCTTGGCTTTCGATAGCGCCTTTTTATTATCCCTATCAGCCTTATTCTATTTTCCAGCAATAGTATTCGTATTTGTATACGTGATAAGTATTCTGATCCTTCGTCCGTTTTCTTGGCGCGACTGGTTAGTTGGAATAATGGGTTTTACTTTACCCTTCTTTTTTGCCTTCTTGTATTACTTCTTAACGGATAAGTTGAATGCTTTTTATGATAAAGTATTTGTATCAGGAATCAATAAAACAATTGCGCTACAACATCTATATACTTATCAGTATACTTTTAGCTTGTTTTGGATAGCGGTTTTGTTTTGCTTAGCACTATTTCGTTTACAAAAGAATTATTTTAAGAATGTAACGAAATCGCGATTAACACAACAGATATTGCTCATTTTAATTCCTGTAGGAGTAATTATGGTGTTGGTTTCGAGAGAAGAGAGTCTTTACCGATTCAGTATATTGGCTGTTCCTTTCTCCGCATATGTTTCTTATTATTTCCTTTCAGGAAAGAAAATGTGGTTGCTCGAAATTATGTTACTTGTACTTGTAGGAGGATGGGTATATAATTACTTCATTGCATAAAAAAAGGCTGCTCTATTAAGGCAGCCTTTTTGATTAGTTTTTGTAGTTGTAGATTTTTAAAAGTGTTTCGTCTTTCTCATTCTTCTTCAGTTCATTGATTTTATCGCTGATCTCATTTTTTATCGGAAGTAATTCCGCAGAGTGAATAACATCTCCGCCTTCTGAATATTTTTTAATGGAGTCTTCTAAACTTTCTGATAATGTTGTTAAAGCTTGTACGCAAGCTAGTCGAATGTACCATTCGTCAAATTGAGAATATTTATTGGCAATAGCAGCAGCGCCTGTTTTTATGTTATTCGGGTTTTTACATCTTACCAAATATCTTCCTAACGATTGTACCGCCATGTAATTCGAACTTCCATTTGGTCGATTGAAGTTAGTAATCATATAATTGAACTGATCGTCGTTGCCGAATTTCGCATATGTAGATGCTACTATTGCTCTTATTCTCCGATGTGATTCCGATTCAAGCTTTTTGCACATCGTTAAGGCTGCCTCTGGTTTTTTATTTCCGATTAGTTCTATTGCATTCGACATCACTTCGAAAGAGCTATCAGTCGAAAGTGTCATCGCTAAATCAATAACCGATTGGTCACTAAAGTTTTCTGAAAGCTTATCAATCGCCATTGTGCGTACACCTGAATTTGCATCAGATTTCGCCATTTCCATTAATCTGTTTTTTACTGCTAACGAGTCACTTCCTAACAATAGTGCATTACAATTGGTAATTGCAAATTCACGAATCTTTCTGTTTTTGTCATTTAACGCACTCTTCATCACCGAGGCAGGCTCTGTTCCGTTCTCGTATTTTGAAAGCGCTTTTAATGCTTCTAATCGGTCGAGATAAAGTGGTCCTCTTTTGTATAGTGTTATCCACTCCGATTGACTATGATTATCTTCTTTCGTGCCCGTTAACATTTTCTCAGCATCAACGTTAACTACCTGCGGCTGACTTTCACATCTGAATTCAAAAGTTTGCTTTTTCTCTGTTAAGATTACGCGTTCTCTTCTTTTTGAATTTGCAAGATAAATGTCAATGTCGAGAGGGAGTTTGTAGAGTGGGGTAGTACTTAGATTTTGCTTTTGCTCAATTGTAACTTGTTGCGACATATTCGCTGCATTCCAATTGTATGAAATGGATAACTCAGCATGTCCTTTGTTTAGAAACCACTGATTGAAAAACCAGTTCATATCTTCTCCTGTAACTTCTTCGAAGGCTAATCGCAATTGATGAACTTCAACATTCTTAAATGCATTAGTTTCTAAGTATTTCTTTAGTGATGCAAAGAAGGCTTCCTCTCCAACATATCTGCGCAACATATTTAATATTGTTCCGCCTTTTGCATAGGAATGACGATCGAATAATTCGTCAGGTTGGTCGTAGTGGAATCGGATGAGATCTACTTGTTTCGATTTAGCTTCACGCAAGTATCCGTTTAAATCGCTGCTTAAACCGATATCCGCTTCTTCACGTCCGTATTTATGTTCGTTCCAGAGATACTCGCCATAAGTAGCAAACGATTCGTTTAAAGGAATATTTGACCATGATTCGCAAGTAACTAAATCGCCAAACCATTGGTGAAATAATTCATGCGAGATTACATCTTCATTCGTTTCATCGATTAATTCTCTTTCATCACGTTGAAGAAAATTTCCGTGTAATGTTGCTGAGGTATTTTCCATGGCACCACTTACATAATCGCGCGCTACAACTTGGCTGTATTTCGGCCAAGCATAATCAACTCCTAATACAGTCGAGAAGAATTCGATCATCTCAGGTGTGTTTCCAAATATTTTTCGCGCTGCTTTCTCGAATTCCGGTTCTACATAGTAGTTCACTTCTCTTCCTCTCCAAGTATCTTTCACAATCGAAAATTCTCCAATAGCCATCATAAATAAATATGGAGCATGAGGCTTGTCGAGTTTCCATGAATCTGTTCTTGTTCCGTCAGGATGATTTTCACTTTTTACTAATAATCCATTGGATAATGTCTTGTAATTATTGGCAACAGTTATGTTTATTTCTTCGGTTGTTTTTTGATTAGGAACATCTATCGTTGGGAACCAAACCGAATTACTCTGTGTTTCTCCTTGTGTCCAAATTTCTTTAGGCTTATCAGGCGTTTTCCCATCTGCATTGATGAAGTACAATCCTTTGTCGCTAGTAATTGCTTGTCCGCCACTAAGATCTTTTAATTCATCAGGTTTAGAAATATAATTCACAAACACCGTGTATTCTTCATTGTTTTTATAGGCTCTGCCAAGCTTAATGTTTAAACTATCATGATCATATGAATAGGCCGCATCAATACTGTCTTTTCCATTGATCAATTTTACTGCTTTTATTTCCATGCCACGAGCGTCGAGCCACACATCTTCAACGGGATGAAAATGTGGCTTTAAGCGGATTGTAGCCTTGCCGTACAAATATTTTTTATCCCAATCAAAACTTACATCAAGCTTGGTGTGAACTAAGTCGGAAAGTTTGGTGACACTTCCTTTATACGCTGTATTCGCTTCCGAATCTGCTGCTACTTCAACTTCTGGTAAGGTTTGCACAACAGTTTCTTCTATAGGTTTCTTGGTAGGCTTGCAAGAGGATAAACAAGCGGCTGAAAATAGGATGGCTGTGATATATCGAATTCCGGACATATTAGATTTTTTTTTCAAAAATAAAATTTAATAAACACTATTCATCAATTATTCGATAAGTATAAGCATTTATCCGACCTACACATCAATTAAAAAGAAAAAGGCCTCCTCATGAAGGAAGCCTTTAAGATAATATAAGGTGATTTTTACTTTAAACTGAACTTTACTGGTAAGATGTATTGCACTCGAACTGCATTTCCGTTCATTAAGCCCGGCGACCAGTGTGGCATCGATTTTACGACTCTCATCGCTTCATCTTCACAACCTGACCCTATTCCTCGTTTGGTTTCAATGTCGGTTATCTCTCCGTTTTTATTGACTACAAATGTGATGTAAACCGTTCCTTGCACATTCGATTCTTTTGCCAATTCAGGGTAGCGGATATGCGAACTGATAAACTGCATCATGGCAGCTTCCCCTCCCGGAAACGCCGGCATAACTTCAACCCAACCAGAGTGAATATTATTGTCGGTATTGGGCTTAGGATCTGGATCAATATGTGGGTCGGTAATAGTAGTGTCGCCTTTGGTTGTTTTTGTTCCAGTATTCACTTTTGCGAGTTCATCTTGCGTAAGTGTAGTGTCGGTAGTTTGATGGTTTACCACTATCGGAACTACATCACGTTGAGTAGGTGTGTTTGGGTCTTTAACTGGAGTTTCTTCTTTTTTAACTTCCTCGGGTTTAATGATTTTGTCGGGTTCGATGAGGTCTACTATAATGCTTTTTTCAGGCGCTGTTAAAAGCAATTCTGCAGGGAATAAGTAGTTTTTAATTCGAGGCGAGATAGCAAGTGCAAAGCCAATAAGGGCAGTAATAAAAAATGCTTTGAGAATGGTTTTGTCGTAATTTCTTCTCAGAGTATAAGCTCCGTATTCACGGTTGCGGTGTGCGAAAACAAGCTCGAGTCGGTTCTGAGATACCGGGTTCTCCCAATTTTCAAATAATGTTCTCATATCGTTAAGATTATAGGTTATTATATCTCAACGATGCAAAGAGGGGCAATATTCCATAAAGAAGTCAGCAATTTGTCATAAATGACTGTTTATGCGGCAGTAACAACAAGGCGAAAAGGATTTTTTCCCCTCATCGATAGTTTTCTTAACTTTGGCCATCAAATAAAAAGACATGTATATAGGCTTACTTCACTTTCACTCTTTAGTACGATGGATTCTGTTACTACTAATGGTAGTTTCGGTTGTTAAAGCATTTGGCGGACAAAAAAGCGGTATTGCGTATACCGATAGCGATCGCAAGAGAACTATGTTTACGATGATATTCGGGCATATTCAATTGGTGATGGGTTTAGTATTGTATATGGTTAGCCCAGCAGTTCAAGCAGCAACCGCCGATATGGGCGCAGCAATGAAAGATCCCATTCTTCGATTCTGGGCTGTAGAACACGTAATGATGATGGTAATAGCAATTGTGCTTTTAACGATCGGAAATATAAAATCAAAGAAAGCATCAACCGATGCTGCAAAATTCAAAACAGTTGCAATCTGGTACGGCATTGCATTGGTACTTGTTCTTGTAACAATACCTTGGCCATTCAGAGCTGTTGGTGCAGGTCGCGGTTGGTTTTAATTTTTAATAATGATGAATACGGGAATGGAAATATAATTTCATTCCCGTATTTATAAAAACCAAAAGAATAATTTGTCTCATACTCCATTAACTGTAGGACAAGTTCCGGAACGAGTAGTGTTAATCGGATTAATCACTCGCATGCAGAGTGCCTATCAAGTTCAGGAATACCTCGATGAACTCGCTTTTTTATCAGAGACTGCAGGAGCCGAAACGGTTCGCATTTTTACTCAGAAACTTGATCATCCCGATTCAAAAACTTTTGTTGGGAAAGGAAAACTCGAAGAAATAATTGAGTTCAATAAAGCGAATGAAATTCAGATTGCAATTTTCGATGACGAACTAACGCCATCGCAGCTACGAAATCTTGAAAAGATTATGGGTTGCCGTGTTCTCGATAGAACCAATTTGATTCTCGATATTTTTGCTAAACGTGCGCGTACTGCTCAAGCAAAGACGCAAGTTGAATTAGCTCAATACAAATATTTATTACCTCGACTTACCAAAATGTGGACTCACCTTGAGAAGCAACGTGGAGGTATCGGAATGAGAGGTCCAGGTGAGTCTGAAATTGAAACCGATCGTCGTGTAATTCGTGATAAGCTTAGCCGACTTCGTGTGAGATTACAAGAGATCGATAAGCAGAATTCAACACAAAGAAAGAAGAGAGGCGAAATGATTCGTGTGGCTTTGGTAGGATATACCAATGTTGGAAAAAGCACTATCATGAATGTGTTGAGTAAGAGTGATGTTTTTGCAGAGAATAAATTATTTGCGACATTAGATACTACAGTAAGGAAAATTGTTTGGGAAACAGTTCCCTTTTTACTTTCCGATACAGTAGGGTTCATTCGCAAGTTACCGCATGATCTAGTAGAGTCGTTTAAGTCGACACTCGATGAAGTGCGCGAAGCTGATATATTAGTACATGTGGTTGATATTTCGCATAAAAATTTCGAGGAACATATTCGTGTGGTAAACGAAACACTAGCTGAAATTGGAGCTATTGATAAGCCCATCTTGATGGTGTTTAATAAAATTGATGCGTATAAGTTTGTCGAGAAGGAGGCAGATGATTTAACTCCTTCAACTCGTGAAAATATTTCGTTGGAAGAAATGAAAACACATTGGATAGCTAAGAATAATTATACTTCAGTGTTTATCTCTGCTATCAATAAGAAAAACATTGATGAGTTGCGTGCAGCTTTATCGGGACTAATTAAGCAAATTTATTTTGTGCGTTATCCGAACAATCAGAATTTTATTCAAGACACAAACGATTTCGAAAATCAATAAACGATTGTAAGTATTTGTGATCGTTTAATTGCTGTTTAGTGATGTAGGTTTGCATAAAACCTAAGCATGAAGACATTTGATTTTATTCGGCAAGTACTGCAAGACACGATTTCTATTTTGTATCCTTCTTTATGTGCAGCCTGCGATGAATTCTTATTGCAAGGAGAAGATGTTATTTGTACGCACTGTATGGTGAATTTGCCTCGCACTTATTTTCATCGAATGCCCGACAATCCTGTGGCTAAGCAATTCTGGGGAAAAGTTCGTCTTGAAGGAGCTACCGCCTTGTTTCATTTTCATAAAGGGGAGAAAGTGCAAACGTTGATGCACCGGTTGAAGTACAATAATCGTCCGGAAATTGGGAATAAGTTAGGGGCGGTTTGCGCTACTGAAATAATGAAGTCAGATCCCTTCAATCAGATAGATTATATTATTCCTATTCCTCTCCATAAGAAGAAGCAAAAAATTAGGGGTTACAACCAAGCATATTGCTTCGCCCAAGGTATGTCTGATATTTACGGTAAAGAAGTATTGAAAGATGGACTGCGTAGAGTGAAATTCACCGATACTCAAACCCGTAAAAATAGGTTTGATCGCCATAAAAACGTGAAAATGGTATTTAGGGTCTCAAAACCCGACCGATTTATAGGTAAAAAGGTAATGATTGTAGATGATGTATTGACTACTGGGTCGACCTTAGCCGCATGTATTCAGCTTTTTAACAATATTGAAGGAACAAAGGTGGTGGTAGCCACAATTGCCTATGCAGAGTAAAAATTGATGGTTATCTTTGCCGTTCGTATTATGGCAGAAAACCTCATAAAAGCCGCAGTTGACGCGGGCAAAGAAGAACGGTACCAAGTGATGCTTCCTCAAATTAAAGCATTGGTGGAAGGCGAAACCGACTTAATTGCTAATATTTCCAATGTGATGGCTGTCCTAAAAGAGACAATGAACTTCTTTTGGGTGGGGGTTTACTTTGTAAAAGCGGAAGAACTGGTTTTAGGACCTTTTCAAGGTCCGCTGGCATGTACTCGCATCGGTTATGGTAAAGGTGTTTGTGGAAAAGCCTGGCAAGAAGGGAGAGTGATTGTTGTTCCTGATGTGGAGCAATTCCCTGGACATATTGCTTGCAGCTCATTGTCGAAGTCGGAAATCGTGCTGCCAGTAATTATTAATGATCGAGTAAGAATGATTCTTGATGTTGATAGTGATCAACTCAACGACTTTGATGCATTAGATGCAAAATATCTTTCAGAAGTTACGGCAATTATAAGTGATGTTTATAAAGCAACGATGATATGAAAAAATTATTGATGCTTATTTTGAGTACACTTTTTATTGCTTCATGTGCAAATAAAGTTACACCTACCGGTGGGGAGAAAGATATTAAGCCACCAGTGGTGAAGGAATCAGAACCGGTAAATCCCGCGATTGATTTTCACGGAAGAGAAATTAAATTGAAGTTTGATGAGTATGTGCAATTGACGGATTTAAACGGGCAATTATTGATTTCACCTTTAATGCCATCAACTCCCGAAATTAAAGCACTGAAAAAGGAAATACTCATAAAACTTCCTGATTCATTAAGAGAGAATACAACTTATACAATCAATTTCGGAAAGTCGATTGCCGATATTCACGAGAGTAATGCAATTGAGAACTATAAATTTATTTTTTCTACAGGACTAATCATTGATTCCTTGTACATTCAAGGTACTGTTCGAAATGCAAAGAACAACGAAACCTTAAAAGGAATATCAGTGATGATGTACCGAAAAGAGGGTGTAGAAAATCCTGATTCATTAGTGTTTGTAAAACGTCCTGATTACTTTTCGAAAACTGACGACAAAGGCGCATATAATATTTCCAATGTTGCAGGAGGAGAGTATTACGTTTTTGCATTTGAAGATAAAAACAACGACTACAAATGCGGAGAGGATGAGATGCTCGGATTTGTCGATCGCATTGTAAAACTGCCAGGAGAATCAACAGTCGATTTTAAATGTTCATTGCAAGAATTTCCTGTTGTGCGAGTGGCGAAAGTGTCGAAGAAAGATCGTTATTACTTCGCAGTGGGATTAAATAAACCTGATACGACGGTGAAAGTAGAAGAGTTAAATGGAATAGATAAAAGTAAAATCATTCAAGAGTGGAGCGTTAATCATGATACCTTAATGGTTTTCACGAATGATACTTTACAAGAAGCTATTAAGTTAAGAATTTTCGACGGAAAAACGTTAAGTGATACAGTAGATGTAAAAATGATTTCAGTAACTTCGAAGAAGAAGGAACAAGAGAAGCTGAATCTATTTGTGTATCAAACACCCGAATCATCCGATACTACCATGAGTATGATGCTTAAGAGTGAGCATCCAATAAAATCAAGCAAAGGATTTGCCTATATTTATCGTGATACATTATTGGTTGATTCTGTTGTGCCTGTGATTAAAAAAGGAGAGTATCAAAGAGAATTCAATATTAGTTATAAGTGGAAGCGAGGCGATCAATATAGAGTGATGATTCCTTCAGGCGTTTTCACCGATATTTATGGCTTAACGAATGATACGATAAATAAATCATTTGCTATGACAACCGATCGATTGTCGGGTGTGTTGATAGTGAAGGTGCGCGGGTTGTTTCCCGATAAAAAATACCTGTTGCAGCTGACTTCAGAAAAGTTGGACGTGATAAAGCAATTAGAAATTAAAGTCGACGGTGATTATAAATTTGAATACATCAATCCTTCAAGTTATAAAATAAGGTTGGTTGACGATGCAGATCAAAACAAAGAATGGACACCAGGAAATATTCGTAAGAAGCAACAACCAGAGCGCATTGCTGTTACCGATAATTTGCAAGTTCGAGCCAACTGGGAATTAGAAACTGAAATAACAATACAATAAAAATATGGCTGATTCAAACGAGTTAATCAATTCATCGAAAGCGCCTGAGCCGGTAGGATTATATCCGCATGCGCGCAGGGTTGGAAATTTATTATTCTTATCAGGTGTTGGTCCTAGGGAAAAAGGAGTCAAGAAAATACCGGGAGTAGAATTAGATGAAAACGGAAATATTGTATCGTACGATATTGAAACGCAATGCCACTCAGTATTCAGAAACATCCGCTATATTTTAGAAGATGCAGGAAGCAGCTGGGATAAAATTGTTGATGTAACGGTATTTTTAACCAATATGAAAGACGATTTTAAAACCTACAATCGTTTGTATGCCGAATATTTCAAAGACAATCAGCCTTGCAGAACAACTATTGAAATAAATTGTTTACCGACACCTATTGCAATTGAATTAAAAGTAATTGCTACTATTGGTGATTAAGGGTTAAAGACACGCGATGCGGGTAGTTCTCTTTCGAGGATTACTCGCATTTCATTTTTAAATAAATTGTCGTCACTGCTTTCCATTGCTCCTTTAAGTAACGAATAATTGTTTTTGTTTTCCGATAAAAGCAAGCGGGCCGCACAGCATCGAATATGCAATGGTTGTGAGTGATTATTAATAATGCGATGTAGTGAATCGGATACTGGTTTAGTAATTGGCATCGGATAATCGATCATAAAATGCAAAGCGCAATACAATTGATAGCTGAATTCGATTCGGTTCGAAACAAGGAAACTTGCTAATGACTTATCGATGTTTATTTCGTTGTTCCTGTAGTGCATTAAAAAGCCAGTAGTTGCATCAGGGCGCGCTAGTAAACGCTCTTCGCAATTTACCATCCCCAATGCTTCTTCAATGGAGTAATAATATTTTGATAGTCCTGCAGGCAGTTCTTTTATTGCTGACTTGATTTTGTCTTTAGCTGTTTTCTTTCCAGCTAATGCATTCTTAATTGGTTGCGCCGATACAAATTTTGTTTTTTCTTCCTTCAAGTACATTCCTCTTTTGGAGATGAATTTTACAATATCAAAATAGGCTTTGCGTGCATCTGATCTTGTATGACAAAAAATCTCGATATTGTCAATGTAGCGAGCGAAAGAATAATTGCTATGTCGTAAGAAGTTGTCGAAAGGGAATAAATAAAATTCTCCCAAGATATCACTAGCCCAAAATATTTGAGGGATTCCTCTGCCCGATAATGCAGCCCAATTCGACATCGAATTACATAATGCCACTGCATAATTTGCTGGAGCACCACAATCAATTAATTCCTTCTCGAGTATTTTATGATCGATGCTCGTATAAAAATTGGTAATATCAGATTGGAAAATATATTGATGTTCAGGTTGCAGATTTTGATAAACATATTCAAGTTCCTCTAAGTTATTCCTGAATAATTTCTTTTTCCAATTAATATCGGTAGGATATTCTTCTAATATACTTTGAGGCGAAGTTATTTCCGGTTTGATCTTTTTTAAAATGTATGGGAAACATTTAATCGTTAGCCAACAATAGTACAACTGATCTTTAATGTCGAGTGCCGAATAATAACGAAACATGCCACGTTCTTTCGGAACTTCAATTAATTGGCAAGGTTGAATGGTGTAGGAACCGTTTTCGAATGATTGCTCTAACTCATCTAAAAATGTAATATCACCATGGTACAACACTTCCAAATCGGATGGAAGTTCGATCATATAGCAATCACGTTCTCTGAATGCTTTAAGAATAGATACGGCTAATTGAATATCCCGCATAAAAACTATTTGATATTGCTCTTTAAATAAATTTTGTAATCAATACTGAATTTCCCCGGTCCTGTAAGTAATAAGAATACGAACACCGCCAACAAAGATAATGGATGTAAGGCCGCATCGATGCCTTGACCTGAAAATAAATGCTTAGAACTCGCTATAATCATGTTAAAGCATAACATAAACGCTACAGGGCGAGTTAATAGTCCTAAAATGAGTAATAGTCCTCCAATTGTTTCTGTTGCCGCTGCCATATAGCCCCAAGCTACAGGATGAAAGTATATTCCGAAGTTAGCCAACGTTTGTCCCAGGGATAACCATGCAGGTAATCCTCCTAAAATTTTCGGAACTCCATGATATATCATTATTATTCCAATTAAAACTCTTACTAGGAATATCGCATTATTCTCGGAAGTCTCACGATAATTAAATGCCCATCGTGGTTGCTTCCACAAGAAAAATACTAAGCCTGATATAATTAACAATGTACAGAACCATACATCGGGATATTTCCATGATTGTAATCGGTTGAAGATTTTTTCGGATACTGTTCTCTTTTCGTTGAATATTTTCCAGCTGTAAAAATTGCCTATTCCAATTGCAAGTTGCAATGAATAATCGAGTGATTTTGTTCCTGGTAAGTAAGCTGTTTTTTCATTCGCATTTACATTGAACCAGCTCAATCTTTCTTTTGTGGTATTTGTTTCTGATGGAGCTCCTTCCATAATAAAAGGGGTAGAAGCAGAACCATGACAAGAAATACACGAAGATTCTGGATTGTCAATCATCCCGTTTAATCGCCCTGCCCAACCTAAATGCGCAAGAGGTCGAATTGCAGGATTGATGTAAGTTTGATAAAGTGGTTTGTCTTTTACGTTTTCGGGAGTTACTCCTGCATCATTTCCCCATGATAGTCCAACGGGCATAACACGTAGCCAAGGATTTTCATTTTTCACATCTCCATTATACACTAAGTTTCCCATTAGCCAACCGGTAGTTGATTTTGCTCTTGAGTCTTTAACCGAAAAGTCAATCTGCAATAAGTGCAATGTTTTTAATTCGCGTTTTGTGCTATCCCATGCTTTGCGGTAAACGTACGCAGTTGTTGACGGCGCTCCTTTTAAATAGGGCACTTCAATTGAATCCGCTTCGGTAAAAATTACTTTAGCAGATACAGTTCCTTCAGGAAAAACAGCTTTACTTGGATCAGGATGATTATGATCTTTCCATACTTGTCCAACTGTATAACCACCCGATGGATTATAAAATCCTACTGCCCAATTTTGATAAACTGTTTCTTGAGTGGGACTTAATTCATGGGGACGAGAATCTCGTTCACGAGTAATTCCGTTTAGTGGTTCGCGAGCCATATCAACACCACCCGAAATGCGATAATGCATCCATGGAGCATGATACCATTTGCGAACTTTGTTATCTTGTACAATCCAATCGGCTTCGATATTTCCTTCAAGAATATAATTGTAAACCGCCATGATGTACTCTGTTGGCTGCGTTTTATAATCATACTTTAACCAAGGAAGATCTTTTTCTGGAGTAACTGAAGTAGGGTAATCTTGACTTAAATGAAAAATTTTGCCCGTCCATTCTTTGGGAGCTGAAACGCTAGCATCAGGAAATCGTTGAGCGATTCCATGAAAGCAGAATAACACTGTTAAAAACAGCAATACTATTTTTTTGTGATACACAATAATTCGGTTTATTTGGCTGAAAACGTAAAATACGCAAAACAACCATAATTGTTACAATGGTATTTTGATTTTGACAAAGATAACTCTTTGTTTATCAGCGAGTAATTAGATGTTGAACCACCTAATTAAATCGTCGGTGTTAATGGCTTTTTTGTCGGCATTTGAATAGTCGTGCTCAACAAGGCCTTCTTTCATCATAATCAATCGATTACCGTAGTTGATAGCGTCTTTCATTCGATGTGTTACCATTAATGCGGTGAGGTTTCCATCACGAATTATTTTTTCGGCCAATTCCATTACAATTGCAGCCGATTTAGGGTCGAGTGCTGCGGTAGGTTCATCAAGTAATAAGATTTTGCTTTCATCCATTACCGACATCAATAAAGTTAATGCTTGCCGCTGACCACCCGATAAACTTCCCATCAACGCATCTGGTTTATTTTCGAGCCCCATGTTTAGCGTTTTCAATTTTTCACAAACGCTATTTCTGAACGAGTTTGTATTGCCGATTGAAAGCGTTTTTGATTTTGTACGTAAAGCAGCAAGTCGAAAATTTTCCATGATAGATAATTCGGATGCTGTACCTGCTAAAGGATTTTGAAAAATGCGACTGATATATTGACTTCGTTTAAAATCCGGAAGTTTAGTAACGTCAATATCGTTAAAGTGAATTTCACCGCTGTCGGGAATCAATGAACCCGAAATTAAATTCAATAAAGTTGATTTGCCTGATCCATTAAATCCTACTACTGTAATAAAATCACCTTCGTTTATTTTTAAACTCAAGCATTTCAGCGCTGCTATTTCATCCGCTGTGCCTTTGTTAAATGTCTTCGATATGTTTTTTATTTCAATCATGCTTTCGAAGTAAATTTAATTTTTCCGAATGCAATAATTGATAATACTAATACTGCCGTGATCAACTTTAAATAATTAGGATCGATACCTATATTGAGAGCGGCAGCTAATATTAATCGGAATAAAATACAGCCTAGAACAACAGCAATCAATTGCAAAAAGATTTTACGTGATGCTGCATTTCTCAATAATACATCGCCAATCATCACTGCTCCTAATCCTGATATAACAATTCCGATGCCCATATTGATATCTCCGAATCCTTGATATTGAACAATGAGAGATCCGCTTAATGCAGTTAATGAATTTGAAATTCCTAATCCGATAATTTTCATTCGATCAGGATTCACTCCCATTGATTTCACCATTGATTCGCTATTGCCTGTTGCCCTTAATGATATACCCATATCACTTTTGAGGAATGCATTAATAAGAATAATTAGAACAACAGAAAATGCAAATAAAATTATAGAGCTATGATCTGAATTTACTGAAGGACTCATTAACAAATTTTCGATGTTTATTAGCGGCTGATTAGGTCTTCCTAATATGGCTAAGTTTATAGAGTATAATCCAGTCATTACAATGATCCCGGCGAGTAAAGGATGAACTTTTAATCGCGTATGTATTGTTCCAGTGATAATTCCCGCACAAGCACCTGCAATCATTGATGCTATAACGGCAATAATTGGCGACCATCCATTCACTAACATCCACGCAGTGATTATTCCGCCCGAAGTATAACTACCATCTGTTGTAATATCAGGAATATTTAATATTCTCAAGCTTAAAAAAATTCCCAAGCCCAATGCAGCGAATGCAAGGCCTTGATGAATAGCTGTGAGGTAGAATTCCATTACTGAATTTGTTTGAATGAAGAATCAGGTTGAATATTGAAAGTTTGAGCAACTTTAGTATTCATTACTTTCAAGCGAACATTTACGATTTCTGGTTTAAGTGCTTTGGTATTTTTATATTTTAAATAAGCAGCTGCTTGTAATCCCGATTGATATCCCCATTGGTACATATCGGCACCAAAACTGGCCAATGCTCCTCTAGAAACTAGTCCCGCTTCAGAAGTTAAAATAGGAATATGTTTATCGTTACAACTTTTAACAATCGTTTCGAAGCTCGAAAAAATCACATTGTCTGGAAGAGCAAAAAACACATCGATATTTTTATCGAGAAGTGATTGCGTGATTAATTGCGTTTCAGATGAATTAGTAACAGGAATCGCAATTACTTCAATTCCTATTAACGCGCAAACTTTTTTTAGTCGATTCAATGCATCAACAGATTGCGATTCCGATTGGCTATAAACAGTTCCTACTTTTTTAGCATTTGGAAATAATTCATTTACCAAAGCCGCAGAAGTATCGATATAGTCGAGTGTTTCATAAGTTCCGAATAGATTCGCAGGAGCATTGCCAGATTTATCAGTAAGTCCTGCAATGTCGGGGCGAGGAGCTACCATCATAAACACAGGAATACCTTTCGAACGTTGTACAGCATTAATGGTAGCTAATGTTGTATTACTAGCAATTAAGTCGGGCTTTTGAGAAACCATTAAATCGATTGCTTGTAATAATGTAGGTTGATCACCTTGAGCATTCTTGTAATTAATTTTCAAAGTGCTTTTCTCCTCTGAAAATCCGTTTTTTGACAAAGCATCGACAAATCCTTGTTTCGCTTTTGCCAACGTAGCATCTTCAACAAAATCAATAAAACCTATGGAAGGGATGTTCTTTTTATCAGAGTTTGAATTGCAAGCAACAACAGAGAAAAATGCTAAAAGCAATAATAAACGATAAATGATTTTCATGATAAGGAGTTTAAAATATAACAGTACAAACTCTTTAATGTTTTAAAGAATCGGAATTCTAATTATTCATCTTTTAAGATGGCTTCTTTGTTACTCTTGAAATGCTTTTCGCACAATTCAATCAAGTCGGAGCATGCCGAGCGATAAAACGGAGCTTTACAACTAAGAAGAGCTTCTTTGTAATCGATTGATTTGCCTTTTTTCGATGCTCCTTTCAAAAGTTGAATAAAGAAAGAATTCAATAAGTAACGAGGGTGATCGGTGGCATCACAGCGATAATTGTTAGCCTTCTCGAAATTCTCGAATGCCTGATCACGCTTATTGTCTATAAAATAGCGGAGTGCATTTAATTCAAGAGAGATAATAGCACTATCGTGACGATGCATAGATGAATCATTAACCACTTTCTCTAGATCATTGAAAAGTAAAGTAGAGTAATGTTCTTCACCTCTTAGTGTCATGATGGTAAAAATCAAACTTCTCCACTCGCATATTTGGATCCAT
Organism: Bacteroidota bacterium; assembly: GCA_023251535.1. GTDB lineage: Bacteria > Bacteroidota > Bacteroidia > AKYH767-A > OLB10 > CAINEC01. The sequence goes on from JAHEYP010000019.1 coordinate 53,086, forward strand.
GCATTACGACCCAAAGCTTGTTTCCACGAAGATCGGAATACTAAATGCTCTGCTTCGTTTAATGCTTTAAGTGCTGTATTATAGTCTTTATCGTCAAGCGCTATTAAGGCCTTGTTGATTTTAATGAAAGCTCTTTCTGATTCCTTGCCGCTATCTTTGGTGAAAGCTTCTGCTCTTTGCAATAATTTATAACGGTGATCTATATCCGAATTTTGATGATACAAAGCTACAAAGCTGCAAAGCAACTGCTCGGATTCTGCATGTTGAGCAATAATGGTATCTAAATTCTCAGCCACATGGTCTATGTAACTTGCAAGTGTAACAGAAGGATTCGGGAAAATCAATCCCAGGCGAATGATCTTGCAAAGCAAATCACTTTTCGTAAATCGGTTAGGCTCTAACGTTAGTAATTGTCCGAATTCCTCGAAAAGTTCATTTATGGCCTGATAATTATACTTCCCAAGCAAAGCGTCTTTCTCATGTTTAATAAGAACCATCGATCCTCTCGATTGACGATATAATTGGTGAGTCCGAGCATAAGCGCCGTCGTAGATCGATAAAAACTCGTCGAGGTTGTCGCCATTTCTCGTATCATTAAAGAAAGGCTGATTCGTGCGATAAAAGTGTATTAAAAGCTCATAAGCTTCTCTATGATTCAACTTTTTCTCGAAATCTTCCACCTCATTGGTCATTGAGTATGGTGGATGGATGGCCAATGATTCCGATAAACTAGAGAACTCTTCAAACAGCGGTTGGTAGTTCATCTGCTTTGCTACCAGCTGTTTATATTGATCAGATTGGATAATCGTATCGAGATCTTTCTCGATTTCGCCAATCATTGCCTTGTATTCGGTGGCTTTAATTCTCCTAAACCTACCTTTCGATAATGCCAATGGGTTAAAGCCGGTAGAGGTTCTATACATGTCGAAAAGGGATACAATTAAATCGTATCGTTCGGGTGAACTGTTTTCGCCCAATCGCGATAACACATAATCAAGCACCAGCTTGTTTTTAGGCAACTGGTGGATATTGAGAAGCGTTTCTTTGTTCGTTTTCAGTTCCTGCATAAATCCCACAACATGCCGTTAAAATGTAAATTTGGCCACATTCTAACAACGATATAAAACTATTACCTTCGTGTTGCAGCTTTTTAAAGCCTATGAAGAAAATACTAACATTGTTATTCACGGTAAACCTAGCCGTTAGTTCGTTGTTTGCCCAGAGCACTTCTCCTGTGCAAGCACTCTCAAATGAGAAGGAAAACACCTTTGTTTTCACCCACGCAACTATTTGGCAGGACCCGTCGACACGACTCACCGACGCCACTTTGGTGGTCAAAAAGAACAAAATTGTAGCCGTAGGTGCTGGGGTTTCGATCCCTCCCGGAGCCATCATTATTGACCTGAAAGGCAAAAATGTTTATCCAGCATTTATCGATTTATTTACGGGTTACGGACAACCGGAAATCAAGAAATCGGGTAACGACAACCGCGGACCTCAGTTCAATACCAATACAAAAGGTGCATATAGTTGGAATCAAGCTTTAAAGCCTGAATACAATGCGGCATCGAATTTTGTTATCGATGATAAGAAAGCTGGCGAATACCGAAGAAATGGATTTGGTTCAGTTCTTTCAATTCAACGTGATGGGATTGCTCGCGGAACAGCAGCAATGGTAACATTAACGGATCAATCGGAAGGCGATGCCATATTGAAGGCAAATGCCGCTGCAACTTATTCGTTTAGGAAAGGAAGCTCGACACAAGATTATCCGAGTTCGTTAATGGGAACAATCGCTTTATTGCGACAAACGTATATCGATGCTGAATGGTATCGTACAAGTACAGCAAAGGATTTTAATATTTCTTTAGAGAACTGGAATGCTAATAGTAAGTTACCTCAGATATTTGAAGTCGATAATTATAAGTCTGCTTTGAGAGCTGATAAAGTTGGCGATGAATTTAATGTAAAGTACATTATCAAAGGTGGAGGCGATGAATACAAACGTCTCGATGAAATCGCTAAAACAGGTGATGCTTTTATTATTCCTCTTAACTTCCCTGATGCTTATGATGTGTCGAATCCTTTCGATGCGATGAATATCAGTTTAGCGGAAATGAAAAATTGGGAGTTGGCTCCTTATAACACTTCAATGTTGAGTAAAGCAGGAGTTCAATTTTGTATTACCTCTGCAGGATTAAAAGAGCCTAAGTCGTTTTTGAAGAATCTGCAAAAAGCAGTTACCTGCGGACTATCAAAAGAGAATGCATTAAAGGCATTAACCACAACTCCCGCACAGCTGATGAATGTTGCAGATCAAACAGGAAAAATTATGCCTGGAATGTTGGCTAATTTCTTTGTAAGTACTAATGATATTTTCGAGAAAGATGCTGTCATCACTGATACGTGGATTGAAGGAAAGCAATTTGATGTGAATGTTCAAGATAGTACTGATATAAGAGGGAAATACACTCTTGTACTTGATACCTTAAAAGGATATACATTGCAACTAGGAGGGAAAGCAATTAATCCTGAATGTACTTTATTGAAAGATACATTAAAGATAAAGGCTGATTATGATAAAGATGTGTATCAATTTACAATCAAGATCGAACCTGTAAAAGGGAAAGGCATTTATCGTTTAAATGGACAATACAATAGCGAGGCAAGAAGATTATTCGGTAATGCTCAAACTCCGGATGGTAGTTGGGTAAATTGGACAGCAGATTATAAAGAGAATTGGGAAGAAAAGAAAGACACTTCGAAGAAGAATGATGTGGTTACTGCTCCTGGGAAAATTTGGTATCCTTTGAATGCTTATGGCTTTGATACTTTGCCAACAGCAAAGAACGTACTAATAAAAAATGCAACGGTTTGGACCAATGAAGATGCCGGAATTCTTTCAGAAACAGATGTGCTAATCAGCAATGGTAAAATAATCAAAGTAGGGAAAGGGATAAATCTTGCTATTTTTAAAATTAGTGATGTAGAAATTATTGATGGAACTGGCAAACATATTACTGCTGGAATTATCGATGAGCACTCGCATATAGCAATTAACGAAGGAGTAAACGAAGGAACTCAGTCGGTTACTTCAGAAGTAAGAATTGGTGATGTGCTAAATCCCGATGATGTAAATATCTACCGACAATTAGCAGGTGGTGTAACAACATCTCATTTGTTGCATGGAAGTGCGAATGCTATTGGCGGACAAACAGCGCTGATTAAATTGAGATGGGGGAAAAGTGGAGAGCAATTGAAGTTCGAAAATGCAGATGGCTTCATCAAGTTTGCATTAGGAGAAAATGTAAAGCAAAGTAATTGGGGCGATAATAATACAACACGTTATCCTCAAACAAGGATGGGTGTTGAGCAAGTGTATATGGATGCTTTTACCAGAGCGAAGAACTATGATATGGCCAGAAAGAATGCAGCTTCGTCGAAAACTTCGGTAATGCCTCGCCGTGATCTTGAGTTAGATGCGTTAGCAGAAATCATCAATAAGAAAAGATTTATCACTTGCCATAGTTATGAGCAAAGTGAAATTAATATGTTGATGCATGTAGCTGATAGTTTTGGATTTAGAGTAAACACCTTTACACATATACTAGAAGGCTATAAAGTTGCTGATAAGATGAAAGCACATGGAGTAGGAGCATCTACATTTAGCGACTGGTGGGCATATAAGTACGAAGTGATGGAAGCGATTCCTTATAACGGAAAGATCATGCACGATATGGGCTTAGTGACAGCCTTTAATAGCGATGATGCAGAGATGGCTCGTCGATTAAATCAAGAAGCAGCGAAAGCAGTTAAATACGGACATATATCAGAAGAAGAAGCATTAAAATTTGTAACACTTAATCCGGCGAAATTGCTGCATATTGACAATAGAGTAGGAAGTATTAAAGAAGGCAAAGACGCCGATATTGTAGTTTGGAATGACAATCCTTTAAGTGTATATGCGAAGCCGCTTAAAACATTTGTTGACGGGATATGCTATTTCGATATCGACCGAGATAAACAAATTAGAGAAAGAGATAAAATTGAGCGTGCACGTTTAATCAAGAAAATGATGGATGAAAAATCATCAGGTGGCTCTGTTCAAAAGGCAACCTTAACAATCGACGAATTATATCACTGTAATGATAATGAAAAATCACCGAGATAATATGAGAGCGATTATTAGCATTTTATGTGTTTTTATATCGGGAGTGATATATGCACAAAATCCGGCACCTGCAGATACGGCGACTAAAAGAATTCTCTTATTAGGCGGTTATGCTCATCTTGGCAATGGCAAAGTCATTCCTCAAAGTGCTATAGGGATTGCAAATGGTAAAATTACTTTTGTAATGGATGGCAAGAATTTCAAGCCAAGCCGATTAGCTTTTGATACTATTATTGATGTGTACGGCAAACAAGTTTATCCAGGACTTATAGCCATGAATACTTCTTTAGGCTTAAGTGAAATTGAAGCCGTGAGAGCAACAAACGATTACAATGAAACTGGATCATTGAATGCAAGTGCAAGATCAATTATTGCTTATAATACTGATTCAAAAGTAACACCGACAGTTCGTTCGAATGGAATTCTTTTAGCGCAAATCACTCCGCGTGGAGGATTGGTCTCAGGGCAATCATCAGTTGTAGAACTCGACGGATGGAACTACGAAGATGCAGCATATAAAATGGATGAAGGTGTTTGGTTGAATTTCCCCTCCTTGCAAACAGTTAAAGCATGGTGGGTCGATTCAGAAGATGATCAGAAAAAGAGAAGTGAAAAGCAAATGGCTGATTTAAGTGAATTGTTCTATGAAGCACAATCATATGCAGCAGGAAACAATGCCGTGTATAATCCGAATTTTGAAGCCATGAAAGGATTGTTTACAAAGACAAAAACCTTATATGTTAGATGTAATTATGTGAAAGATATTTTAGCCGCAATCGCATTTGGAAATAAATTCAAAGTTAGAATGGTTTTAGTTGGTGCACGTGATGGATGGATGGTTACTAAGGAAATTAAAGAAAATAATATTCCTGTGATTATCATGCGTACACATGTTTTGCCAGAGCGCGATGATGACGATATCGATTTGCCATTTAAACTTCCTGTTCTTTTAGCAAAAGAAGGTATAGATGTTGCTATTACGGATGACGGATTCTGGCAAGATAGAAATGTTCCTTTTCAAGCGGGAGAAACAGTTGGGTATGGAATGGATAAAGAAGATGCGCTTAAAGCTATAACGTTAACGCCTGCCCGAATTTTAGGAATTGATGCAAGTGTAGGTTCATTAGAAACTGGAAAAGATGCAACAATAATTGTTTCGAGTGGAGATATATTAGATATGAAATCGAGTGATGTACAGATGGCATATATTAGAGGGAAAGAAATTAGTTTGGATAATGTTCAAAAGCAGCTCTACAGAAAGTATATGAAAAAATACGGACTAAAAGATGCCGAATAAAGAAAAAGCCCTGAATAAAACTTCAGGGCTTTTTTTATTTCGATTTCAAATAATCTTGAAGAGCGGAGACATAATTTTCAAAAGCCGTTATTCCTTGTGGAGTAATTTTACAAGTTGTAAGCGGGTAATTATCTCTAAAAGATTTAGCAATCGTAATATATCCTGCATCGGCTAACTTATTTAGCTGCACGCTTAAGTTTCCGGCAGTAGCATTGGTTTTGTCTTTAAGAAACCCAAATTCAGCTTCTTTGGTGCTCACTAAAAGTGAGATCACCGACAAACGCAATTGCTGATGGAGTAATGGGTCTAAATCTTTAAACATATTTAAGCAGCGTTCAACGACTGTTGATTAGAATACTTACGTTTTAATAAATAACCCGGAATGATGTATCCACCGAGAACAGCTCCCGCTAATATTAATAGTTGAATTTCAAATGATACATTGAAAGCTATTAGGGCGGCAATCCAGTTGAGTGCTCCACCAATTCTCAAGGGATTGAATTCAATTGCACTTCCACAGGTGTACAAGAAGATTCCGTATAATACAAGGATCATTGGGTAACATGATTCTTGAAGGTGAGGCATTGAGAATAACACGATAGTAAGTGAAATTAAAAAGGCTGTTGAAATATGATTGATAAATTGTTCAACAAACGATTTTGCTTTCTTTCCTTTGTTTTGCTTTCTTGAATGTAAAGCAGATACTATTCCTCCAATTGGCATTAATAACCAAACTAAAGAGGCATATTCATTGTTTAATTGAATAAGCGTATAGTTTATAATCGCTGCACTAAATACCAGCCATCCCCAAAAAAGGTACTGGAAACTATCATCTTCAAAATCACTCTTCACTGATTGAATCATGTTTTTGATGAGACGAAGACTTTCTTCGTGAGTCATCTCTTTTGTTGCGCTCATTGAAAAAATATTTTAGTGGTTATTTTAATTTCTTAGCTTTTTCAAGAATGCTCTTTGCACGTTCTTCGCCCCAATGTGGAAGTAATGGATCACTGTATTTGAAAGTCTTGAATTTTTCTACTGCCTTCGTTAAATTTTCTACTGCAACTTTTTTTCCGCCACCATATTCTTCAGGTGTATACATTGCCGATTCTCCGAGTTCTAGATATACACGAGGATTTTCAGGATTTAGTTTTTTAGCTTCTGCATATAACATCGAAGATTGTGGTCCTAATGTCCTGCCCAATTCCGGATTTGATCCTATTTTCATTCCTAGTATCATTCCTTTCAATAAAACAGATTCAGATTCTTTTGGTTGAAGTCTAATTGCACGATCAGCATACATAAGTGCACGATCGTACCACTTTTCTTGATTTGCTGAATCTATATAAATGAAAGTTGTTAGCGCAAGGTGAAAGGCTGCATAATATTGACTTGTCCAATAATTGGTATCCTTGGTAGCAATTTGCTCAAATCCTCGGTAAAGTTGACATTTAACTTTCGGATTACTGCAAGTATCCCATGTAGCTAAATAGCGTTTCAAGAAGCGATCACCTTTTTCGCGTTCTGTCAAAGGCTTTGGTTTGGAAATTGGAGCTCTACGAGCATCGGTTGAATCTTGTGCAATTGCTTGGCCGGTGCCAATAAGCAACATTAATGCGATTAAATATTTGTTCATAGTGTTTTAATTTTTGACAAATGTAAAGTAGTTTATATTGTAAACTAAAATAAAAGTTTCAATTAAATCACAATAGGCTGATTTTCAATAAGAAAAAATTGAAAGGTGGGAGCTCTTTATTTCTTAAAAAGGTCCTCAACCCAGGTTTTTCCCCATTCTTCGATCTCCGTTTCAGACCAGATTTCAGGATAAAAAATACGCTTTTGGAAACGTGGAGGCAGGTATTTCTGCCAATTGGTGCCTCCAGTAGCAGCAATATCTTCTGGGTTTTTGTGTAAATATCGAACAGCCGATTTATAATGAGAAAGCGGCCAATTGATGTTAACGTTAACGTCGAGTTGTTTTAATGCAAGAATCAATTCAGGTTTTTGTTGTTCTTCTTTCGACAAAGTATTGTAGAGGGTCCAAACATTAGACGAAACTTTATTCTCTGCAAGTTCAGTTAGCTCTTTCGAGTATTTTTCTTCAAACTGAATTAGCGTTAATGTTTTCTTTCCTGTTGCAAGTTCCGTAGCTCCTGCTTTCCAATAAATATGCTCAAACATTTCTTTTACTGAAGCATTTGCAGCATTCATTTTCTCTCTGAAATCCTTTGATACTAGGCGTTGGAATTCAGTAGCGTAAATTTCAATTGCACGATATTGCGCCGATTGAAATCCTGATGCAGGAAGAAGACTCATCCTGAATTTTTGAAATTGCTCAGGCTCCATTCCGTCAACCATAATAGAGAACGAATCTGTTAAAGCCACAAAGTATCTATTGATGCGCTGAAGTCGCTTCGTTAAAAAATCTCCTGTTAACTTTTCTTGAAGTGCAATCTGCTTGAACTCATGAATCGAAAGCTTGAAATATAATTCGGTAATCTGATGATACATGATAAACACTTCTTCATCAGGAAATTTCGTTTTCGGCGATTGAAGACTTAAAAGGGTGTCTAAATGGATATAATCCCAGTATGTTAAATAATCAGCGTAAAGCAATCCATCGAGATAAGAACTTAGGTCTTGTCCCATGGCATTGAACTTCTCTTCTAGCTGTTTTATTCTCGAAACAATATTCTCAGGTAGGCTCATTTGCCAAAAATAGCACTTCCCGCTTAAAATCGGACAATTTGAGGAATATCAGCAACAAAAAAGGCCGGAAATCTCCCGGCCCTATACTTTAAATCGTTCTCGTTTAGTCGCGACGACCCATGTAAATCATCACATAATACATCAATGTTGCAATTGCTGAAAGTGCAGCCACTACGTAGGTCATTGCAGCCCACCACAATGCATCTTTTGATTGTGCATGCTCTTGTGGAGTTGAAACTCCTGATGTTTCTAACCAAGCCAAGGCTCTGTTGCTAGCATCAAACTCAACTGGAAGAGTAATCAAGCTGAATAGGGTTGTCATTGCAAATAAGGCAATTCCGAATAATAATAGCCCCGGAAAAGTGTTCACCATCATAATTCCCGCTAATAATACCCAATGCATCCACCCTGAAGCAATATTCACGATAGGCACTAAAGCCGATCGCACTTGAAGCATTGAATAGGCTTTTGCATGTTGAACGGCATGTCCGCATTCGTGGGCAGCTACTGCAGAAGCAGCGGCATTTCTTCCGTAGAATACATCATGACTTAAATTAACCGTTTTGTCTAAAGGATTATAGTGATCGGTTAATCTGCCTTCTACTGAGATAACTTTTACATCCTGAATACCATTATCGCGCAGCATTCGCATAGCGATATCTTGTCCGGTTAATCCAGAGCTAATAGGAGTTTGAGAATACTCTTCAAATTTTCTCTTCAACTTATTACTAACCATCCATCCGATGATCATAAATACGATGGAGATGAAATAAATACCTAACATATCTTTTTTACGTTTTTAGTTTAACAATTGAAATACTCTACAGTTTCGAACGTATTGAAATCAAATACGATCGAAACGCAAAAATATTGTCAAACACAACGCCAAAGTCGGAAAATCTGACAAACCGTCATTTTTTTTACTCCCAGCGGAAAACTTTTACTGCAATTGCATAAATGATGACACCCCATAAGGCAATTACTGCCAACTGCGGACCAAGATCAAGCAAACTCGCACCTTCAAATGCTACCTTTCGCATTGCATCGTTCAAGTAGGTGAGAGGAAGCATTTTGCAAATGGGTTGTAGCCAAGTTGGGAAATTTTCAACTCCGAAGAAGGTTCCTGAGAGCAAAAATTGAGGAAGTGTAATGATGTTAGCCAGCGGTGGAATGGTGCTTTCACTTTTAGCAATTCCTGAAACCACAAACCCAAATCCCATGAAAACAATTAGTCCCATAGCACTCAAGAATAGCATTTCAGCAAACGTGGTTAAACCATTGATCAACGTAAATCCAAATGCATAATGCCCAAGTGTAATAAGAAAGGCAGCGCCCAGCAAAGCAAAAACCATCCTAGCCAATGCTTCTCCCATCACAATATAAGGTTTACGGATAGGAGTTGCAAAGAATCGCTTTATTACTAATGTTTGACGCAGATTAAAAAATACAAATGCAGTTCCGAATACTCCCGTACTCAATAATGAGAATCCAAGTTGTCCGGGAAGGATAAAGTCGATCGTAGAATAGGTTCTCCCTTTTAACTCTTGTTGTTTAAGAGTTGCCATCGGTGAAATTATTTTAGCTGCCGATAAATTTGATTTGTCGATTAGATGCTCCAGCATTGAACGCACAATAATTCCTTTTTCTGCAGAAGCCATTGTGGTATATAAATTCACATCATAAGTGCTTGAAGAATCGAGTTGCACTTTTTGAATGTCGATAATGGCATCCAATTTTCCTTTCAATAGCAAAGTACGCTGTTCAACCGAATCCATATCATGATGCACTGAAAAGGCAGGATTACTTATTAATCCCATGTAAACCGAATTCTGTTGATCACTATGTGTTGCCAATGCAACATTAAGAGTGACACTTCCTCCTTTCAGAAATCCGAAAACGGTAATAAAAATAAGAGGGAAAACGAGCGTAAATACAACTGCCGAAGGGCTGCGGGTGATTGACCTAAAGCTAGCTTTAGCTATGGCCATCATGGCTTTAAATTGACTATATTTCATCGTAGTTGATTATTCGTCTCTCCATTCCTGTCCGGTGAGCGACAGAAATACATCTTCGAGATTTGCTTTTTTAACTTCTTTTTTTCTTTCAAATCCACTCGCAACCAAATTGTCGATTAGCGTGTCGGGAGTGTCAAGCGCAATTACTTTTCCTCCTTCCATCACTGCAACACGATCGCATAGCTGTTCGGCTTCATCCATATAATGTGTTGTAATTACAACAGTAGTTCCCATTGCTTTTACTTCACGAATTAAATCCCAAAGATTTCTACGCGCTTGAGGATCTAATCCTGTAGTCGGTTCATCAAGGAAAATAATTTTCGGTTTATTGATGAGCGTTGTAGCAATTGAAAATCTTTGTTTTTGCCCACCGGATAATTCTTTGAATTTCGCCTTCGCTTTGTCTTCTAATCCAACACGCGATAACATCTCAAGCGTATTTATCGGCATATTATAAAGTCCAGCAAATAAATCGAGTAATTCAGTAAGCGAAAGACTAGGATAATATCCTGCAGCTTGCAACTGCACTCCTATAATTTGTTTTATGTTGTTTGCTTGCGAATCGATATTCAATCCGTCAACCATAACACTGCCACCCGACTTCTCTCGAAGTGTTTCGATAATTTCTAGTGTGGTAGTTTTGCCTGCACCGTTGGGGCCTAGTAGGCCAAAGATTTCTCCGTTATAAACTTCGAAGGAGATGCCTTTCACGGCATGAAAGTCCCCGTAGCTCTTTTGTAAATCCTTAACGGTAATTATTGGTTTTGTTTGCACGTTGCAAAAGTATAGCATTCTTTTCTTGAAAATCCCTAATTAACCCCGTTTATCTGAATTGTTAAGTAAAACTTCATGTTTGTATGATAAGGATGGGGTAATAAGGATGACCAAACTCAATATTTTACGGAAATGGGTAAATGTTTTAGTTCAAATAGTTTAAAAAAGCAAACATCTTTCTCTTGAATAAATAAGCAGGGTTTGTTTGATTTATGTATGCTTCTTTTTCAAATACAATTGACCGGTATGCCTTTTGATGATCTCTTAAAACTACTATCAAGTAAAGATAATTTAGAAGGTAAAAAACATAGAAAAAAACAATAAGCAACTCTGCTTGTTGAAGTAGATGAATGCGTTCGTGTTGAAGCCAGCTTTTAATTACTGGCAACTTCGATTTTTTTAGAAAGATAAAGGGAAAAATTGTAATTGCGTCAACCGGTAAATAGTTAACGCAAATCACAAAACCCTTAAAGTTTTTTTGCATCAGAAGTTAAATGATAACTGAGCTGAATATGATCGTGGTGCTTGCATATCTGCAGGACGAGTAACATAAATATTGTTCGTTATGTTCTTTCCAATTAATGCGAATTTAACTTTCTTGCTGAAAGCATAAGCTAGTCTTGTGTCGAATACCCATTCGCCGCTATGGTTGTTTTCGCGATAATGTTTTACTCCCGGAATCACTCCTTCGAAAACTTTATCGATGTTTTCCATATAGCTATAGTAGCGAGCGCTTATTCCAAATGAAAATCCTTTGAATGTCGTCTCGCTATCAAACTTAAACATTGTTTTATATCGGTATTTAAGAATGTTCACCTTCGACGAATTCGTTGAGCTATCGCGCGAAAGTAAGAAGTCTGTTTGATAAGGATCTATCATGGTTATTCCTCCCATAAATGCTTGTTGTACTTTACCGATATTTCCTTCTCCCGAAATCGTTAATTCCAAGCCATCAATTCTGGTGTTCCCTATATTTTTCGACTTAAACCCTAGTCCGTAAAGAGGATCTACAAACGGATTTCCCCAAGGACCGAAGGTGAATTCCATCATGTCTTTATATTCTTGACGGAATACGCTGAAGTCAAGCATTCCGGAAATATTAGAGATTTTAAACATTTGACGAACACCAATTTCAATTGATGATCCTCTTTCAATTGTTAATGAATCATTAGGGTAAATTACAATATCACCAACGCGCGTTTTGATGAACTTTTCAGCAATAGTAGGGAAGCGAAATCCTTGACCGTATGATGCTCTCAAATATGTGTATTTGAATGCTTGATAGTTTACTCCAAATCGTAACAGTTTTTCTGTGTCGAATTTCTTTCCACTAATCTTTCCGTTTTCAAATCGTATTCCCGACGAAACATTCCACTTGTCATATTTTAAATCTCCTTGGAAATAAAGTGAATTGTTATTGCCTGTTTGCGAATTGAATAAATCTCCTTTTACATTCGTTGAGAATGAAGAAATTCCTCCGGAAAGAGTAAGAAGATTTTTGAAATTGTATTGTGTTAAAAATTCTACAAAATAGGTTTGTGCTTTCGAACCTTGATTTGTATTGTTTTTGTTGTTCGTGATAAAATATCTCGATCTTAATTTATAACTTATGTTTTTCCCTGTGTAATTTATTGAAGGATCGATATATGTTCTTGCTGTATTATATTTACTCGCAGTAGATCCTACAGTATCCATTCCTCCCAAAGGTAAATATGCACCTGCGGTATCATTTTGCCAGATTAAATAGTTATAACCTCCAGCTCTTTGAGTATTCACTGCTATGCCAGCATTTAATCCTGTGATTTTTTTGAAGTGATACCTTAAGTTTACATTTCCTCTCCAACGTTCTTCATTATCTCCTAATCGATAACCGTCTTCTGATAGATGATGTCCTCCAATAGTTAAATCGAGATTTTTAATTTTTTCTCTGTGCGAGAAATTTACTCCACTTGTCATTTGTGTTTTGTCGCCCCACCATTTCATCGTTTTGTCTGCAGGTGTATCGTAAAATCCGCTGTATAATGATAAGTTCGTAACTGCGCTATCTGTCGGATATGCAGTACGTAAATTAATTACTCCGTTAAGTGCCGATGAACCGAAAAGTGCTGAGGACGCTCCTTTGATTACTTCAACTTGTTCGAGATTTTCAATCGGGAGGAAGCTCCATTTTGCATCTCCTGCATCTCCAGCTAATAAAGGTAAATCGTCAACTAAAATTAAAACGCGACTTCCAGCACCGTAACTAAATCCCGAACCTCCTCTGATATTAGCTTGTCCGTCGATTACCGTCACTCCAGGAATTTGTTCGGCCGCCGTTTCCATACTTGTTTGGTTTGTGCTTTCAATGTATGATGGTTTTAATACATCCATTGAGACCACAACTTCTTCTAATTTTTGTTCATGCTTGCCGGCAGAGATTACAATTGTTTCTAATAATTTCTCAGAACGTTTAAGAACAATGTTGAGTTTTATTTCTTGTCCTTCAACAATTGTTACTGTTTTAGTAAATCGCTCATAGCCGACATAATTTACTTCGAGGAAATAAGTTCCTGGAGCTAATTTTAATTCGTAAGCTCCATTTTCATTAGTTGCCGTACCTAAATGTGATTTTTTTATTTCAACTACTGCGCCAAATAAATATTCTTTATCGGTTTCATCAATGATGGTCCCTTTAATAGTGCCTTTTTGAGCATGGCTATCGAAAGTTGAAAACAAGAATAGAATTACTGGGATAAGATATAATTTTAGTAGAGATTTAGTCATGTTGCAACAGATTTCGCTGATGTGTTAATAAGATCGGTTAAAATTGCAACCAATTTCTGACATAGAAAAGTATTTTTGCGCCATCCGCTAAAAGTGATTTTTATTTCTCCTGACAGGCGGTTTTAATGTGATGAATAGAGAAGATCAGATTTTATATCAGATTGCCTTGACGATGATTCCTAATGTTGGTCCCGTTTTGGCACGAATTCTTTTGAGCTATTGCGGTAGCTTAGAAGAAATATTTAAACAAAAAGCGTCTCAGTTGGAAAAGATCCCGGATATAGGTCCGAAGACGGCTCGAAGCATAGCCCGTCAGAAAATTTTTCATTTAGCAGAAGCCGAGTTGAAAAATGTTCTCAAGAAGAAAGTGCAAGTGCTTTTCTTTTTAGATGATGAATTCCCCGTTCGATTGAAAAATTGTAACGATGCTCCAATTTTGCTTTATTTCAAGGGTAATATGGACTTTAATAAACATCGATATTTAGGTATCGTTGGTACCAGAAAAGCTTCGGATTACGGGCGATATCTAACCGAAAAATTGGTGGAGGACTGCGCAGGTAAGGACATCATAATTGTTAGTGGTATGGCTTATGGAATTGATATTTGCGCTCATAAGGCGGCATTGAAATTCGGATTGCCAACGGTTGGAGTGATGGCTCATGGGCTCGACAGAATTTATCCTCCCGAACATACCGAAGTGGCGAGAGATATGACTGTTAAAGGAGGAGTGTTAACCGAGTACCCGTTTAATACCGAGCCCGATCGTGAAAATTTTCCCTCTCGAAATAGAATTGTTGCTGGACTCTGTGATGCAATCGTAGTTGTTGAGGCTGCAGAAAAAGGCGGGGCATTGATAACTGCCGATATCGCCAATAGCTATTCCAGAGATGTTTTTGCCTTTCCAGGCCGAGTAAATGACCCCTATAGTTTAGGGTGCAATAAGTTTATTAGAGATAATCGTGCAGGTTTAATTTCAGGAGCCTCCGACCTTTTACGCATGATGAGTTGGGACGAAGACGAGAAAGGTAAAAAGAAGAAGCCTGCTCAGCAGCAACTATTTGTAGAGCTTTCTGAAGAAGAGGAAAAGCTGATGAAGGTTGTTACCCGTGAAAAACGCGATATCGATAGCATCGCTATAGCTGCAGAAATGCCTATGAGTAAGGTGTCGTCGTTATTGTTTGCGTTGGAAATGAAAGGAGTGATAAGGGCTTATCCCGGAAAACAGTTCGTTCAGGTGTAATGAATTATCATTAATTTTGTCGACTTAAATAAAAGAAGATGTACAACACTCTGAAGCCTGTTCTTGATCAGGAATTAAACGAAATACGCGAAGCAGGATTATATAAGGCAGAACGAATTATCAGTACGCCGCAAGCTGCCGATATTAAAGCCAATGGGAAAGAAGTAATTAATTTCTGTGCAAACAATTACCTCGGATTATCATCGCATCCTAAAGTAATTCAGGCCGCAATCGATGCGATTCATACGCACGGTTTCGGAATGTCGAGCGTACGTTTTATTTGCGGAACACAAGACATCCACAAAGAGTTAGAGAAGAAAATTGCCGGTTTCTTAGGAACAGAAGATACAATTCTTTACGCAGCAGCCTTCGATGCAAACGGAGGTGTTTTCGAACCATTACTTAATGAGCAAGATGCAATTATCAGTGATGAGTTGAATCATGCTTCTATCATCGACGGAATTCGTTTATGCAAGGCACAGCGTAATCGTTATAAACATAACGACATGAACGATTTAGAAGAGCAGTTGAAAGCTACTCAACATTTACGTCATCGAATGATTGTTTCTGATGGTGTTTTTTCAATGGATGGAACAATTGCTCAGCTAGATAAAATTTGCGATTTGGCCGATAAGTACAATGCTTTAGTGATGATCGACGAGTGCCATGCAAGCGGATTTATGGGAAAAACGGGACGCGGAACCCACGAATACAGAAATGTAATGGGAAGAGTTGATATTATCACAGGAACATTAGGTAAAGCTTTAGGCGGAGCTATGGGTGGATTTACATCCGGGAAAAAAGAAATTATTGAAATGCTTCGCCAACGTTCTCGTCCGTACTTATTCTCTAACTCATTAGCACCATCTATAGTAGGAGCATCTATAGCAGTAATCGATATGTTAAGCGAAACCACAGCTTTGCGTGATAAGTTATGGGAAAATACAGCTTATTTCAGAAGTGAAATTACAAAAGCAGGATTCGATATTAAGCCAGGTGAGCACCCAATAGTTCCTATCATGCTGTATGAAGCTAAGTTAGCTCAAGAATTTGCTGCAAAACTGTTAGACGAAGGGATTTATGTTATCGGATTCTTCTATCCGGTAGTAGCGAAAGGAAATGCACGTATCCGAGTGCAAATTTCGGCAGGCCACGAACGTCATCATTTGGAAAAAGCAGTAGCTGCTTTCACTAAAATTGGTAAGGAACTCGGTGTAATTAAATAAGTTAGCATAACAATTCGGGTTTCTTTGCGAGATTGGCCAATTTCATTAATTTTGCAATCCCAATTCGGGGCCTATAGCTCATTCGGTTAGAGCAACAGACTCATAATCTGTGGGTGCCTGGTTCGAATCCAGGTGGGCCCACCAATTACAAAGGGAGAGATACTTAATAGTATTTCTCCCTTTTGTTTTTGATGTTTCCCGAAAAATGCAAATTAACCAAGTTGCCCTTGCATTATTCTCATAATCAGTTGATATTATATGATTATGTTGTTTTTTTCTTTGATTTCGGTCATAAAAAAAGTACTATTACTGATGTTACTTTGTTAATTGAGGAAGAGACTGAATTAGAAAAAATGTAAATTTTGTTAAAGTTACGTTTAATAGTTTAGGTCACTCATGTTAGAGGAGAACGTGTAATCCTTTGGCTAACATCAATATATTTGAAAAAATGCTATTTGTATGTTAAGTTTTAATTCGGCTAGTACCAGAGTGGTTAACACCAAAAGAGGTGTTATCGAATGCATGGAGATTGCTTTGGGAAATCAAAATCAAGATTGCGATTTGGCAATATTCCATGCTTCTATCGGACATAATTTCAGCGAGTTAGTTGCCCAAGCGCATGAAATCGCTCCCAATGCCAAAATCTTAGCAGCATCGTGTTGCGGTGTAGTAGGCCGAGAGGGTGTAAGCGAGTCTATGAAAGACATTGCTGTGATGACAATTAAAGGCGAAGAGTTTACTGTTGCTCAAGTGGACGGTGTTTTCGGACATAACTCGTATAGCAAGTGCCTTGAGTTGGCCAACGATCTAAAAGCGCGTTCCGGCAAAATAAATATGATTTATTTTTTAGCTTCAGGAATTGACATTGCAAATGATGATTGTATTGCAGCTATCGAATCTGTGTTTGGTTCCGATGTAACAATTTTCGGAGCTACCTCTTCCGATAATATGAAAGGGTTCATAAGTTATCAAGCCGTAGATAATAAAGTGTATGACCATGCCGCCTTTGCAATTGGATTTTGGGATGAAACTTTAAAAATCGAAACCCAAGCTACTCACGGATTTGTTGCTGTTGGAGAACCAATGATAGTAACTAAATCGGAAGGACATATTATTCAAGAAATAAATAATAAACCGGCTTGGGAAGAATATCTTACTAAGTTGTCATTACCAACTGACTCTACCTGCGGAGATTCTATACCTGTGGGTGCCTTAGGCGAAAAGTTATCACCTGAACTCGCTAAAGAATATGGTAACAATCATATTCTTCGTGTTGTAACAAAACATGTAGGAAGTGAAATGTACTATGCTACAAAATGTCCGGTAGGTACAGAACTCTGGCTTACTTCTCGTGACGAAAGTTTGATTTTTAGCGAAATGGAAAGAATGGTGAAAGAGATGAAAAAAAGATTAGGAGATAGGAAAGCAGTTGCAGTTTTTCACGCCGATTGTTTGGCTCGTGGTAGATTTTTATTCAATAAAATAATTAAAGAAGAATTAGTCAATACAATGCAGTTTCCTTTTTATTCTGAAGGTAGTTGTCCTCCATGGTTAGGAATGTATGGCTTTGGAGAATTTGCACGTTTAGGTGGAGTAAATACTTATCATAATTATACAACAGCATTATACGTTTTGTACAGGTAGGCGGGTAGCGACTTATCACGGTGAGAGTTTATGAAGGCAGCATCAGAATACGATAAATTATTGATTGAATATCGCGAGTTGCAATTGCGTGCTTCTAAGCTAGCGAATGTTGAACAGCAGCTAATAAATACTCGCGATCGCCTTGATCATGAATTAGAACTGTATAAAAGGCTCCATTCCTTTAATTCGAAAGCCTTAAAGGATCTCGATGATCGTGAATTTTCAAGCCTTATAGCAGAAGTAATAGTTGATATTTTTGAAATTGAATCCGCTATAGTTTTTTATCAAAGCGAAGGTGTTGAACAAGAAAGAATAATAAGCATAGAGGGCCCATTTTTGGAGAATTTCAGCAACAATCAAATTATTGATGCTATGACAATGCTGTCAGCAGAGTTTGATAAAAAGCAAGCAATAATAGTAAAGAATGATTTGATTAAAAATGTTGAAGTTTTGGATAAATTTAATGAAGGTTTATTCTTTAGTTATATTGATAAAGAGTTAGGTTATTCAATTTGCCTTGGAGGATTTGTTTCCATTGAAAACTCTCCCTTGTATCAAAAGTTGGAGGAAAGGCATGAAGCTTTTTTTGGTGTGTTCGTACAGCAAATTCAATCCTTGTATTCTAATCGTCAAAAAAGTGAAAAAATAAAAGCACAAATAAGACGAATTTCTATCTCTGAAATTGAATTGAGAAAGCTTTCGCTTATAGCTACCAAAACAAAAAATGGTGTAATTATTACTGACAATGAAGGTAAAATAGAGTGGGTGAATGAATCATTTGAATCAACAACAGGCTTTACACTTTCAGAAATAGTAGG
>JAHEYP010000020.1:0-62452 GCA_023251535.1 Bacteroidota bacterium
TTAATTACATCGATAAGTGTAATAGTATTGATGCTTTTAATAAAAGTGTGTTAAAGCATAATGTACTAAGTGCTGTTAAGTTAGAATGTATTGGTTTTATGAAGTTTTTCCTCGGTCATAGCCGTTGGGATGTTTCTTTCTTTCTTAATGGGAAAGAACCTGATTCGTATAATTCAAATATTAATTCTTCAGATGTAACAGTAAAGACTCCTTGGATGATTTACTTTGTGCTGAATATTATTGTCAATTTAATCGTTTTTGCTGCTTTCATGAAGTTTTTGTTTTCTAAAGATTTGCCCGTGAAACTGCGTGGTTGTATAGGATCTATTGTTTTGTATATGGCTCTTGCCACGGGACCTTCTGCCGCCGCTCGGTTCCGACTTCCCGTTTTTCCCATACTTACAGTGACTTTTGTGGTAGTTGCCCACCGAATGACCCGTAAACTGCCCGAAAGTGCAGAGTTTGCAGATTAAGATTATTTTTGCGGTATGAATAGGATACCTGATTCGAAATCGAAGAAATTTATTTACTGCTTATTGTTCGGAGTTGCATCGTGGGCCGCATGGCCTGCAGGTGGATTCGCTCCGCTCTTGTTTATAGCATGGCTTCCTTTGCTGGCGATTGAAGAGTCGGTTTTGAGAAAACAAAGAGCCGGTGAAAAAGCACGGTTGTATGGCTGGAGCTATTTGTCGTTTTTCTTGTTTAATATTTTAACCACATGGTGGATATGGTTCGCTAGTCCCTTCGGAATGTTTGGCGCTGTACTCGCTAATACTGCAATCATGGCCGGAGTATTTCAACTCTTTCATATTGTGCGAAGAAAACTTGGCGACTTTTTCGGCTATGCCTCACTGTTAGCTTTTTGGTTATCGTTCGAGTATATGCACCTCGATTGGGATCTTACCTGGCCTTGGTTAAATCTTGGTAACGGATTCGCTGCGTATGCAGATATGGTTCAATGGTACGAATATACAGGTACTCAAGGCGGAACTTTGTGGATTCTGCTCTCTAATTTATTGCTATTTTCTTTGCTAAAAGAAAATAATGATATGTTGAAGAAAAAGTGGTGGCAACCTACTTTGTTAATTGCTCTTCCATTGCTGCTTTCTTTCGTTATTAAGTTAAATGTAAAGGAAACAAATGATCCGGTAGAGGTGGTTGCAGTTCAACCCAATATCGATCCTTATAATGAGAAGTTCTCGGGAATGAGTAGCTCTGAACAATTGGCGAAAATTCTTCGACTTGCAAATTCAAAAATTACTCCTAAAACACGATTAGTTGTTTGTCCAGAAACTGCTCTTTCAGAGGGAATATGGCTCAACGATTTGTATGTGCATCCTCAAATAGAAACAATAAAAGAGTTTATTAAACCTTATCCGCAACTTCACTTTTTTACTGGCTTAAATGCATTCGAATTGTATGAAAATCCTTCTCTGAAATCAGCAACAGCAAGGAAGTTTAAAGATGCCAATGCTTACTATGATGTATATAATGCAGCCGTAAATATCTCGAATGAACCTGCTTATAATTTACATTATAAATCGAAGTTGGTACCAGGAGTAGAGAAAATGCCCTTCCCTGCTTTCTTCGGACATCTCGATGCTTTTGCTATCGATTTAGGTGGCACTTCAGGTAGCCTGGGTTGCAAAGATCGACCTACTGTTTTTAAATGCGGAAATATTATTGCTGCTCCTGTTATATGTTACGAATCCATCTATGGTGAATACGTTGGCGATTATATTAGACAAGGTGCAAATTTGATTTGTATAATGACTAACGATGGATGGTGGAGCGATACTCCCGGCTACCGTCAACATTGCCAGTATGCTCGTTTACGCGCTATCGAAATGCGTCGTGATATTGCCCGTTCTGCAAATACTGGTATCTCTTGCTTCGTGAATCAGAAAGGAGAAATTACCGATAAAACAACTTGGTGGACCGATGATTGTATTCGTAAGGATCTCAACTTAAATAATGAACTTACTTTTTATGCTAAGTATGGCGATTATAGTGGTCGTATTGCCATTGTTATTTCTTTATTATTCTTAACAGCATCTTTAGTAAGAACTTTTTTGCGAAAAAAATAATGTTTCAACTTTGACTGCCAATTTACTTGTACTTTTGCAGCTCTAACTAATTTAATTTTTGTTGATATGTCAGAATATGATGTAGTAGTGATCGGTTCCGGTCCCGGTGGATATGTTGCTGCAATTCGTTTAGCACAGCTTGGAAAAAAAACGGCATTGATTGAAAAATATACTTCGCTAGGTGGTACTTGCTTAAATGTGGGCTGTATTCCATCGAAAGCGTTGCTCGATTCTTCTGAACATTATCACCAAGCTTCTCATCAGTTTGATGCACATGGTATTAATGTAAAAGGATTATCGCTTGATTTTAATAAAATGATTCAGCGAAAAGATGATGTCGTAACTCAAACTGTTGCAGGTATCAATTTTTTAATGAAGAAAAATAAAATCGATGTTATTCATGGTGTCGGAAGCTTTGTTGATGCAAATACAATCGCTGTAACTAAAAACGATGGAACAACTGTCGAGATAAAAACTAAAAATACAATCATTGCAACAGGTTCTAAACCTGCACCGCTGAAAGGTGTTGCTATAGATAAAGAGCGCATTATAACTTCTACTGAAGCGTTGAAATTAAAGGAAATTCCTAAGCATCTTTTAATTATCGGTGGAGGTGTAATTGGACTCGAATTAGGTTCGGTTTATGCACGATTAGGTTCAAAGGTTAGTGTTGTTGAGTATGCCGATTCTCTTATCCCTACAATGGATAAAACCATGGGAAAAGAATTGCAAAAAGTACTTGCTAAAACAGGATTCGAATTTTATCTGAAACATGCTGTTACGTCTGTTGAAGTGAAAGGTAAAAATGTGAAGTTGAAAGCTACTTCAAATACTGATGGAAAAGAACTTGAACTGTCAGGTGATTATTGTTTAGTTTGCGTAGGACGTATTCCTTATACTGAAGGACTTTCTCTCGATAAAGCCGGTGTGAAAACAGATGAACGTGGAAGAATTATGGTCGATGATCATTTGCAAACCGACGCAAAAGGTATCTATGCAATAGGCGATGTTGTGAAGGGCGCAATGCTCGCACATAAAGCAGAGGAGGAGGGAGTGTTTGTCGCTGAATCTATCACAGGACAAAAACCGCATATCAATTATTTGCTTATTCCAGGTGTAGTGTATACTTGGCCAGAAGTTGCTGCCGTAGGGTATACAGAAGAGGAGCTTATTAAAAATGGAACTGCGTACAAAGTGGGATCTTTTCCTTTCAAAGCCTCAGGCCGTGCTCGTGCAAGTATGGATTTAGATGGAGTTATTAAGGTTTTGGCAGATAAAACTACCGATGAAATTCTAGGTGTTCATATGATCGGTCCGCGAGTTGCCGATATGATCGCCGAGGCCGTTGTTGCGATGGAATTCCGCGCCAGCGCTGAAGATATTGCACGAATGAGTCATGCTCATCCTACCTTTACAGAGGTTTTTAGAGAAGCCTGCTTGGCAGCTACCGACAATCGAGCAATTCACATTTAGTTATAAAGCATTGAAAGCGTTAGTCTTGTGAAAGATTAACGCTTTTTTGTTGTAATGGAAATCCAAAAATAATATGACATTTGTCGAAAATTCGTAAAGTCGTTTGTGTTTGCTATTTTTGGTATTCTCAAAACAAATATCTCACCGTTATTTATGAATAAAAAACTACTCATTGGGTTGTTCGTTTTTATAAACAGTTTGGCATTCGCTCAAACTCCTGTATGGACATGGTCGAAAAGTCATAGTGCCCGAATCGACAATAATTCAAACATTTCTTCGATCAAAGACGCTAATGGAAATCTTTATGTCTGTGGCGAGTTTGAAGGCACAGTGAATTTCGGTGGGACATTCTCTACTGCACTGGGGTTTGTTGATATGTACGTTTCGAAATTTGATCAGGCAGGGAATCACCTTTGGACAAAAACGTATGGGGGAGCTTCGAATACTATGTATCCTTCCGGAATTGCTCAAGATCAAGCAGGTAATATTTATCTTACCGGAAGTTTCTCATTCGTCTTGAATATCGGATTTCAAACGTATTTGTCTGCAGGGAATAAAGATGGGTACTTATTCAAACTTGCTCCAGATGGTACTCACCTTTGGACAAAAACATTCGGGTCTTCGGGATTAGAAGATGTAAAGTCCATTTCATGCTATGGAACTAATATTTATTTAGCCGGAGGTTATTTCGGTTCTTTCACTGTTGATGGAACATCATTGCCAACATCAACATCAAGCTCATTCGATGCCTTCGTAATTGCTATGGATTCAACAGGTACTGCTATGTGGTCTGCACATGGTGGAGGAGCAGGTGAAGATTACTTCAAATCTGTTTTCGCTGATCAAAATGCAGTTTATGCTGGAGGATATGTTACGGGTTCTTCAACTTTCGGAACGTATACATTGAATACAGGCGGAGCAGCTAATGATATTGCTTTCGCTCGCCTCTCTTTAACAGGATCATTTACTTACGCAAAAAGAATTGGTGCTGCAAGTACTGATCAAGTCAATTCAATTGGAGCCGACAATTACGGAAATATGTACATCGGTGGTGTGTTCCTAGCAACTGTAAACTTTGGAAATTCAATAACATTGGCCGAAACAGGTGCTCCTAATGGTGCAAATGGAGATGGCTTTATTGCGAAATTTGATCCCAATGGCCTTTGCTTATGGGCACGTAAAATGGGATCTGGAGTTACTGATGATGGAACTTACAATATTTCTGTTTCACCTAATGGTTATGTATATGCTTGCGGATTTTATCATGGTACTGTTATTTTAACTAGTGCTGTGACGCCTCAAGTGTCTCTGTCTAACCTAGGAGGTATGGATGGCTTCTTTGTAAAATATAATCCTTCAGGAAGCATATTGTGGGCTATTAAAGCAGGTAATTCTACCGACGATCGCGCTAAAGTAATTGTAAGAGATGAAAATGGATATTGCTTCGGATTAGGAATATTTTATGGAAATCTAACTCTAGGTTCTCTACCTGCAATAACTTCATCTACTGTTCCGAATACTACAAGTACTTATATAGCGCGCTTAAACGGTTTTACAACAGGATTGGTTGAGTCGAAAGCTAATATCAATTTTTCAATGTTCCCAAATCCTTCTTCAGGTAATGTTCAAATTGAATTGCCAACAGGTAAATTTATTAATGAAGTGGAAGTGTTTAATGTAACGGGTCAACGAGTTTTCAATTCAGAACTTACTTTGCCTGTGCAAAAAACTTCAGTCGATTTGAATAATTTATCTCCAGGAATTTACTTAGTAAAAATTCTTACTCCTGAAGGTTATGTTTCTAAATCTTTAGAGATTCAATAATTAACTAAAAGACAAATTAAAAAGGCGATCAAGTTTTGATCGCCTTTTTAATTTGCCTGAATCAATCATCAATCATCAATCATCATCTCGACTTATACCTACACAACCCTTCTTCTAAAAACTTATTGTATTCTTCTACATCAGGTGTATAGCTCTTAGGGACTGCAAGTAATTTTCCGTTGTTGTCTACTAGAACATAATATGGTTGAGTGTTTTTATTGAATACTCTCGCTTCTAAATCACTCCATTTTTTTCCTGTAGTTTTTACTTTTTGTCCGCTGAAAGCACTTACGTATTGTTCATTAGCAGGAAGTTCTGTTTTGTCGTCCACATATAATGAAATCACTACGTAGTCGTCAGATAAATGCTTTAATACTTTCGGTTGCGACCATACATTGTCTTCCATCTTTCTGCAGTTTACACAACTCCATCCAGTGAAGTCTATCATCACTGGTTTGTTGATCGATTTTGCATAGGCCATACCCGCTTCATAGTCGTGGTAGCAGTTTAGGTTATGCGGACAGCTTCCGCCTCCGTGTTCGTCTTTCCCCGTCTCTTGTACCCATTCTTTGTAGAATTCAGGAGGTGGGAAGCCACTAATTAAACGCAATGGCGCTCCCCATAGTCCAGGCATCAAATACAATGTAAAAGCAGTGGCGATAATCGCAAAGATTATTCTGCCTGTTCCAATATAGGGCAAGTCACTATCATGCGAGAATTTTAATTTACCTAATAAGTAAAGCGACATCAATCCGAATATCGTAACCCATATCGCAATGAATAATTCTCTCTTAAGGAAGCCCCAGTGATATGCTAAGTCAACATTCGAAAGGAATTTCATTGCTAATGCTAACTCTAAAAATCCTAAAACAACTTTTACACTGTTAAGCCATCCTCCCGATTTTGGTAAGGTGTTTAACCATCCTGGAAATGCTGCAAATAATGCAAATGGTAATGCCAATGCTGTCGCGAATCCTGTCATTCCCATAATCGGTCCTAAATAACTCGATCCTTTCGCTGCTTCAACTAATAGCGTCCCAATAATTGGTCCCGTACACGAGAACGATACCAAACTTAATGTAAAGGCCATGAAGAAGATTCCAATTAATCCTCCTTTGTCAGAGGCTTCATCTGCTTTGTTAATCCATGAGCTAGGCAGTGTAATTTCAAATGCTCCTAAGAATGATAAAGCAAATATGAAGAAGATGATAAAGAAGAGCAGGTTGAAAAATACCGAACTCGCCATTTCATTTAATGCATCAGAACCTAATGTTACTGTTACTAGAAATCCAATTGTAACATAAATAAAAATGATGGAGAATGCATAAATAATTGCGTTGCTGATTCCTTTCGCTCTCGTCGGACTTCTTTTCGTAAAGAAGCTCACTGTTAAAGGTATCATTGGGAAAACACAAGGTGTCAATAGTGCAAATAATCCCCCAACCATTCCTGCAATGAAAATCCCCCAAATACTTTTGTCGCTTTTTTCTCCCGCTACTCCATTGCTGCAACCCGGATCAAGTATGGTGACGTCATTCGATGGATCAGGAATTTTTCCTACTGATGCAGGAATCACAGTAGTTGCTGTAGTACTAACAGTAGGCGTATCCGAAACCGCAGGTGCAACTGCTGCAACTGTATCAACGTCTTCTTCAATTCCCTTTATAGGAATGCTGAATTCTACTTCGTTGGGAGGCGTGCAGTTTCTGTCGTTACAAGCCATCGCTTCAACCGACCCAGTGAGCTTAAATGACTTGTTGCTTGTTAATTTTATTTTCTGACGAAATTCCGCTGAGTTTTCAAAGAACTTCACTTTCATCTCGAAGTTCTGGTCGAAGATTTCTTCTGCCTTTGGCTCCGTTACTTTTCCTGAAAGGGTGTAGTTCTTATTTGCTGTGAATTTGAATGTCGTCGGAATAGGTCCCCCGGGAGGAATGTCTTGTGAATATACATGCCATCCTTTCTCAACAGTCGCTTTGATGATGATTGTAGCTTCTTTGTCTTTCTGCTCCGCTCTGAACGACCATTTTACAGGCTGTTCTATTTGTGCAAAGAGTGGTGTCATCATCAGCAGCCAAAGTATTGCGCTGAGTAGGCCAGTTCGTTTTAATAGCTTCATAAAGTAAGTAGCAGTATTGTTTGTAATTGTTTTGGCGGATTTTGGTAATGCGAATATAGGACTATTCATAGTTTCGTGAAAAAATAGGTGATTTGTGCCGATTGGTCGTCGTATGTTACGATTTCCTTACGCCTGTTAACATAATAATAACTAATCAGGGCGAAATCACCGGCACAGCCAGAAGTATGCATAAGCAAAGCTCCTGCCAAAAGCCAACTGTATGGGCCTGGGAATATTGCAATTCCAATGATTAACAATGAGTTAATAATGATAAACGGCGCGATTGCCAGCAGCACAAAAGGGCGAGCTGATATTACAAATCGATCCGCCATAGCATAAAAAATCAGCTTTTTTATGTGCGCTTTGTAACTTACTTTGGGTGCCCCAGCAAGCTTATAGCCAATGCCATGTATAAGTTCATGTATCGGAATTAGAGCCGCAAATAATGCCGCACCAATACCGAATTTAGCTAATGCATCTGATTTTCCGTCCGAAAGGGTAATCCAACCTATAGCAGCTGCTAGTAAAATAATAATATTAATGCCCCAGTAGAATATCATTACCGGATTGTTTGGCTTTAAATATGGTTGAATAAATGGTACTATCTCTGTATGCTCAAATTGATCGCAAAGTTGATACCCCTTTTCTGTCAGTTCTTCTGGAAGAATCTTCATTTGGTCAAAAATAAATGAATCTGTACCATTTCACTGTAACTTATGTCATTTTAATTGATATTTTCGAGTAAATATTCTTCAAATTATTATGTCAGCAACTGATTTATTAAAGTATCCTATCGGACCCTTTAAACGTCCGGTAGAAATTTCCGACGCCGATTTAAATATGTGGATGGAAACAATAGAACAGCTTCCTCTGAAAATGAGAGAGGCTATCAACGGACTAAATGCCGATCAACTCGATACTCCTTATCGTGAGGAGGGATGGACATTACGTCAAGTGGTGCACCATGTCGCAGATAGTCACATGAATGCTTATGTTCGTTTTAAATTGGCTCTCACTGAGGAAAATCCTACTATCCGCCCTTATTTTGAGGAGCGTTGGGCAGATCTTCCGGAAGCTAAATACGGAAATATTGAGGTCTCTTTGCGTTTGCTAGAGGCTTTGCATAATCGATGGAGTATCATGCTTAGAAATATGCGAAGCTTCGATTGGAGCCGAACATTCTATCACCCCGAAAAACATCTCACCTTCCGACTTGATGAATGCCTCGCACTTTATGCTTGGCATAGTAATCATCACGTTGCACATATTACTTCTACTCGAAAGAATAAGAAATGGTAAAAAAAAGAGGCCCCGAAAGGCCTCTTTTTTTATGATATGCTTTTCTCCATGGGTTCATGTTTCAACCTATGCAAGAAATAAATCGATGCTGCAAATAGAAAAAATGCCATCGCTTGATGTATCACTCCTAATGAAATCGGAACTTTATAGAGTAGCGTGAAGATCCCCAATACTACTTGCACAAGAATAAAACTTAGTAAAATCATTGCTGATTGCTTGTGATACTTTTCAAGCTTGTTGTCGCGAAGTGCCGAAATGCCAACTAATAAAACCACTAGCGTTATCACATAGGCTAGTGTGCGATGAATAAATTGAACACTAGCTAAGTTGTTTAATAAGCTAGAACTTCCTTCTTTGCCTAACATGTAGGTCATCGATTCAGGAATCCATTCTCCTTCCATTTTCGGCCATGTGTTATATGTCCAACCCGCTTTAGTTCCCGCTACAAAAGCCCCATATATTATTTGCAGTGTCAATAACAATAAAATGGCGATTCCATATTTCTGATATTTCGTTAAGGCGTATCCGTTAGTACTTTTTGCCGGATAAAGTTGTGAAAGTGCTACTTTGAAAATATACCCGAAGGTGATGAAGGCAAATGTGAGGTGAATGGCTAATCTTATATGACTGACTCTAACGTTTTCTGTTAGTCCACTCGATACCATATACCATCCTAAGAATCCTTGAATGCCTCCAAGAACAAACATGAAAAGTAGTTTTGGCATTAACTCTTTTGTTATTACTTTCTTAAAGTAGAAGTAGGCAAATCCAATCATGAATACAACGCCAATCATTCTTCCAAATAGTCGGTGTATAAATTCCCAAAAGAAAATAAACTTAAAATCGCTGAGCGTGAAGTCGGAGTTTAAAAGCTTATACTGCGGAATTTGTTTGTATTTGTTAAATGCATCTACCCACTGTGCTTCATTGAGTGGAGGAATTGCGCCAGTTACTACTTTCCACTCCGTAATCGATAAGCCCGATCCTGTAAGTCGTGTAATTCCACCTACTACAACCATTCCGAATATTAAAAAGCAGCCCATGAAAAGCCATAATATCATGCTGCTTTTTTCTGCCGATTGATCTTTTATTGTCATGGTTATTTTTTTTCTTCCGCTTTCATTACTAACTGCGCCGTATTCCTGCTTCGTTGCTCAAGTAATATATCTCTTCCTGTACTTAATGTTTCTATTGTCGACGGATAGTAATGTCGAATAGTATAGAGTTGTAGGTCTGAATTGTAGCGAACTCGATAGTCTTCTTTTAATCGTTCAATAAGTTTCGGGACTTTAAATTGATCGTCATCTATACAAACAGAAAAACTAATCGCAGAGTTTTGCATCAGGTTTAATTTTATTCCGATTTCTGCTAATGTTCCGAAAATTGCACTCAGATTTTCTTCCGCAATAAACGAAAAGTCTTTGGCCGAAATACTAATTAGTACTTGGTTCGTCTTGAAGATAAAAGATGGAACTAACGGTTTCGTTTGAAGATCTTTTCCTATGGTTGTTCCTTTTGCTGTTGGTTGTAAGAATGACCTAACATGCAATGGAATGTTTTTGTTCTCTAACGGTTTTATCGTCTTCGGATGGATTACCGATGCTCCGTAATAGGCTAATTCAATTGCGTCTAAATAACTTAATTGCTCTAGCTTTTGTGCGTCGTTGAAAAATTTCGGATCAGCATTCAATACCCCAGGCACATCTTTCCAAATTGTTACCGATTCGGCATTCATAATATGTGCAATAATCGCCGCCGTATAGTCTGAGCCTTCGCGCCCTAATGTAGTAGTGAAATTCTCGCTCGTATTACCAATAAAGCCTTGAGTAATTACTATGGGATGTGATGCAAATAATGCAGGGATCTTTTCGTTGAACAATAGCTCGCTCTGTTTCCAATCTACTTTGGCTTCACGGTAATTATTATCGGTAAGCAAACAATCGCGGATGTCGAGCCAGTTATTCCCTATCCCGTTTTCATTGAGCCATGCACTTACAATGGTGGTTGAAATTAACTCTCCGAAAGAAACAATTTGATCGTAAATAAAATCATAACCTCGAGGCTCGTCTTCAATTACCCATTCTATTTCTACAAATAGGTTGTTTACTTTTTGATATACTTCGTGTTTGTCATTTTCGAAAAGTTCTCCCATGATTTTCTCATGGAAGCTTTTTATTTCTTCAAGTATCAATAAAGCATCATTCGTTTTATTGTAACAGGCATTAACAACTTTTTCTAGTCCGTTAGTTGTCTTGCCCATGGCTGAGATTACTACAACTAATTTCTCGCCTTCAAATTGTTTTAATATTTCTCCTGCGTTCTTTACTGCTGATGCATCTTTAACCGACGCACCCCCGAATTTGAATACTTTCATTCTCTATGCAAATAGTGGTTACTGTTCGTTGTTTTCTTCTGCGAGTTTTTTCATCTGAAATCTGCTTAGTTTACAGTTAATCCATTCAGAATCCATCATCGCTTTGTACTTGTTGTAAAAATGAATCGCCGGTTGATTCCAATCTAGTACTTGCCAATGTAATTGGTTGGCACCCATTTCAAGTGATTGATTAATCACTTCGTCAAATAATAATTTTCCTACTCTCTTCCCTCGCATTGATTCTGTAACAACAATATCATCAAGGTAAATCCCTTTGCCTTTCCATGTTGAATATTTGATGAAGTAAATTGCCATGCCAATAATTTTATTGTCACGTTCGGCTACCAAGCAATGAAATACAGGCTGAGACCCAAAACCATCACGAATCATATCGTCAACAGTATTGGTTACTTCTTGGGGCGCTTTTTCGTATTCTGCTAACTCACAAATCAACCCGTGAACAGCGACCATGTCGTCGGGCTTAGCTTTTCTAATACTGATTTTCATGGCGCAAATTTAGGTCATTCAGTAATGTTACTGCTGCTTTTTGCAAAGAATAAAACAATAGTTCGTTCAGTTTTTATGATCTTTGCCACGTTATGAAGTTGAATTACAGAATAATTGGTGAAGGTCGTCCGGTCATGATTTTTCATGGTCTCTTCGGTATGAGCGATAATTGGCAAACGTTTGCTAAAAAATTGGCAGATGTAGGCTATCAAGTTGTTCTTGGCGACTTACGAAACCATGGTCATTCCCCTCACAGCGACGTTCATAATTACACTGCAATTGCAACCGATATTGCCGAACTCATTGCCGACCTTAATCTTATAAATCCAGATGTTATTGGACATAGCATGGGAGGGAAGTCGACGTTGCAACTTATAAATGATTTTCCTGGATTAGTCCGAAAAGCTGTTGTTGTAGACATTGCACCTTATCAGTATCCTGTTCATCATCGCGAAATTTTAGATGCGTTGCTTTCCGTTGATCTTAATATCGTTAAACGAAGAGGTGAGGCAGAGAAAATTTTAACTGATAAAATCGATGATTTTGGCACCCGACAATTCTTATTGAAAAACCTTTATTGGGCTTCGCCTGATCAATTGGCATGGCGCTTCAATTTAACTGGTTTGAATAAAGATATCGACGAAGTCGGAGAGCCAACTTGGCCATCGGTGCAAAATGATACGCCAGTTTTATTTGTAAGAGGCGGTAACTCTGGTTATGTTGAGGAAAGCCGTTTCAATGAAATCCTACAATGGTACCCTAATGCCGAGTTCGCAACCATCGAGGGAGCAGGACATTGGGTGCATGCCGATAAGCCAGACGAGCTTCTACATACTGTGGAAGATTTCTTGATGTAATATTCTTTAAAGTTTTTACTTCCACTTCACTGTTTCAAGTAAGTGTAGCATATCTTCTTTGATATATTTCACTACTGGTGCAATGCTGTCGGCATTTGGTGGCGCGTTGAAATATAGTGATCCACGTAAAAAATGTTTCGAGCTATCAGTGACAAAGAATTGAGTTGGTGATGCTGCGTCTCCTCCGATATCATAAAAGATTCCGCTTACTCCATTGCCGAAGTCTAAAACTTTTTCGTTAATTGAACTTGCTTTCGACGTATGCTTGTAAACTAAAGTTCTCGTGTCTTCTGTAAATTTTTCTAAATCTCCATTAAGCGATTTATAGGTGAAGTATACTTCCCCGTTAAATTTCGGGAATAATAAATAGTACCAGCATGCTTCAGCTCTGCCGTTTGTATCGGGAATGGCAATTGCATATTCAGGAATTTCAAAACTAAAAGGACAAGATGCCGGCTCGAATTTTTTATAAGTATGCTTTGGGAAATCGATTCTGTAATAACCGCGTGGCTTTGGAGTTCCTTCTGTGTCGTCATTGTTACATGAAGTCATTAGAATTCCCGAGCTGATAAGTAGAAGTGCAATTAGTTTACGCATAATGCAAAGATGCAATTTTATATGAAGCATAAAAAAAGGCACTATTAAAGTGCCTTTGATGTTTATAGTTTGATTGGTTGTAGTTTTTAGAATGGCAAGTCTCCGCCCATATCGCCAATATGAGGAGTGTCGTGACCGTGATCATGATCGCCATTGCCACCATTGCCTGGCTCACGCTTACTCAACATCGTCATGTTCTCTGCAATGATTTCAGTAGCGTATCGTTTAATACCGTCTTTCTCCCAGTTGCGCGTGCGAAGCTTTCCTTCAATAAAAACCATATGACCTTTGCGTAGTTGCAACTTCTCTGCCGCTTCGGCAAGGCCTCTCCATAATACAATATTATGCCACTCGGTTTGGTCTTGTCGTTGCCCGTCTTTGTTTTTAAAATACTCGGTTGTGGCCAATGGGAATTTAGCTACCATTACTCCTCCTTCCATATGTCGGAACTCAGGGTCCTTGCCTAGGTTTCCGATCAGAAATACTTTATTTACTCCCGACATCGTCTTAATTTTTTATTGGTTCTACTTAGCTTAATCTGAACTGATATGGGTTCCTTACAAGGCAAAGTTAACATTTCCTTTTACCCAACAAAGTTTCCGATAAAATTCCTGTATTTAAGTCAATGTTAACTCTGAAAAAGCGACTATTTAACCAATAAATTCGTTCTCGCTTAGGTATTTTACTATCAACTGCGGCATCCCTATATGGTCGAGCTGCTTGATGTTTATTACTTCGTAACCTGAAAACGCTTTGTTTTTATTGAGTTTGTTGGCGCTCATCCACCAAAAATAACAGTGAAGTGTCTGGTGAGAGAGTAGATGCTTAATTTGTGAGCTTTTCTTGATAAGCACTAAATCCTCGTTTCCTGCTACTTCTTGCGCAAATGAAATGACTTCCTCTGGTTGGAGGCTCTTTTTTGCTTCGATTTCAATAAGTGGAAATTGATAAAGTCCTTGCCAAATATCTTTTAAAACCCGTTTGTAAACAATCGTTTTGGTCCCGTCTTGTA
The DNA here is from genome assembly GCA_023251535.1 of Bacteroidota bacterium. Taxonomy (GTDB): domain Bacteria; phylum Bacteroidota; class Bacteroidia; order AKYH767-A; family OLB10; genus CAINEC01. The sequence continues at coordinate 14,150 of JAHEYP010000020.1, forward strand.
TAATAATGAAGTGAAAATGCCGATCTCGGACCTTGGTCTTCTTGGATTTTACCGGTAAAACGTTGACTTGCTTATTTTTTAGTCCAATGCAGTTTTGCGCAAACGGACAGTCTCCACAATAGGGATTTGATGGCTTACATTGAATAGCTCCAAACTCCATGATTGCCTGATTATGCAAGCCAGGCTCTTTTTTATCCAAGAGCTTTTCTGCCAATTCGGCAAAGATTTTTTTGCCCTCAGTGCTGTCGATCGGGGTCTCAATCCCGAAAAGTCGAGATAGGAATCGATAAACATTGCCATCAACTACCGCATGCGGCAAATTGAATGAAAATGAAGCGATTGCCGCTGCTGTATAATCTCCAATTCCTTTTAAGTTTCTGATATCCTTATAGTTAGCTGGAAATTTGCCATTGAAATCGGTCGCTATTTGCTTCGCTGCGGCATGTAAATTGCGGGCTCTCGAATAATATCCGAGTCCTTGCCACATCCTCATTATCTGTTCTTCAGGAGCTTTTGCCAGATCAGTTACGGTTGGAAAAGTGGTGGTAAATCGTGCCCAATATGGCAGTCCTTGTTCCACCCTGGTTTGCTGTAACATAATCTCTGACAGCCAGATAGGGTATGGATCGGAGGTGTCGCGCCAGGGCAATTCCCGGCGGTTTTTTAGGTACCAATTCCGCAAAACCCCATTGAAATCCTTCATAAATATCGTAACGGGCTCAAAAGTAATGAATTAATATTTTGTAATTCAGCAAGAAAGCCTATCTTTGCAGCCCCTTATAGGAAAACCCTATCTTAACATAGTTGTCATCATGACGAAAGCAGAATTAGTAAACGAGATTTCTACAAAAACAGGCATCGAGAAGGTGGCTGTACAGCAGACCATCGAATCAATGATGAAAGTTGTTCGCAACTCACTTATCAACGACGAGAATGTATACCTGCGTGGTTTTGGTAGCTTCATAGTAAAGAAGCGTGCTAAGAAAACCGGACGTATCATCACAAAAAATGCTACGATTATTATCCCTGAGCACTATATCCCGGCGTTCAAACCGGCGAAAACATTCACAGAGCGCGTGAAAAATGCTCATGTGAAAAAAGCGCCTCAACAATAATCTGAATGAAGCCTAACCGGTTGCAGATAGTAATAGTAGCAGCTGCATTGCTGTTATCTGTTGTTATTTATATGATGCCTTCGCAGGTTAATATGAAAGCAAAACCGGCGGATGCTACCCGAGTTAATAAGGGTGGCCTCGACGAAACGGCCTTGTTGCAAAGTGCGGCTACCGCAATCGATTCTACTCAATTGCCTACTCTCCGAATGTTGGAGGATGCATTGAAGAAGAATGGAGATCAGGATACCGCATTGCTAGATCAGATAGGTCGATTCTGGGATAACCGGAATATTCCTGCAGCTGCTGCAATATGGTTCGAGAAAAAGTCGGCGATTCAGAAAACTGAATTGAGTTATCTCGATGCAGCTTATCGTTATTTCGATGCCTTTAAAATGGCCGGCGATTCTTCTTTAAGAGGAATCATGGTTCAAAAAGCAATCGAGAATTACAATAAGGTTATTGAGATAAACCCCGAAAACCTCAATGCTAAAACCGACCTTGGTGCTTGTTATGCCGAAGGAACCGGTGAGCCAATGAAGGGAATTTTGTTGCTGCGTGAAGTGGTAAGCAAGAACCCGGAACATGAAATGGCTCAGTATAACCTGGGAATGTTGTCGGTGAAATCAGGACAGTTAGATAAAGCAATTGAACGCTTTACTAAAGTTCTTGAAATAAATCCTAAACGTTCCGAAATGTATTTCTACCTTGGTCAGATATATGTTTCGAAAGGCGAACCTGATAAAGCAATCGGTTACTACGAGTCGTTTGTGAAAAATTCAAATGATCCGCAGGCAGCTCAAGAGGTAAAAAAGATCATTTCCGATCTCAAGAAAGGAAAGGTTTGATCAAATTGAATTAACATAATTTCTAACGAATAAAATTTATTACTATGCCTTCTGGTAAAAAGCGTAAACGTCATAAAATGGCTACTCACAAGCGTAAAAAACGTTTGAGAAAAAATCGTCATAAAAAGAAAAACAGATAGTCCGGTGTAATCTTCCGGTCAACATTGTCCGTTTCATTGATTTTATATCGATGAAACGGACAATGTATTGCTATGCATTGACTTTCGTTTTAGTTTGATGAATGTCAAATTAAACACTCAGTGCTTAATACGGAATTTTGTATACAGCCTAATTATCCTTTCGGCTTGAACAGTGAATTAATTATTGACGCATCGTCATCCGAGGTAACTATTGCCTTGGTAGAAGATAAGCGACTTGTAGAATTGAATAAAGAGAAGAAAGAAAACAGCTTCTCAGTAGGAGATATCTATTTAGGTCGCGTAAAGAAGCTCATGCCTTCTCTGAATGCCGCTTTCGTTGATATCGGCTATGAGAAGGATGCGTTCTTGCATTACCTCGATCTTGGCCCTCAAGTACAGTCGTTGTTGAAGTTTATCAAAACAACGTCATCAGGTAGTCAATCAGAGGCTTTACTCAATAATTTCGAGATTGAACCTGACATTAATAAAGCAGGTAAAATAGGACAGGTGCTTTCGCAAAATATGAACATCATCGTTCAAATTGCTAAAGAGCCGATCTCTACTAAAGGTCCTCGAATTACTTCCGAACTTTCTTTTGCCGGCCGCTTCGTTGTGCTGGTGCCTTTTTCTGATATCGTTTCCGTTTCCCAAAAAATTAAGAGTTCTGTCGAACGTCAACGCCTCAAGCGGTTGGCGCAATCGATTAAACCACGCAATTTCGGAATCATCGTGCGTACCGTTGCCGAAGGCAAAAAGGTGGCCGATCTCGATGCCGATATTCAAGACCTTTGCTCTCGTTGGGAATCGTTGCATGAAATGCTGAAAACGGCTCAGCCTCCTACTAAAATTTTAGGGGAGATGAATCGTACTTCTACCATCCTTCGCGATTTGCTGAATCCTAATTTTAATAGTATTCAGGTGAATGATGCTTCTCTAGCAGAGGAGATTAAAAGCTATATCAGAAGTATCGCCCCCGATCAAGTTGAGATCGTGAAGCTTTACAAGGGTAAAGTGCCCATCTTCGAAAACTTTGGTGTCGATAAACAAATAAAATCGCTCTTTGGTAAAACTGTTACGTTAAGTGGTGGTTCTTACCTCGTAGTTGAACATACCGAAGCCCTTCACGTTATTGACGTGAATTCTGGTGGAAGAAATAAAGGTGCTCAGGATAATCAAGAGAGTAATGCGCTTAGCGTGAATATCGCAGCCGCAAAAGAAATTGCTCGCCAACTTCGCTTGCGAGATATGGGTGGAATCGTGGTTATCGATTTCATCGATATGAAGAATACTTTGCATCGTAAAGATCTTTTCGATACGCTGCGCGATGAAATGAAACTCGATCGCGCTCGTCATACCATTTTGCCTCCAAGTAAATTCGGATTAGTGCAGCTTACTCGTGAGCGTGTTCGTCCCGTTACAAATATTATTACTGTTGAGAAATGCCCTGCTTGCGATGGTACCGGCGAAATTAAAGCAAGCTTATTGCTTGTAGATGATATCGAGAATAATATCCGCTACCTCTGCGAAGAACAAAATGAACCTGCTTTAACAATTCAGGTACATCCTTTCCTTGCTTCGTATCTTAAAAAAGGATTGCTTACATTGAAGTCTTTCCAATGGAAATGGTACAAGAAATATAAGCGATGGATTAAAGTAGAGGCAATTTCTTCTTACCATTTAATGGAATATCATTTCCAAAACAAACAAGGCGAAGAAATTAAACTCTAAAAGGTTTAGTTGCGATTTTCTGAAAATAGAATTACCTCCCAAGAATTCTCGAGCATTCTAATTCCTGTGCTATTTTTATTAGCACCAATAAATTCTATTCTTCGATTTTTATCGTGTAAACAACGCCGTGATTTTCTCGGGCTTCCAGTTTATCTTATACGCAATTTCCATACTTATAAAACTGTATGAATCAGTAATCCCTGGATTACCTCTTATGCTAGTATATGCATCAACATATCCGTCAGTTCCTTTCCCCGTTGGATCAGAAATGTATTTTGCTAATTCTTGTTTGATAGGATCATTTGGGAATTGCTGCTCTATCTCTTTGTAGGTAGCATAAGCGTCACTCACATCGTCTAAGTAGTCAGTAAGGAATTTATAGTATCCAACTTCTAACGAAAGAGTAATGGCTTTGTTTACTCCGTAACGGAACCCAAATCCAACTGGAATACCTATGTTCCAGTTTTTGTACATGTCTTTTGATGCTTTGGTCTCGTCAGATGATCCCTGACCTTCCGTATGCCAATCTTTTAATGAGGTTTCGTAATCGCCGTCTTTCTCTATTACATTGGCCCCCACAGTTCCTTCCGGAGCATCACGCGTGGTTCCATCGTTCCAGAAGTAATAACGATTGTTGATGTCGATTTTTCCTCTGAATAAGTCTGCTTTCGGATTGCTATGGTAAATACCAACTCCTCCATAAACAAATAATGCCAGTCCTTGCTTGTATAAAGGCTTGTGGCGATTCGGATAGTAAGTGTAGGATACATGTGTCGAAACTCCAAAGATGTCGTTTCTGAAGCCTAATCCGCGGTTGTAATTGCGCATTTCGCTAACATCTAATCCAGATAGTGATTTTGATTCGTCATATCCGATCCTGTGCCAGCTTAAACGTGCTTCTACGTTGAAGGCAGAATATTTCATTCCGCTTACTTCCTTCGGACTAATAATATTCCTTAACGTGACTTCAACTCCCGGTCGAGTGGAACTGCTTTGCATGAATTCGCCGTTTCCAAGGTCTCCGAAGTAATTCGTAAGTCCGGTGCCAAAGCCAAGATCTAATGATTTTTGTGCGTTTGCTTCACCGATCGATAAAACAATTGCAATGCTGAGTAGAAGTCTCTTCATGGGATTAGGTTGATGCTACAATGTACGTGTTTTTTTTCATACAAAAGTTGCACAGGATTGAAAATAAATATCTAATTCTTAGAAAAGTTCAATTTTGAGGCCTAAAACTCATGTTTTTATATAAGAATTCACTACTAATTTATCTTTTCAACCTTCTGGGCAACTACAATCGGCTTCTTGCTTTGTATTATTTCTCCCCCTTCTTGAGTTATTTCGGTTAGTACAATATATACGCCAACCGGTACAACGATCCCTTTATTGTTCGAGCCATCCCATACATATTCGTTCCCAGTTCCCATGTACTCTCCTTCAGCAACCTTTCTTATCATTTTACCACTTTCGTCGAAAATGCTGATTGATCCCGTTCCCCTAATTCCTTTTGATGTTATTAATGCTATATCATTGTTTCCGTCATTGTCGGGTGAAATTATCGCTGGTGTTATTTGAATTTCCATATTCTCGCCTTCAATTGTATTTAGTGCTTGCGAGTTTTCTCTCCCTGGTGTTCCATATCCGCATTGATAGGATGCACTATGCCAATTGCTAACTTCTTCACTCGCCGACGAAAATCGAACTCTTTCTAATGCTACTCCTTCAACTTCTGATAATAAAGGATATTGCATTTTTTCGGTGTAGTGGAGGATGTCGATTTCTTCTAAGCCAGGTGATAGTATGCTTATGATCCCTTCGTCGTCATTCATCGATGGAGTACTTGCTTGTATTGCCGTGCGATGATTGTAACTTTTGTAGTTGTTTAGGAAGGATGTGTTTTCACTTATGACTAAGTATTCTCCTGGACAAATAACTCGTTTCTCGTCAGTAATTATTTCTGTCGTTTTTATTTCTCCTGTTAAAATATCTTTTTGTGCAAGGTTGGATTTGCTTAAAGAAAGGATTTTACTGCTGTTGTTGTAAAGTTCTACGTAATCGTATTGTCCATCCCCAGGATTAAATAATATCTCGTTGATAATTAGGTCTCCTTTCTTGATTTCTTCTCCTATGCCAAATGATATTTCATTCGTATTTTGAATTGTATTGCCGGCACAGTCGCTAATCGTATTGGCACTTAGTTTATAAGTAATATTCCTTTGAAGTGGTTGCTGCAGATATAGCATATAAATCAATTCGTTTTCTTCTGCAGCTTTTATTTTTTGAATGTTAATTCCTTGATTAATGCTGTAGTTGGAGATGTTTGTCGCTTCTGAAAGTTCGGGAATTTCAGTGAAGTGTATTTCAATATTTAGGCTATCCGTTACCGTTATGTAGCTGATGTCAGGAGCCGTTTCGTCAATAAATGTTACTCGTTCGCTATTTTCTTTTCCTGGTGTTCCTCCGTTAAAATCTTTACTTGCTTGCCAGTTATCTTCGTTGCTGCAGGTAAATTCCGGGTCTTTTCGTTCAATTGACCAACCTCCATTTTGTTTAATAACATCGTGATAGGATGATAAGGTGTAACTGATTTTGTCTATTATGTTTCCTATGGCGTCTTTTAATGTAATGTGATCTCCATCGTTGTTAAGGCCTGGGAAAGTGGATAGTCCTTTTAAATTCGGGATTTGTAATTGCTGAAATTCTGCTAGATGACTATTGTTGAAATATACTCTGTATCCTCCCGGTTCTATCGTGTCGTTGGGTAATGTTGCGTCCGTACTCCCATCTGTAATTGTAAATCCTGATGTGTTGATGTATTTCTGTGAACGATTAAATACTTCTATGTATTCTGCATTTGGTAGATTGTTTGCTCCAGATGGGTCACTCATAATTTCAGTGATGATTAAATTATGAGGTGCGATTGTGTCGGTTGTTAAGTATTGAAAATTGATGCTGTCAATTGCTGTTAAATTACCTTCTAAATCATGTATTTGATACGCTAACAATTGATAGATATTTGGCGATGTAAATATTTGCGATGATGTTAATATTACACTGGTCATTCCAATGTCTTGTATGCTCGAACTTACCATATTTCCGTCGATATAAAAGTGCGCAGTATTGTTGGCATCCGTATTCCGGATTTTTTCACTGAAATATACTCTAACTGAAACACTGTCTAATATGTCAATACCCGTTATCGTAGGGTTTAAAGTATCTGCAATGTATTCTCCTGCATAAATATGATCATAGTAAAATTTTGTAGCATTACTACTCGTGTAAACATCTTTTATTCCAAAATACTGGAAGTTGTTTATGCTATTTTCTATTCCTGAAGCTTCTTCTGTGAAATTTGTTCCTCCGCTGTAATCTGTATATACTTTCCATTCGCCGTTGATGGTTCTTATTACTTTTACTCGAACAATAAATGAGTTGCTAATTGTCGCATCAACTCCTCTGCAAATTAGAGAGGTGTTGTATCCCGTTTGCTTAAATAGCGATATGGCATCCGCACTTCCTGATTCTCCGAATTGAAGATAATATCCGTTGAGCGCTTGTTCTAAATTAGCATTGTCACTAGTTAAATATACTCGTCCGTAATTTTGTGACGAGGGCGAAAAACTTTGCTGCACCCATATCTCCCATTGTAAGCTATCACTCGCATTTAAGGGTGAACTAAAGCTCAAATATGACGAATCACTACCGCTGCTGTTGAGTTGTAGTTGGTAATTTGAGTTGATGGTGAACTGCGATTGATCACCCGCCCAAGCCGGATTAGAATTTAAATTTCCGTCGCTGAATTCTTCAATGACTTGTGCTTGTATTGTCAGCGATGAAAGGAAGAAAAGGAGTGTTGCTAATTGTTTCATGTCTAAAAATTTTGGCGAATCTAATGATGATTTGTTCCGATATCATCGAAATAGTCGTTAGTAATTATTTGTAGTCGTTTGTTGTCGGAACTACTGAAATTTTGCTTGTGTAACTTTTATTACAATCATTGGCAATTGTGATAATTAGCTTTGCATTGTCGTTCTGTCTGATCGAATTTGTAACAGATTTTAAATGTCAAACTAGCTATGGATCTTAACATTCTGAGTGAATTGTTCCCTGATTTTGAACCTGAATTAATTGAAGCATTAAAACAGCATGGTGAGTTGAAGTCGTTTTCAGAAGATGATCTCTTGATGAAGACGAATCAAAATATTCGATCAACTGTTTTGGTGCTCGAAGGACTATTGAAAGTGTATCGTGAGGATGATGAAGGCGGGGAGTATTTTATGTATTACCTAAATCCAGGGAACGCTTGTGCTCTGTCCTTGGTTTGTGCTTCTAAGCAGGAAACCAGCAGTGTTATGGTAAGAGCTGCCTCCGATACTACTGTGCTTGCTCTCCCAGTGAAATTGCTCGACGAATGGATGCACGTTTATAAGTCTTGGTACTATTTTGTTCTTGCAACTTACCGCTCGCGATTCGAGGAATTGCTTTCAACTATCGATCAAGTTGCATTTCGTAACCTCGATGAACGAATCATTTTCTATCTTCGCCGTCATCAACAGGTTTTGGGAAGTAATATTGTTAGTATTCCCTTTACGAAAATCGCTGCTGAGCTGAATTCTTCCCGTGAGGTAATTTCTCGCCTTATGAAGAAGTTGTCGGAGAAGGGATATATCCGAATGCATAAGTCGCATTTCGAAATCCTTGATCTGAATATCGGACTCAAATAGCAACATTTTCTTAACTTGTTGAGTTTGCACCGACTGAATCTATGATGCTTGTCTTGAGTTATCTTGCCGCCTTGGCAATCGGAATTCCTTTAGGTTTAATAGGAGGAGGAGGGTCTATCATGACTATCCCGGTATTGGTGTATCTTTTTAAAGTGGACCCCGTTTCTGCTACTGCTTATTCTCTTTTTGTTGTAGGCGTTAGTAGTTTGTTCGGAGTGGTGCCTAAGTATCGTCAAGGGTTAGTTGACCTAAAACGCGGACTTGTCTTCGGTATTCCTTCAATCATTTCAGTATTCCTTACTCGAAAAATCATCGTTCCGGCAATTCCAGCGGTTCTTTACTCTTCTCCCGATTTCGAGATTACAAAGGCTTTCTTGATGATGACTTTATTCGCTGTCTTGATGGTCTTCGCTTCTGTTTCTATGATTCGCGATCGTCGTAGTGAAGAGGAGGAACAATCGCAATCTGTAAGTGCTAAGAATAATCTAGGAATAATCTTGGAAGGCTTTTTAATTGGTATGCTCACCGGATTCGTTGGCGCCGGCGGCGGATTCCTTATTATCCCTGCGCTGGTTTACCTCGGAAAATTACCTATGAAGAAAGCAGTTGGTACTTCGCTTTTAATTATTTCAGCAAATTCATTGTTTGGTTTTACTGGCGATTTATTGTCACGAAAAATGGATTGGCAATTATTGTTAACTGTTACTTCTTTGGCTGTGGTAGGAATCTTCGTCGGACATTCTCTCAGCCATAAAGTGGATGGCCCTAAATTGAAAAGAGGCTTTGGCTGGTTCGTTTTGGTGATGGGCGTCTACATTATCGTGCAACAGTTGTTTTTTCCGCTGCCGCACGCGAGATAATTTTCGTGAATATTCACTGAATTTTTGAGTTGTGTAACCCAGGTCACTGAAAAGGCCTTTTTCTTACCTCATCTTTGCCTTCTCAAATAAATAAATCATGATCGATTTCGTTAAGAAGATGTTCGGTAACTCTACCGATTACGATGCGCTGATAAAAGCCGGTGCTATTGTTCTAGATGTAAGAACTCCCGGTGAGTTTAGCTCAGGACATAATAAGGGAGCGAAGAATATTCCTCTCGACTCAATTCAAAATAATATCGCTGCAATTAAGAAATGGAATAAACCGGTAATAACTGTTTGTAGAAGCGGGGCACGAAGCGCTATGGCTAAATCTATCCTGGAGAGAGCCGGCGTGGAAGCATATAATGGTGGGTCCTGGAATTCTATATCAGGGATTACCGGTTAATTTCAAAGACAATATAGGTTAGGTTAGGTTCATTTAGGGTTTTCAGTACCTTAAATCTTAAATGATAATTGTCTGACGGATGTCGAACTATTTCAATAGTCTCGGCATCCGTTTTTTTATTGCGTATTTCGGGTTAATTTTGTGCAAAGCACTTTCATGAAAAAGCAAAATACTCGAAGAGATTTTCTTAAAACTTCCGCATTGTTGTCGGTGGTGGGATTTATTCCCGGAAAATCAGCTATCGCTTCTACATCAGTTGAAGATGTGAAAGCCCCTTCTCCCGATATTTCTTCTCAACCTACCGATTCATTTACCATTTTATATACGAGCGATATTCATGCGCAGCTAAATACGCATGATGAGTTTTTCTGGGAGAATAATGCCCCCGTTTATCGTAAGCGTGGAGGATTGCCTGTCCTGAAGACGATGATCAATTCTTTGCGCAAAGAGAATCCGAATCCCATTTTAATTGATGGTGGCGACTTCTTCCACGGTCATGGCCTCGCTTCGCTTACTGAGGGTGAAGCACTCATCCCAATCTTGAATAACTTCGATTATGATCTTATCCTTCCCGGTAATTGGGAGGTGGTTTATAAGAAGAAAAAGATGTTATACGATATGGGACATGCTACCGCAGCTAAGATTTGTGCTAACATGTGGCATCAATGCGATGGTCCCGAAAATGGTGAATTGATTTATCAACCTTACTGGATTAAAAAAGTTGGTTCTACCAAAATTGGATTTATTGGTTATACCGATCATCTAATCCCAAAACGTCAGTCGCCGGCGTATAGCGTGGGCATTAAATTCGAACATGCCGACTTTAACCTCACTCGCTATATTAAGTTGTTGAAGGAAGTGGAAGGCTGCGGAATTATTTTTGTTGTTACTCACATGGGCTTAGCACAACAGGTAGGACTTTCTAATAATCCCGCTTGCGAAGGAGCCGATTTCATCCTCGGTGCCGATACCCACGAACGTGTGCGTGTTCCAATTGAAGGCAAGTATTCGAAAGTTGTTGAGTGTGGTGCATTCGGTTCGTTTATCGGCCGATTGAAAGTGCAAATCGAGAACGATAAAATTAAATCGTACCAATATGATTTACTCGATGTGGATCCCGAGAAATATGCTCCAGATGCTGCACTTCAAAGTATGATCGATAAAGCACTTGATCCTTATCGCGCCGAATTAAATAAAGTAATTGGCGTTACTACGTCACCGTTAGTAAGATATTTTGTCTTGGAATCTCCAATGGACAATTTGTTGACCAATGCAATCATGTGGAAATTTAAACCGGATATCGCATTGAGCAATGGATTCCGTTTTTGTCAGCCTCTAGCTGTTGGTCCTTCGGGAAAACAAAATATTACAAAAGAGTTTTTGTGGAATATGCTTCCTGTAAATAGCGAAGCTAAAATGGGATACGTTACCGGTAAACAAATCATGAATTGGCTCGAGAAGGAATTGCAAAATGCATTTGCGAAAGATCCTTCTAAACGACTCGGAGGATGGTTTGTTCGCTTTGCAGGAATGGAAGTGAATGTTACTATCGGCAATGAAATGGGTAAGCGCGTAAATTGGGTGAAGATTAAGGGAAAACCTTTGCAAGAAGATAAAGAATACAGTATTATTGCTTGTGAACGCGAAGGTGATCCTGATGATACTTTATGCAGAATTGAAAAAGTATTGCGTCCTACAAAATTAAATACACTTATGCATGCAGTGATGGAAGAATATCTTGCTAAGAATTCTCCCGTTTCTCCTAAGATTGAACATAGAACCACCGCTACCGATCAACCTGCGACATTACTTACGCAATTACAAGGAACAACATACGAATTTCATTAATGGGTATTATGAAAAATTATTTCTTTAAAATTATATTGGTAGCATTGTTATGTCAAGCTTGTTCTCCTGCTAAAAAAGAGGAGGCTGCAGCTGATGCAAAACCCGATTCTATTTGGGTGAAACCTAGCTTGTACCTCGATACGGAGTTGAAGGGTGAACAGCGAAAGTTGGTGATTTATGGTGAGGAGTTGATTGCACATACTTCAAAGTATTTAGGCCCGAATGGTTCTGTTGCTCATCTTACCAACGGAATGAATTGCCAGAATTGTCACCTAGAAGCTGGTACTCGTCCTTTGGGAAATAATTATAGCGGAGTGTTCTCTACATATCCGAAATTTAGAGAGCGCAGCGGACGAATAGAAAGTATTTACAAACGTGTAAGCGATTGCATGGAACGTAGTCTAAACGGTACACCTATCGATAGCAATAGCTATGAATTCAAAGCCATCTACGCTTATATGCAATGGCTCGGTAAGGATGTGAAGAAGGATGTGAAGCCTTATCAAAGCGGAATTAAACGATTGAAATTCCTCGAGCGTGCTGCTGATCCTGCGAAAGGGAAATTAGTGTATGAAACGCAATGCAGAAGCTGCCATGGAGAGAATGGTGCAGGCGTTAAAGATGCTAATGGAATCGCTTGGATTTATCCTCCTGTTTGGGGTAATGATAGTTATAATGATGGAGCAGGATTATTTCGCTTGTCGAATTTCGCAGGTTATGTGAAATACAATATGCCTTTCGGTAAGTCGGATGTGAATTCGCAAGCGTTGAGCGATGAAGAAGCTTGGGATGTTGCAGCTTTTGTAAATAGTCAGCCACGACCTTCTAAAGATCAAAGTGCCGACTGGCCAAATAAATCAAAGAAGCCTGTCGATTTTCCTTATCCTCCTTACGGTGATGAGTTTTCGGCCGTTCAACATAAGTATGGTCCTTTTAAGCCTATAGCCGATTTCTATAAAAAGAAGTAAGCATAACAAAAGTCATATTTATATGAACCTTTAAAAACTCCTCAGGGAGTTTTTTTTGTTTTGTCGTGACATCGGTCATTTTTATTGGGGATGAAAAATCTGAATTTTGCATTTCAGAAAATTTATGTTTTCGATGTCTTCGCTTCTCGAAGGCTATGAAAATTGCACATTCATTTCCACCTTTAATAAAACTTAATATGAAAATTGAACAAATCTATACTGGATGTTTAGCTGAAGCAGCATACTTTATCGAATCAAATGGTGAAGTAGCAATCATTGATCCATTGCGCGATGTTGCCCCTTATATCGAAAGAGCAAATCGTAATGGCGGAAATATCAAGTATATTTTTGAAACACATTTTCATGCTGATTTCGTTAGCGGACATATCGATCTTGCGAAAAAAACAGGAGCTAAAATTGTATTTGGTCCTACCGCTGTTCCAGGCTATGACGCGTATGTTGCAAAGGATGAAGAAGTGTTTCCTTTAGGAAATGTTTTCATAAAAGTATTGCACACTCCCGGACATACCATGGAGTCTTCTTGTTTCTTATTGCTCGACGAGAACAAAAAAGAGGTTGCTGTTTTCACAGGCGATACTTTGTTCATTGGAGATGTGGGTCGCCCCGATTTAGTTCAAAAAGTAAAAGCGGATGTTACGCCGCAAATTCTTGCAGCGCATTTGTATAATTCTCTTCGCACGAAATTGATGGTGCTGCCTGATGATGTAATTGTTTATCCAGGACATGGTGCAGGTAGTGCATGCGGAAAGAGTATGAGTAAAGAAACTACTGATACTATCGGGCACCAAAAGCAAGTTAATTACGCATTAGAAGCATCGCTTACGGTAGAGAAGTTTACTGATAAATTACTCGACGGATTAGTAGAGCCGCCTCAATATTTCCCTGCTAATGTTATCTTGAATTTGAAAGGCTCTGTAAAGAGTGTCGATGATGTAGTGAAAGCAGGAACGCAAGCTTTAACTCCTTCTGAATTTAGTACAGTATGGGAATCGTTGAATGCTTTAGTGCTCGATACAAGAAAGAAAGAAGCATTTTCGGCTGCGCATATTCCGGGAGCAGTATTCATTGGGCTGGATGATAATTTCGCACCATGGGTAGGGACATTAATTCCCGATTTAAATCAAGCAATACTTTTAATCACCGAAGAAGGAAGAGAAGAAGAAGCAGTTATTCGTTTGTCAAGAGTAGGGTATGATAACCCTGTAGGATTTTTAAAAGGCGGAATGGATGCTTGGATTGCCGCCGGAAATAAAGTAGAGATGTTATCACAAATTTCTCCCAACGATTTTGAGAAAATGTTTGTTGACGGAAGCATCGAAGCAAGAGACGTTCGTCGCAAAAGCGAATATGATACCGAGCATATAGAAGGAGTAGAAAACTTTCCACTCGATTTCATCAATAAAAATTTTTCATCATTAAACAAAGAAAAAACATACTACCTGCATTGTCAAGGCGGATATCGCTCAGTAATTGCATGCTCAATTTTAATGTCGAAAGGATTTAGTAAAGTCGTTAACGTGCTTGGCGGATATAAAGAACTCGCACAAACAAATTTAAAGCGTACTCAGTTTCATAAGCAGAATACGGAGCTATAAATATCAGATAATCGATAATCGATGATAGATAATCGATTGGACTGCCATTGGCCTATTGGATTTAAATGTCGCATAAGGGAAGGCTTGCTGGCGAAAGGAAAAGTTTTTCTGTGCCTCTGCGTGAAATAATCATACCCATCTAAACTTAGAGACTTAGCGTCTTGGTGCCTTTGCGTGCAATAAACATATCCCTCTAAACTCTGCGTCTCTGCGCCTCTGCGCGAAATAAACATACCCCTCTAAACTTAGCGCCTTTGCGCCTCTGCGCGAGAAAAACACCATCGTCCAAACTCTGCGCCTTTGCGCCTCTGCGTGAGAAAAAAACACACGTCCAAACTCTGCGTCTCTGCGCCTCTGCGTGAAAAAACACTCACCAATATTTGCCCCATAAGGTTCTTTGCCATCACTTCCCCTTCCTTTTACCCTCCCATTTATCTTTTTTATAGCTTTGCTATATGAAACTAGCTGTTGTTGGCGCTACTGGATTGGTAGGCACTAAAATGATCGAAGTATTACAAGAACGTAATTTCCCGGTTGATGAATTCATTCCTGTGGCTTCTGAGAGGTCGCTAGGGAAAGAAGTAATCTTCGGAGGAAAAGCATATAAGGTGGTAAGCATGCAAGACGCTGTGAATATGGCTCCTGATGTAGCTATTTTCTCTGCGGGCGGAAACACTTCCCTCGAATGGGCCCCTGCTTTTGCTGCTAAAGGTACTGTGGTTATCGATAATTCGTCAGCTTGGCGTATGGACCCTACCAAGAAATTGGTGGTGCCTGAAATCAACGCAGATGTATTAACTGCCGACGATAAGATTATTGCTAATCCCAATTGTTCTACTATTCAAATGGTGATGGCCTTGTCGCCATTGCATAAGAAGTATAAAATTAAACGTGTTGTAGTTTCTACTTATCAATCGGTAAGTGGTACAGGAGCGAAAGCTGTTACTCAATTAATGGGAGAGCGAGTAGGAGAGGATGTGCCTAAGGCGTATGCTCATCCAATCGATTTAAATTTAATTCCCCAGATAGATAGTTTCCTCGATAATGGATATACCAAAGAGGAAATGAAGATGGTGAACGAGACGTGCAAGATTTTACGCGACGATACTATTCGCGTTACAGCAACTACAGTGCGTGTTCCTGTGAAAGGCGGACATTCCGAAGCCGTAAATATTGAGTTTGAAAACGATTTCGATTTAATAGAAGTGCGTAACTTACTTTCGGCTATGCCTGGCGTTATACTCACCGATGATCCTGCTAACGGAAAATATCCTATGCCTTTATATGCAGAAGGAAAAGATGAAGTGTTTGTTGGCCGACTTCGTCGCGATGAAACTCAACCCAACACCCTCAACATGTGGATCGTTGCCGACAACCTCCGCAAAGGTGCTGCTACTAATGCAGTTCAAATCGCCGAGTATTTGTTGAAAGCAGGGATTATAAAATAGTCACTCGCAGTAGAGAGTGTAAAACAGAAAGCGACCGTAATAAAATTATTACGGTCGCTTTTTTTAATTTGTTATATGATGCATTTTCAAATCATCTGAGCTTTGCTCCAATATTCAAATCAACACATTTTCAAATTTTCAAATCGTCAAATTACTTCACCATCGCCAGAGGATGCGCTACGCCTTTGTAATCCGATAAGTCCATCTTTACTGAACCTACCATAATTTCTGCTTCTGCTCTCACAGGAATACGGTTCTTGTCGTCGCTAACCCAAACTGTCATGCCTTCTTTTTCTTTGAATACACGTCCTTCTAAAAGGTATGGCTTGAATTTGATACACTTGAATTTTCCTTTCTTCGTTTTGATGGTTTCTTTCCCGATGTATTTAATAACTAATGGGAAGGTCTCATCGTCGAGGTAGGTGTTAATTAAGAATGTGTCGCCAGGAGCTGCGTTGTTAAAGTCAATTGTTCTTGCATAGTAAAAGGCCGATATCAAGTCCTGAACATGTCCCGGAGTCTTAATCGTTTTCTTTTCACTTGTAGCTGTACTCTTGTAGTGGTTGAAGCTTACATTCTGATTTTTTGTATAGCTTCCTTCTTCTACATTCCTAACAAATAGCCAAGGTACCATGGCGTCGCTATCGATGTAACTTTCATATCGATCACGAACTTTAAAAAACCAATCAAATGCACCTACCGAGCGGCCAGTGCCTGTTACTTTAAAACAATTTCGAGAGCCTATAGCTTTCATTTCGGGAGCCACTGTTAAAACGGCTTCTCCTGCATCCATGAACCCGTAGTGAACCCTGTATGTTAGTTCTTCTCCGGGTTGAAAAGCATCTTGCGATACTTTACGTAATATTTGCGCTTGCGCTGTACTGAATACGCCTAAACTGATAACTAGTGCGATTCTGATGATTGCTTTCATTGTGCGTTGGGATCTATGTCGATTTCCCCTGTTTGCAAATCCTGAGCCAAACTTTCTGATTCGGTGCTTGAAGGACTCTCAATATATGTTCTGAGGTCATTTTCAATGCTTTCCGTTCCTGGCGCAAGATCAACGGGGATGTCCATTGTATCCATTAAGTCGGCTGGAGTACCTATTTCATTGTCTGCAATATGTAAATCTTTCAATTTCGGTAGGTCTTTTACCGATTTAAGCCCAAAGTGATCCATGAAGTTCTTGCTGGTGCCATATAACAAAGGTTTCCCCGGACCATCGCCTTTTCCATTAATCACGATTAATTCTTTCTCAAGTAGCTTCTGAATAGAGTAGTCGCAGTTTACTCCGCGAATATGTTCTATCTCTGATTTCGATAACGGTTGCTTGTACGCTATTATTGCTAATGTCTCTAGTGCCGCTGTCGATAGTCTTCTCTTTGCTTTAATCTGCAACAATGTATTTACTACATTGTGGTATTCTTTCTTCGAAAGAAATTGATACCCTTCGGCGATCTCTACTAACTCAAAGGCAAAGCGCTCATCGCTGAATTTTACTTTCAGTGTTTCGATGATTTCTTTTAGCTCGTCTTTCTTTAGCTCCCAACCATAAGCCGTATTTAAGCAGTTGATTATATCGTCGCCCGTTACTGGTGATTCTGCTGTGAAGATTAATGCTTCTATGTGTTGCTCGAGTAATTGCATGTGACTAGGTATTGTCTTTAGATTTAAATCAAATAACGATATTAACGATTCGTCCAGGAACTACGATGAGTTTCTTAGGCGCTTCTTGCATGAATTTCTTTACTTCATCCGATGTTAATACCGCTTGTTCTATTTCTTCTTTGCTGAGTTGCAATGATAATTTCAATTTCATTTTTACTTTTCCGTTGATCGATACCGGATACTCGAATTCGTTTTCGGTAAGGAATTCTTCTTTCCATTGCGGGAATGTTGCTCCCGTTACGCTTTCCGTATTTCCTAACTGCTCCCAAAGTTCTTCTGCAAAATGCGGAGCATACGGACTCAAGATGATCATTAATGGTTCCAGTATCGCGCGCTTATTGCATTTTAAGTCGGTTAGTTCATTTACACATATCATAAAGTTACTGATTGTTGTGTTAAATGAAAAACGTTCTACGTCTTCTTCTACTTTTTTTATTGTCTTGTGAAGCGTTTTTAATTCTGCTTTCGTTGGCTCGTCGTTGCTTACGTCGAAGTTATTGTCTTTGTCGTGGAATAGTCTCCATAGTCGACGAAGGAAGTTATGCACTCCGCTAATTCCTTGCGTGCTCCATGGCTTGCTTTGCTCCAATGGCCCAAGGAACATTTCATATAATCGCAATGTGTCGGCACCGTACTCTTCAATAATATCATCGGGAGTAACTACATTGAATTTACTCTTCGACATTTTTTCTACTTCATTTCCTACTTTGTATTTGCCGTCTTCTAAAATGAATTCTGCATTCGCAAAGTCTTCTCTCCACGCTTTAAACGCTTCAATGTTTAATTCATTGTTAGGAGCAATCGATATGTCAACATGCAATGCAGTTGTTTGATATTGATTTTTTAATCCCGACGATACAAATTGCTTCGTTCCATTAATACGGTACACAAATGAACTTACTCCTTGAATCATTCCTTGGTTTATGAGCTTTTGTGCAGGCTCATTCATTGGTATGATTCCTAAGTCGTATAGGAATTTTGTCCAGAAGCGTACGTACAATAAGTGTCCAGTAGCATGTTCTGATCCTCCTAAATAAAAGTCGACATTCTTCCAATAGTTTACTGCTTCTTTCGATACCAATTCTTTGTCGTTATTAGCATCCATATAGCGCAAGAAGTACCAGCTCGATCCTGCCCATCCAGGCATCGTCGTAGCTTCGTATTCGTATTCGCCTTTGTATTTCCAATCTTTAGCTCTCGCTAAAGGAGGTTCTCCCGATTCTGTTGGTTGGTATTTGTCGATTTCAGGTAATATCAACGGCAGCTCACTCGCGTCTAACGTTTGCGGTATACCGTCTTTGTAATAAACAGGAATAGGTTCGCCCCAATAGCGTTGTCGTCCGAAGGCAGCATCGCGCAAGCGATAGTTTGTTCTTCCTTGTCCTATTTTCTTGTTTTCGATTTCACTAATAGCAGTGGTGATAGCTGATTTAACTTCTTTACCGTTTAAGAATCCGGAGTTGATTAATGTTCCGTATTTCTCGTCGTACGATGCTACTTCATATCCTTCATGTGCTTTGTCGGCAGGTGCTTCTATCACTTGAAGAAAAGGTGAGCGTCCGAGTTGTTCAGTAAGTTGTGCTTCGAAATATTTTGCAAAGCCATAGTCGCGGCTATCGTGTGCTGGTACCGCCATCACTGCTCCAGTACCGTATCCTGCTAAAACATAATCGCCAATCCACACCGGAATTTTAGCTCCCGTAAACGGATGTATCACATAAGCTCCAGTGAATTGTCCGGAGATGCGTTTAACATCCGCCATTCTTTCACGTTCACTTCTATTCTTCGCCATCGTAACGTACTCGTCAACCGCATTTCGGTACTCCGCAACCGTTACCTTGTTCACTAATTCATGTTCAGGAGCAAGCGTTACAAATGAAACTCCGAAAATAGTATCTGGACGAGTAGTAAATACTTCAATCGTTTCTTCTCTACCTTCTAATTGGAAGACGATAGAAGTACCTTCACTTTTTCCGATCCAGTTACGTTGTGCTTCTTTTATCGATTCCGACCAATCGAGTCCTTCGAGGTCGTTTAAGAGTCTGTCGGCATAAGCCGTAATGCGCAAACTCCATTGAGGCATCTGCTTACGCTCTACGGGATATCCGCCGCGCTCGCTTACTCCGTCTTTTACTTCGTCGTTGGCAAGAACTGTTCCTAAGGCAGGACACCAATTCACCCATGCTTCGCTCAAATAAGCTAAGCGGAAGTTTAAGAGAATGTCGGATTGTTTTTTCGCTGAAAAACTTTTCCATTCCTCAGCAGTGAATGATCCTACTTCTTGTTCGATATCACCAGTGAGGTATTGAGGCAATGAACACTGAAGTCCTTCTTTCTCGAAAGTTGCAATCAATTGAGAAATCGGTTCTGCTTTTTGAGTTACGTTGTTGTACCAGCTATGGAAAAGTTGGATGAATATCCATTGCGTCCATTTATAATATTCGGGTTCGCAAGTACGCACTTCTCTCGACCAATCGAAGCAAAAACCGATTTTGTCGAGTTGTTCGCGGTATCTTTTAATATTTTGTTCGGTAGTAACTTTAGGATGTTGTCCTGTTTGAATAGCATACTGCTCGGCAGGTAATCCGAAAGCATCGTATCCCATAGGATGTAAAACATTAAAGCCTTTCAAGCGCTTGTAACGCGAAACGATATCGGACGCGATATATCCAAGCGGGTGACCAACATGTAGTCCGGCCCCAGAAGGGTAAGGAAACATATCGAGCACATAATACTTCTCACGAGAATTATCGATCTCTGTTTTATAGGTGCGGCGTTTTCTCCATTCGTCTTGCCACTTCGCTTCAATAGCACTGAAATTATACTCCATAATGTACATTAAAATAAGGAGCACGAAGGTAACAAAAAGGAAGGGTCTGTAAAGAGGGGAGAGGCCAAGAATGGCGAAAAATCGGGACAAAAGATTATCAAATGATGAAATTTGGCCCTTCAACCGACACATTTCGCTGTAAAATAGGTTTTTCGGGTCACTGTAATTACTTTTGCGCCGCATTCACGGTATGACAGAAGAAAAAAGCTTAGTACGAAAATCCCGTCGCTCGTCGCGGTTATCGACTATCGTCAGCATTACATTAGTCTTGTTCCTGTTGGGTACATTAAGTGTTTTGTTGTTACATGCCAATAAGTTGTCGGATTATCTGAAAGAGAATATTGAGATCTCTTTAGTTATCCAGCCTGATGCTGATAGTCTGACAGTGAATGAGTTATATCAAAGAGTAAAGTCGACGAACTACGTGAAGGAAGTTACTTTGATCAGCAAAGAGCAAGCGGCGGAAGAGTTGAAAAAAGAGTTAGGCGAAGACTTCGTTACGTTTTTAGGGTATAACCCATTGTACCCAAGTATCAATATGCGATTACGCAGTGATTTTGCCGATACGCAAACGATTGAAAGTTTTATCAGCTCGGTAAAGTCCAACCCAGCGGTGAAAGAAGTACAATACCAAGCATCTTTAGTAGAGAGTTTAAACAGAAATGTAAAGACGATCTCGTGGATATTAGTCGGTTTTAGCATATTATTAACTTTAGTAGCGGTGGCGTTGATCAATAATACGATCAGAATTTCGTTATATGCTAAGCGACTGCTTATAAAAAGTATGTTGTTGGTAGGAGCAACCAAAGGATTTATCCGCAAGCCATTCTTGATTAACAGTGTGGTAAACGGGATTATCGGAGCGGTAGCGGCTATCGGATTATTAACAGCATTATTTTATTTCGGGGAGCAGAAAATCCCTGAATTATCCCTCATCCGCGACATGCAGTTGATGGGAATAGTAGCTGGATTATTAGTGTTCTTGGGAATATTCCTTTCATTGATTTGTACCTTGTTTGCGGTGAATAAGTACCTTCGCTACCGAACAGAAGATCTATATTAAACAATGGCAAAGTCAGTAGTTGACAAAAAAGCGGCGGTGAAAGAAACGCCTACAGCCGATAGAGCAGATTTCGCCTTCGGAAAAGAGAATTACCGCTTATTTATTGCGGCAATTGCAATTATTATTGTTGGATATGCTTTAATGTCGGGAGGTAAAACAACCGATCCTAAGATTTTCAACGAAGAAATTTTCAGCTTCCGAAGAATTACTTTGGCTCCAATTGTGGTGTTAGCGGGATATGTGTTAGGAGTTTATGCCATCGTAAAAAAGGCTGATTAATAGAGTATGAAATTATTTGAAGCGATTATTCTTGCTATTGTAGAAGGGCTAACCGAGTTTTTACCGGTGTCTTCTACAGGGCATATGATTATTGCCTCATCCTTAATGGGGATTGCGGAAGATCCGTTTACGAAAGCGTTTACGGTGGCAATTCAGTTTGGTGCTATCCTTTCTGTGGTAGTGCTTTATTTCAAGCGATTTTTTCAGTCGATGAATTTCTATTATAAGTTGTTGGCAGCTTTTATACCTGCTGCTATTCTAGGTAAATTACTCGACGATTATATTGATGCATTGCTAAGCAATGTGTTGGTTGTCGGATTTACACTACTTGCTGGAGGTGTTGTTTTAGTATTTATTGATGTGTTAGTGAAGAATAGCGATCGCGATGATAGTGTAGATGATATCACTTACCCCGATGCAATAAAAATTGGATTGTTTCAATGTATTGCCATGATTCCGGGAGTATCGCGATCAGCAGCTACAATTATTGGAGGTATGGCACAGAAATTTAGTCGCAAAACAGCAGCCGAATTCTCTTTCTTCTTAGCAGTGCCTACCATGTTTGCCGCTACCGTTTATAAGCTTTATAAGTTTTATAAAACGATGGAAGTGGCAGGAACAGGATTTACAAAAGATCAGTTGTTGTTATTAGGAGTAGGAAATATTGTTGCCTTTTTAGTGGCACTTTTAGCTATAAAATCATTTATTACTTTCCTTACTAAATACGGATTCAGAGTATTCGGATACTATCGTATTGTAGTAGGTATTGCCATCATCATTCTGTTTATTGCGGGAGTCGATTTAAAAATCCTTTAAGAATGGTAACTCCTCCTCCTGTTGGTGATCCGGGTGAAGTAATTCCGGTGAATAAGCCGCTTACGTGGACATCCTTCGATGTTGTTAAAAAGCTTAAGGGAATTATCAAAGCAAAGAAAATCGGACATGCGGGAACGTTAGATCCTTTGGCTACCGGATTATTGGTGATTTGTACGGGAAAAAAGACGAAGACTATTCCTATGATTCAAGATGCTGAGAAAGAATACACCGGCACCTTTTATTTAGGAGCGACTACGCCATCGTTCGATAAAGAAACGGACCACGACAAAGAATTTCCCATCGATCATATCACCAGAGAAATGGTAGATGAAGCCGTTTTGAAGTTAACTGGTCCGATTATGCAAGTGCCTCCCATGCATTCTGCAGTAAAGAAAGATGGCAAAAGAGCTTACGAAATTGCCCGAAAAGGAGAAACTGTTGAGTTAGCTGCCAAGCCTGTCGTGATCAAAGAATTTGAGATTACAAACTACCAACTGCCTGAAATTCACTTTAGAATAGTTTGTACAAAAGGAACCTATATCCGCTCTTTAGCGCGTGATTTGGGCGAACTCTTACACAATGGAGCGCACCTTACTTCGCTTTGTAGAACAAGAATCGGCGATTATAAACTCTCGGAAGCATTTGAAATAGAGGAGCTTAGAGAGAAATATAAAAAAGAAGCAGAGTAAAAATACTGCTATTTTGTTAACTAATTGATTATTAGTTGTCTGCGAAAAAATAAAGTTTTTATTACTTGATAGTCAGGCGTTTAAGTGCCTCATTTTAGTATTTCGCCCCCTTGTTGATGTATCTTTGCAGTCCCGAAATAGTGAATTTCTTACAAATTTACTCAGGGGATTGCTGCTGAAACGTTCGGCAGAATATACACCTATTAAAAAGCCCGTAAGCTGTATGAAATTATCTCAGTTTAAGTTTAACTTCAATGAGAAGTTACTTGCCACTCACCCGACTCCTAACAGAGATGAGTCAAGATTAATGGTGGTACACCGCACAACCGGTAAAATTGAGCACAAAGTTTTTAAAGACATTATCGATTATTTCGATGATGGCGACGTATTAGTGCTAAACAATACAAAAGTATTTCCTGCGAGATTGTATGGTAATAAAGAAAAGACCGGTGCTAAAATCGAGGTTTTCTTATTACGTGAATTAAATGCAGAGAGTAAACTGTGGGATGTTTTAGTTGATCCTGCAAGAAAAATCCGTATCGGTAATAAGTTATATTTCGGCGACGACGATATGTTAGTTGCAGAGGTAATCGACAATACTACATCGCGCGGAAGAACATTGCGTTTCTTATTCGACGGTACTTCTGAAGAGTTCCGTGCAGTAATTGAACAACTCGGACAAACACCACTTCCTAAATACATTAAACGCAAGGCTGAAAACGCCGATAAAGATCGTTACCAAACGGTGTATGCGCGTAATGAAGGAGCTGTTGCAGCACCAACTGCAGGATTGCATTTTAGTCGCGAATTATTAAAGCGCTTAGAGTTAAAAGGATGTAATTTGGCAGAAGTAACACTTCACGTAGGATTAGGAACTTTCCGTCCTGTAGAAGTAGAAGATCTTACGAAACATAAGATGGATTCTGAGCAATTCTCTATCACCCAAGATGCAGTTGATATTGTAAACAAAGCGAAAGCGGCGAAGAAAAATATCTGCGCGGTAGGTACCACTTCGATGCGTTGCATCGAAACATCGGTATCAACGATGGGAGAGTTAAAGCCGAATGCAGGATGGACCAACAAGTTCATTTTCCCTCCATACGATTTCAGTATCGCGAATATGATGATCACTAACTTCCACATGCCTGAATCAACTTTATTGATGATGACAACAGCTTTCGGAGGATATGATTTGATTATGGAAGCATATCGTGTGGCACAAAAAGAAAAATATCGTTTCTACAGCTATGGCGATGCCATGTTGATTTTAGATTAATGAGAAAAACAGCAATAATCGTAGCTGGTGGGCAGGGCATCCGAATGCAGGGTACCCTGCCCAAACAGTTTTTAGCCATCTCTGGTGAGCCTGTTCTCTTTCATACGTTGCGTAAGTTCAATCATGATAGCATTCGTATTATTTTGGTGATGAACGAAGCTTGGATCGACTATTGGAACGACCTCATTCGTGAATTTGAGTTTGAAGTTCAACATGAAGTTATTGCAGGAGGAAGAAGTCGTGCGATGTCGGTGTTAAACGGATTGAATCTTACCGATGATCATTCGTTAGTTGCAGTACATGACGCAGTTCGTCCCTTGGTAAGCGAAACTCTCATTCAGGAACTCTACAACCAAGCAGTAACTCATAAAGCAGTGATTCCTGTAGCCCCAGTAAAAGACAGCTTACGAATTGTTGATGGTAATACCAGTAAAGCCGTTGCGCGCGATAATTATAGAGCAGTACAAACTCCCCAAGTATTTCATGCTTCACTCTTGAAAGAGGCCTTTAAACAAGAAGGCTATGAGAATT
The DNA here is from genome assembly GCA_023251535.1 of Bacteroidota bacterium. GTDB lineage: Bacteria > Bacteroidota > Bacteroidia > AKYH767-A > OLB10 > CAINEC01. The sequence continues at coordinate 39,000 of JAHEYP010000020.1, forward strand.
TTACCGACGAAGCATCACTGGTAGAAGCCAACGGACAAGCGATTTATTTAGTTCCGGGAGAAGATTCCAATATTAAAATTACAGTTCCTGCCGATTTAGTTTTTGCCGAAGCCATGCTGCTCAAACCGTAAGATTTTACGCATTTAAGCAATTTTCTATCATATTTTACGTCTTATCTTTATAGACAGCACTTCGTATATGCGGAATGGAATCGACATATACCTTCATGAATTTCTAATGTGGTTTCTGCGCGACAAAACGTTGTCACGAATATTAACATAAGTTTGTGTAAATTGATTTACTCACGGTATGGTTTACCGTACTTGAAAAAGGTATCATTGTAAAATCATGAAATTAATCCATTCAATAAAGTCACTGCAAAAATCGCTCGCTGTATTCGGCGTGATGATGGCTTTGTTGCTTTCAGGAAATTTCGCTGTTGCCGACAATACTACGTCATGGACAGACACACTGGCTTACCGTCAGTATTACTCTTTCAAGCCTGAGTTAATCCCGGGAATCGTTTCAAACGAAAGTGAAATTCGTGCGGGCCTACTTTACGATGTTGATCGTGATCGCATCGTTTGGGAAAAGGATATGGATTATTCATACCCTATCGCTTCGCTTACCAAAATGATGGTCGGTTTATTAGCGGTGGAGGATATTGAAGCAGGAAAAGTTTGCTGGGACGATAAGATCACTGTTACTCGCACCTTCCGTAAAAAGATTCGACGCCGTCGCTATACTTCGTATACTGTTGAGGAGAATTATTCTCTTGAAGATTTGTTGAAGATGGCTATGGTTGGATCACACAATGAAAGCACAGTATGGATTGCAAAACATTGTGAGGGATCGCTTGAAGCTTTTGTTCAGCGAATGAATAAAAGAGCTTTTGAGTTAGGGATGATCAAAACGCAGTACAGTAATCCTTCAGGCTTGCCTGCCATCATCGATGAACTCGATAACAGCGCATCACCACGTGATCTGTTAGTTTTAGGATTAGAGATCATGAAGCATCCTAAGTTGGTAGATATCACTTCTATTCCTTATGCTACAGTAACTAATGGTAAAGGGAAGCAGACCTATAGAAATCATAATGGTTTAGTGATTAACTACAATCAGGAAGTTGACGGAATTAAAACAGGATTTACACGTGCTGCAGGATTTTGTTTAGTATCTACTTGTACTCGCGGTGGACATCGTTTGATGTCGGTGGTTTTAGGATGTCGTAGTCCTTGGGTGCGCAACGGACTTGTTGCATCAATGATTAATACATATTTCGATGCAATCAAACTTGGAAGACTTGGTGAAGCTCCTGTTGACGGATATGAATCGAGAGCATTCTTAGATAGCGTTGACAGAGGCTTAGCGATGATCACTCCTTTGGTAGAACCGAAGGCGAAGGATTCGTCGGATGAGTCGTATGCTTATACTTACAAAACCGTAACACAGAAAGTTCGCAAGACACATACCGTTCGTAGAGGAGATAGTTTAGGAAAGATAGCCGATCGCTATGATGTTGCAATGGCGGATTTAAAAAAGTGGAATCGACTGAAGAAAAATACGATCACACCAGGACAAAAGCTTGCAATTTATTCAATCGTAAAAAGAAGAATTCCTGTTAAGTTAGTAATTGATCCAGAAGAATCGGTAGCCGATAATCTTCCTTCACCTGATGAAGCCGAAGAGCAAGAAACGATTGTGAAAAGTGTACATGCAGTTCATGATAAAAATGAAAATGCAGTAGTAGAAAGAACAGAGCAACACGAAGAAAAAATTGCGGAAGATACAGCATCATCTGAAAGAGAAGAGCCGGTAGTAGTAAAACAAAATAGAGTTTCGGCAAAAGTAAAAGTAGCTGCAAATAAAAAATCGTCTTTTATTTATCACGTAGTACAACCTGGTGATACTTTGTGGAATATTGCTCAACGTTACCAAGCGAATGTTGATCAAATTAAAAAAGTAAACCGTATCAGTAATTCACGCTCATTAAAAAGCGGAACAAGAATTAAGATACCTGTTAAAGGTTAATAAACATCAAAACCATGTATAAATTCTTTTGTGCTATTGTGGTTTCAGGACTACTTAGCTTTCAGGCATTGGCGCAAGCTCCAAAATCGACAGCAAGAATGCCGATTGACGAAACTTCGAAATTGATTACTTATGCTAAAGTAAATGAAGTAGCAGGTCAATCGAAAGATGTTTTGTTTGATCGTGCTTTAGAATGGGCAATGGGGTACTATAAAAATCCTACCGATGTAATTCGCGAGAAAGACAAAGAAGGAGGAAAGATGGTTTGTAAAGCACGTTATAAAATTTCTAATCCTCCAGATAAAAAAGGACTATCGACCGATGCAGGATTAGTGCAATACACTTTAAACATCCAATTTAAAGAAGGACGTTATAAATACGAACTCACTGAAATAAATTGGAAGCAGATTTCTTATTATCCTGCCGAAAAATGGATGGATACTGCTAATGCATATTACAAACCTGAATTCGAATTTTATCTCCAGCAAGTAGACCAACAATCGAAAGAAATTTTAAAATCACTCGAGAAAGCCTGCGCGGTGGCGAAAGCAGCGAATGCAAAAGATAATTGGTAAAAATGGATTTTGAATTTTGAATTTAGGATTTAGGATTTAGGATTTTTATGTTCTTAGTTCTTAGTTCTTAGTTCTTAGTTCTTAGTTCGGCGAAGCCGTTGAGGGTTCGAAGTTTGAGATTCGAGGATGCCAAATTGGGCAGACGAATTTAAACTTAAGCGGAAAGTTTAAGCATACAGGAAATAATTGTGCACAACCTTGGTGCCGATAGTTATAGATTATTTTTACTTAATTCAACAAAATTTTTGAGTTAAGTAAAAACGAAGGCTTAGAGGAAAAGATGTTTTTATTTCATAAAACATGACGAGCAATTTTTTTTAACTTATTTGTTGTGAAAATGGAGGTTTGTTCTCAACAACAAAAAAACCAAAAATAATTTTTATTTGGTGATGATAATTATAAAATTATTTCGAACATCGGAACATCTATTATCTATAACCTATAGCCTATAGCCAATTAATTTTGATTTCGATTTCTCATTCAAAACAAGGTTCTCAACATTTAAATTATCAATTTGCACCAACCCCGGCTTCATTCCCACTTTTATCTTGCCGAATTTTTTATCGATGCCTAGGAATTCGGCGCCGTTGATGGTGGCCCACTTGATGAGTCGCTCGAACGGAATTTCAGGATGAGCAGCAGCGATAGTTTTTAATTCGCTTAATATCGAAAGACGATGATTGCTTGCAAGGCTATCGGTGCCGACGGTTACTTTTAATTCGTCGTTATTATAAATGCAAAGATGTGGTAATCGTCCGGTGATGTAATTGTTTGCATTCGGACATAAGCACCAATACAAATTGTTATGCAATGCAGTGGCGATATCAATCTGCGCAGCTGTAGTGAGTGTGTTATGCACCATCATCAAAGGCTTGCAGTCGGTAAGCAATGGTAAGGTGTTTAACATCGGACAAGCATCGCTAATATTATCAAACAAGCGAATGTTTAATCCTAGTCCGAGGAAAAAATCAGATAATGGTCCCGATTTATCTTTGCAAAACAAAAATTCATCATCACTTTCCTGCATATGTATTGATACAGGTTGACTTTTATGGAAAGCGTTTTTGTTGACTGCGCTTATCAACGTTCGCGACATCGAATACGGCGCATGGGGAACAATAGAAGCATTTCCTTTCGTGCTAAAAATATACTCATCACATAGTGCTAATGCTTTTTCAAGAATGCTATCAGCTTTGGACGGATCTTGCCCTACTACTTCTACGAAGGTATGGTAGTACAACGACGATTTTTGCTTTACAGGAAGGCTAATGTCTAAGTTAGAAATATCGCCCACGGCAACGATGCCTTCTTCGTACATTTCTTTATCGGCAAGCATCATGGCCTGAAGAATTTCATCGTTCGATGATGAAAATCGTTCAGCAAAAAGTCCCTTGATAAATCCCGCCATTCCATCGCTGCGTTCCTTTACTTTCCCCTTTAAATGAGATAATTCAAGATGGCAGTGGCTATTTACAAATCCTGGAGTAATAATGCCTTCAACTTCCGTGATATTACTAGAGGAACTTTCTTCTCCTACGGCCACAATTACTCCCTCCGAATTTACTTCCACAAAGCCATTTCGGAGTGGAGGGCCATCGTTGGTGATAATTAAATCTGCTTTAAAAGTCCTGATCATGGTACTGCGAAGGTAATTAGAGTTATTGAACTCATCAACCCCGCAATCATTTTGTATCTTTGCGCCATGTCGAAGCCGAACTTACGCCATCTGGATGCCGATCAAATCAAAGCCTTTTTCATAGAAAAGGGCGATAAAGCTTTTCGTGCCAAGCAGGTTCATGAGTGGATCTGGCAGAAATCGGCTCGTTCGTTCGACGAAATGACCAATCTTTCGAAGGATACTAGGTCGTTACTACAAGAGCATTTTACTTTAGATCCCGTGACGGTAGATAATCTGCAGATTAGTCGCGATCGTACCATAAAGAGCGCTTTTAAGCTCCACGACGGACATTTAGTAGAAGGAGTATTGATTCCTACCGACTCTCGCATGACGGCTTGTGTGTCGTCGCAAGTAGGATGTAGCTTAACCTGTAAATTTTGTGCTACTGGTAAGTTAGAGCGACTCCGCAACCTCAATTTTGACGAGATTTATGATCAAGTAGCGATAATTCGTAAGCAAGCCCTCGAAAATTACAATATCCCTTTATCGAATATTGTTTATATGGGAATGGGTGAGCCCTTATTGAATTATGCGAATGTGATTAAGAGTATAGATCGCATTACCTCTCCCGACGGATTGGGAATGTCACCGCAACGAATAACGGTTTCTACAGCTGGCATCGCTAAGATGATAAAGAAGCTAGGCGATGATCAAGTGAAATTTAATCTCGCATTATCATTGCATGCGGCGAACGATGTAAAGCGTAGCCAGATTATGCCGATAAACGAAACGAATACACTTGATGTATTAGAAGAAGCATTGAATTATTTCTACGATAAAACTGGAACACGAGTAACATTTGAATATATCGTTTTCAAAAATTTTAATGATAATATTTCTGATGCGAAGGAGTTAGGAGCATTTGCACGTAGAGTGCCAGCGAAAATTAATTTGATTGAATACAATGCAATTGGTGATGGTGTTTTTACCAATACCAGTGAAGAGAAATTAAATGCTTTTGTATCGACACTCGAGAATAACGGGCATATTGTAAATGTTCGTCGCAGTAGAGGAAAAGATATTGACGCTGCCTGCGGACAATTAGCGAACAAAGGTGGGAAAGACGAAAAATAGTTAAGGCTGAATATTTTTCATATAAGCAGTCACGTATTTCCCAATTACATCAAATTCGAGATTTACTTTATCACCCACTTTTAGAGCATGAAAAGTAGTATGCTCAAAAGTATAAGGGATAATAGCTACAGAGAACTTTCCTTTCGACGATTCAACAACTGTTAAGCTTACGCCATTAATACAAACAGAACCTTTGGGTACAGTAAAATGAATACTATCTGGATTGTAAGAGATTCTGAAATGCCAACTACCATTTTCATCGGTGATAGAATCAACAGTTCCTGTTTCATCAACATGACCTTGAACAATATGTCCGTCGAGGCGCCCACCCGCAATCATACATCTTTCTAAGTTAACAGCATCGCCTGCGATTAAATGTCCGAGGTTGGTTCTGCGAAGCGTTTCAGCGATAGCGGTTACCGAATAACTATTATTTCGTATATCCGTCACCGTTAGACATACTCCGTTGTGGGCTAAACTTTGGTCAACTTTAAGCTCGTGAGTAAACGGGCATTCAAAAATAAAAGTACGGTTTTCGCCTTGATCGCTAAATGACTTTAAGGAGCCTGTTGCTTCCACAATTCCTGTAAACATAATAAATGCTATTTGAGCTAATTTCGGTGCAAATATAAGGCTCATTTTCGGGTCAGGAGCGCAAGTTGTCGATTTTATAGCGTAGTTTATCTAAGATTCAGGGTTTATAATGAATTAGGGCTTATTTTTGTTCATCTATAGATTAACCATATGAAATTACTGAATAAGATTACCCTTCTGGTGCTGATGGTGCCTGCGATGGCATTTGCCCAGAAAAAGCAAATTACATTAGAAGAAGCTGTGATGCAACAGCGAACAACATTAGGTCCTAAGCGTCTTGCTCAATTGCAATGGGTGAAGGGTAGCAACGACTATTCATACGTTGAAAAGAATGTATTGATGCGTGGGAATGTCGACGCCAAAACGGCCTCTCCAGTTTGTACTCTCGACGAATTGAATTCGATGATCAAATCGGTTCATGGTGATACCATTCCGAGGATTGCTGGAATTGAATGGAAGAGTAAGAATTCATTTGAATTTACTTCAGTAAACAAGATCTATTTAGTTGATACGAAATTAAAGTCGGCGGTTGTAACTGATAGTTCTACGATTCCTGCCGACGCATTAGTTCCGGAAGTTGGAAGTGTAGGTACTGCTTATGTTTTAAACGACAATATTTATGTTGATGTAAAGCATAAAGCTACTCAAGTAACAACCGATGGAAGTAGAGAATTAGTTTACGGGAAAAGTGTGCATCGTGAAGAGTTCGGAATCGACAAAGGATTATTCTGGTCGCCAAACGGAAATTTATTAGCATTTTACCGCATGGATCAAAGTATGGTAACCGATTATCCGATTGTGGATTTTTCGGAGAAGCCAGCGAAGGATAGAGAGATTAAGTATCCTTTTGCAGGTGGTAAAAGTCATGAAGTAACAGTAGGAGTATTTGATATTACAACTGGTAAGACCATTTATTTAAAAACGGGTTTGCCTAAAGATCATTACTTAACAAATATTGCATGGAGTCCTGATGCAAAATCAATTTACATTGCTGAGTTAAATCGCGATCAAAATGAAATGAATTTAAATCAGTACAATGCTACTACAGGAGATTTTGTTAAGACATTGTTCACTGAAAAAGACGAAAAATATACTGAGCCTTTACATCCGATAGAATTTGTTCCTGGTAATCCGAATCAGTTTGTATGGCAAAGTCGCCGTGATGGATGGAATCATTTATATCTCTACAAAGTTGATGGCACCTTCGTGCGTCAATTGACAAAAGGTACATGGGAAGTTATTGATGTAGCAGGATTCGATGCGAAAGCAGCAAATATCTATTTTACATCAACAATCAACAGTGGAATTAATCGCGATTTCTGTGTGACAAGTGTAGCAACTGGGAAAGCAAAACGATTAACAAGTGGTGATGGAGTTCATACATGTCTTTATAGCCAAGAAGCGAATTATTTTATTGATAATTTCAGTTCATTAAATGTTCCGAATGTGATCAAATTAATTGGTCTTGACGGAAAAGAAAAGCAAACAATATTAACTGCTGAAGATCCATTAAAAGATTATGCTGTCGGAACAACAAAAATGTTTACGATTAAGTCGAAATTAGGAGAGGATCTTTATTGCAGAATGGTATTGCCTGTAGATTTCGATTCAACAAAAAAATATCCGGTTATTGTTTATGTGTATGGTGGTCCACATGTGCAACTTGTAACTAATACTTGGTTAGGAGGAGGCGATTTATGGTATCAATACATGGCAGAGAAAGGATATATCGTATTCACACTTGATAATCATGGAAGCGGAAATAGAGGTAAAGCATTTGAGCAAGCAACATTCCGTCAATTGGGAACAGTAGAGATGCAAGATCAATTAAGTGGAGTTGATTATTTAAAATCGTTGAAGTATGTAGATGCTGATAGAATGGGAGTACATGGTTGGAGTTTCGGAGGATTTATGACGACTTCATTAATGACAAGAAATGCGGGCATCTTCAAAGCTGCTGTGGCTGGCGGTCCTGTAATCGATTGGAGTTACTATGAAGTAATGTACACTGAAAGATATATGGATACACCTGATCAGAATCCCGCAGGTTATAAAACAGCCAACTTATTGAATTATGTAGATCAACTAAAAGGAAAGTTAATGTTAATACATGGAACATCTGATGATGTAGTTGTATGGCAACATAGTTTGATGTATTTGAAAAGAGCGGTAAGTAAAAATGTAATGTTAGATTACTTCGTTTATCCCGGACATTTACATAATGTACGAGGGAAAGACAGAGTACATTTAATGGGTAAAATATCGCAGTACTTCCTCGAAAATTTATAAAAAAATTAAAAGTCAGTAAGCCTCATGATAAACCTCATGAGGCTTTTTTTATGGCTGTTTACGAGAGAGAATTTGCTTTTTTGTGAAATACCTGACAAAAAGTTTCGGGTATTGTGACTAATGTTACTTTTAAAGCCTTTCTTTCATCTGACATTTGCATCATCAATACTATCAGCATGAAATACATTATCGTTGGTGCCGTTGCCGGAGGCGCAAGTACAGCTGCAAGACTAAGAAGATTAGACGAACATGCAGAAATAATCATTTTTGAAAAAGGAGCTTATATCTCCTATGCGAATTGCGGATTGCCCTATTATATCGGTAATGTAATTACAGACAGAAATAAATTGTTTGTCCAAACAGCAGGAGCGTTTAATCAACGATTCAATATAGATGTCCGTGTACAAACGGAAGTAATGAGTGTAAACGCAGAAGAGCATACTATAACGGCAAAGAATTTAGTTACGGGAGAAGAATATGTTGAACGATATGATAAACTTGTTTTATCGCCGGGTGCTGAACCAATTCGACCGCCGTTACCCGGAATTACAAACGAAGGAATCTTCACACTCAGAAATGTAAAGGATACTGATTTCATAAAGGCCTATGTAGATAAAAAATCAGTGAAGAAAGCTGTAGTAATCGGAGCAGGATTTATCGGACTAGAGATGGCGGAGAACTTACATGGTCTTGGCTTAGAAGTAAGTGTTATTGAAATGGGAAGTCAGATCTTAGCTCCAGTTGATTTTCCGATTGCAGCGATGGTGCAACAACATATACGCTCGAAAGGAGTTGAATTGTTTTTGAATAATGCAGTAACAGGTTTCGAAAAGAACGGAGAGAAGTTATTAGTCAATTTAAAAACAGGAAATTCCTTAGAAGCGGATGTAGTTATACTTTCGATAGGAGTGAAGCCTGATACACGATTAGCAGTAGGAGCGGGATTAGAAATCGGTGATGCGCGAGGAATAAAAGTGAATGAATATTTGCAAACTTCTAATCCCGATATCTATGCAGTAGGAGATGCGATAGAATTTACAAATCCTATAACAGGGCAATCACTTGTTACCTATCTAGCAGGACCTGCAAACAAACAAGGACGCATTTGTGCAAACAATATAGTATTAGGAAATGTACAGAAGTACAATGGTTCAATAAATACAGCTATTGTAAAAGTATTCGACATGACAGTAGCTGCAGCAGGAACTGCTGTGAAGCATTTGAAATTTTCAAACATTAAACATATAGTTTCAACAACGCATAATGGAGCGCATGCTGGGTATTATCCTGGAGCGGGACAAATGACAATGCAGATTGCGTTTGATCCTGAAACAGGACAATTATACAGTGCACAAATTGCAGGATATGAAGGAGTGGATAAGCGTATTGATTTGTTATCATCGATTATCAAAAGAAAAAGTACAATCTATGAGTTAATAGAATTGGAACATGCCTATGCTCCGCCGTTTTCATCGGCAAAAGATCCTGTGAATATGGCAGGCTTTGTTGCAGAGAATATTTTGTTAGAACGACTTCACATTTTTTACTGGAATGAAATGGATCAAATAAACAACGATGATATTTTTATTGACGTGCGTAGAGAAGATGAATATCAAAAAGGTAGAATAGAAGGAGCTATCAATATTCCTGTTGATGAAATTAGAAATCGATTGAATGAAATTCCAAAAGACAAAAATGTTTTCATTTATTGTGAAGCAGGGTTGAGAGGATATTTAGCACAAAGAATTTTGTTGCAAAACGGATATGCATCAGTAAAAAATTTATCCGGTGGATATAAACTTTGGAAAGCTGCAACAGAAGAAAGAGATTTCGCAGATGCCTTGCATTTATCAAACGCTTAAAATGCGAATCGGATTCTCAAAAAAAAATCAGCTCAGGAGAAACCGAAAAGTCCTTTAGTTTTTTCGATAAGTACAATTGCTGCGCCAAATTCCAAGCGGCAAGAAATATATGACGCAATATTATTTGTAAAGCATTGGTTTTGAATTGGTCTGAATCAAAGTGAAGGGTTAGGTTGGTCGAATTGAGAGCTCGTTTTATACGGCCGGTATTTGACTATGCTGTTTCAACGCTTTTTTCTATATTTGGTAGTTCAAACAGACCCAAACAACCAAAACCAATGTTGAAAAAGCTACTCCTTACAAGCTTAATCATTTTATGTATTTCGTCGCCATTCAGCGTTAACGCGCAAGACTGGGTGTCGAAAATGAATGATCCGAACGTAAATTTTTATGAAGTTCAAAATTCCTTCAATAAATATTTCGCAAAGAAAGATCGATGGATAGAGCGTGCAAAAAAACTCGTATTCAAAAAGAAAGGCGAGTCACTGCAAGAAGAAGAATTTGAAGTTCCCGGATACTTTCAATACAAACGCTGGGAAACGTTCATGTCGCCACGAGTTGGTCCGAATGGAGAACGTTTCGATCCTTCTACTCCTTACCGTGAGATGGAACGCTACAAACAAACTTATGGTACATTTAATTCAGGTAACTGGCAATTGCTAGGACCTGTTTCTGCAGTTCCTACAGGAGGTAATGCTGGGCGATTAACATTTGTTCGATTCGATCCTACTAACTCTAATATAATTTATGTTGGAGCGCCTGCCGGCGGATTATGGAAATCGACTGATGGAGGAAATACATGGTCGTCGAATACAGATCAACTTGCACAAGTTATCGGTTGTACTGATATCGCAATTGATCCTACCAATACCAATATTATGTATTTAGCAACTGGTGACGGAGATGCAGGAGATACCTACTCGGTAGGAGTATTAAAATCAACAGACGGCGGAGCAACATGGAATACAACAGGATTATCATATTACATGGCGAATTATCGTCAGATCAGTAAAATTTTAATTGATCCGAATAATACGAATACGATTTTAGTTGCTACATCAGCAGGAGTATATCGCAGTACCGATGCAGCTGCAACATTTACACAAACATTAGCTGGATCATTCAAGGACATGGAATTTAAGCCGGGTGATCCGAATACAGTTTATGTATGTGGAACGGAGTTTTATAAATCAACTAATAACGGTCAAGGATTTACGAAGATTACATCAGGACTTCCTGTTGCGGCGAATGTAAGTAGAATGGCGATTGCCGTTTCTCCTGCAGATCCTGCTTATGTATACATGATTGTAGGATTGCCTGCGCCGAATTACGGGACAGAAGGATTTTATAAATCAACAAACAGCGGAACAAGCTTTACAAAGCCAAGCACTCCAGCATTAGGAACACAACAGTGGTATGATTTAGCTATTGCGGTTTCACCTACAACTACGAATGAAATTATTTTAGGTGGACAAACAGATTTCTTACGTTCAACGAATGGAGGAACATCATGGACACAAAATGGAGGAACAACGCACGTAGATTACCATGATGTTGTTTTTACAAACGCATCAACATACTTTATAGTTAGTGATGGAGGAGTATTCAAAACAACCAATAGCGGTGCTTCTTGGAGCGACTTAAGCGATGGCTTACAAATTGCAGAAATGTATGGATTAGGACAATCGGCTGCGAATGAAAATTTAATCATTCAAGGATGGCAAGATAATGGAACTAATAAATACACTGGTACTGGTTGGACAAAAATTTTAGGTGGTGATGGAATGTTATGTTTTATCGATTGGAATAACGATCAAAATATGTGGGCTGAATATTACAACGGCGCATTTCAGAAATCAACAAACGGTGGAAATAGTTTTTCAGGTGCAACATCCGGAATTACTGAAACGGGAGCATGGGTTACACCATGGATTCAAGATCCTATAACTCCTAGTTTATTGTATTCGGGATTTGTGAATGTATGGAAGAGTACGAATGGTGGTAATACATGGACGAAGACAAGTAACTTTACGAATACTGCAACTGTAACGAATTTAGCTGTATCGCCTGCAAACAATCAAGTAATTTGGGCTTGTAAGCCGGGCGGATTATACAAGAGTGCCGATGGTGGTGCAACATGGACAACTATTACTTCAATGCCAAGCGGGAATATTACATACATCGCTTGCAGCAATACTGATCCAAATAAAGCATGGATTACTTATTCAGGATTCACCAATTCGAGTAAAGTATTTCAAACAAACGATCAAGGAGTTACATGGGTGAATCTTTCAGCATCAATTCCGAATATTCCTGTGAACTGTATTACATACGTGAATAATTCAAACGATGCATTATACATCGGTACCGATGTAGGAGTATTCTTCAAAGATGCAACTATGAATGTTTGGCAGCCCTTCTTTAACGGATTACCAAATGTGATTGTATCGCAATTAGCGATCTTCTATCCTACAGGAAAAATTCGTGCATCAACATATGGACGTGGATTATGGGAAAGTGATTTATATGTTCCAGGAACGTATGCGCCAACTGCAGCATTCGGATCGAATCAAAATATATCATGTCAAGGAGCAGCAATGCACTTTAGTGATTACTCTGCAGGACAACCAACATCATGGAACTGGAGTTTCCCAGGAGGGTCGCCTTCAACGTCTAACTTGCAAAATCCTATAGTGTTTTATAATACTCCGGGAGTTTACTCTGTATCGTTAGTGACTTCGAATGCAAACGGAACAGATTCGGTAACCTACTCCAACTACATCAATATTGCGAATAGTCCACAGAATAATCCATCCACAGTTGGAGCGCAACGTTGCGGACCAGGAGTTGTAAACTTATCAGCAACAGGATCAGGTGCTGGAACATTACGTTGGTGGGATGCACAAGGAGGCGGAAATGTAGTAGCAACTGGTAGCAGCTATTCACCGACTATCAACGGAACTACTACTTATTATGTTGACGAAGATTTTCCTCCGGGAGCAGTTGACTATGTAGGCGAATTTGGAAATGGAATCGGTGCAGGAGCATTCTTTACAGCGAATGATATTCGTGGATTATACTTTGATGTAACAAATCCTGTAATATTAAATTCAGTAGACGTATTTGCGAATACCTCAGGCGATCGTACGATTGAAATTTTAGATGCTCAAGGAAATACGTATGCAGATACAACAGTGTTTATTCCTGCGAGCGGAGTAAATACCACAACCGTAACATTGAATTTTAAATTATATCCTGGTTCAAACTACTTCATCAAATGCAGAGGGTATGTAGATTTATATCGTAATTCGGCAGGAGCTGTTTATCCATATAATAGTACGTCAATCAATTTAACAGGAAGTAACGCAGGATCTCCAGGGTATTATTATTTCTTCTACAATTGGCAATACACCGACATTACTTGTAATACAGGAAGAACTCCGGTTATAGCGCTTGATACATGTTCAGTATCAATTGAAGAACAAGAGTTGCAGAATTCAATGGAAGTATTTCCTAATCCTACACATGGGCAATTCCATTTAACATTCAATGCGAAGAAAGCGAGCAATTACTCGGTGAACATCACAAATGCTTTGGGAGCTGTAGTTTATCGTTCGGCGGTGGATGTTGTAGCAGGTAAAGTGGATAAACAAATCGATTTAAGTGAATTGTCAAAAGGCGTTTATATGATAAATGTATCGGATGGTAATGCAAATGTTTCGAAGCGAATCACACTAAACTAAAAGAATAATAAAGCAGAAAGCCCCGACTACAATCGGGGCTTTCTGCTTTAAAGTAATATTTTGTAAATTTGACCATGCCAAAGTTAGATCGCACGCAATTTAAAATTCAAACATTCGACGAAGCCGATAATAATAGAGAATATTGGCTTTCGAAAACACCGAATGAAAGGTTTGCTGCTGCGTGGTATTTGATATGTTGCGCTTGGAATATCGATATGAATAATCCACCGAAATTAGATAGAACCGTTTTTAGTACTAGAAAGCATGGCGAATATCTTAAATGATGATTTTGTTGAATTCCTAGAGGCATTTAACAAATTTGAAGTTGAGTATATTTTGGTTGGGGGATATGCGGTAATTTTTCATGGTTATAGTAGAACAACAGGAGACTTAGATGTTTGGGTGAATAAGACACCTGAAAATTTTCTGAAACTAAAAAAGGCTTTCTTTGAATTTGGAATGAGTTTGTTTAATATGGATGAAAATCTCTTTCTGAATTCTAATGTCAATGATGTTTTTACTTTTGGACGACCACCGGTTTGTATTGATGTATTGACGAGCGTAAAAGGATTAGAATTTAATGATGCTTATTCAAATTCTAAAGTTGTTGAATTCGATAACGTACTTGTTCGGATGATAGATTTTCGTGATTTAATGTCAGCGAAAAAGGCTGCAAACAGATTGAAAGATCAAGATGATATCGACCACTTAAAAAGAGGTCGTGAGTAGCATATAATGGTATTTTGTTTATCCAGGGTTTGACAAGACCATTTTATAAGTACTCAAGCATCTTTCTCTCGCAATCTTATGATCTACTAACGGTTGTGGATAGCTGAAGTCTTCAAATTCAGGAACCCATTTACGAATGTATTTGAAATCGGGATCAAACTTTCGAGTTTGCTCATAAGGATTAAATATTCGGAAGTAAGGAGCTGCATCACAACCCGAGCCTGCAGCCCATTGCCATCCTCCGTTATTAGAAGCTAATTCAAAGTCGAGTAGTTTTTGAGCGAAGTAAGCTTCTCCCCATCTCCAGTCGATCAGTAAATGTTTAGTTAGGAAGCTGGCTACAATCATGCGTACGCGATTGTGCATATAGCCTGTAGCATTTAATTCGCGCATTCCTGCATCTACGATTGGATATCCAGTTTTTCCTTCACACCAACGTTTAAATTCGGCTTCGTTATTTCGCCATTGGATATTATCATATACAGGTTTGAAAGAGCCTTTAACTACATGAGGAAAATGCCAGATGATCATCATATAAAATTCTCTCCAACATAATTCATTCAACCAACTAAAGCTGATAGATTGTGCATGTGCTGCAAGTTTTCGAATAGATACAGTACCAAAGCGAAGATGTAATCCCAATTTAGATGTCCCGTTAACAGAAGGAAAATCGCGTGCATCGGAGTAATTTTTCAATATAACATCACTAACAATGTTTCTTGGGAAATCACTTTCAGATTCATTGAAGCCCATCTTTTTTAAACTAATGAGATCATGATGTTTTTCAGTCGATTTAAATAAGTTCGAAAAGTATTTTTCGGTAGGATAAGATTTTAAATAAAAGGCATTGAGCTTTGCCATCCATTTACGCGAGAACGGAGTATAAACAGTATAAGGTTTTCCATCGTCTTTAAGCACTTCATCTTTTTCAAAGATTACTTGGTCTTTAAATGTTTTAAAGCTGATATTTTTCGCGCTTAAGAACTTTTCAATTGCTTCGTCACGTTGCTTCGCATAAGGTTCGTAATCGTGATTTGTGAAAACTGTGTCGACATTAAACTCCTCAAGAATTTCTTTCCAACATTCATCAGGCCTGCCGTATTTAACTATTAAAGTGCTTCCTAGTTTTTCTAGCTTAGATTTTAAATCTGATAAAGTTTGATGAATGAATGCAACTCTTCTGTCGCTTTTGTCTTCTAGTTTATCGAGAATGTTTTTGTCGAAGATGAAAATCGGTAATACTGGATGATTGCTTTTTAAAGCTTGGTATAATGCAGCATTATCATCGAGACGTAAATCGCGACGAAACCAATGAATATTAAGAGTTGATTTATTTGCCATAAATATTTTTCAATGCAGAACTAAGCTCCGGAAACGAAAATGAAAATCCAGTAGCAGCTATTTTTTTAGAAGAGACATTTGTGCTGTCGAGTATAATAGCACTTTTTTCTTTTAAAATTAGTTTAATTAGAAATGCAGGTATAAAGAATTTAATACTCCAAGGAGCAATGATTTTCTTCAATGTACTTATAAAATCGGAATGCGTTACGGGGTGAGGTGCCACAGCATTATAGACTCCTGTTGAAATATTATTTTCAATCGCATGAATAATCATATTGCATAAATCGTCGAGATGAATCCAGCTTACCATTTGTTTACCATTTCCTAACGTTGGTGCGGTACCGAATTTCATTGGGGAGCTCAGTTCTGGTAATGCTCCTCCGTTTTTCGACAAAACAACACCAATTCGGAAGGTGGTAACATCAACAGGGAAGTCGTAATAAGCTTCTTCCCATTTTTTAGTGGTATAAGAAAGGAATCCAGATCCTTCCGAATCATTTTCATTGAAAAGTTTATTGCCACCAGCTCCATAAAATCCGATAGCAGAAGCCGCAATCACTTTAGTGATAGAATGATTTTCTGAAGATAGAGCAGACCGAAGCGTTTTTGCAACTGCTACGCGGCTATCGATGATTTTACTTTTATATGCATCTGTCCATGCTTGAGCAGCAATATTTTCTCCCGATAATACTACGAGGTTTTTGTAATTTAGCCACTCGTTATCGCTAATGCTATGCGACTCAGGATTCCACTGAAAAGTTTTTATTTTTGCATCGCTCTTTTTTCTGCTCAGCCAAGCCACCGAATAATTTTTTGCGACCAGCAACTCTGTTAACCGTTTACCGATTAATCCGCTTCCACCTGCTATTACTACTGATTTATCCATTATAACAAGCCAACAAACGACAGCCTAAAAAGTTTATTCTACTATGTAGTTTGGATCGAAGCCTGAATCGCCGGGATCGAAGTTTAAGATAGGCGCAGCAGTAGGACGTTCACCAAAGCGCACTTGAATACTAAATTTCAAGTAGAAAGAAGATGCTTGATGATAATCTACATCATCTAATGAAATATTACTTCTGCCAGTTACACCTGCTTCACCTGTGAGAACTACAAATCGGTCGGTGTAATAACGAGCAATGAGTGATAATTTACGATAGTTGTAACGATAAGCTAACGGTTGAACATCATGAACAGTATCAGCTTTCAAATAATTATATCCTCCGAAGTTGTGCAATTTACCGCTGAGACTAAATTTCCGACTGAAAGTATGCGTATACATCAGGTTAAAAGGGAAAGTAACTTGCAGCTGATTTTCGTTCGACAATTTAACACCAATACCAGCAACAGGCAGAGGCAAATCGCGGCCTTGAATAGGCAAATAAACAACTCCCAACGTATGCCACCAACGGTTGTTATGATAGAGGTGACGCCAAATCAAAGATCCGTTAAAACGCAAATAAGTAGGGTTGAAATAGAAAGATTCAGTTGGGAGGGCAATTCCTATTTGTCCGACATACAAATTTCGCAGTCCTTTTGCCATTAATCCCGTAATGCTGGCTTTTCCTACGGTAAGCAATCGGTCGGGATCGAGGAAACTAATTTGCGACATTCTTGCAGAGGCTCCTACATGACTCATAATAGCAAAAAAGGGTTTCCCTCCGTTAGCATCGAGCCAATCTTTCTTCTTCCAAATGGGAATGCGCATTGTGAAATTGGCTCCAGTAAATCCATTCGACAAGGTAGTATCTTCAATTTGAGTGGCAGGAAGATATTCTACATCGGCTTGCCACATTGGAGACAAAAAGGGATGAGGGCGGTAGCCGCTCTGAGCGAAAGACGTAGAATTGCCGAATATTAATCCGACAAGGGCCAAGAAGAAGCGATAGCTATAGGATTTAAGCATATTTTTGCAAGGTACAGCGAATGGACGATACACAACTCGATAAATATAGACATGATCTTGCATTTTTGCGAGCTGCTGCGGCACAGACGGTCAAAGATTGTGAACGTATGGGCTTCGAGATAAGTATTGATGTCGACAAAATTACCGGAATACTTCATTTGCAGCTGCAATTAGAGCCTTATCTGAAACAATGGTGCAAAGAATCAAGTTCACGATTAGCGGCGCTTTTATACCAAATAGATTTGCCTGAGCATTTGATTCCAGAGAGAGGGGCTTGCTCAGATATTCCCTATTTATCGTCGATAATCATAAAAAGAGAGCTGATAAAAGTAGTAATGCGAAAACTATATACGCCTTAAACTGTTATTGATATAGAATAAGTCCTAAATTGCGTGTGTAAACCCGGAATTGGAATAAAAGAAAAGAGATGAACCACTTCTCGATTAAAGATGTAGAAGCACTTACCGGAATTAAGCCTCATACCTTAAGGATATGGGAGCAGCGTTATGGAATTCCGAATCCTAAGCGTACTGCTACTAATATTCGTTATTATGATGACGAAGATATAAAGTTGCTGTTGAGTGTGTCGATGTTAAACCGACAAGGGCATAAGATTTCTAAAATTACCAAGTTTTCGAAAGAAGACTTGTCGAAATTGGTGATGGAGCTGACTTTGAATACAGATGATAATCTGATTCAAGTGGAATCGTTAACGGCGGCGATGTTTAATCTCGACGAAGTTGCGTATGAGAAAATTCTTTCTGCCAATATTATTCAATTCGGATTGGAGAAAACATATCTCGATGTAGTTTTTCCTTTCTTAGCGAGGGTAGGAATGCTTTGGCAAACAGGAAGTATAAATCCTGCGTACGAGCATTTTATCACGAACTTAATTCGTCAGAAATTATTTGTGGCGATTGATTCTCAACCAAAGAATTTGCAGCAAGTTTCGAAGAAATTTATTTTGTTTTTGCCTTCGCACGAACCGCATGAAATAGGATTGTTATTTGCAAATTATCTTATTCGTTCTCGAGGACATCATAGTAGTTATTTAGGTCCGAATTTACCAATGGATGATTTAACTCCGGTAATGCAGATTTACAAAGCAGATTATATGTTAACAGTATTAACAACACCTATCGCTTCGCAAACTCCTTTGCATGTTTCTCGAAAATTATCGGTTGATTTTCCGAATACGCATATATTGATTGCCGGTAGTCAAGTGATGCAAGCGAACATACAATTACCTCGCAATGTGAGAATGTTATATTCGATGCATGATCTGATACATTTACTTGATCATATCAGAGGAAATTGAAGAGAAAAGAAATAAAAAAAAGACCGTCGTTAAACGGTCTTTTTTTATGACTAGTATTTTTTTATTTGCCCAAGTACGACAAGAATTCTTTTCTGATTTCCATATTCAAAAACTTTCCTGAATATTCGGCAGTGATAGTGCTGCTATTGATATCGCGTATTCCGCGAGAAGCTACGCACATATGATTTGCATCGATGATCACGGCAACATCTTTAGAGTTCAATGCTTTTTTTAACGCTTCAGAAATTTGAATTGTTAAACGCTCTTGCACCTGTGGACGGCGGCTATAATAATCAACTATTCTATTAAGTTTTGATAAACCAATAACGGAGCCGGAAGAGAAGTATGCAACATGTGCTTTTCCGTAAATAGGAACGAGATGATGTTCGCAAGTAGAAAAAACAGTAATGTCTTTTTCTACAAGCATTTGGTTATACTTATAGTTGTTATCGAATTTCGTTACCGAAGGTTCATTCTCGGGAAGTAATCCGCTGAAAGTTTCGTTCACATACATTTTCGCCACTCGCATAGGGGTATCTTTAATACTCTCGTCGTTTAGATCGAGGCCCAATGTATGTAGTATGCCGCGCATATGTTTGGCCACGATTTCTATTTTTTCTTCTGTAGTTAATGCAAATGCATTAGCGTGAAGAGGAGTTTGAATATTGCCTGAGTAATTATGTAGCAAATCATCAAGAAGAGAATCGTTGCTGTTTTTCAAAGAAAATCCGTTAGTCTTTATCATGTCAGATCGTTTGTCTAATAAATGTTATAACATGGAAGTCGGAAAAGTGTTTAATTTATTTGATTAAAATGTTAAACAGTATTTTGGCGTAGGATTAAAACAATAATAGACAGTATTATTCGAAGCAATTATTCGTCTAGGTTCTAAATAAAGTAGTTAAAGTCTAGAGAATCAATTAAATAACTGTTTAACTCTACCTGTGAAAGATTAAACAAAATACTTGCAAAAGAACAAAACTTGTATGTACATTTGTTCAGCTTTTAGGACAAAACATTAAACAAAATGACACAAGTCGAATTTAACCACAGAGTAAAAGATCAATACCGTCCTTTGAGAGGGTATGCTTTAAAACTGACTCAAGATGCAGAAGATGCAAACGATTTGGTTCAGGAAACAATGTTAAAGGCATTTAACAACCACGATAAGTTCGCCGATGGCACAAACTTGAAGGGGTGGTTATATACGATCATGAAAAACATCTTCATCAACAACTACCGTAGAATGGTGAAGGGTAACATCTTTACCGACGATACCGAGAATCAATTTTATATTAATCAATCGGTATTTACTGCAAGTAACGAAGGTGAAAGAGCCATATTAATGAAGGAGATGCATAAAGCGATTGATGCTTTAAGCGATAATTTAAAAACTCCTTTCTTGATGAGTTATCAAGGATATAAATACGAGGAGATTGCAGAATATTTATCGGTTCCATTGGGAACTGTTAAAATTCGTATTCACGTAGCGCGTCAGAAGCTAAAATCTAGTTTGAAGGATTATGGCACTCGATTCGGATATTCGGTTGGATAAAAAAATAGAGGTTTAAAGGTTGCTAAAAGGCTCCGCAATAATTTTGTGGAGCCTTTTGCGTTTTATTCAGGAGAAGTCGAACTTCTAAAGAGCTTCTTCTCGCCATATTCTTCTTTGTACATTTTTACCATCAGCAAGAAGTAGCTTAATGCTAACGGACCGAAAACGATACCGGGAATTCCGAACCAATTTAATCCGATAATCACTCCTAATACGGTTACTAGCGGATGAACATCGGCGAATTTTTTCTGTAGCCAGAATCTAAAAACATTATCAATATTCGTGATAACAACCGCGCCATAAATTAATATTCCACTTCCTTGCCAATTTGTTTTAGCAGTAATCATATAAATTCCGGCGGGGATCCAAACCATTGCGGTTCCAACAACAGGTAAAAACGACATGAATCCACAGATGACTCCCCAAAACCAAGGTTCGTCGAGACCGAATATCCAAAAACCTAGTCCAGCGCAAAATCCTTGAAGAATAGCTAGCAAAGGTGCACCCATTACATTGGAGCTAACCATTGAACCTAACTCATCTGCAAATCGTTGAGCGTTTTCATCACTTACAGGAAGAAATTCTTGTAGTGTTTTTTCTGTTGAACCGATATTGATTAGTAGGTAATATAAAATGAAGTAGAGCATTCCGATGTCCGCTAGGATAGAGGCGGTTGCTCCTAAGAGTTGAGGGATGATAGATGCTAAGGTCTCTTGGATTTTCTTCAATGTATCGTCCGACAGGATTTTCTGTCCTGTTTTTTGGAAGATGAAATCATCCATTTGATGAAGTCCTTGCATCACATCACTTCCATGGTTGATTGCATAATACACCTTTTCCGACATCAACTGATACAATCCCCAGAAGGGTAGCAAAATCGTAACAAAAGAAAGGAGCATCACCACCAACGCTGCCCATGTCTTTTTCCATTTTCGTTTTACGATGAGGTTGCGCATCAATGGTTTAAGCATCACATAAAAGATGATTGCCGAGAGAAAAGAAGTTAAAAATCCGCTCAGCGACCAGGCCAAAAGCAAGCCTAGGATGAGAATTACTGAAACGGCAGCAATTTGACGGTAGCCTGAAATGTTCATTGTGTTTATAAAATAAGTGGTCCAAGTTAATCAATGTTTTGAACAATGAATAACCTCATAATTCGTTAAGGGCTCATGCTGCTGAATTGATCTGAAATAATATCTTTGAGCAGGGCAAAACCCATTACTTGTAATATGAAGTTAAAATCCTTTCACCGTCGTAGTTTAATAGTGCTGATGTTAATCCCTTTTTGCGTAATGAGCTGGGGTTTCGGCGAAGATTATTTTCAAATCGGGAAACAGCTTGAGTTGTTTGCTGATGTTTATCGTGAAGTGAACACGTATTATGTTGATGATATCAATCCCGGTAAGTTATTAAAAACAGGTGTCGATGGTATGTTAAAGACCCTCGATCCTTATACCAATTACTATACTGAATCGGAGATTGAAGATTACCGCATTGAACATGTGAGTGCCGATTATGGTGGCATTGGTGTGACTTCTTTCAGAGTGGGTGATAGTGTGATGGTCTTCGATGTTTACGAAGGTTATGCTGCGCAGAAAGCAGATATCCGTGCCGGTGATGTTATTCTTAGTGCTAACGGACGATCGCTCAAAGGACTTACTACCGATCAAGTAGATGAGTTAATGAAAGGACAAAGTGGAACATCTATCACACTTACATTAGCTCGTGTCGGTGAGGCGCAACCGTTAGAGAAGAAATTAGTCCGTGAAGAGATAAAAGTGAAGAACGTTCCTTACTACGGAATGATAAATGATTCTACTGGTTATATTAAACTCGATAAGTTTTTGCAGAACTGCTATAACGAAATGCATGATGCATTAGTCGATTTGAAAAAGACAAATCCGAATATGACTTCGTTGGTATTCGACTTACGCGGAAATGGTGGAGGATTGTTAGAGGAGTCGGTGAATATTTTGAATTTGTTTATCGACAAAGGACAATTACTTGTTACGCAGAAAGGAAAAATAGCGGGATCGAATAATGTTTATGAAACGAAGGTAGAACCAATCGATAATAAAATTCGTGTAGCGGTATTAGTCGATAAAAATTCAGCCTCTGCGAGTGAAATTACTGCAGGAAATTTTCAAGATGTAGATCGCGGAGTAGTAGTGGGTCAACGTAGTTACGGAAAAGGGTTAGTGCAACAAACGCGTAACTTGACATATAACTGTCAGATGAAGCTCACGGTAGCGAAATATTTTACTGCTAGCGGACGATGTGTTCAAACGAAAATTTATACGCACAATACGGATGAAGGCGGATCATTTGAAGAAGTAGCAGACTCATCGATAAAAGTATTCAAAACAAAAAACGGAAGAACAGTTTACGATGGAAGTGCTGTTTATCCTGATGTGATGGTTAATGCAAAAGACACAGGCAATGTGGCGAAAAGTTTATATCGCAAAATGCTAATCTTCGATTATGCATCGTATTACAGAACCAAACATGCAACGATTGATTCAACCGGAGAATTTAAAATCAGTGAAGACGATTTTCGTGATTTCGTGAAATTCTTGGATGGTAAAAACTACGACTACAGCACACAAACTGAATTAGCCTTTGCCGATTTAGTAGAGACTACCAAGCATGACAAGTACTATGCAAGTGCCGGAACTGAAATCGATCGTTTAGGAGCTAAGTTAAAGCACAATAAATCGGAAGATCTATTAGCATCGAAAGAAGAAATTAAAAAGATGCT
>JAHEYP010000020.1:62552-71710 GCA_023251535.1 Bacteroidota bacterium
GTTAGTGATTCGGGTAATATTATCATAAAAAAAAGGCTGCAAATTAGATTATGCAGCCTTTTTAATAAATAAATTTATCCTCAACTCACTCCTTGAAAATGTCGTAAGAACCTGACATCATTTTCGGAGAAGATGCGTAAATCTTTTACGGTGTATTTTAGCATGGTGATGCGTTCTATTCCCATGCCGAATGCAAAGCCTGTATATTTCTTAGAATCGATTTTGCAATTTTCAAGAACCGCTGGATCAATCATTCCGCATCCTAAAATTTCTACCCATCCTGTATGTTTACAAACGTTACAGCCTTCTCCTTTGCAGATGGTACAGCTTATGTCCATTTCAGCAGAAGGTTCTGTGAAAGGGAAGTAAGAAGGGCGTAAACGAATTTTTGTATCGGCACCAAACATTTCTTGTGCGAAATACAATAGGGTTTGTTTTAAGTCGGCGAATGATACTCCTTCGTCAATATAAAATCCTTCTACTTGATGGAAGAAACAATGTGCGCGGGCAGAGATAGCTTCGTTGCGGTAAACACGTCCCGGACAAATTGTTCGCACTGGTGGTTTTTCATTGTCGAGGACTCTGATTTGTACCGATGATGTATGTGTACGAAGAGCTAATTGTCCGTTGTAATGTTCTTTGTCGGGATCTAAGTTAATGAAGAACGTATCCTGCATATCACGCGCCGGATGTTCAGGCGGGAAGTTAAGTGCAGAGAAATTATGCCAATCATCTTCCACTTCAGGGCCATCACTAACGTTGAAGCCTATCCGAGAAAATATTCTGTTGATTTCATTTCTCACAATCGTGATAGGATGGAAGCTACCTGGAGCTTTTGAAACGCCAGGTAATGTTAAGTCGCCAACTGTAGATGTATCGGCAGGCTGTTCTTCAAACTTCTCACGAAAGAGATTTACTTTTTCTTCCGCTTTATTTTTTAACTCATTCACTAAGCGTCCAAATTCTTTTCGGTCTTCGGCAGCTACTTCTTTCATCTGCGCAAATAAATCGCCCAGCACTCCTTTCTTTCCAAGGTATTGAACACGAAATTGCTCTAATTCATCCTTTACATTAGGAGTGAATCCGTCAATTTCGTTAATCAATGATTTAATCTTATCGAACATTGTAATATAATTAAGCTGCGATGTTCATCGCTGCATACTATTTATCTACTAATTTAATGGTCATGCGTACATCTGCCAACGGACGATCGCCGGGAGCAACCGCTACTGCTGCAATTTTATCAAGAACATCTAATCCTTCAACAACTTCGCCAAATACAGTGTATTGTCCGTCGAGCCAAGGAGACCCGCCTACAGTTGAGTATGCTTGTTTTTGAGCTTCTGTAAATTTCTTGCCCATGCGAGCTTCTGCGCTAGCTATTTCGTTAGCGTTCATAACGCGACCTTGAACGATATAAAACTGGCAACCGCTGGAAGCCATTTCAGGGTTATTATCGCGAGCTGCCGCCAAAACTCCTTTTTTGTGGAATAAAGTATCAACGAATTCGGCTGGGATACGGTATCCAACATCTCCACCGCCAAGCATTTGTCCAGGAGCCGCTTTTTTAGAGTCAGGGTCGCCTCCTTGAATCATAAATCCTTTGATAACTCGGTGAAACAGAGTGCTATCATAAAAGCCTTCACCCACCAATTTCACGAAATTGTCGCGGTGTTTAGGGGTTTGGTTATAAAGTTTGATCTTCATTTTACCGAGATCAGTGGTGATTTCCACCAGGTATTCCTTTTCCATCTTAGGTTTTTTATCTTTAGAATCAGTTTTTTGTGCAAATGCCGTTTGGCCCGCAAAAAGCAGGCAGATAAGACTAATTATCAGGCTTGTTTTCTTCATAACAAGAATTGTTTATTTTTGGAGATGCAAGTTTACGGAAGTTTTCGACCTCCTATATGTGCAATTATAACTAAATTCGAACAATTTCTCTTTAGAGAACGTATAAAACCCAGAATTATTAACCATGTTACGATACGCCTTCATCTTACTTATTGCCATCACGGCAGTTACTGCTTCCTCTTGTAAAAAGACTAAGCCTTGCAAAGCTATTATTACTGTTGTTGACTCTCTAGGAGATCCTGTTGCGGGAGCCAAGGTGATTCTACGTCAAGATAGCGTTGTAAATGCCCAAACAGGGGTGCGCGCCGACCTTTACCAAGAGCAGTTCTCTGCAGGAACAGGAGAAGCTTTCTTCGAATTTGAGTGGGAAGCGGTTTTAAATGTTGAAATCAGCAAAGATGCCCTTTCGGCTAAGGATTATATCCGCTTAGAACAATCGGAAGAAATTCGTAAAACAGTGGTTTTGAAGTGATAAGACCTTAAATAAAATAGAAAATCCCG
This sequence comes from Bacteroidota bacterium, assembly GCA_023251535.1. GTDB lineage: Bacteria > Bacteroidota > Bacteroidia > AKYH767-A > OLB10 > CAINEC01. The sequence goes on from JAHEYP010000020.1 coordinate 64,905, forward strand.
CCGAAAAGCGGGATTTTTTTTATGGGGTAAACACATCATGCTCCTTAAAATAGTCAATCACGCATTGCTTCAATAAATAATCTTGTTCGCCTAAATTCATGCGTGGCAGTTTTTGAATCATCTTCCAATGTGGCCATCCTTCGTCGTCAACTCCTTCGAGTTCGTAGTAACCGAATTGGCTTAACAGGCGGCAGGTAGCGATATGCATTAAATCTTGCTTTTCGTCTTTGCCGAATTTCCTCGGGCCTTGACCTAATTCCTGAATTCCTATTAAAAATAGCACTCCTTGTAAATCGACATCCGCATCAAAATGCGTACAGATTTTATCGAGTACAACTTCCCACTCAGCTTTCAGCTCTTCAATATTTCTGACGTGCAGCATCTCTAAAAAATATTATTTTATACCGATGTTTGTGAACTAATAATTGTGGATTCAAAATTTTATCAATCGGAATAATACCAATCGCTAAATTTTATTTAGACGGTATTACTTTCTCAATTCGCATTCCGGCATCCATGATACCCGGCAACGGACTCAAGCGCATTGCTTGAGAGATCTCGAAAGTATATTCACCTTTCTCGGGGAAAGTAACATTGCGTTTAAATAAAATTTGGTTGTCCCAGATATCGCCAAGTCCTTTTCCTAACCATTTTCCTTCTTTCGTAGCCAACATAATCTCTACCGTATCGCGATCGATTGATCCGCTCGGGAAACGTGTGTTGATGAAGAGGAAAATATTGCTGTAAGGATAAGTGCCGGCATTTCTGAGGTTCAAGTACACATTGTATCCGTTAACAGTATCGGGCACCGTTGCTTGGAATTTAAATGTGTTTTCTGAATCCCACATTCCTTTGTCGATAGGTTTATTTTCTTCAAACAAAGTAGTGTTGTCGCAACCGCTTAGCAGCAAAATGCATGCGCAAGCGGTTACCACAAAATAGCGTAAGTGCATATTGAATGCGATTCTCATTTTATGTATTCGGTTGTCCGTTACCGTTAGACTCATCTCTACGTTCAAATTTGCGCGGAGGACGATTGCTTTTTGGTGCATTCGCATCTCCTGCCGGAGGGTTCGTCGGTGTTGGTGCCGGTGCAGGTGTCGGAGCAGGGTTATTAGCCGGTGCCGTTCCTTCAGGGCGTTTACGCTCAGGACGATTTCCCGATGCAGGATTTGTATTTTGCTGCGGTGCCGGTGTCGGTGTAGATGCAGGAGCTGGTGCCGGGTTCGGTTTTGGAGCCGGATTCGTATTTGCCTTTGGAGCATCTTGTTGAGCACCTGGCTGCTGGCGCGGCGGACGAGGTCCTTGGTTAGGATTAGGCTGCGCTGGTTGCTGTTGAGGGCGTGGTGCCTGACGCTGTTCTGGTTTTGGTCCTTGCGGATTATTATTTCCAGCTGGCTTCTGATCATTACGCGGATTTGGTCTTGGGCCTTGAGGCTTAGGTCCTTGCTGCGGACGATTTTGCTGTTGAGCAGGAGCGGCGGCAGTGCTTTGTCCTTGAGGAAGAGCCTTGCGATCGTCGCCTGATTTTTTCTTTTTCTTCTTCTTCGTACGATCCATGCGCGTAAGACTATCTTGTCCTACCACATCTTTATAGTGCATTTCATCGTCGTTATCATCTTCAAACTCGATCATTCCGGCATCATCCGGTTTCTGTCCGCGTTTATTCATTTCGATGATTTCCTTCACACGATCAACGCTAATCGGCATCCAGTTTTCAGGCACGAAAGGAGTTCTTTCATCGCCCTCACGTGGCTCCGGAATAGGATTATACCACATGATACGTTTGAAGATATCTGTTTTACGATGCACCAATGTTCCTTTTCCTGTTTGCAAACGGATGTTCGACTCAGGAATATCCTTCACGGCATCCATGTAAGTGTCGAGTTCGTAATTCAAACAACATTTCAGCTTACCGCATTGTCCGGCGAGCTTCAAAGGATTGAGCGATAAATTCTGGTAACGAGCAGCGCTAGTACTTACGATTTTGAAATCGGTAAGCCAGGTAGAGCAACAAAGTTCTCGTCCGCAAGAGCCAATTCCGCCCAAGCGAGCAGCCTCTTGACGCATCCCAATTTGGCGCATTTCGATACGCACTTTAAACTCATCGGCGAGGCGTTTAATTAACTCACGAAAATCGACACGCTCATCGGCCGTATAAAAGAAAGTCGCTTTCTTGCCATCACCTTGATACTCAACATCGCTGAGTTTCATTTTGAGGCCAAGCTCTAAGGCTATTGTTCTGGAACGATGCATGGTATTGAATTCCATGCCTTTAACTTCATTCCATTTATCTAAATCCACCGGACGAGCAATGCGATACAACGCTTTGATTTCTGGGGAATCTTCTTTTACATTTTTCTTTCTAAGTTGGAAGCGAACCAATTCGCCAACCATACTTACTTCACCGATATCATGACCGGGGCTTCCTTCCACCGCTACGAAGTCGCCAACCTTTAATTCGAGGTTGTTGACATTCCGGTAAAACTCTTTACGGCTGCCTTTAAAGCGCACTTCCAATAGATCGAAAGGTTTATGCCCTTCAGGAAGTACCATGTCGGTCAGCCAGTTATAAACATTTAGTTTATTGCATCCTCCGGTGCCACAAGTTCCATTGCTGCGGCAGCCGGCGGGAGTTCCGGTTGTAGAGTCGGTGGTAGAACATGAACTGCATCCCATTTTACTTCTTCATTTTTATGTTCAAATACCACTAATAATTTTTAAAGATCGGTAATTTACCCGAACTTCTATTTAATCTGCAGAATTCTGCTCAATTTAAGTGACAAATCTAAGAATAAGATCTTTCCGTGCGCATTCCTTTCGATGTGATAATAAGCCTCGTTGAGAGCTTCCACAAACGGAGTCATGTTGTGCGCATTTACGAAAGGTAAGAATTTGTCGAGTGCTTGAATTTGCTGATTATCAATCTTTACCAACTGACGATCGGCTAAATTGATCATCATGCACTCGCGTACTGTTTGAATGCAAGCGAACAAGAATTGCTTTTGTTTTTCGCGTCCCGCGCCATGCATGCCATCTACCCAAGCTTGAAGTTTATCCATCGATTTCATGGGATTGAAGCAAAGACGCATCCAATTCAAGAATTCGGTTTCATGCGAAGCATCGCCTAGCGCTTCACGCGAAAGTTCGAGTGCTAGGTGAAAATCACCATCTGCCAATCGAGCAATATCACGAGCATGATCCTCTGAAAGATGCTTGCGATGCATCAGAGCATTCGCAATTTCATCGTCGGAAAGGCGATTAACTTTTATGAGTTGAGTACGTGATAAAATCGTTTGGATGATCTGATCACGTTGCTCGCTAGCGAGGATGAAAATGGTGTTGTCGGGTGGCTCTTCAATGCTCTTCAGCATTTTATTCGACACCACGGCACTCATTTTTTCGGGAAGCCACATGATTACCACTTTGAAAGGAGCTTCATAGGCTTTCATGCTTATTTTTCGCACGATATCGCCAGCTTCTTCCACCATGATAGTGGCTTGCTTATTTTCATTTTCAGCGATGGCTCCAACCCAATCATTATAATTCAAATAAGGGAAAGGGATTACCGTTTCGCGCCACTCGGTGATATAATCGAGACTGATTGGTTTTTTAAAACCTCGTTTCGAGTCAGTAACTACGGGATAAGAATAATGCACATCGGGATGCACCAACTTGCTATTTCTCAAGCACGAAGGACATTTTCCGCAGCTATCGGTGTCGGTACGTTCGGTGCATGTCAAGAACTGAGCATAAGCTAGAGCGAGGGGAAGGACACCTGAACCGGTCGGACCAAAAAACAACTGCGCGTGACTGATTCTTCCCTCTTTAAAAGAAAGAGCCAGCCGCTCCTTTACTGCAGCCTGACCAATAACATCTTTGAATTGCATGGTCGCAAAAATAAGACGAAGAACGGTGCAAACCATCTGTAGAGATAGAAAAATGCTCCCAAACGATGATTTTTGGCAAGAAAGTAAGAAACTACTGCACATTGAAAACCCTTAATGCTGAATAACAACTATTTTTGCAGTCCGATAAAAGGATAATCATATGCAAATCAAAACAATTGACCAGTACAATTTTGCAGGAAAGAAAGCGCTTATTCGCGTTGATTTTAATGTTCCACTTAACAGTGATTTTCAGGTAACCGACCCTACGAGGATTAAAGCAGCAATTCCAACCATTCAGAAAATTTTGAACGATGGAGGAAGTGTAATTTTAATGTCGCATTTAGGTCGCCCGAAAGAAGGTCCTGCCGACAAATATTCACTACGTCATACAGTAAGTACACTTTCTGAATTATTAAATAAACCTGTTCAATTTGCGAGTGATTGCATTAACGAACCTGCAGTAAATGCAGCAGCTGCCTTGAAGGCTGGTGAAGTATTATTACTCGAGAATCTTCGTTTTTACAAAGAAGAAGAAAAAGGGAATCCTGATTTTGCAAAATCGTTAGCCGCACTAGGCGACGTATATGTGAATGATGCATTTGGTACAGCACATAGAGCACATGCAAGTACTGCGGTTATTGCGCAATACTTCAAAGGCAAGAGTATGTTCGGATATGTGATGGCTGGAGAGTTAAACAATGCAGAAAAAGTATTGAACAATGCTACTCGTCCGTTTACAGCGATTATGGGAGGAGCAAAAGTTTCCGATAAAATTTTGATCATCGAGCGTTTGATGGATAAAGTAGATCACCTGATTATTGGTGGAGGAATGGCTTATACATTTATCAAAGCGCAAGGCGGGAATATTGGAAGTTCTTTATGCGAATCAGATAAACTCGATTTAGCATTAACTATTTTGAAATCTGCCGAAGCAAAAGGAGTAACAATTCATTTGCCTGTTGACTCGATAAATGGCGATAAATTCGATAAAGATGCCAATACTAACGTTACGGATATCCGAAATATTGAAGAAGGATGGTTAGGACTAGATATCGGACCTAAATCGGCAGAACAATTCTCTAAAGTAGTTTCAGAAAGCAAAACCATTTTATGGAACGGACCGATGGGTGTTTTCGAAATGAAAAAATTTGAAAATGGAACACGAACAGTAGCTGAAGCGATTGTTGCTGCCACAGCGAAAGGAGCCTTTTCGTTAATAGGAGGAGGTGATTCAGCAGCTGCCGTTAATCAATTCCATTTTGCCGATCAAGTAAGTTATGTATCAACTGGCGGTGGAGCACTTCTCGAGTATATTGAAGGAAAAGAATTGCCGGGAGTAAAAATGGTGATTGAAGCGTACTAACGAAATATCATAAAAAGTATGAAGTGCGAAGGGTTAAAATCTTTGCCCTTTTTTATGACTGACTGAATGGATGAATGAATGTGTGAATGAATGAATTTGGGTCGAAAGCCAATTGGAGATGCAATTCTGATTTAAATTCCTGCTTTAGATGTAATTGATTTTTCTTTGAGATTTTGATCTCTCTATGTCACCGAATTTCAACTTTTTTCTAACAACATTTTTATTGTCGAACGGTATATCCGAATCTATATTCGAAGCGGAACGTCCGCCTTAAATTTTTGCGGATAGAACGATGAGAACGGAAACGATAGAAAGAAACACTGTTTGAGGCCTGAAAAGGTTTTCTTTCAGGACGAGTTTGTTTCTTTCCGTTGGAGTTGAAATCGTTCCCGCTAAAAAATTTACAGCGGCTAAATTCTCCCACTGCAGGAAAAAGCCAGCGCCATCGCGCGGCTGTAGCGCGTTGGAAGATGGAAAATGTTTTATCCCGTATTCCTATAATTGAATGAATCAATTGAAAATATATCCCCACAAAGACAGGCAGGCTCCTGTTTGATCGATAATTTATATTAAAAACGATCGGCAACATTTATTGGCGTTCAGTATGGCACTTACTTTCATCCCTAAATGTTTTTATCTTTGTATCCGAATAAACAACTATGAATTACCTAGACGTAATTATCGCTGTCCCTTTGTTATGGGGAATGTACAAAGGCTGGCAACGCGGACTTATATTCGAGATCGCTATGATTATCGGATTGATACTGGGATTTTATGTTGCCTTTAAGTTCTCCAGTATGTTCGAAGGCATGGTAAAGAAATTCGTTGATAGTCCTTCGACCGTATTACCATACATCACATTTTTCATTGTATTCATTTTAGTAATTGTAGTGATGGTTTTGCTAGCAAAATTCTTAGAAGGAATTCTGAAAGCATCAAAATTGACACCTATCAATCAAGTGGCAGGAGCAATTTTCGGGACATTAAAATTTGCATTAACAGTTAGTGTTATACTCGCCATTATTCGTCCCGTAGATGTAAGAATGGGATTATTTACCGCAAAAACAAAATCAGAATCGGTACTCTACCAACCGGTATTAAAAATATCGCACTATCTCTTTCCTGCATTGGAAGATGTGAGAGAAGAGTTTGGGAAGAGGGTGGGGAGCTAGTTCGAGGTTCGTAGTTCATGGTTCTTAGTTCGGCGAAGCCGGTTAGGGCTAACGCGTTCATAAGTTCGAGGCTTGCCATGCAGTGTGCTATTTCAGCTCTACTGCATGGTTCGGCGAAGCCGGTTAGGGCTAACGCGTTCATAAGTTCGAGGCTTGCCCTAAAGTGTGCTATTTCAGCACTACTTTACTGTTCAATGTTTGGGGCTTGCCATACAGTGTGCTATTTCTGCACTACTGTGTGGTTGCGCGAAGCGGGCGGTTATTGAGCGGAGCCGAAATATGGTCATCGAGCGGAGTCGAGATGGAGTTGTAATTAAAGTATAAAAAATTCAAATTATGAAAAAGGTAATATTATCATTCTTGTTTGTTGTGGTGGCGCAG
>JAHEYP010000048.1 GCA_023251535.1 Bacteroidota bacterium
GTACAATTGGAGGTGTTTGAATATTTGTTTTATGTGGATTTAATTCCACTTGTGCATTACACACAAGTGGAATTAAGATTGCGAATAGAATTATTGCAAAATATTTCATTTGTTTTTCTTTTAGGCCTTTATTTAAAAAGAACTTGTTTCTAAACCAACTTTTAGATCACCACAACCTTCCTCGTCACCCTCGCTTTCCCTTCTTCAACCAACGAAACAAAATAAATCCCTCGCGGCCACGAGCTGCAATTGATAGGGGAGGCGTCTGAAGCTTTAAAACTTTTTACTACCTCGCCTTGCAAATTGTATATTTGAATAGTGGCATTTGATGATGTACGATAAGGCAAATGCAGCATAAACTGATCCTGCGCCGGATTCGGATAAACCGATAAATCTTTTAAACTTTCCGGTACTTCTGAGATGCTTGTTAGAGTGCCTTGGTTGCAGGATTTAATATCATATACATCGGGGAAGGAGAAAGGAATTGGTGTCCCCATAACTAAGGAATCTCCTATAATGTTAAATGGCATTAATGTATTTGGAAAATTTGGTTGGAGTGGCCCAAATCCAATATACAAAGTGTTATTCATAATAAACAATGCTCCACTAGTTATAGGTGCAAATTGGCTCTGAATAGATAAGGGATATTGATTAATGAGATTTCCTAATGTATCAATTTTTAAAAGAATTGTTGTTGGTGTATTTAAAGGGTCTGGGCCTAATATCATCCATATATTAAAGTTATTATCAACTGTAATTGATGATGATGCTAAAGAAAAATTGGTTGGGGTAGTGAAGATTGTATCGAATAGTGTTCCATCGAAGGAGTAAATATATTTTTGATTACTAGTATTGTTCCAATATCCTGATAAGTAAATTTTGTTTTCATACCCGGCAAATGCATGATGAATTCCTGGACTAGCAGGACCGAATGGAGTCCAGTTTACACCATTATACATATATAGCTGCTGATTTTGAATATAATCAATAGAGTAAAAAGTGCCTCCGTTTCCATTGAGCAAATTGTAGTTAGCATATGCTAATGACATTCCGGGACATCCTGTAGCAACTATCCCATTGTTTGTAATTATGGAATTAATTAAAGTGAATTCAGATATGTTAGTAGTAAATCCGCCTGTTGGGTTGTAATGAACAGCCCAAAATGTATTTGGATTGCAAGGTACAATTGGAGGTGTTTGAATATTTGTTTTATTTGGATTTAATTCCACTTGTGCATTACACACAAGTGGAATTAAGATTGCGAATAGAATTATTGCAAAATATTTCATTTGTTTTTCTTTTAGGCCTTTATTTAAAAAGAACTTGTTTCTGGCTCCCGATATAATTATTGTCAAAATAATATCTTAAGGCGACAAAGGTGAAATTTTTATTGCGCTTGAAGTTTTTCCAAGAGTTGTAGCCGCCATTAAAAATTTCTTTTCCAATAGGATCATACACCAACACATTTATTTTGCCAATTTCGTAGTTCTGCTCAATGTATGTTTCGGTTAAGGTTGTATTAGAGGTGATCAGAGAATTTCTTTTCCTAATGAATGAAGGTTCAGTATAAATTTCCTTTTCAAGCATTGTTCTTGCGTTTATTACGGCTTGTCCGGCTACTAATACATTTAGATTTGAAATAGGTTCCAATTCAATCTTTTCGCTATCAAGTAATAACCGTTCTTCATACTCGCTATTTAAAGCAATTCGCTCGGTTGTTATTAGGGTTTCCTCCATTTCATTTAATGCTACTATCGAATTTAATTTGAATAAGGCCAATGCAACTTGGTCTTCATTTCTCAATGCTTCAGCAGAAACGTAATTTCCAATATTATCGTTTGCATGATTTTCTAGGAATAGCAAATTCTCGTTGTCGCTATTCAAAAATACTGAATCACTCATTAAATAACGAAATGAAAATACCATATCTAGATACCTGTTTTCTTCTTCATTTTCTTCATAAACAATTTCGTTATAAATAACACGATGAACAAAATTTCTTATTTCATCTGGAGAAATAATAATATTAGCATTGCCACAATAATTTGAGGGTGGGATTACCGAGGGAGGGGTGCTAAATATTGGACTAGGATTTACATTATATGGTAATATGTTATTGTTACTGCTTGAAAACCAGTTAATGGGGGTCGTTAAATTTAAAGTGCCACTAATTTTATACGCTATTGGTAATGAGCTAAATGAAAGAAAGCTATTTTCTGTAGGGAAAGAAAAACTACCTTGATTGGTTATCTTAGCAAAATTAAAATAAATTCCTCGAGGGAAAGTTACATTCGTGTTACTGTAAATTAGGTTACATTTGGTTGTTGTTCCAAGGCAATTTCCTGTGATGTTTATTCCTGTTCCTAGCCATTGAATAGTATTACCTTCTATTATAGTTGAACCAAAATGTGCATCTTGTAATAGAATACCTGTTGAATATTGTTCAAAATTAGCCGGAGCGCCAATCAATGGTTGTGTTTGACTAATGAAATTGTCTCCAATATTTAAGTTCCCTGTGTTGTTCGCCCAAATTCCATAATGAATATAACTACCTTGACTGGTTGTATAAGATGATAAAGACCTATTAAAAACAATATTGTTGTTGTTAATTTCAAAATTATCAGCACCATTATTCAACCCTTGCACATTAGATAGATATATACCAATTCTCGCAGTGTTAATTTGGTTATTGATTATTTGACCATACACAGGAGCGACACTTTTATTGGTAATTCGAATGGCGGTATTATTGAAATTTGGAGTTAAACTTGCTTGGGAATAAGCCCCTGTATTAAAATTATTTTGCTCGATAATTAAATGGGCAAAAGGAATTTGAGAGCATAAAATTGCACCTCTAAATGAAGCTAGAAATTGGTTATTTCGAATTTCAATATTTCTATTCCCGCAAGAAGTTACTCGTACACCTCCATGATCATTGATGTTTTGAAAAATATTATTGTCAACTAGTACATTAACATTCTTATTTGCATGAACTCCATATTTACAATTGCTAATGCTATTTAAATTCGCATTGCTAGTACTTGAATTTCCAACAGATACTGTTTTGGGCGAACTAGAAGATGCCTCACCATAAATTGCACTGCCATTATAGCTAGAAGTTGTAGTGAATATGTCTTGTCCATTAATTTGTACGGGGGCTATGTTGTTTAATGTTATATTAGAAGGTAAATCTAATGAACTATTGAATGAGGCAATACCTAAGTTGATATTGTTGATATTTATAGGTGTAATAGTGCCTATTTGCTTATTTGTAAAATTTTGAACGTCTCTTAAATAGATTCCTGCAAAGCTATTAGAAAGTGGCACTGAGGGTTGTCCCCAGTATGGGGTTAAAAGGTTCGGCAACCCATTAATATTTATTCCCGGATTATTACCTCCCGACATTTCAATTGTATGCCCATTTACATTCTTCCCAGCATAAAATGAAATATAGTTCCGTGAAAAATTTGTGGTGAGAGAGCTTAATTCACTAAATGCAAAACTTGCATTTTCTAAAACATTAATTGCGTAATGTGCATCTGAAATAGATGATCCATTTTGTGTTTTTAAGGCAGAGTTGTTTTCAAGAATAATTCCTTTCCACATATAATTACAACGCCCCGCAGTTATTGTAGAATTATTTAAGGCTAACTCTTTACCGCTTAAAATTCTTATGCTGGCACCTTGATCCATGATAATTTGTGTATTGGCAAAAATAAGATCTTGGTCAACTGTTAACTCGCCATGAATTGCAACCCTAACAGGAGCTCCAGGTACTTGCAAAGGGTCATATGTTATTGTTCCATTCGAAAGAGTGTTAGGAATTTGAATTGTCGTAAAATCAGACACTACAGCCGCATTAAATTCCTCACAGCAACTTTGAACAAATATTGAATCCGAGCCTGAACAATTTGTTGATGGGTCAAACGAGTTAATTATTACAAGAACGTTGATTGGAATATATGAAGAAGTAATTGTAAAAGCCGGAAAAATATTCGTAGTTACGCTAAAAGTGTTGGATGTGCCACCTGGGTAGGATATCACAGTTGCATTGTAACTCAAAGAAGAATTGAAATTTACAATTTGAAAATCCGCTGGAGTGCCATCGTGGGGTTCAGAACACATGCTATGAATCCCGCTCAATATAGGCTTACAACTCTGAGCCTTTGCGCTTCCAATCAGCATAAAAGTTAAAATTATTACAGTAAAAAATTCGCAGAATTTTTTACTGGTGTACTGGTGTACTGGTGTACTGGTGTACTGGTGTACTGGTGTACTGGTGTAGATTAATTCTTTCATAAAACAATAAATTTATGGTTAGTAAAAGGGCATGTCCAATTCTTAGTTGAAAATTAAGAAGTGGACTTAAGAGATTTAGTTGGCTTCTTGATACACGAAGTTATTGCTTTTTTTAATACCGTGAGTTTTTTCCAATGATGGATTTTATTAAGCCTATTTTCAATTTCGAGCAGTGCCCCAGCTAACCATCGTTGCCTTTGATCTGAGTTGACCCATCGTGTAATTCGTCCACATTTTCTGCGAATAGCCGAGTTGATATTTTCAATACAGTTAGTCGTCGACAAGCTTCTACTTAGTTTTAGTATAGAATAATCTTGGACTTCCTTAGCGAGCTTATGGAGTGTAAGTAATTCTTCCATTCCTTCTTCAAGCGATTTTGCTGCATTTATGTTTTTTTCTCTTAATGATTTTATAAGTATTAGGAGGCTTGTCCTTGCTTTTAGGTAATCTTTTATCTTAAACACTTCTGTGTATTCGCTTTTGAACCATTCTTGATCTTTCTCTGATAAATATTTAAGTACGTTTTCTCTCTTATGCCAGGTGCAGCGCTGTATCAAAGCCTTCGATCCAAAACATTCTTCGATTGCTTTTCTTATACCCTTGGATCCATCAATGATACATAATATTCCTTCTGTCACTTTTAATCCACGAGACTTTATCGCTAGAAGCATGTCCTTCACCGGTCGATGATTTTCCGTTGCACTTTGCACAAAATCAAGTGGCATTTTTACTCCTTGTTCTGTAATTCCAACACAGATTATCATCATTTGATTTCCTAAGCTGATGCCGTCAATTTGAAGAGCAACGAAGTCATGTGAATGGTATTTTCTTTGTTGGAACTCCTCCAAAGTCTTTGCTGTCTGTTCAATAAACCGATTACTCATGCTCGATTTACTTAAACCAAAAGCTTCGGATGTAATATCCATTACCTTTTCGTAATTCCTTGTGCTTAGACCGCTCAGCATGGCTAACCTAACTCGTTCTTCGCCAGCTGTGTTTTCATTTAACTGGTCGTAAATTTCTGGCTTAAATGTCTCGCCGGTAACGTTGTTTTTGATCCGTTGCGATTGGATCGGAACCTTTTGTTCTCCAACTTGTACACTACTTGGATTAAAGCCAAATCGTGAATATTGGCCATCGTATGGCTTTTGGTGGCTTCCTTTTTCGCCTACAAACTCCGCAATCTTTGACTCAACAATTTGATTGATTAACAATTGACAGACGGATAAATGCTGCTGTACCATTGCTATACGGTAATCCATTGGCTGTTCCATTAGCCAATCTAGGTTTTCTCCAAATTTCTTTGCTACTTTTGCTTTCATAGAGGGGGATAATTGAATTTTATTTAGTTTGCTTACCAAATATAACTCTATTTGAACCCTCTTAATTTTCAACTAGATTTTGGACATCGCCAGTAAAACTGATTATATCTTATAATTCATGAAAAACTTAAATCAAATATACTAATAAAATAATACAAAGGCTATATTTTGCTAAATTCTTAATTCTTGCCCCTGTCTTGTTTTTTAACAAACCAAAGTGCAAAGTAAATACTCTACTTATTAAATGTAATCTTCCAGTTCTCCTTCGTCCCTAACAGCCTACCCTTTTGGGGCTTCTCTTAGCTTGCCACATTGTGTAAAGAAAACTAGCGTATATACACTAAATAAGCTTAATCTGGTTTACTGACATTTATCGTCAGTACAATGTTACCTATGTCGTAATAACAAGGCAAACCCTATTTGCCGAATTTATCATCGTTTTCGACTCACAATCCGCATTGCGCTATTCTAGATTCTAGATTCAAAATCCGTATCAAATCCTGTCATCCGCTTGTCCCAATTGGATGTTCCTACCGTTAGGCAAAATCGTCGAAGACAGCTTGCTCCTTAGGGGAGATCCTAATAAATCCGAGACGCATCGTTTTCGATGAGATCTGAGTTAGTTTCACCGGGGCAAATCATCGTTCTTTTTGTCGAAATATCAATGCGTAGCTCATCAAATCGCGTTAGCCTATCCTCGTCGCAGACGATAATCCGCCTCGCCTTTAGGCGATCCTTTACGCGTCAGCCACTCCCCTGATGTAAAGTCGATGTTGTCCCTATCACAAATAAATCTCTGATAACATACTTTCCTGAAGATGAATGTCAAAGTTTATTTTGATACCGCTTGGCAATAATAAAAATCCTTTTAAATCCCTTTCAAATCCTTTCATCTGTGTTCTTGCCGTTAGGCAAAATCGTCGAAGACGAAAATGATGCACAAATCATAATAACCATAATAATCTGCGGCCCATACGATGAATGTCAGCATGAGGCCTACTCAAGCAACGCGTCAGCCCCAACCGCGCCAGCAATTCAAAATTCAAGATTCAAAATTTATAATTTAAAATACTCCTCCGCCATATCATTCACCGCTTTCCCTATCGCTAAACATGCTGTAGCAGCAGGTGATGGTGCATTCAATACGTGAAGTGCATTGTCGCTGTGGACAATTTTAAAGTCGTCGATCATATCTCCTGATGAACTTAATGCCATCGCTCTAACTCCCGCACGTCCCGGTTCAATGTCGTCCATTTCTAATGATGGCACCAATCGCTTCAGCCTTTCTAAAAATAATCGCTTGCTGAAAGCTCTTCTATATTCATCTAATCCGAATTGCCAGTGCTTAAAGAATAATTTCCATGTTCCTCCGTATGCTAATGCATCCATCGTATCGTTAAGGCTGAAGTCGGTTTTGCCGTATCCTTCTCTCTTAAATACAAATACCGCATTCGGTCCGCATTCGGTCGGGTGATTAATCATCCTCGTAAAGTGTACTCCCAAAAACGGGAACTGCGGATTAGGAACAGGATAAATCAGGTTCTTTACTTTGTGCTTCGCTTTTTCGGTTAGTTCGTAATAGTCGCCTCTAAACCCAACAATTTTCATATCAGGATCAATACCGTCTTTCTTCGCAATACGATCGGTTTGTAGTCCTGTGCAGTTGACAATAAACCTAGTCTTGAATTTTCCTTTAGGCGTTACAACCGTTGTATGTCCGTCGGATTTTTCAAAGGCCGTTACTTCATGTTCCAATAAAACTTTGCTGCCATTGAACTTTTGCTCAATCAGGTCCGAAAGCACTTTGCAAACTCCCACAAAATCAATAATTCCTGTGCAGCCAACTCTAATCCCTTGAATACCTGTGCAATAGGGCTCTATTTCTTTGATGCGATCTGGTCCCACTAACTCAATATCTTCCACGCCATTTTGTAATCCGTGGTTGTAAACTTTGTGCATATGAGCCAATTCCGATTCATGGGTGGCTACAATCAGCTTCCCGCAAATATCATGGCCAATATTATGTTCTTTCGCAAATTGTACGATTTCACGACGCCCTTCCACACAATTCTTGGCTTTGTAACTGCCCGGCTTGTAGTATATCCCTGAATGTAATACGCCCGAGTTCCTTCCCGTCTGGTGAAATGCTACGGCATTCTCTTTCTCTAAAACCAAAATTTTAAGCTCCGGATGGTGTAAATTGAGCTTATATGCCGTCGATAGTCCTACGATGCCGCCTCCAATAACGATAACATCATATTGCGTTTGATCCATTCTGCAAATTTATATGCAACTTTTGTATTATTCTTCAGATATTTGAGTGAATTGCATCATATTCCTAATCACAGTGCGATGTTAATAAGTACAACCGACTTCTATTGCCCTATAACAGCGTACCGCCTACATTTGTTATCTCACAGAAAGTTATGAAGCTAAAAGTGCTGATGTTCGGGTGCCTCTTGGCGCCTTTGTTGTCGATTGCGGGGGGATTCCAAATCAATACGCAAGGACAAAAATCTACATCTATGGGAGGATCAGTTTCTTCCGTAGCATTAGATGGTAGTGTGGTGTTTTATAATCCGGGAGCCTTGGCTTTCATCGACCATGGTTATTTAAATGCAGGTGTATCGTTAATTGTCCCTAAAACATCGTTTTTAGGACAAACCGGTGTCGAAGAGTCTATGCCGGGACAAATGTATACTCCTTTCTCGGTGTATGCGGCTTATGCTTGGAAACCTAAAGTAAATATCGGATTGGCAATTAATACTCCTTTTGGCTTAGGTACGAAATGGGATAGCAATTGGTCGGGTAGATATATTACCCAAGAAGCTAAATTGAATGCATTAAATATTCAGCCTACGGTATCTTATAAATTTAACGACCACCTTTCTATTGGAGTAGGTCCAATGATCGTGCTCGGTAATGCAGATCTAACAAAAGCACTTCCTTATGCTTCTTCAGCAGGAGAGGCTGCAGTTGAACTGAAAGGTTCGGGAACCTCAGTAGGTGCAAATGCCGGAGTGAATTATGTTAGTGGAAATTTTGCTTTGGGATTGGCTTACCGTACTTCAACTAAAATTGATATCACCGGCGGTGATGCATCGTTTACGAATGTCCCTTCTTCTCTATTGCAAAACGGAACTATTCCTTCTTCTGCTTCTTTCGAAACGAGCGTTACTTTGCCTTCGGTGTTTTCATTAGGCGCTGGATATAATGTTACTCCGAAAGTATTAATTACACTCGATTTTAATTATACGGGATGGAAAGTATACGATTCGTTGAATTTCATCTTCGCCGATAATTCTCAACTGGACTCACGCCAAGCAAGAAACTACAAAAATGCTGTGGCCGTTCGAGGAGGAATTCAATACAAAAAAACAGAACGAATCACTCTTCGTGCAGGATTAGCTTTCGATCAAACTCCTGTGCAAGATGGTTATGTTAGTCCTGAGTTGCCCGATGCTAATCGCTTGATTTATGCAGCAGGTATCAGCTATAAATTAAAAGGCAATTTCTCTGCCGATTTATCTTTGATGTACGAAAATGTGAAGGAAAGAAAAGAAGTAGATAATATGCAGACGAATTTCAATGGTACGTATAAAACGAATTTAGTGGTAGGAGGCCTCGGATTACAATATGAATTCTAAAACAATTATTCGGTACTGCGTTGCCGTTAGCATGTTGTTGGGAGGTTGTAAGCCATCACTCGACGAACCAAGATATAATGCAGGCGAAGCCGATTTCGAAAGATTCGTAGCTGTAGGAAGTAGCTTTACTGCAGGATATAATGATGGAGCGTTAACGCGCACTGGACAAGAAGCTTCTATACCCAATATCCTTGCTCAACAGTTCGCTTTAGTTGGTGGTGGTGAGTTTAAACAGCCTTTGCTTCCTGCAGGAAATGGACTCGTGGTGAATAGCCTCGGACAAATTACAGGTCAGCTGGCACTTTCATCTCGTATAAATTGTGCAGGTAAACCAGATTTTGGTATCGCTAATATAAGTGGTAATGCTGCTGGTATGCAATGGATCGGTAACGATGGTCCTTATAATAATCTAGGTGTTCCCGGAGCTAAATCGTTTCAACTTTATAGCCAGTTTTTAGGGAAAGGTGGTTCAGCTGGGAATTATTATTATCATCGATTTGCAAGTGATACAGGTTCTGTTTCCGGATTGAGTTCTACTGTTATCGGTGATGCTCAATTAATCAATCCTACTTTCTTCTCATTATGGATGGGAAATTCTGATGTGTATACTTACGCATCTGCTGGTGGCGTTGGTGTAGTGGGAGGGATTGGCACTTATGATATTACCCCAATTGATACGTTTAATAAAGCAGTCGATTTTATTGTAAATGGCTTAACAAGTAATGGTGCTAAAGGAGTTATCGCTAACATTCCCGATATTAGTGATATCCCTTATTTTAATACGATTCCTTATAACGGACTAACATTAACTGCCGCACAAGCAACTGCATTGAATACGGTTTCTCCTCCCGGAATCTCATTCGCTGCAGGAGCTAATTCGTTTGTAGTTGAGAATCCGGGTTCCGGGACTATCCGTCAGTTGAAATCAGGCGAATTATTGCTGTTGTCTATTCCTTCTGATTCTTTACTCTGTGGAGGATGGGGATTGCCTCAACATCCTATCCCTGCTAATTATGTTATCGATAGTACCGAGCTAAGTAATATCAAATCGAATATTACATTGTTCAACAATAAAATATCGGCTGCCGCTGCTGCTAAGGGGTTAGCTTTAGTAGATGTAAATCACTTCTATAAAACATTACAAAGCGGTGTCAAATTTAATGGAGCTACAATGTCGGCTTCGTTTTTAAGTGGTGCAGCATTCTCACTCGATGGTGTTCATCCAAGTAATAAAGGATTCGCCCTCATCGCTAACGAATTTATTACTGCTATCAACGCTCGCTTTAAGTGCAATTTACCTCCCGTTGACGTCAATAGTTATACCGGAATAATCTTCCCTTAAGAGCCTTAAAATAATCGAATAAAGCGACCGGAGTTTTCTACTTCGGTCGTACGTCCCAATATAGGTTGACGAAGTTTTTGATGAAATATATTAGGAACGATATATCGAAATTTTATATCGAAGCGGATCGTCCGCCTTAAATTTTTGCGGATAGAACGATGAGAACGGAAACGATAGAAAGAAACACTGCCCGAGACATGAAGAGTCTACGCAGGAGACGATTCAGGGCGAGTTTGTTTCTTTCCGTTGGAGTTGAAATCGTTCCCGCTAAAAAATTTACAGCGGCTAAATTCTTCCACTTCAGGAAAAAGCCTGCGCCGTCGCGCGGCTACAGCGCGTTGGAAGAGGGAAAATGTTTTACCCTGTATTTCTATCATTGAATGATTCAAAAAAATAACCCCACAAAGACGAAAAGGCTCCTGTTTGCCCGATAATTTATAACTAAAATGGATAACCATATTTAGTGATGTTCAGGTCGCTTTTGTTTTAAAGCAAAAATTTATTCGGCTAATAAACTGTTTCCTCATTTTGTTGTTTTTGAAAGCACGCATCTTGCATTTGATTTGTAAATAGCCATATTTAACTGTCTTCTGCCGGTATTTGTGTGCTCGAAGCCCTATCTTTGCAATCCCAAACAGCGGATTAACTACCCGCATCTTTAACTATGAATGACCACAGTTTAGCAGGCAATATAACGCCGGAAGCTATCGACGATATTTATCGTCAGTACCTTCAGAATCCCGATAGCGTAGAACCAAGCTGGAAACAGTTTTTCGCAGGGTTCGACTTTGCAAGAGCTCGTTTTGGCGATGATGATTTGTCGGGACCCGTTCCTGAGCGCGTCGACAAGGAGTTTAAGGTGATAAATTTGATTAACGGATATCGTAACCGCGGACATCTTTTCACTCAAACAAATCCGGTTCGTAAACGCCGCCAATACACTCCCTCGCTCGATATCACTAATTTCGGTTTAACAGATGCAGATCTCGATACCGAATTTTCTGCCGGTAAAGAAATTGGTATCGGTACAGCGAAGCTTCGCGATATAATTGTTCACCTCAACGATACGTATTGCCGTAGCATTGGTGCCGAATATAAATACATCCGTACCCCTGAAGTGATTCAATGGCTTCAAGGTAAAATGGAGAGTACTAAAAACAGTACTAACTTTTCTATTGAAGAGAAAAAAAGAATGCTGCATAAGCTGAATGAAGCAGTAGCATTCGAGAACTTTTTGCATACCAAATTCACCGGACAAAAACGTTTTTCTTTAGAAGGTGCCGAAACTGCAATTCCTGCTCTCGATGCAGTGATTGATGCAGGTGCCGAACTCGGCATTAAGGAGTTCGTAATCGGTATGGCTCACCGCGGACGATTAAATGTATTGGCGAATATCTTGGGAAAAAGCTATGAAGATATCTTCACCGAGTTTGAAGGAAATGAATTCGATGAGAATTCTTTCGATGGTGATGTGAAATATCACCTCGGTTTTTCTACCGATGTTGAAACGCAACATGGTAAGAAGGTACATCTTTTGCTCACACCAAATCCTTCTCATCTCGAAGCTGTTGATCCTGTCGTTCAAGGTATCGTTCGTGCTAAACTCGATGAACATAAAAATTCTACTTTCGATGATATCGCTCCGATTTTAATTCACGGTGATGCAGCTGTAGCAGCTCAAGGTATCGTTTACGAAGTAATTCAAATGTCGCTCTTGAAAGGTTATAGCACAGGTGGTACTATTCACCTTGTGATTAATAATCAAGTGGGTTTCACTACCGATTATATTGATGCTCGTTCAAGTACATATTGTACTGATGTGGGTAAAGTAACTTTGTCGCCCGTGTTCCACGTGAATGGTGATGATGTGGAGGCTTTGGTGTATACTATTCGTCTTGCAATGGAGTATCGTCAGAAATTCCATCGTGATGTATTCATCGATATTTTATGTTATCGTAAATACGGACATAATGAAGGCGATGAACCTCGCTTCACGCAGCCTTTGTTATATAAAACAATCGCTACGCATGCTAATCCTCGTGAGATTTATAATGCGAAGTTAATGTCGCAAGGCGTTGTTGAAGCAAACCTAGCCAAGGAGATGGAGAAGTCGTTCAAAGATTTATTGCAACGAAATCTCGAGAGCTCTAAACAACGCAAGAAAACGAAAGTTACTCGTTTCAAGGAGGGTAGTTGGAGCGGATTACGGTTGGCTACACAAGAAGATTTTGAGTCTTCTCCTAAAACTGCTGTCGATAAAAAAACTTTCCTTTCGCTTAGCGAAAACTTAACGGCTCTTCCTGCCGATAAAAAGTTCTTCTCGAAAATTGTTCGTCTCTTCGATGATCGTAAAGCAATGATGACTGAACCCGGCCGCCTCGATTGGGCAATGGGTGAGTTGTTAGCTTACGCATCTTTGTTGAACGAAGGTTTCCCTGTGCGTATCAGCGGACAAGATGTTGAGCGTGGTACGTTCTCTCATCGTCATGCTGTTGTTCGCGTGGAGGATTCTGAAGAGCAATATGTGCCGCTTCGTCATATCGCCGAAAAGCAAGCACCGTTTTATATTTATAATTCGTTGTTGAGTGAGTATGGAGTGTTGGGCTTCGATTATGGTTATTGCTTTGCCTCTCCAAATTCACTGGTTGTTTGGGAAGCGCAATTCGGTGATTTCGGGAACGGAGCTCAGATTATTATCGATCAATACTTAAGTAGTGCCGAAGATAAATGGCGCCGTATGAACGGACTGGTGATGCTTTTGCCACATGGCTACGAAGGACAAGGTGCAGAGCATAGCAGCGCACGATTGGAGCGTTTCCTTTCACTCTGCGCTGAGAATAATATTCAGGTAGCAAATTGTACTACTCCGGCTAACTTCTTCCACTTATTACGTCGCCAGTTACACCGACCTTTCAGAAAACCATTGGTGGTATTTACGCCTAAAAGTTTATTGCGCCATCCGAAATGTGTATCTAACGTTGATGCCTTTACGAAAGGTGGCTTCATGGAACTGATCGATGATGCTACAGCAACTGCTAAAGAGGTGAAACGTATCGTTTTCTGTTCAGGAAAAGTATATTACGATTTACTCGATAAGAAAGAAAAAGATAATCGCAAAGATATAGCGCTCGTTCGTCTTGAACAGTTATATCCTTTCCCGCAAACGCAAATCGATGCCGTTGTAGCGAAGTATGCTGCTGCTAAGGAAATTGTATGGGTTCAAGAAGAACCTGAAAATATGGGAGCATGGACATACCTACTACGCGTATGGAAAAAAGTGAAGCTTCACCTCATTTCTAGAGCGGAAAGTGCTAGTCCTGCAACAGGTTCGCATAAGCAACACGATAAAGAACAACATGCAATTGTTGATCGAGCTTTTGCTGATAAGCTTACTGAAAATTAAAATTGAATTGAACTAACGGTAACGAATTACCGATAAAAATTATAGTCATGGCAGTTGAATTAAAAGTTCCGTCACCAGGTGAATCAATTAGCGAAGTGCAAATAGCTCGCTGGATTAAAAAGGATGGCGATTTTGTAGAAAAAGATGAGGAGATTGCAGAAATCGACTCCGATAAAGCTACGCTGATGCTCGTTGCTGAAGCAGATGGAGTTTTAACCATCCTTGCCAAAGAAGGAGAAACCGTTGCTGTAGGTTCGGTGGTGGCATCAATCGATACAAATGCTGCCGCTCCTGCCAAGAAAGAAGCTCCGGCTAAGGCAGAGCCTGCGAAAGAAACTCCTAAGCCTGCCATGGCTGCTGCACCTGCTGCCGATACTTATGCATCAGGATTGCCAAGTGTTGCGGCTAAGAAGATGATGGATGAAGCCGGATTATCGTCGAAAGAGGTATCTGCTTCAGGTAAAGACGGACGTATCACGAAAGGTGATGTGATTTCAGCAATCGCTAATGGTACTCCTAAGTTATCAATGCCTTCAACAGAAGTTTCACGTGATCAACGTCGCGAGAAAATGACAATGCTTCGCAAGAAAGTTGCAGAACGTCTCGTTTCTGTGAAGAGAAATACTGCCATGCTCACTACTTTTAATGAGATCGATATGAGCGCTGTGATGAATGTGCGTAAGCAGTATAAAGATGTTTTTAAAGAGAAGCATGGCGTCGGATTAGGTTTCATGAGTTTCTTTACTAAAGCGGTTACTGAGGCATTACAAGCTTTTCCTGCGGTGAATGCCCAAATCGATGGCGACGAAATCGTTTATCATAATTATGCCGATGTAGGTATTGCCGTTAGTGCTCCTAAAGGGTTGATGGTTCCTGTGATTCGTAATGCTGAGGGATTGTCATTAGCACAAATTGAAGCTACTATTGCTGCGCTTGCTGCTAAAGCCCGCGACGGTAAAATTTCTGTTGATGATATGACCGGCGGAACATTTACTATTACCAATGGCGGTGTTTTTGGCTCGATGATGTCGACACCAATTATAAATCCTCCGCAGAGTGCTATCCTCGGTATGCATAACATCGTTGAAAGAGCAGTGGTAGTAAACGGAAAAATTGAAGTACGTCCTATTATGTATGTTGCACTATCGTACGATCATCGCATTATCGACGGACGTGAATCTGTTGGCTTCTTAGTGAAAGTAAAACAAATGATAGAAGATCCTATTAAGCTCATGACCGGAGGAAATGATCCGATGAAAGTGCTTTTAGGTGTTTAAATATTTCTCCCGGCCCACAAAGCCGGGATTTTTTT
>JAHEYP010000049.1:0-1502 GCA_023251535.1 Bacteroidota bacterium
GTTGATCAGCAAAAGCAAACAGGCTGTCCGACTCGCTACTGAAACAGCTTGTCGACAGGAATATGAAGACCAACCATAATGTTATGATCGAGTTCTTTTGTTTGTTCATTTTGTCTGATTTGTACACTTAATGCACTTCCCCATATATTTCCAATATAGAAGAAGCTGAATAAACTTGCAAAGGCAATGAATTGTGGGTGAGTAGGACCTAGCTTCGATAAACTCTCAATACTTAACGCGCCCATTGCCGCTACACGAATAAAACTCGATAGCGCTTGTCCGTTGTTTCCTGAATAAACTAATCCTAATCCAGGAATTACAGCTGATAATGCTCCCGCTACTACCGGCGATTTTCGCTTTAATGTTTTTAGTTTCTCAGCATATTGTAATTGTAATCGGTGTTCCGATTGTAATGATGTATCTGTTGCGTTGAAACTTTTACTTAAGGTATCAAAAGCTACATAGTCTCTCATCAAAAGAGCAACACCCGATTGCTCATGTATTTTTAAACTGTTAATGTCGTTACCCATCGACGAAAAATCGTATTCGTCTAATAGTCCGAATGATTTTTTATAGTCTTTTAATTCCGAAAAACTAATTGCTTTGTAGAAGTATGATTTCATGAAAAATACAGAACTGTCCGATACAGTTGATAGATGAAATGCCGATTTTTCAAATCGTTTGCGTTGGTAATTAGTTATTCCAATCACGTAACTTAATGTATCTTTTTGTCCTGCTGTTAATCCTTCGCGCAATAACAATTTGTCCCCGTAATTGTCGAAGTCTTCTTGTTGTTCCGCACCGTTTAAGTACAATAAGAATTCGCTCTCCTTATTGATATCAATGGGAACTAATTGCGCTTTTAATCCTGAAACAATGAGAAGGAAAACCAAACTCAATAAAATTCCTTTTCTCATTTTAATTTATAATCTTCCGGATTATCAATAATCATCCCTTTTTCGTCGATGTACAAAGGATGAATGTCAACCGCAGCAATTTTTGTGCATCGCATAATTCTTCCCGAGGCTAATGCAATTCCTTTCACAATTCCGTATTTCGAAATACAAGCCTTGCCGAAATTTGAACAGGAAATTTCATAAGGACATTCAGCCGAAATCTGCGGTGATAATACCGCCTGATAGAAATACATTAATCCCCCGAAAGTGAGAGAAACAGGATTATATCGAATCAATTTATGCTTCGTTATAAACATGAAATTTGGTCGGTAGGGTTCTTCATGTTTCTCAAAACTTTTGTTAAAAACCAAGTCCAAATCATTGCTGAGACCCTGCGCTTTTACAGCACAATTTACAGATATGATCAGAATAGCCGAAAAAACGATTTTTACTAGCAGTTTCATTGGCTCAAAGATACTTATTTACCCGTATTTACTTTTACCCATTGGTGGGTATTTATGCATTACTAAACTAGGCCCCAAACCCATTCGGGGCAAGTCGGCTTTGCCTTGTAAACCGCAAACCATGAAGTAGAGCTGAAAAAGC
>JAHEYP010000049.1:1602-3334 GCA_023251535.1 Bacteroidota bacterium
CTAAACTTTTCCTTACTTTGTTTGTTATTCCCTTACAAATCGAATTATCTCATGACAATCAATATCATAGCTTTCTTTCTTACTTTCTTCGGAATGGAGTTTGTTGCTTGGTTTACGCACAAGTTCGTGATGCACGGATTATTATGGGTGTTACACAAGGATCATCATCAGCCAGAACCGGGTTTCTTTGAGAAAAATGATGCGTTTTTCTTGATTTTTGCTATCCCAAGTATGATCCTTATTTTCCTGGGAGTGATGAATAATTTTGACGTGAAAGTGTATATAGGTTTCGGTATAGCTTTATATGGTCTTGCTTATTTCCTCGTTCACGATATTTTTATTCATCAGCGTTTCCGCCTCTTCCGCCGTTCAAATAATGTGTACATGCGCGCTATCCGCAAAGCACATAAAGTACATCACAAGTACTTGAACAAGGAACATGGTGAATGTTTCGGAATGCTATTGGTACCTTATCGCTTTTATAAAGAGGCAAAACAATCGCGCGATTTAATGGAAAACTAAGCGACTTTTTTCCTCGCTCTTACCATCCCACGATTTACAATAAATACCCCTGTTAACGTCACGATCATTGCATAAATCGTTCGCTGACTTATAGGTTCGCTGAGCAATAAATATCCAAGCCCTAATGCTACTATCGGATTGATATAAGCGTATACCGATACCATTGTAGCCGGCAATTGATACATCGCATAAACGAATAAACTGTAGCCTAATATCGATCCTGCAACTATTAAATAAATCATTGCCCACCATCCTTCGGCATCACTGTTTAATAACGGAACTTCCCCTTTGAAAATACCAATAAATGTGGTAATCGTTCCTGCCATTAGCATTTGAAGTCCCCCATTTAAAACCGGACTAACTTTCACCGGTTTCTTTTTCATGTAAATAGAACCTAACGACCCATTAATCACTCCTAAAACGAGAATAATAAAGCCTACAAAATAGGCGCTGTTTTGCAATAAAAATAGTTGCTCGTAAAAGATTAACCATTGCCCAGCAAAGCCTATTAAAATTCCTATAATCGCTAATAACGGTGTCTTTTCTACCGGATTCCATATGCGTGTTATGATTACTATCCACAATGGGAATGCTGTGTTTACAAGAGCTGCTAATCCGCTTGGCACCGTCATTTCTCCTAATACCAAAAATAAATTCCCGCCTATGAAGATGAAGGCTCCGCTGATGAAGATATTCATCAACTCTTTTTTATCGGGCCATACCGTTTCTTTTTTGAAGGCAAACCATGTAAGTATCAATAATCCGGAAATCACAAATCGCAACCCCGAAAATAAAAACGGAGGGAAATGTTGTACTCCTATGCGGATCCCTAAATAGGTTGTTCCCCACAGAAAACAAAGTGCTACTAACGCACCATATGGTTTCCAGTTATGTACTTGCATCAGAAAATTTATCAGGCGAATGCCTGTAGATCAAAGAGGCGTTTGTAATATCCCGATTGCGCAATCAGTTCTTGATGAGTTCCGCGTTCTACAATTTCTCCTTTTTGCATTACGATGATTTCATCAGCATGTACTATCGTTGATAATCGATGCGCAATTACTAATGTTGTTCGTTGCTTCATCAATTTTATCAAGGCATCTTGTACTAGTCTTTCTGATTCGGTATCAAGCGCCGATGTAGCTTCATCAAGAATGAGAATCGGAGGATTTTTAAGCACCGCTCTTGCAATGCTTAATCGCTGACGTTG
>JAHEYP010000049.1:3434-9647 GCA_023251535.1 Bacteroidota bacterium
TCTGAACTCGCTAAGCCTTTCTGAATATTATACCATGCCGTTGTTAAACTCTTTGCTGGTGTAATTAATTGAGAGAAAATGGCAATGAAGGCAATGAATTCACTGGGCTCTAAACTGGCTCCTTGTCCGAGTACTAATCGTCCACCGAAGTACATCACAATCGTCATCACTACCGTTCCTAAAAACTCGCTCACAGGTGAAGCTAAATCTCTTCTTCGCCCTATTCGATTCATTAATTTGTAATGCTGATTATTCAGTTCCCCAAATCGTGCAGCAGATGTTTCTTCTGCAGTAAAGGCGTGAATAATACGAAGGCCTCCAAGTGTTTCTTCTATATTACTCAATAGCTCGCCCATTTTTTCTTGAGCTTGTATCGATTTCTTTTTTAAACTTTTTCCAATTCGCCCAATGATTAATCCCGCAATAGGTAATAATACCAATACAAAAGTGGTTAACTCCGGACTCATCGTAAACATCGTAATCAAAAAGATAATAATGTTTAATGGCTCACGAAATGCAGCTTCGAGGGAGTTCATAATTCCCCATTCTACTTCTTGCACGTCGTTCGTCATTCGCGCCATCAAATCTCCTTTTCTTTCATCAGTGAAATAACCAATAGGTAATCGAAGAATCTTTCCGTATACATCGCGACGAATATCACGAACCACACCGTTACGAATTGGTGCGAGGTAATACATCGCCATATAGCGAGTAATGTTTTTCAAGAAGAACATCACCACTACTAATAAACTGATGAGCAATAAGGCTTCTAATTGCCCGTGTTGGTCGACATAATTTCCAAGGTAAAAATTGAAATTGTTGAGTAGATTTTTAGCACTCACTTTCCATGGCATCAATACATAATGGCGCTCTTGGCTGAATAGTACATTCAGAAAGGGCACAATCATGGTTAACGAGAAGAGGGAGAAAACAACGGTAAGGACATTAAAAAAAACCGATATTCCGGCTTTTCCTTTGTATGGCTTTATAAATCCTAATAAACGAAGGTAATTTTTCACGGGGTCAAAGATAAGTAAGATTAAATGCACCCTGCCAAATATTGGCCCGGAATGACTTTTTTGAGGGATTCTTTGCCTAAAGACGAGCCTGAAACGAAAATATCGTTGTTAACCGTTAGTATGATTCAGGAGGAAATCTGCCAAAATCCTTTCCCCAGGGACCTGTAAATCTTAAAATCGGGGTTTTAGCGCTTCCCTTAAATTTTTATCTTCGTACCCTGCTTGAACACCCTACAAAATGCAATACGATCCTATTAAACGCAGTCTTGGAAATATTTTTAATAAAAATCCATTCTTACGTAAAACGTTTTATAACCTCCTCGACTTGTTGTTGTTACGTGCTTGGCATGTGCATAAAGAGTTGAAAATCTGGCAGAAAACTGCCCCTAAAGCTCCTTCCATTTTGGATGCTGGTGCGGGTTACGGACAGCATTCTTATTGGCTTAGTCAGCGTTTACCTGATGCTTCAATTGTGGCCATCGATGTGAAAGAAGAGCAAGTAGAGGATTGTAACCGCTTCTTTTCTGCCGTTGGCGCAGGAAATCGTGTGAAGTTTGAAGTGGGGGATCTTACCAATTTTACGCACCCAGATAAATATGATTTAGCCATTTCTGTCGATGTTATGGAGCATATCCTCGAAGATGTGGAGGTATTCAAGAATATCCACGCTTCGTTGAAGAAAGGCGGAATGTTGTTGATTTCTACTCCTAGCGATCAAGGTGGATCAGATGTGCATGGCGATGGTGAAAGTTCTTTTATTGAAGAGCACGTGCGCGACGGATACAATATTCAAGAGATTCAAGATAAATTGAGAAGTGCAGGCTTTACTAAAATTGAAGCTCGTTATCAATATGGTGCTCCAGGAAAAATCAGCTGGAGGTTATCTATGAAGTACCCTATCTTAATGTTAGGTGCTACGAAGCTGTTTTTTATCATTCTTCCTTTCTATTATATCATCGCTTATCCTATTTCTTATCTGTTGAACTGGATGGATGTTTCTATGGATCATCCTACAGGTACAGGTTTGGTGGTGAAAGCTTGGAAATAGTTAATCCCACTCGTAAGGTAATTACGATGTAGTTATATGCAACTCGCCTGGAAAATTGCCAAAAGGTATTTTATTGCCAAGCGCTCTCATCACCTGATTAATATTATCAGTAAAGTGAGCGTGATCGGCGTAGGCGTAGGAACGATGGGACTGATTATCGTGCTCTCGGTTTTTAATGGCTTCGGAAATTTGGTGTTGTCGATGTATAACAGCTTCGATCCCGATCTTAAAATTACTCCCGTTCACGGTAAAACATTTGATCCCGACAAAGCTTCTCTCTCGAAAATAAAAACTATTAAAGGAATAGAAAGTGTTTCTGTTTCACTCGAGGAAAATGCATTGCTGCGTTACCGCGATCGTCAGTTTATTGCTACCATTAAAGGTGTCGATGAGGATTATTTCACTACCACAGGATTGCAAAATAAAATCATTGATGGTACCTCCG
Source organism: Bacteroidota bacterium (assembly GCA_023251535.1). GTDB lineage: Bacteria > Bacteroidota > Bacteroidia > AKYH767-A > OLB10 > CAINEC01. The sequence goes on from JAHEYP010000049.1 coordinate 5,947, forward strand.
TGTTGCAAAATGGAGCAGTTGATTATATGTTTGTTGGCGGACAAATTGCGTATTCGCTCGGCTTAAAAACAAATGATCCGCTAAATCGTATTTCAGTCTTTGTTCCTTTGAAAGGTGTTGATGCTTCTACTGCTTTAATGGATCCAACCACCGCTTTCGCACAACGTAGCATTATCGCTTCAGGTATATTCTCTGTTCAACAAGATTTTGATACGAAATATGTTATTGTTCCCTTGCGATTTATGCGGGAGATGATGAGTGATACAATCTCTGTTTCAGCACTCGAAATTAAATTGGCTGCTAACGCAAATTCAAATGAAATTTTGAAACAGGTAGAGCAACTTGCTGGAAAGGATTTCGATGTGAAAGATCGTTACCGCCAACATGACTTTTTGTATAAAATATTGAAGTCAGAAAAGGCTGGCGTTTACCTTATCCTCGGCTTTATTTTACTCATCGCTACGTTCAATATTTTTGGTACGCTAACAATGTTAATCATCGATAAAAAGAAAGATATCGTTACCTTAATGAATCTCGGTGCTACTTTACCGTTAGTGCAACGTATCTTTTTAATTGAAGGATTGCTTATTTCTTTAGGCGGAGCCCTTGGAGGAATGATTGTAGGCACGCTTATCTGTTTCCTTCAACAAACTTTTGGCATCATTAAACTTGATAATTCGGAGAGTTTTATTGTTCAGGCTTATCCTGTTGATATGCAACTCAACGATTTCTTATTGGTATTTTTAATCGTTTTTGTTATCGGATTTGCGGCCGCTTGGCTTACGTCTCGTATGATCGTAAAACGTCAGCTGGATTAGCATTTCTATCACCATCCGTAGTGCTGATTTTGTCAATTAATTCTCTAAGTTAGTGCGAACTTGTTTTTTTTATTACTTTGCACTCAATCTCTTTTATTATGATTAAACCTTCTTACTCTGTACATATTTCTCCTCCTATCGACCAAGTAGGAGTGGAGGAGCGTATTTCTCGCCTGACCAAGCGTTCTATTAAAAACGAAAGTAAAATGGAAGCACTGAAAATGGCGATTAGTATGATGGACTTAACTACGCTCGATGCAAAAGATACACCGGGGAAAGTTCGTCAGTTATGCGCTAAAGCGATTCGTCCACATGAGGCTATGCCGCATCTTCCTTCCGCTGCTGCCGTTTGTGTTTATCCTACTATGGTGCGCATCGCCAAAGAAGCATTAGGAAATAGCGGAGTGAAAGTGGCAGCCGTTGCTACTGCTTTCCCTAGCGGGATGAGTACTCGTAAAGTGAAACTCGAAGAAACTCGTTTCGCTGTGAATGAAGGTGCCGATGAAATTGATATGGTAATTTCCAGAGGACATTTCCTTGCAGGTGAATATAATTATGTGTTCGATGAAATAGCTGCCGTGAAAGAGGCTTGCGGCGAAGCGCATTTGAAAGTCATTCTTGAAACAGGTGAACTTAGCACACTCGATAATGTTCGTAAAGCGTCCGATTTAGCAATGTATGCTGGTGCCGATTTTATTAAAACTTCTACAGGTAAAGTTCAGCCTGCAGCTACGTTGCCTGTAACATTGGTAATGCTTGAAGCTATCCGCGATTTCTATTATAGAGAAGGAAAAATGATCGGCATGAAGCCGGCAGGAGGAATTGCTACGGCGAAACTTGCTCTTCAGTATTTAGTTGTCGTGCGCGAGACATTAGGCGAAGCGTGGCTCTCTCCCGATTGGTTCCGCTTTGGTGCCAGCTCTCTCGCAAATGATTTACTTATGCAAATTGTAAAACTCGAAACAGGAGTATATCAAGGTCCCGAGTATTTTTCAAAGGACTAATAACAAGTCAAAAAAAATCCCCCTTGATTAACTTATCAAGGGGGATTTTTTTATTGGTCTATTTTTACTTTAGCAAATGTTCCATCGTCGATACATTGCAATCCTTTATTTAAAAAGGCATTGAGCTCGTTAATGATTACATAATATGCATTTGTATTCCACAGATCTCTTGCAATAAGTGCTTTGATTTGGGTGCGAAGAAGTTTTTCGGAAGTCTTAAATCCTTTCTCATCTTTCTTCACATTTTTCTTCTCTGCATAAGCAATGAATTTATTCATGAACTCTTCGTCAACTGTAAATGTTTTTTTGAATTCGTAAACGTCGATGTATTTTCCTGCTAATTCAGTACGATGTTCATCAACATAGTTTAATGTAAAGTCGTTGATGATTCCGTTACGACGTAAATCGTCGTAGTATTTACTACTCATACTTGTGTCTAGAGGAACAAAGATATCAGGCATGATTCCACCACCGCCATATACTGTTCTTCCTCCATTCGTAGTGTATTTTAATGAGTCGATAAATTTGATGCTGTCGGCATTGTATAATTCACCGTGCTGATAACGCATACTTAAATCCATATCGTAGTTCTCATCACCCGGCTCATAGTGTTTCTGAATACATCTTCCCGAAGGAGTGTAATAACGCGCAATTGTTAAGCGAACTGCCGAACCGTCAGGAAGAGGGAAAGGCTTTTGCACTAATCCTTTTGCAAATGTTCTTCTTCCAACTACTAAGGCACGATCCCAGTCTTGCAATGCACCGGTAACAATTTCACTCGCCGATGCTGATGACTCGTCAACAAGCACAACAACTTTTCCTTTTTCCCATCCTCCGGTAGGAGTAGAGTAGTTTTCTTGACGAGGATTATTCCTTCCTTCTGTATAAACTACTTTCTTTCCGTTGCTTAAAAATTCATCAGCTAATTCAATCGCGCGATTTAAATATCCACCGCCATTACCCGATAAGTCCAACACTAAACTTTCCATGTGTTGATCTTTCAAGTTCTTTAATGCTTCTTTAAATTCTTCTACCGTTGAATCGGCAAAGCGACTGATTTTAATGTATCCAACTTTCGGTGTTACCATGTAAGATGCATCAACACTGAACAAAGGAATTTTATCACGTGTTATAGTGTATTCAATTAGATCTTTATTTCCTCTTCTGAAGATGTTTACTTTTACTTTCGTTCCTTTATCTCCACGAAGTTTTTTCAATACATCATTGTTTTTGATTCCAATGTTTGCAACCGATTCACCGTCGATTTTTACAATGCGATCTCCTGCACGGATTCCTAATTTTTCAGAAGGCCCTCCGGAAATAGTTTGAGTAACCATAATGGTGTCATCCAAAATGTTGAACTGAATTCCTACACCTTCAAATTTTCCTACTAATGGCTCATTCACTTCTTTTAATTCTTCTGCAGGAATATATACCGAATGCGGATCTAGTTCTTTCAAAAGATTGCGAATGGCATCTTCAGTAATTTTTTTCTCGTCGATCGAATCTACATAAGCATAGTTAATCATACCGATTAATGCATCGAGCTTTTGTGCAGTAGTTACCGTTTGCGCTCGCGTTATGCCGGCAATAAGTAATGTAAAGGTTAAGCTGAGTATTGCTACGCGCTTATAAGTTGTACTTGTTTTCATGTTTTATATTTCCTCCTGCCTAATACAGGGAACCCGTAAATGCGTTAAGTGGATAATGATACGAAGATTGTAAAAGAAAAGATGTGTTATGAGGCACTTTTCTTACATTGCTAACAGGGTTATTAACGTCTGAATTTCGCATTTATTTGGCAAAAATTGCGTCTTTCAATGGATATTAGATGAAGGAGGCTGGTTTAACGACCAACGATCTCATTTTAACGTCATTT
>JAHEYP010000049.1:9747-15146 GCA_023251535.1 Bacteroidota bacterium
GAAATACATTCTCGTTCTTTTAAGGCTGGCGAAAATGAGGCAATTCGTTGGACATGCGATGGTAGCCCCGAGTACGATATGGTAGCAGATACTAAAGCTGATCGTGGTACCGATATTATCCTCCACATTAACGAAGATTCAGCGGAGTTTTTAGAGGAAGCTAGAATAAAAAATTTACTTGACAAATATTGTCGTTTCTTGCCGGTAACGGTTCGCTTTGCAGGCAATGATATAAATAATACTTCTCCTGCTTGGGTGAAAAAACCAAGTGAATTAACACACGAAGATTATTTAGCTTTCTACAAGGAGTTATATCCGATGGCGGAAGAACCTCTGTTTTATATTCACTTGAATGTCGATTTCCCTTTCAGCTTAACAGGAATTTTATATTTCCCTCGCTTGAAACGTAATCTCGAAGTACAGCGAAATAAAATTCAATTGTATTGCCGACAAGTGTTTGTTACTGATTCGGTAGAAGGTATCGTTCCTGAATTTTTAACATTGTTACATGGTGTTATCGATTCTCCAGATATCCCTCTTAACGTAAGTCGTTCGTATTTACAAAGCGATGGCAACGTAAAGAAAATCAGTAACCATATTTTGAAAAAAGTTTCTGATAAATTAGAGGAAATTTTTAAAGAAAACAGGACTGACTTTGAAGCGAAGTGGGACGATATCGGAGTGTTTATTAAGTACGGAATGTTAAGCGAAGAAAAATTCTATGACCGCGCGAAGAATTTCTGCTTAGTGAAAAACACAGAGTCGAAATATTATACTTTTTCAGAGTATGCTGAATTGATAAAACCAAATCAAGAAGATAAGGATAATAAGCTAGTTAATATCTATACATCGAATGCAGAAGAACAACATGCATTTGTTGAAGCTGCAAAAAATAAAGGTTATGATGTATTACAAATGGATGGAGTTGTTGATAGCCACTTTGTAAATTTCCTCGAGTATAAATTAGAAAATAATACGTTTGTTCGTGTCGACTCTGATACAGCAGATAATTTAATCCGTAAGGATGAAAAACGTGTTTCTGTTTTAAGTGAAGATGAGCAAACACAATTGAAATCGTTGGCCGAAACTGTTGTGAATAAAGAACAATATGTGATTAACCTCGAACCAATGTCAGAGAATGATGCTCCTGCTATGGTTACTCGTCCTGAGTTTATGCGTCGTATGAAAGAAATGTCGTCAACAGGTGGCGGATATGAGTTCATGGCGAATATGCCTGAACAATTCAATATGGTAATTAATACAAATCACCCTTTAATGAAAAAGGTGCTTTCAACAGATACTGAAGAGCATAAGCAAGCAGTTCTTCGCCAAGCCCTTGATTTGGCCATGTTATCTCAGGGATTGTTGAAAGGAGAAGCACTTACTGGATTTATTAAACGCTCGGTCGATATGATTAAATAAGGCGAATAGAGGTGTGCAAACACAATTCTCAAGCTAAAAGCAGACTTGTCAATCTATTGAATATCAAACGGTAGTAAAACTTGTCATAAAAATACCCCGATACGTGGAAAACTTTTCTGCGCATTTGAAGCCCCTGAATGTAATTCGCTCAGGGGCTTTTTATATCTTTGAGGAAAGAAATAAATAAATTATCATCATGAGTTTTGAAATCAACTGTAAGCTGATTCAGTCGCTACCTGTACAAACAGGTGAAGGGCAAAGAGGTCCTTGGGTAAAGCAAACTTTTATCGCAGAAACAATCGAGACATATCCTAAGAAAATTGCTTTTATTGCATTCAATGAACCTGTCGAACAATTAAAAACAATTCATCCCGGAACAACAATGAAAATTAATTTCCGTGTTGAGTCAAGAGAATATAATACTCGCTGGTATACTGATATCCGCGCCGTAAGCATCAGCCCATTAATGGCTAGCGCTCCTTCAGAGTCTGCTCCATCAAATAATGGTTACGCTGCTCCAGCACCTATGACTGCCGATCCAATGGCAGGGTCAATGGGTGGAGGAAATGATGTTGACGATCTTCCTTTCTAAAAATCAATCAAACCATAACTATAACGAACCCTGCCTCGGCGGGGTTTGTTATTTTATGTATACACCATAGACTACTTCAATTTAATCCCGATTATTATCTTTATCGTCTCAAACATTTCTTATGAATCGATTTAAAAAACTCTTCCTCTTCGTTGTTTTATTTTGCAACGTCTTTGTTCGTTCCGCTTATGCCGATGAAGGTATGTGGTTCCCTCAATTGCTTCAACAGTTGAACGCTGAGGACATGAAACTTCGTGGATTGCAGATTTCAATCGACGATATCTATAGCGTGAATAAAAGCAGCTTAAAAGATGCCGTTGTTTTATTCGGTGGAGGTTGCACTGGTGAAATTATTTCGAAGCAAGGTTTGTTGCTTACGAATCATCACTGCGGATTCGATCAAATTCAAACGCATAGTACTGTAGAGAATAATTATTTGAAAGATGGTTTTTGGGCAAAAGAATTAAAAGATGAATTGCCTTGCCCAGGATTGTCTGTGACTTTCGTTATCAGTATTAACGATGTTACCGATCAGTTTAATAAAGTGCTTACTGCTGATATGACCGAAGCTCAACGGAATGAGAAAATAAAAGCGCTTTCGTCGCAAATCGAAAAGAAAGCCGTTGAAGGTACTGGCTACGAAGCACGTGTTCGTCAGTTTTTTTCGGGTAACGAATTTTATGTAATCATTACAGAAACATTTAAAGATGTTCGAATGGTGGGAGCCCCTCCTTCGGCAATCGGAAAGTTTGGTGGCGATACCGATAATTGGATGTGGCCACGTCATACAGGCGATTTCTCGATGTTTCGTGTGTATGCCGATAAACAGAATAAGCCAGCAGAATACAGCGCCGATAACGTTCCGTATACGCCTCGCGCATCTTTCCCGATTAATATTTCAGGAGTGAAAGAGGGTGATTTTACTATGGTCTACGGATTCCCGGGAAGAACGCAAGAGTATATTTCTTCTTACCAAGAAGATATGATCGTGAATACCATCAACCCTGAACGTATCAGCGTTCGCGATGAGCGCTTGCGTATCATGGGCGAGTCAATGCGTAAAAGCGATAAACTGCATTTGCAATATGCATCTAAACAAAGTAGCGTGAGTAATGGTTGGAAGAAATGGAAAGGTGAAACAAAAGGTTTGATCGAATCAAATGGATTGCAGAAAAAACAAATTCTTGAAGAAGAGTTTAATAAATGGATGGATAGTCACCCCGAGAGAAAGAAAATTTATGCTGATGTTTTACCGGGATTGAAATCTATTTACGATGCAAATCGTCCTTACATTTCTGCTAATAATTTTTATGCAGAAGCGGTTTATGGTGTTGAAATTTTAAGTTATGCTAATGGCTTCAGAACGCTTTGTGATTTATATTCTTCCGATAAACCTGATGCAAAAAAAATGGAAGAAGAGAAGAAGAATATGTTGAACGGTATTTATGGTTATTTCAGAAATTATGATGTGCCAACCGATCGTAATATGTTCCAGTCACTTCTAAGTATTTTCGATAAGTCAGTGCCCGATTCGTTAAAGCCAACAAGTTTTACGGATATGCGTAACCGTTATAAAGGCGATTTTAATAAATGGGCGAATGTGGTTTTTGAAAAATCAATCTTTACCGATTCTGTGAAGATGGAAAAGTTTTTGTCGAATTTCTCGTCTTCATCTTGTAAAAAGCTGAAGAAGGATCCTGCGTATTCGATGATTATTGGATTAAGTGATTTTTATAAATCGAAAGTTGCTGATCGCGTGAATGGTATGGCTACCGAAGTAGGTCGACTGAATCGTTTGTATATGGCAGGGCAACGTGAAATGCAACCCGATAAACATTTTTATCCCGATGCTAACAGCACGTTGCGTGTTGCTTACGGACAAGTGAAAAGTTATTTCCCTCGCGATGCGGTGAAGTATAATTTCTATACTACACTCGACGGAATTATGGAGAAGTATGTGAAAGACGATGAGGAGTTCGACGTCCCAGCAAAGCTGATCGATCTCTATAATAAAAAGGATTATGGTCGCTATGCTGTAAACGGACAATTACCAATTGCATTTATCGCTACTAATCATACTACCGGAGGAAATTCAGGTAGCCCGGTTATTAATGCTAAAGGACAATTGATCGGTACAAATTTCGATCGCGTGTGGGAAGGTACTATGAGCGATATTTCGTTTAACCCCGAAATATGTCGCAATGTAACACTCGATATTCGCTACACACTTTTTGTTATTGAAAAATATGCAGGTGCAACTCGCCTCATCAATGAAATGGAAATCGTTAACTGATAAATCATATTAGTATTAAATAGCAAAGGCGATGAATCACTTCACCGCCTTTGTGTTTTTACCCTCGACCAATAATCGATATGTTTTGTGATTACTCGGTAACAATTCAATTGACCCTAACAATCAAATTACAAGGGTTTAATCAATGCAAAACGGCCCTGAACCCTAATAAAGAACCGTTTTGCTCGATTAATATCTTTGATTTATCTTTCTACAAACTCCATCGAACGGATAATTCCATTGTCATCTGTTCCTGATAGATACATGATACCATTGTCTAATTCAACAATTGTCCACTTTCTATTTAGCACTTTTGATTCAAATCCTGAACGTATAACTCCAGTGTAATTAAAGCCACTAATTGTAACATATGCTTTCGAGAATTTCGCATCAATAGAGTAAGAGCCTCCATTAGTAATGGTTGAATCAGCTCCAGAAGTTGTTGTAGTTCTATTTATAATTGTTACACTACCCCCTTGGAAAGACCACGTTTCAGAATAGTCTGATGAAGGTGATGGAGAAACAATTTTCCATGTCTTCTGAATTTTGCTGTTTAATTTCTTTTCAGATAACAATAAATCGTTATTCTCACATCCACTCAGGAAAATCAGCATTAACCCTGAAGCTATTAGAAATAAATTTTTCATGCGCGTTTTTGTTTTTATGAATTTATACGCCCTTTACAATAAAGGTAAGGTAAATATTAAATGAAATATTACAATTGTCAGTTTTTTGCAGATCGGATACGGGATTCGATGTTTGTTGTCGAATATCCGCTAACTAATGGGATGGTTTCTACACTTCCGCCCCTAGCCGTTACTATGTCATATCCTACAATATCTTCTGCTTTGTAGTCCGCCCCCTTCACTAATATATCTGGTTGTACCAGCTTTATCAGCTCGTAAGGAGTAGGGTCATCAAAGAACGTTATTGCAGAGACAAACTCCAGAGCGGCCATAACCATAGAGCGGGAATGCTCGTCGTTTATTGGACGCGTTGGACCTTTGATACGGGAAACAGAGCTGTCAGTATTCAATCCAATTACGAATTTATTACCAAAGTCAGCAGCACGTGCTAAATAGTCGATATGAC
>JAHEYP010000050.1 GCA_023251535.1 Bacteroidota bacterium
ACTTTTGGGGTAGCGGTTTCGGCTGAGGTTGTGATTGCTGCTTCGTCATTTTAGCGGCCTCATCATTCAATTTTTTATACTGTTGGGGCGTTAAAATCTGCTGTAATTCAGCCTCGTACTTTGTTTTAAGCTCCATCTGCAATTTCTGGAATTCGGCAGGAGGCAATGATTTTTGTTTTTGGGCGAAGGCATTTCGTTCGTTATCGCGGCGCACTAAAAATTTAGCGTAACGCTTTTGCTGCACGGGAGTCAAGTTTAAGAGCTTCGTAATTCGCTGCACGCGCATTTCAACGGTAGGTCCGTTTAGTGCCTGAGAAAATGCGTTATTTGCAGAAACGAAGAGAATGAAGGCCATCAAAATATAACAAAAGGTATATCTTGAGGCGGATTTTAGTGAAGACATGATAATATTATCTATTTTCAAACTTAGGTATTAAAACAACGCAAGCGTAAAAACAACAGAAATAAATACAGTGAAAAAGTTCCTCCTTCTCCTCATCTTAACAATTCAAATCGCAAGCGAAGCGGCAGGACAATTGCCACATAGCATGACCTTTGAATGGATGGGCAAGAAAGAAGGGATGCCGGGATTAGAAATTCTCGATTTAAAAACCGACAAGCAAGGCATCATATGGATGGCCACAAATGACGGGCTTTACAGGTGGAACGGACTCGATCTCGACAAATTCGTGAACGAAAAAAACAACAAAAATTCGATCAGCGGAAATTATGTTTTTGAAATCGACGAACTAAAAGATGGTCGACTTTACTGCTCAACGAACAAAGGAATATCGATATTAAACACAGAAACGAAACGTTGGTTAAACATCCATATACCATTAAACAACGAAGCAAATTTCGCCAATCATTCCTTGCAAATAAACGACAGCACCATAGTAACACTATTTGGGTATTATGGAATTATTTTTCTTGACATCAAGCATTTAAAATTCAAGCTGATTAAAACAAAAGATATTGATATCACATTGAATTATTTACAGCAAACAAAAGTAGACAATAAAAACAATTTATGGGTAACCTGTACTGGAGGATTACTAAAGATCAATTTAGCAACACTAAAGACAAAAGTCTATAAGCCATTAGAAACAACAGGAAAAAGCAAGTTCGATAATTTACTGATAGATGTATACTTCGACAGCAACCAACCCAACAAACTATACTGTTCGTCGTGGGGCGGAGGAATAAAAATATTTAATATAGCTGAAGAAACATTTAGCTCCTACTATCCTGAGGATACTAATTTACCTCAAAACGTAAATAATATTGTCCGCAAATTCTATCGATACAAAAACGAAGGACTAGTAGTATCGACATCGGGAGGAATAAAACTCTTTAAATTCCAAACCAACACATTCGAAGACTTAACGCTAAAGCGAAGCGAAGGCAACAACATTTTTACAATCAACGGAATACTATTTAATCCCGATTCATCAATAATAGTATACAATGAAGAAGGATTCGGAAAAACGATAAAACAACATTTTGAATTCCAATTACACAAATTTGAATCGAACATACACTTAATGTATTGGAATCAGCAATCCACCTCAGACAATCTTGAAGGAGTATCGATATACAATAACCGCACATATGTCAGGAAAAATTTAAACACGAATACCATCATCGATTCGATACCCCTGCCCCTACTCGACAAAAACTACTCAGAGACGAATGGGATATTCAATACGAGAGGAGGAAAAATGATCTGCACGAGTAATGGTATCTTTTACTTGAATATAAAAAGCAGAGAACACAAACAATTTTCGATGTACTATCCGAATGCCAAAGGAGATGAAATGAACAAATTTTATCAAGCGATCGGACTAACAGACAGCACCTTTTTATTCATCAATATCACAGGCGATTTATACAAGGCGGGGATAGCATTCAAAAACAATATACCTGATAAAATAATAAACATAGAGCCTATATTAAAAGGAAGGTTAATACAAAGTTCAAGTGTAATAAACGACAGTATCATTTACTTGGCGGCAGATAATCTATACTCCTACAACAGCAAGAGCAATCAACTAACTGCGCTTATAAATCTTTACGATCAAAAAAACCGAGAACGCGTCACTTCATTTTACACTATCAATGCCGACACCTTCTGGATAGGATTTGATCAAAACGGATGTAAAAAATACTTCAAAAAAGATGGCAAATTCTACTACTATCATATTGCGCCCGACAAAGACCATCCCACCACCTATTTTGAATTTACATCGGACCATGAAAATGGAATATGGGCCATTACCTATGATGGACTTGTAAGAATTGCATCCAACTTCAAGATCACCTATTACAACAAACGAAAAGAACTTCTAAACGTCATTTATTCGGAAGATATACAAGAATTAAGTGATCATCGCGTATGGATCAACAATTACTTTGGACCGATAGAAGTAATAGCGAATAAAGACGGGAACGCACCTCCACAACTAAACATAGAAATAAGAGAGATCAGAAGCGGAGGAACACTATTAGCGATCAACCGCAACAAAGACAAAGTAGAACTACTACCAGGACAAAGCGATTTATCGTTTATTTTATCCGCCATACAAACCGACTTTGCCTCGAAGATCAATTACAAATTCAGATTAATTAATCACGATGAAAACTGGCAAGACTTAGGTCACAATCGATATGTAAACATCTCGAATTTAGAGCCGGGCAACTACCGACTAGAAGTTGTTGCCTATGATCCTGAAAACATCATGAAGCTAGCGAGTAAAATAATAAACATCACAGTCCATCCAGAATTCTTCCAACGAAAAGAAGTACAGATTATCTCCACAATATTACTATTAGTACTCTTAGTCATCATCATCAAATACCTCGCCACCAAGCGACTCACTTTAGAACTCGCTGCGTTGCAAACGCAAAACGAATTAGATCAGATGCGAAATACCATATCGCGCGATATACACGATGAATTAGGCGCTAATATTACGAGAATTACACTCGCCACAGAACTACTCAAACGCCAAGACAAAAACAGCAATGAATTTATTGAGCAGCTGAAAAAGTTAGGCCTATTATCGAAAAATTTAGGCAAATCGCTAGGAGAAATTGTATGGTCGGTTAATCCACAGCAAAATAAATCGGAGTATCTTATCCTATTTATCAAGCAATACCTCAACGAGATCAACGAAGACGTTGAAACCGAAATTCAATTCACCGCTATTGAAACAGGAAAGAACATCACCATCACTCCTAAAGCGCAACGCAATTTATTCTTAGTAATCAAAGAAGCGGTAAACAATGCAATAAAATATTCGCAAGCGACAACGATAAAAGTCACTTTGAATTTGAATACAGAAACCAGAATTATCTCTATTAACATAGAAGACAATGGCAACGGATTTGATTTAAATCAACTACGTCCCTATAGCAATGGAATTACCAATATGAAAACGAGATGTAGCGAATTAAATCTGCGTTTCAACATCGACAGCGAATTAAACAAAGGAACCAAGGTTACCATCATTGGCGACATCAACAAAATAGAACAATCATTCTATTGAGAATGAAAGACCTATTATCCACTTTAGCAGCATCAAATGGAAAAGATAAAACTCATCATAGTTGAAGACGACACTGAAATCAGGAATGCGACTCAACTAATTTTACAAACGGAACCTACTTTTGAAATTACGGGAGTTTACGAGAATGGAAAGCAGTTTATCGAAGATTTTAAAAACAAGAAAGCAGATGTAGTATTAATGGACATACAGATGCCGGGAATGAACGGAATAGAAGTTGTGCGCATAGCCAAAGCGCAGCGTCCGGAGGTACAATTTCTGATGTGCACCATATTCGAAAACTACGAATCCATTTACGAATCGCTATTAGCGGGAGCAACGGGATACATGTTAAAGAACACACCAGCGAATAAACTTTTCGATGCCATCAAAGACATCCATGCAGGGGGCTCGCCCATGTCGACACAAATTGCGCGCATGGTCATTAACCATATAGCTCAACCGAAATCGAAAGGAATAAAATCGATGGCTGAATTATCGGCAAGAGAAAACGAAGTATTGCAATTACTCTCCGAAGGACTTTTATACAAAGAAATCGCCGAGCGACTATTCATCTCACAAGGAACGGTACGTCAGCATATCCACAAGATCTACGACAAGCTGCAAGTGCAGAATAGAACGGAAGCGTTGAATAAAGCTTCACTTTAATTTTTGAAGCTATAAGAATTTGTTCCTGAATTTATCAATACAGGAAGCTTACTCCATGTTTCGATACTGTTGCGATGCTTTACAACAATGTAATAAGAAACACCTGATAATGCTCCTGGGAAAGTATGAGAACTAACACCAGCAGTATTCATGATCGCAGTACTCGATGATACCAATGCATGAGGAGAAGTTGCAGATCTAAGTTCAACGATCACAGAATCGCAGTCGTTAGGATTAGTACTTAAACCCATATTAAATAAATACGCAGGCATAGAACCATTCAACTGCATTCCCTGATGTAAAGCAGTTAATTGCAAATTTATTGTTGTAGGGCATAAAGTTATTTTCACTGTATCAGAAACCGTACATCCATTTACAGTTGCAGTTACAGTATAAGTTGTAGTATTAGCTAATGCAGTAACAACAGGATATTGAACAGTACTGCTATTCAACGAAGTTGCAGGAGTCCATGAATAAGTACCCACAGCAGCAGGCACAAACTGATATGACGACGGAGTTGTAATTGTCCATGCCGCATTATTTCTTCCAGCCACAAAATTCGCTGCTGTTCCTCCACTATTCTCTACTCCTTGCGTTTTAGCGGCGGTGATATTGCAATTAGCAACAACAAGTTCAATAATATTTGTTGTTTCATAGAAAATAATTTGTCCCGTTAAAGAACCTGTTCCGCTATAAGGAGGGACAGTATCATATTCAATAACGAATTTTCTATTTGGCGTTACTCCTGTAGTAAAATATCTGACTTTACCAGAAGTTAAATTTAAATCGGTCCATGCTAATGCCACCACATTATTAGGCGCTGTTGTTGAAGGAATAGTTTGAGGAGTATAAGCAGTTGATCCCGATCCGAAAGTCACGTAACCATTAGTAGCAGGATAGACTTTCGTATAATCGCTATTATAAAATTTAAAAGTGAAAGGCAATGTTACTTCCGCATAACCATCATCAGTAGTTCCTGTCCATGCAGTAATATCAGTAACAGCACCTGCGTAAGCAGTAACCGGAACTGAAGTAACTGTATATGAAGTAGCAGGTAAAACAGCTCTCAATATTGTAGAAAACGGTGCGCAACCAGAGATAGAATCAGCGGTAGCGACAATAGAAAGAGCCGATATAGAAGAAGCAACAATCTCTTTCGCCATACTTCGCTGACCAACCACGCCAGTATTAGTACGAGCACGAACACTAAACCAGTTAGTAGCATTCGGATTTAATCCCGAATAATTATAAGTAGTACCAGTAACTGCCGAAGCAACTACTACATACGCAGCAGTAGCTGTATCTAATTTCAATAAATCATATGAATTAGCTCCTGTAACGGCAGTCCAGCTAAATGAAACATCACCAGTAGTACAACCACCAGCATACGATAATGTAGGAGTACCAATGATAGAGAATACCGCATCACTTACATCAGTTAATGCACCACTAAACACACGCACTAATGCCTGAGAAGTTACTGAAGAAGGAACAGTCCAAGTATATTGATTAGTAGCAGCAGCCACAGCAGACGATAAGGTTGTCCATGTAGTACCATTATCAGTAGAATACTGCACCGTTTGAGTTGCGGTAACACCTACGCTCGACCATTGAATTGTTTCAGAAGCACCAGGGACCAACTTTTCAGTTCCATTCGGATAATTCACCTCTATATAAGGGCTTTCAATTTCCCAAGTGATAGCATATTGTTGCGAAGGACCAGAAGGAACAGAGAATCCAGATACTTGCAAAGTATAATTACCAGTAGCAGGATTATCGATGGTTACTTGTTCCATTACATCTCTATGGTTAGCAGCGCGAACTGCAACATTTGCAGGATTAGCTGGATCTAATGTCCACGGTAACACACTAACGTTAGAAGGATCTTTAACAACTAAATCGAGATCATTCACGAGAGCGGGATTAGCATTTGCAGTAGCTGCAGGATCTGACCATGCAAGCATCACTCTCAAACGAGTCACACCGGCTGGGACACTAATATTAATAGAATTAGTAGCTGCATTAGCAACAGTATTCACTGCATAGCGATTAGTTTCCAACACGCGAACAGCCTGAAGGCCATTGATACGACCGAAGCCGAATTTATAATCGGGACCGGCATTACCTAAATCCTTTGCAGTATTACACGCAACCGCCTTCATCAAAGAAGCTATCGGATTACTATTACTATTCAATTGACGAAAACGTTCAAACAGCTGAGCCATAGTACCTGAGATACCAGGAGTAGCCATAGAAGTACCAGTATATCCACCGACATATTGGTTATTCGGCAATGTAGAATAAACACTCACTCCCATCCCAGAAATTTCCGGTTTCAAACGACCATCTTGAGTAGGTCCAAATGAACTAGAAGAATTAATAGCATCAGCAGCAGAAACATTAGCAACAACTAACGTATTTTTAGCTGCTTTTCCAGTAGTAGTACCCCATCCCCCAACACACACTGCCTGTGAATTTCCTGCAGAATGCACGTGTAAGAAATAAGGGTAATTATTTATATTAATATCTTGAGCACGACTTTCAGAATTATACGGGTCTTTCACAGTACAATTCACAAATCCGTCGCCATAACCCCACGAATTCTGCGAAATCACAATACTATCAGTACTCAATGAAGTTGCTACCTCGGTTGAAACAGATCCATTATAGTCATAAGAATACAAAGACGCCTTAGGTGCCATACCTCTTGCAAAAGGATCAATTAATCCTGCGCCAAGCATAGTACCTGCCACATGGGTATGATGATCATCAGAAGTGACATTATCGCGTATAATAATTCTATTTAAAAAATCGAGATGGGGACCTGCCTTACCTCCATCCCACTGTCCCATTCTTACACCGTTACCAGTTAAATTACGCGGACCATCATTCAACACATTCGAACGATGAAGCGTTTTACCTGGTAAATTTTCGGTTACTGCTTGATGATCTGGCGCTTCTATCCACAAGACCCAAGGCTGTTGAATTAACTTATTATAAGAATAAGCAGGGATGGTAATCAACAACGTGCGGAAAGTCCTTTCGGAACTCACCACCTCAGCACCAAACTCATTCAACTTCTGAGCAACCGCAGCATTATCAAGTAAACCATCGAAGAAAGGAATAATTTGAATCGAGTAGTTCTTACCTCCGTTCAACAACATCCGCTCGGGCATTGATCCGGTCATTAATTCCAAATCCTGCTTAAACTTAGGATCTAAGAGATAAAAATTACGAGCGGAAGTCTGAGAAAGAACAGAAAAATTCGCGTTCACTGAAACACGCGCGGTCCATGTATTAGAAGGAATATAATCGAGTAATTCGATGCCAGCATTTTTCAGCAAAGAGCGACTCGCCTCGGAAGGAATATCGTTAAACTGGATTAATAAAAAGTAGTTATTATCGAACAACGCCGTTTTAATACTTGACTTATCAAATTTCGACCAATCTTGTGACGGCAACTCAGTAACGGTACCAGCCTTAAATTTAATATCGTTTCTTAAGTTATCTTGAGCGACAACAACGAAAGACAATAACATCAGTACAAGAGAGATGACACCTACTTTACTTACATTTAAACGTAGCATATTCATAAATTTAAATTTCACAAGGGGCAAGTTATAAAAAACAAAAGAAAATGGAAACAAAATGCCTACAAAAAATGAATTCATCTGCTAAAAATCACTACAGCAACCATTAATCGCCCGATAAACCTAAAATTATCCTTTTACAGACGAATGAAACACTAATTATTCCTGAATCTGCAACTGCTCAATTTCCTGTAACTCGAGTGAGTCGACAGGAACAGTATCAACTGGCAAAATAAAATTGAGCGCAGCACCCGACAATTTCACATTCGGTATTAACGAATCTGCTTCGATCTGAGCGATCTTTTCACGCTTCACTAGTCTACCAGACACCAACTTGTAGAAATTCGCCATATAAGGCTTTAAATTGCCTGTTTCATCGAAACTATAACGGAAATATTTAGGGTGCGGGATAATGCTAGATAAATAAATACTTTCAGCGAGTGTTAATTGCGAAGGATATTTTTCAAAATAGAATTTAGAAGCTTCACCGATACCATAAACATTTGGTCCCCATTCAATAATATTGAGGTATACCTCAAACATTCTCTCTTTGGTAACAATACGATTTTGTTCGATGAGCCACACGATCAATGCCTCTTCGAGTTTTCGAGAAATTGTTTTATTACGGCTCAAGAAAACATTCTTCACCAACTGCATACTCAACGTACTTCCGCCTCTCACGAAACGACCTTTTTGGAAGTTGGTGGCGATAGATTCACGGAACGACTCCTCCACAAATCCCGCGTGATTAAAGAAGCTAGGATCTTCGGAAGTGAGTACACAATTTTGGAGGTAAGGAGATATATCGGCGAGCGCAGTAAACGAAGGATTTCCGTCGCCAACCAAGAAGCTACGCACGGGACGATCGCCATCCATCGCCAAGAAAGAAAACGGAGCATTTATTTTTCCAAAATTCTCGTTACCATAATGAACGATACTAAAATGTTTCGACTGCAATTTCGAATCGAATACTAAGTCATGGGGATGAGCAATAGGAATACTAAAGTTCAGATGATACTCGAGTTCACCCTTCGCTTGAAATCCCGTAAACGTATTAAACATACCATTCGGCAAAGCGTCGAATAACTCTTGAGCGTTAAGCGTAGAAAAAGCCAAATTCAGCTTCACCTTTTTCTCAGGCGACTTTGCATAAGCCGCATCGATCTTGATAGGCAAAGTATTCAAGTGAAACACAGTTCCTGTAGAAGTATAAATACTATCGCTATTTACTCCGCCGTTTAAGTCGAATACCATTTTAGGAATCACCACATCATTCGGAGAGATACGCCAATGATTCACGAGTAAATTCGACATCTCGAACTTTCCTTTCAGCGGAATATCATCTTCCGAAATATCGGCAGCGAAATGCACTTGAGCGGAATCGAAACAAACTTTAAATCCGTCGACAAGATCCACAAACGGCAACGCGAAAGCATTCCCACGGGTACGCCTTACCGAAAAGTCATACGTGCCATTTTTAGCATCAGCATTTCCGTTAACGAGCCACAGATTCACTCCTTCAACAGAAGAAGTGATCACACTCGATTGAAATATTTTTCCGTCGAAGAACAACTCTGGGATACTCACCATTTCTTCGGCTTTATCGTTGCGGTAAGAAGCTTTGAATTTACGAACGGTAATCTGCTCATTGAAGATATCGTTGATCTTCTCGTAGATCGACGAAAAGCGCTCGTTGAGTCCTACACTCGAATTCACATCCGTAGTATCCGAATCATCCTTCTTACGTTTCAAGAAGACCATGTAATTATCGACCGAATCACGTTTCACGAGTGAAAGCGTAGCTGAATCAACAATCAGCTCACGGAAGCCCACATGTAAGCGCAGCAACTTAGAAATGCTGATACGTGCTTTTAAACTCTTTAATTGGAATAAAGTATCGCCACTCTCCGGCACTAACGAAACATCAGAAACATACACATCACGAAATCCCATAAAACCAGCATCGCCCACATTCAGCTTCGCGTGATAACGCTCATTAAACTTATCCTTCGCCTTATTAATGACGAAATCGAGGATAGGCTGTCGCAATAAAATCACCGACACAAAAAGCAGCAATAAAACAGAAAGAAAGATTAAGAGCCATCTGCTTAACTTCATAGTTCAACTTAGTTTCAATATTGTTTCACACATTACGAACGGTCTAAAAATAACAAACAGGACCATAAGATCCTGTTTGCCTGAAATTTATTTTCAACTATTTATTTTAGTTCATTCCTACCTTCACAAGGTCAACCATTCCGTAGCCTTGTTCGCTAAGCGCACCTACTCCACTGTCCCAAATGAAACGGTGAACATCAGGATGTGCATGAAGAGTGAAAGGTAAAAGATATCCCATCATTGTGCTACCATCAGCAGAGCGATAGTAACGAGCGAATTTCTTACCTGTTTCGTTTAATTTCTGAACATATTCGTGATCAGGTTGAGCATCAAACTCAGCGAAGTTGTTAAGATCAGCTTCACTGAATCCTGCGCGCTCCATACGATCTAATGTTTGTTCGTAAAGAATATCAGAGAACTCTTGAGATGTAGGGTCAATTGTTAATTGGCTCTTCTCAGGATCTTTGCGAGGATCTACTAAGATCATTGGGCTGATGCATAAGTAACGCATTTTAGTTGCGAACTCAGGATCAGGAATGATTTCGTGGCTGCGTGGCATTAGGTTCATTTTTCCTACAGCAAGGTATGGTTGTTCGAAAATTTTCGATACCACTTGCTCTAGATGTTGATCCTGACGACTTGATAAAACCAAAGTTACTTTAGAACTCAAGAAACGCATAAAACCGTTTTGAATTTTTGAAGTTCCTTTTAATGAAGAGAAGTTGAAAGCTGTTCTATCGCCACCAACTGCATCAATTAAACTGAAAAGGCTTTCGGCTAATAAAGCCTGATGATGTAAGGGAATAGTATTCGCCGACATCTGATCTCTTAGGAAAGAAATTTTAACACGCATGATTTTAAAATTGTTTAATAATTACCGGCCCTATAACGATGATTATGCCAATGCCAAAAGTCGAAACCTGTTATATATCAGTTACCCCCATAACCAACACTAACTTATTGTTTCACAAACATTTAAATTGATATAAAATTGTGCCGTGAACCGTCTACGGCATTGAAAAACTCGATAAAAATTCATTGTTTATCCCAAATCGGGATATTATTTCCCAAAACGGGACTACTTTTTTCCGCTGGCTTTGTACAAAAACTCCTTTTCGTCGCCAGTTAAACTATCAAATCCTGAGCGATTGATCTTATCTAAAATGCGATCAATGTTTTCTTGTGAGTTTCTTTTCGTCTCGAAAAACTCTTCGTCGGAAACTCTCTTCGACCTTGAAACCACTCTTAAGTTCGACTTCGACTTATTCCTATTTCCCAACTTCGCCAACCACGTAGTGATATCAGTTCCATTGCGTAAGAACTTAATCATCGTAAATCCGAATAAAGCACCACCGAGGTGAGCGATATGTCCCCCCGCATTTCCATAAGGAATACTAATCGCATACAACAAAATTGACGCGATAGCGACATACTTCAACTTCACTTCTCCGAAGATCATGAGATGCACCAAATAATCGGGCAGCAATGTAGCGGCAGCAATAAGGATAGCAATCACACCCGCCGAAGCTCCCAACAAGCGCGATACTTGTCCGACGGTCTCGAAAGCCGGAAAAAGATTAAACGCCAAGATATACAACAATCCTCCTGTTAATCCTCCCAGCAAGTAAGTCGTCCACAGTTTATCATTCCCCAAATACTCAGTCAACAGTTTTCCCATCCAGTAAAACACCAACATATTAAACACGATATGCATAATGCCTTCGTGCAAAAACATATAAGTAACTAGCGACCAAGGCTGCGTGATTAGCGTTCCAAAATCGCTTGGGAGACTCAATTTATTAATCACTAAATCGAGCCAACTATCATTCACTTGAAACAGAAAAAGGAAAGTACGAATCAAGGTAAAAAACAAAAACACACCGATATTAATAGCCATGAGTCGGTATAACGACGTTGCATTACCGAACTGCATCCTGATTTCATTCAGAAACTTTTTCATGGTTTTATCTTCTGTTTTTGCCTTCTACGGCTCCAACAAATTTAAGGTTTATTGTTCGTATTAGAAATCGTCGCGACGGAATTGATTCTTTTTCCATGCTTTGATGAGGAAGAATCCGAAGAGCATCCCTCCCAGATGGGCGAAATGCGCCACATTATCTGAACCACTGTTTTGAGCCCCTGCAACCAATTCGATCAAACCGAATAGCAATACTGCATACTTTGCACGAATCGGAATCGCAAAGTAGATATACAACAATGCATTGGGGAACATCATTCCGAAAGCCAACAACAACCCGTAAACCGCTCCAGATGCTCCAACCGTTACCGAATTAATTTTCGCACTCATATACTGATCGCAAAACTCTTTCGCTTCATTAAAATAAGCAGGATTTGCGGGATTATCGTGCCACTCAGCAACAAAACTCAAGAGCTTATGAGGAGTTTCGTAGCCTACGATATAATGCCACACTCTTAACAAAGGACCTGCATCTTCTTCAACAAATCCTCTTGATTTCAAGAATACCAAGAAATCATCGGGACCTTTATTATTCAGGAATGCAGTTAATGCCTCTTGCGACTGAGTGATATCCCATCCGACTACCAAAGTTTGAACGATAGCTGCTCCTATTCCGCACACAAAATAAAAGATGAGGAAACGTTTTGGTCCCCAGATATTTTCAATTGCCGAACCGAATGTCCACAGGGCGAACATATTAAAAAAGATATGCATGAAACTACCATGCAAGAACATATACGAAACGAACTGCACGGGTTTAAATGCATCGGAACCGGGGTAATGTAGTCCCAAGTATTCGTTAATATCGAATCCGAATTTATCCTGGAAAACCACCGTAGCAAAATACAGAATGCCATTTATGATGAGCAAGTTTTTGACTACTGGCGGCAGGATTTGAAATCCGGAAGGGCGGAATTGATTAGCCATAGTTGAATCCTACTTAGGATCAGTGTTGTAATAGATTGTAAATATCTTCTGCTCCGAATTGTTTAATAAGCAGTTTACCATTAACTCCATAGTTTGCTGTTTCGCAATGCAATAGATCCATTGCCAATTGTTTTAACTCGCGTGATGCCAGTTTGCGTCCCATTTTCACCGCAATACTTCGCGCCATACTTCGTGCGAGATTATCGTGACCTTGTAACTGTAGTCGATCACGATTGTTTCTATATTGTTCGAAAAGCATTTGCAGCACTTGCGTTTCGAGTCCCGCTTCTAACTCGGCAGGAATCCCATTCACCACAACGGTATTATTCCCGAAATCTGATAAATCGAATCCTATCTTACGTAAATCTTCATTGATCTCCACTACGAGCGCAGCATCGGCAGGCGATAGTTGTAACTGAGGCGGAAACAATTGTTGTTGCGTTGCTACTGCTTTTGTTTCGAGGGCATGCAGATAACGTTCGTACATGATTCTTTCGTGTGCACCTTGAATATCGATGAGTACAAATCCGTGGGAATATGAAACGCTCATCATCCGTGGACTCACCTGCACAAATCTGAAATCATCGAGATCATCGAAGATGCTTAAGAGAGAAATTCCGTGATCTTCGGTCAAGAACATTTCGTTCTTTGGTGCCGATGTCATCTGATTTCTTTCGGGAGTAAACTCTTCGGAAGTCTTCTTCAGATCATCGTGCATCTGCAACCAATCTTGCGCTCTTCGAGGTTCGATTCGTCCCCAGTTAGTACGAGGCGTTGCAGGGCCTGCGGCCGAATTACTCGACGTATTAAAAGGATTATAATTCGGATTCACCTTAATAGTAGGCTGCACCGGAATAGAATTCAATTTATCGAGCGGCAAATCGAAAGCACGCTCCTGATCGAAATCGAGCGAAGGCGCAATGCTGAATTTTCCGAGTGCGCGTTTAGCGGCAGCACGTAAAATAGCATATACGTTTTTATCGTCGATGAATTTAATTTCTGTTTTCGTGGGATGAATATTCACATCGATAGTTGCGGGATCGACAGTGATATTTAACCAATACGACGAATAACTATCCTTCGTGATTAACGACTCATATGCACTGCTAATAGCGTGATGCAGATAATTATCTTTAATGAAACGATGGTTCACGAAAAAGTACTGCTCCCCTCTCGATTTCTTAGCAAATTCGGGTTTACCAACAAAACCTTCGAGCTTCACAATCGACGTTTCTTCCTCGATAGGTACCAAACGTTCGTTATAATTATTTCCGAAGATAGCAGCTATACGCTGACGGAAATTTCCTCCTCTCAAATCAAACACTTGATGTCCGTTGTGGTGCATCGTAAAGTGAATATGAGGATACGAAAGCGAAACACGAATAAACTCCTCGTGCAAATGCCTCGACTCAACAGTATCCGACTTCAAGAAATTTCTTCTCGCAGGAACATTATAAAAAAGATTTTTCACGGAGATGGATGTCCCTTCGGGCACCGCCACGGGCTCCTGCCCTTTCACCTCAGAAGCTTCGATCACCACTTTCGTTCCGATATCGCTACCACGCATTCGAGTTTTCAATTCCACTTGCGCTACGGCGGCGATAGAAGCCAAAGCCTCACCGCGGAAGCCCATGGTATGCAATGTATAAAGATCGTCGGACTTACGAATTTTGCTAGTTGCATGACGTTCGAAGCTGAGGCGCGCATCTGTTTCGGTCATTCCCGAACCATCATCGATTACCTGAATCAACGACTTACCGGCATCACGAAGAATGAGTTGAATACGAGAAGCTCCCGAATCAACAGCATTTTCGAGTAATTCCTTAACAGCAGAAGCGGGACGTTGAATTACTTCACCGGCCGCAATCTGGTTTGCAACAGCATCGGGTAAAAGACGAATAATATCAGCCATATTTCCTCACAAAAATAGTGAAACCTACCTTGAAGTCCCTCTATTTCCCATCAAAAACGAAATTTTTAATTCATTAACTCGCAGCAGGATAAGCCACTCGAACGTGATAAATACTCATTAGCATTTTCTTGAAAATCTTTTTAATGCCTGAGATATCCTTATAAGTGATTTCACAATT
>JAHEYP010000021.1:0-7956 GCA_023251535.1 Bacteroidota bacterium
TTTCACGATCTTTATTGTTGCGAGTATTCCATGGACGAATTCGCTCGTCGTTGTATCCCGGACCTACAGACGGAATAAAAATTTGTTTGTGTTCATCAGCCCATTTTTGAAGTGAAGACCAATTTTCAGGAGTAGCTCCAAAAGTAAAGCCGCGACTTGCAAAATAAGTATAGAATCCGTCAAATCCCGATTGTTCAAAAAACAAACTGTCTTCTTTCCAACACCAAAGCCCGATCATGTCGGAGTTGTATTTTGATTTTCGTATGCTTTGCTTTCCCGTGTCACTTAAAACTATCGACCATTCATTTGCAGGAATTACATAGCTGTCGTACACAAAAAACATCGGGCGATTTGTTTCTTTGCTTTTGTAGAAGGCTGGATGATTTCCATAGTGGTCAATCAAGTACCTAACGGCATCGCATGTACTAAAAACTGTTTTGCGGACTCTTGGTTCAATTTGAAAACAAACTTTAATTCCGTGACGTGAAGCTGCATCGAGTAGGGGAGTAACACTTTTGAAAGTATAATCATCTTCACCAAGCCAAGTAACAGCAATTATTCCTATTCCTGCACTTGCTATTTCTTGCATGTGTTTTTCAATGATAGCAGGGTCGGCACTGCTATATTCACCATTTGAAGGATAAAAGTTAGCCCCAATATCTCCGTTACCTGGATAGAATTTTTTAGTAGTGTCTTTATCGTTTTGTGGCATCACTGGATGAGCCCAATGATAGTTGTTTCCATCAATTAAATTTGATCCATACCAATTATAATAAAAGCAAATGGCATGATCGTTAAGGGTAGAAGGTTGAGCCAAGCAAATAGAGCTAAGCAACAAGAACAATAGCGACAATTGTTTCATGGATTAAAAGTAGAAAACAAAACAATATGCAGACCTTTTTACTTCTCAATGAAAATAATATTTTTTTCATTGGTATTTCAGTTGGTGGGCAAATAAGTGCTTTACCATATTTATGAAGGCAATTACTTGGCTAAAATACACCAATCGACCATTTTAAAGAAGCTTCCGTTTTAAGAAATTTGGTATTAAGTTCGGTTAGTTTCAGTTGAGACTCGATTAATTTATTCTCTCGAGTATTTACTAAGAAAATGGAACTTTCGCCATTTTGAAAGCGATTTTCCTCACCTTCCAGAAGTAATTTATAATTAGCGATTGTTTGTTCGAAGAGTGTAGTTTGTTTTTTTAAATTAAGAAGCTGATTATAATAACTTCTTACCTTATTTACGAGTTCTCGGTTTTTTAGCGATTGTTGATATTCTGTGTCTTTAATTTTAATTTTCGCCAATTTAACTTCTGCTCTTCCTTGCATAAATGTTAAGGGCAAAGAAAAATTAAAACCTAATTTGTAATTGTTCTTAAACTCATAGTTTGAATAATCAGAAAAATTGGGTCCACCCGAAATTAAATTATAATTTACATTGAGATTTGGTTTTAAATTTTCGACTTTTAATTTCCTTTCTATCTCCAGTTGTTTTATTTTATAAGTGTAATTGATAAGCAAAGGATGATTTTTGCTAAGTTCACTTTCCATTTCTTCGAGCGATTTCAATTCGATTAAATTAGAATCTAACGCCATAGAACCAAGGTTGGGATACATTAGTGTATCTATTGGATAATTGACATTGTTTTCTAGCCATAAGTAATTATTTAATTCTAATGATTTTAATACGAAGTTGTTTTGAGCATCATTTAATTGCAATTGCCTTGATTGAAGTTGTGTTAATGCTTCAATGGTATCTATTGAAGGTCTGTCACCATATTCTACCAATAATTTTGTAGCTTCAAATCGATCTTCTGCTATTTTTAATGCGTTTTTATAAATCAATAGTTCGTTATAAGTATAATACCATTCATAAAATGTGTATTTCGCTTCTAAGATTAAATCATTGATTATTATTTTCTTTTGTTGCTCACTTGCTTCTATAAATAATTTCGCTTGCGCTAAAGTAGCGCGTCTCTTATCCATTATCATGTTTTTAGCTAAAGGAATTGAAATGCCCAGGTACGCTAATCCGTCATTAGGAAGTTTACTTTCAGAATTCAAATTCACTCCTGTTGTATAATCATAACCAGCCTTTATATCAACTCCGTACCATGTTGGGATTTTTAAATTATTTTCGAAATAGGAGTAGTAATTTTTGCTCTCAAATTTCTTTTGGTCGTAATTTGAGTTTAACTGCGGGTCCCATCCTCCTTTCGCAAAATTTAATTCTTCATTAGCTTGTTTCGTTATTAAGGATGCTTGTTTAGCTATGGGATGATATTCCTGTACGATTTTCAAGAATTCTGTTATCGACAATACATGACTGCTATCTATTTGAGCCAACGATTTCGTCGGAAGAAGGCTGAATATGCCTAGGCTTGCCCAAATTATAATTAGCTTTTTCATTTCTTTACGTTTTTCAATTCAACCTTACTGTTTTCATAGAAGTTGGGAGGAAAGCCATTCATATTTCTCCATAGTTCATACCAGATTGGGACATCTGTTAATAAGGCAACACCTTTGGCACCACCACCGGCTTTTAATGCCGTTGGCCATTTGGTGTCATTTTCATCTTCCGATACGAGAATCCTAAATTTTCCATTGTCTGATATAGAGTTGTCAATGGCAACTACTTTTCCCGCATAAGTTCCATAACTTATGCTCTGCCATCCACTAAAGAATATAGAAGGCCATCCGTCAAATTGAAATCGTACTTTTTGATTTAGTGCAATAAGAGGTAAGTCAACAGGTTTCACGTACATTTCTACCGCGTATTGAAATTTGAGTGGTACTATTTTTGCCACTTGTTCACCTTCTTTGATTATTTCGCCTATGCCGGCCTTTATGGTCTTTGTAATTTGTCCATCTTGTGGAGCTAATAAATAGTAGAAGCCGTTTCTGATAGCGTAATTGGAAAACTGATTTTTTAACTTCGAAATTTCACCCTCTCCATTCGTAATTTCGCTTAGTGTAGAGAATTTGTCGGAAGTGATTTTGGCGATTTTTTCACTGTATTCTCTTTCTACGGAATTAAGTTCAATTCTTGCATTCAATAATTCGTTTTTCGCATTCGTAAGTTTGTTTTCACAAATTACTTTTTTCGATTCGGCATTTTGAAAACTTTGTTTTCTTTGTTCGAGCTCTGTCAGAGACTTCAATCCATTTTTGTATAGCTCTTCTTGTCGTTTAAATTGATCTTTGGCTATTTTAAGTTCTGTTATTGCTGCAATTAGAAGCATGCTGTCATTTTCAATGTATAAGTTGCATTGATTAATTTTGTTCTTTATCTGTTCGAGTTTTAAATCTCTTGTTTGATAAAGAGCATTAGCTTGATTTTGTATTGCAGTAACTTTTTGTCGATAAAAATCAACCGTACTTTCTTTTGATTTTATTTGTTCTTCTGTTCTTAAAAGTAATCTGGGATCTAAATAGTTTTCTTTTATTTCTGTTAACTTTAGAATTGTATCACCCTTTTTTACAAAATCTCCTTCTTTTACATTCCACTTTGCTATTCTTCCTGCAATAATTGAGTTTAATTCTTGCTGACGTTGTTCTGGTGTTCTTGTTGTAATTATTCCATCGCCTTGGATTGTTTGCGTCCATGGTAAAAATGAAAACAGGATTATGCTGAACATTATTACGAACAATGTTCTATTTAATTTTGAATCACTTACTTCAGTGAATGCTTTTTTGTATGAAATGAAATCTTCCTTGTTAACGATTTCTTCTTTTCGACTTAGCCACATAGGTTAATTATTATAAGCTTAGTTGTTTGAAAAGCTTTGTGTAATTGTTGTTTTTAGCAACATCTTTAAATGCTCCAAAATCCAATATTTCTCCTTCATCAAGGAGTATTATTTTGTCGCAATTTGCTGCAAAATTCGGATCGTTACTTACTCCAATTAGAGTGAATATATTATTCTTGTTCGTTAATAAGGATACCATTTTTTCTTGTTCATTACGCTCTAAAGAACTCCAACAATCTTCAATTAATACAAGTTTTGGCGAAGCTAATAAGGCTCTAGTTACCAATATTTTGTTAATGATATTTCTTGGTAATTGCTTACCAGATGAATTGATTGTATGCTGAAGTCCATCTTTAATACTTTGAATAAAGGAAAGCAATCCTGTTTCTTGGGCTACTTCTATGATTCTTTGATTGCTGATGTTTTCATTTCCTAGTATTAGATTGTCTCTTAATGTGCCTGAAAATATATCGTCAGACGCCATACTTATTCCTATTTCATTTCGTAGTAATTCTAAGTTATAATTGCTTATCGGATAATTGTTAATTAGAAGTTGTCCTTCATATTGTGGATATGCTCCTGTAAACAGCTTTAATAGCGTGGATTTACCCGAACCTTCAGTTCCAAATATGCATACTTTTTCTCCAGAGTTTATTTCAAAATTTAAATTGTGCAAATTGTACTTTTCTCCGCTTTTAAATCGATATGATAAATGATCTGCTTTTATAGAAAGACCTTTGTTGGAACTTACTTCATTGATGTTTATTCCTGAGATTCTTTCATTTGGTTTGTCCATTATATGACTTACTTTTTCTAATGAGGTAAGCATATCATAAATCGCATCTAAACTATCAATTACTTTTTCAACAGAGCTCAATATTGTTATTATGATAATTTCTGTAGCAATAAATTGACCGATATTTATCTTTTCATCGATAACTAAGAAGCATCCAACCAATAATAATGCAATTGTTGTCAATGTTTTGAAAGCAACAAATGCCCAATACTGAATTTTAAGTATTTTAAAATGTTCTTCTCGAGCGTCTAAATATCCACTAATTAATTGATCTGCTTTTTGTGCTGGGAAGTTTGATCTTCCCATAAATTTTATTGATTTAATGGTTCGTGCCACCTCTTCTAGCCAATGACCCACTTCATATTTATATTTTGATTCGGTTAAGGAAGTACTCATTCCTTTTGGGTAAGTAAATCTTAGGATTAGAAATATAAGACCTAATAGGATAATTCCGAAAATTATAAATACATGACTGTAAAGGGAGAGTAGTATTATGCCAAATATTATCTGAATGAAGGCAGATGGAAATTCTAATAGAACTTTAGATAATCCTTTTTGTAGTGAAGCAATATCAAAAAATCTATTTACAAGTTCAGGTAAATGATAATTGTCTACTGAGATTAAATCTAAACGAGGTATTTTATAGGCAAATTCTAGTGAATATCTGGTAAAAATTCTTTTTTGAATTCTTTCATTTACTTGCATTCTAATGATTTGTAACCATCCATTAATGCCAACCCCAATTGCTACCGCTATTACAAGGATGAATAATGAAGTAGAAATAATTCCTCCAAATAATAAATTTATAATTGATTGTATCCCTAATGGTAATGATAAATATATTAGGCCGCTTATAGCTGCGTAAAAGTATATGCTGATTATTTCTTTCTTTTCTAAAGCAATTAGTTCAATGAATCTTTTTATTGGGTTAACAACATTTTGCATAATTGACTTTGGTTAGAATTAAATTGTTTGACATTTTGATTTGGAAATTATTTGTAATGAAATGGTTTGCTTTTCTAAAAAGGATTGTTTAATTGTGGTTTGATATTTTATTTATACAAAGGGAAGGACAATACTTCTGCCCTTCCCTGATCCAACCTACTATAAACCTAACCTTATAAAGCCTTATTATTTTAATGCTTTCATCATCGAGTTTCTGTCTGAGATTAATGTGTCTTCCATGAAATCAACTTTTCCAGTCTCTAAATTGTGGACGCCGCCTACTATTGCGATTTCTCCTTTTTCGAGCATTTGTTCTAGGATATAACTTCTGTTGACGATTGAAGATACAGATCGCTTAACATTTAAATTAGTTACGTTAGCAACAAATTTGTTGTTTTTAGAATTTCGATTAGACGGCTCTGACACTTCGTTTTCTTCGTATACTGCTGGTTGAATCTTCGACAATAACTCTGTGAGATTTCCCATCTCTACATGGTCACATGCTCCTTTAATAGCACCGCATTGAGTATGTCCAAGTACAACTATTAATTTCGATCCTGCTACTTTGCATGCAAACTCAAGGCTTCCTAAAATATCAGTGTTAACTACATTTCCTGCAATACGAATTGAGAAAATGTCGCCTAACCCCTGATCGAATATTAATTCTGCCGATGTTCTAGAGTCAATACAACTCAAGATTACTGCAAATGGCCATTGTCCTTCGCGTGTTTCATTAGCCTGCATTAGTAAATTGCGATCGGCCATTAAATTATTTACGAAACGTAAATTACCTTCTTTTAAGATATCTAGTGCTCTTAGTGGCGTTATTGATGCTTGTGTTTCTGATGTATGTGCTTTCATTTTAATTTTATTTTGAGATTACATGCGTTGACGCATTTTCAATTTTGTATTCTGATTTAAATCCTTTAAGTGTGATATTTATTTTTTTGTCGTTTGCTGTATTTTCGATAAAGTCGCTAATAATTTTTAGAACGTCATAGTCAATGTAGAAAGTATCGGCAGCATCAATTACTACTTTACTTCCATTCGGTAAATGATGCAAGGTTTGCTTTATAGCGGCTTTATTCAAGAACGATACTTCTTGCGCTAATTTGATTGAAATAACTTCTCCTTCATGGTAGTCTTCTTTTTTGAAGAAGTATGCGAGTTTTAAATTAGCTCTGAGAATGTAAAATACAGATACGATAAACCCAATAGCGACTCCTTTAAGTAAGTCTGTAAATACTACAGCAATTACAGTTACTATAAAAGGAATAAACTGATATTTCCCCCCTTTCCACATATGTTTGAATATGGTTGGACCTGCTAATTTATATCCTATCATTAAAAGTACTGCTGCAAGGCAAGCTAAAGGAATTTTATTTAGGATTAGCGGAATACTTAGTACAGCAATCAATAGTAGAATTCCATGAACAATTGTTGATGCTTTTGTTTTTCCGCCGGAATTTACATTGGCAGATGTCCTTACAATTACTGAAGTCATTGGTAATCCTCCAATCAGTCCACTTGCAATATTCCCGATTCCTTGTGCGAATAATTCTCTATTGGTATTTGTATAGCGCTTTAATGGATCCATCTTGTCAGCCGCTTCAATGCACAATAGTGTTTCGATGCTTGCTACTATTGCTAAGGTGAGTGCGATAATCCAAACTTCCGGATTACTTATTGCCGATAAATTCGGGAAGGAGAATTGACCAACAAACTCGTTGAAGTTACGTGGGGTAGGTAAGTTAACTAGATGTTCTTGCGAAATAGCTAAAGGCGATCCTGTCAACTTAAATGTTTCGTTAATGGCTATACCTACAACCACTGCAATTAAAGCTCCTGGTATCGCTTTAATTTTCTTTAGGAATTCTACTTTAGTAAATGCAATAAGTATGAGTAGTGATACTATCGTGATTATGATTGCTCCTGGATGTGAATAGTTGATTGCGTTAATTATTGCAGAGAAGGTATTGCTTCCCGATTTTTCGATGAAGAAGAAATCTCCTTCGTTGTCTACATCAAAGCCGATTGCATGCGGAAGTTGCTTTAGAATAATAATTATACCGATGGCGGCTAACATTCCTTCAATAACATTGCTAGGAATGTAGTTTGATATTGTTCCTGCTTTTGCTACGCCTAATAATAATTGAATTACTCCTGCAAGTACAACTGCAAGTAGGAATACTTCGAAGCTACCCAAGGTCGTGATGGCGCTTAATACAATAGCAGTTAATCCAGCTGCAGGGCCCGAAACACTCAGTTGAGAATTGCTTAATACTCCCACCACAATTCCGCCGATAATTCCCGATATGATTCCCGCAAATAGCGGTGCTCCGCTGGCAAGTGCTATGCCAAGACATAATGGCAATGCAACTAAGAATACTACTAAGCCGGATTGAATATCGTTTCGCAGTGTTGCTTTATTTAAATTCATAGTTTATAGTAGGAAAGGAATTAC